>DASTBV010000155.1:0-209484 GCA_035711805.1 Vicinamibacterales bacterium
GGTGCGGTTGTTTGCGCAGGGACGACCCGCACCGCTGCAAGGCGTGGAGGCCGTAACCGTCAAGGTGTCGATCGCCGCACCGCCGGACATTCTGCCCAACGGGCTCACAGAGGTCCGTCTGCAGACGCTCGTCGAGCTCAAACTGCGCGGGTGGGGGCTGCAGGTGATGCCGGCGGCGGAAGATGCAAAGGCTCCCGGGATCCGGCCGCACGTCGAGCTCGAAATCACCATGCTCGAAACGCGAGCGGTGCAGAAGCTGGCCGGCTACGCGTTCTTCATGCGCCTCGTCGTGGGTGAAGGAGGCACCAGCCTCCGTAACGGCGCCTCGGTGCTCAACGAGCTCTGGTCCCATTCGTTCCTGAATGTCAGCGACCAGAAAACCGTCGTCGCGGACATGGAGCGCTCGACGGGAGAGCTCGTCGACCAGTTCGTCAACGAGTGGCTGCGGACGCGCAATCCGCGCCCGTAAGAGCCGGCGACCATTATTGGGCCAGCGGCATACCGGTCACTTCAGCGGCCGCGCGCTCGACATCCGCGAAATCGATCGTCAAATCCATCGAATGGAAGCGGCTGTGCCGGGTGACGTGAAAGCCGAACGGCATCCCCTGCCAGACGTGTTCTTCCCAACCGTGATTCGTCACCGCCCGAAACCCACTCTCCCTGAACCCTTCCCGAGTCGTATAACCCGCGCGCCGCGGGAGGATGCTGAACGACTCGGGCAGCAGCGGAGGCGAGAGGTACAGACGACGTAACAGCGCCAGCGGCGATCCACTCCCGAAGGCCTCCGGCCATTCGATCTCGGGCCGCAGGACCGGCGTCACGTAGTCGCTCTTGTGATTCGGATCCGCGAAGAATCGCTCGTGAATCCGATACCCGGTGT
Organism: Vicinamibacterales bacterium; assembly: GCA_035711805.1. GTDB lineage: Bacteria > Acidobacteriota > Vicinamibacteria > Vicinamibacterales > UBA2999 > Gp6-AA40. Next base: position 881 of record DASTBV010000155.1, read on the forward strand.
CCTGGACCTTGGCGACATACCAGGGGCGTCCGGCGAACTGGCGAAGCTCGCGAACGATCCGAGCGACGGTCGTCGGGATCAACTGGCGTCCCTGCCGGCGCTCCCGCCGCTCGCGGCGGCCGGAGGCGGTCAGGCGGTGGTATCGCCCGGGGTTGAAATCCAGGTCACCGCGATTCACGCGGTTCAGATCGACGAACGTGCACATGACGCTCGGGAAGTAGCGGAACTTCGTCGCGCGCCGCGGGTGGTGCGCGGCGCCGAAAAACGACAGGCCATGCGTCTCCATGTGCGCGAGACAGTCGGCGATCCAGTTCGGGCGCACGATGAAGAAGTCGGGATCGAGGACGAGCAGGAACCTCGTCGCCACGCGCTCGATGATCTGCTGCAGTCCGGCCGCATGATGCCGGCCTTTGGGAAAGTCCTGTGACCGATCGGCCGGCGCCCGGCCGAGAAGGACCGTTTCAGCCGCGAGCTGCGGCGCTACCCTGGCCGGCTTCTTGGTGTCGTTGGTGACGACGATCCATTGGACGCGCACACCTGGATTCAGGAAGTGCGTCAGGCGCTGATTGAGCGCGACATACGGCGCGCTCTTGTACGACACGCACCCGATCGTCAGCACGGGCCCGTCCATCGGTTACGACCGGAGATACAGGCTGGCGCTTCGGGCGATCTGCAGCGCCGAAAGAGCGATGACGGCGTACAGCGAGGTCTGCAGCATGCGTGACCTCCGATCATCGTCCTCGAGAATTGACACCGCAACCAGGATGAGCAGGAGACCGGGACCGAGAATCAGCCGATGCGCGATGTCCGCGTCCGTGTACAGCGCGGCGAATACCAGCATGGAGATCGCGGCAATCCACAGCGCGCGCCTGACCTCGATCCGGCTTCGATACCTGATCAGCACGGCAAGGGCCCAGACGAATGGAAGCCCAAAGGTCGCGCCCCACCCTCCTCGGCCTGGCCAGACCACGCGCGTAATCTGCCCGAGGTCGAACAGGCTGATGAGGAAGCGGACAACGCTGACCGCGGCCTGGCCGACGGTCTCGTTCCGGTTGCCCATGGCGCCGGATTCCTTGAACGCGGTGACCGGACTGCCGTACACGCGAAAGTTCTCGACGAGCGTGAAGAAGAATCCACCGCACATCAGGCCGATGAGCCCCCCAATGGCGCCCGCACGAACGGCTGCTGCCCTGTCGGCGCGTTGCATCAGCAGCGTGCCCGCGAGGACGAGCGCTATCGGCGCACTCGTCACCTTGACCGCAATCGCGAACCCGCACAGCCATGCCGCCCAGGCGATCTCCTTTGGCGTCGCAACGGAGGCGCGCACGACGAGCCACGTCAGCGCGACGAGCGCCGGCACGGCGCCGAACAGATCGTTCTTGATCAGGACGAGCTGATGAAAGACGACGGGCACGACGAGCAGTGCGGTGAGATACCACTCGCGCGAGGGCGGCAGCCACGTCCGTGCCGCCGCCAGCGCGAGCAGGTACATGACCAGGCCGAGCAGACCGTGGAACCGCACAAGGATTGGGCCCGCGGACGGAATCTGATGGAGATCTACCAGCACCAACTCGTAGGTCCACCCGAATGAATTCACCTTCGGCTCCGCGGCCAGGTCGTAGGCAATCGTGCCGAACCGCTCGATCTGCGCCATGCGGTCGAGGTGATACGGATCGGCAGCGAGCACGGGCCGCATCGCATTCAGGACCAGCACTCCGGCGGCAAGCAGGCAGACGCCGACGATGTAAGCCGTGGACAGCGGCATCCGTGAACTGACGGGAGCCGGCCGCGAGTCTCTTTCTCGCCAATAAACCACCGCCGAAACGAGTGCGGCAGCGAGGTTCACCAGTGCCAGCGAGCGGACGGTCGCGATCGACAGCCACGTCGCGACCTGCATCTCGAGCGCGAAGATGCTGATTGCGGCGAACAGACGCGTGACCGCGGCGACGGCGCGGCCCGGCGGAACCCACGCCGGCATCGGCCAGCCGTGCAGCGCGACGAAGAGGATGAATGTATTCAGCGGTGTGCGGTCCCTGCATTGTAGTCCGCTCGGAAAAGTTGCGCCGACGTCACACGGCATTGCCGCGGATGAAACACCCAATCAGTACAAAACGAGTTCGTTCGCACAAACGCGGGACGCAGACTGGAGAACCCAACGATGAAGATGTCACTCCGACGCGCTGGCCTGGTGTCAGGCAGCGTGCTAATTGCTGGCGGTGTCCTCCTCGCCGACGGCACTCGCTTTTCAGATTTCACACCGCTGACCAGCTCGGCGGGCCCGACGGCCAACGAAGCGATGCCGATCACGTTCGGTAACCCGGCTTTCGCGCAGGAGTCAATCGCCGACCGTGCAACGCAACTCCTGTTATCGAAGCCGAATTCGGGTAGCTGGGACATGATCACCGTGAACGAGACAGGGCCGCAGAAGGGCAGCTATCTATTCACGGTGTTTGAAACGGGCTCGTCCGGGGTGCAACGCACGAACGTGGCAACGCATGAGACCGAAACCATCTGGCAGACCCCGACCGCCGGCGGACACGTTGCGTTCGACGCGTGCTACTGGACGCCGTGGGGAACGCTGATCACCGCGGAAGAACGCTGGGAGACGGTGCCCACCGGATCGACCAGCCCATACGGACGGTTGTTCGAGCTTCGGAATCCGCTCGACGCCCCCGGCATCTTCAACCCCGTGAGTGCCGCAAGTAACAACGGCGCCGATTTCGTGCACCGCAACGTCATTCCGCGTGTCTCGCACGAAGGTATCCAGTTCGACAAGGCCCTCAACATGTACTTCATCGACGAACTGAACGGCGGAAGCCTCTACAAGTACGTGCCGAAAGCCAGCTGGGGCGAGATTATGTCGGGACGGGCCGAGTACTTCGGCGCCGGGCAGACGTTCGTCCTGCGCGTGGGCAACGGGAATACCCCCAATGCCACCGGCGCTTATACGTGGGTCCCGATCACGAATAGCAATGGCGCCGGCCTTCCCGGGACTATCACCATTACCGACATCCGTGGCGTGACGTCCGTCGACGCGCGGAACACTACCGAGCTCGCGGCGTTCAAAGGCACGGACTACCAGCGGCCTGAGGACATGCTGATACAGACAGTTGGGGGCAGGGAGCTGCTCTACGTGACAACGACGACCACGAACGAAACCTACGTGCTCGATCTCGAGAACAACGCCATTTCCGTGTTCGCCAACCGGAACACGATCGATCTGGCGACAGGCAATGCCGTGGGGTCGGCCTTCGCCAACCCAGACAATCTGGCGATCGATCACGATGGCAACGTCTACATCATCGAGGACCGCAATGGCGGTACCGACGACGACATCTGGTTCGCCGTGGATGTGAACAAGGACGGCGACCTGCAGGATGCTGGTGAAGGTCTCGCCCGCTGGGCGTCCAACGGCACACCCGGCTCGGAGTTCACGGGACTCTACTTCGATCCGATGAACAAGCGCCGCGCGTGGGTGAACATCCAGCACCCGACGAGCGGCAACGACCGAATGATCGAAATCACGATACCGTGACGGGCTTTTCGTTCGACTGCGGATTTCGCGAGGCGAGCCCTTTCAGGGCCGCCGCGCGAACCCGCAGGGTTCGCGCCACGGAATCCCCGCTCGACGGAAGTTACGGCTGCAGATTGAGGACGCGCATGACTTCGGGCGCGACGTCCATCAGGCGCATCGGCACTGTCCGCGTCGACGGCGGCTCACCCGGCACTCGAATGATCATGGGAATCCGCTGCACCTTCTCCTGCGCGCCGCCGTGTCCGCCGATGCGTCCGAAGCCATAACCATCGGCCATCAGCGCAACGAGGTCCGGGCCGCCGGCGCCAGCCATGGTGTTCACGAGCTCGCTGCTGTATTGGCGCGCCCACGCCCGGAACGCGGCGTTCTGTGTCTCGAGATTCGCGTAAACCTGTTCGTACCGGTACTCGGTTCCGGTGCGACGTTTGGCATAGACCTCCGTCACGCCGGATATGTCCTGCAGCCCACGCGTCAGCGCCTGTTCGTTGGCCTCCGACTGATCGGCCAGCCACAGGTTGATGCTCGAATCCGCGTACGCGGTCCGCAGCGTGCCGAGCTGGTTCAGGTGATCCAGCCAATACGGCGGCTCCACAGGGCCCGTGAAATTCTCGAATCCGCAGCAGGACTGAAAGCGGCCGTTTCCCAGATAGACGTCGTGCCGCTGGCCTCCATGATCTGCGGTCACGACCACCATCGTGCGGTCCGCGAGATCCCGTGCTTCCAGCTCGTCGAGAATCCTCCCCAGTTGCGCGTCGGCCACACGCAGCACATCGGCAAGACGGTACTCGCTCGGGACGCTGACGAGGCCGCGGCCGTCCTGCTCGCCGAGCATGTGTGCGACCCTGTCGATCCCGCCGAAGGTCAGAAACAGCGCGGACCATTTTTCGCGGCGCATGATCTCGAGCGCCGCGTCCGCCGTCCACACATCCCCGCCCGGACGCGCGGGGTCGTTCCCCGGCACGTATCGGCTGCCGTCGAGCGCATAGATGGTGGAATACGCGGTGCCGTACGGCTCCGAACAATCGAGCGAGAAGCGCGGGTTGCCGGCAATATAGGACGGCACGTTCACGCCCGAGGGCACGCACCTCCCGTCCGCCTTTTCGAGCGTGACGATCGACGACGCGTGTGGTCCCCCAAACGTTTCAGCGGCGTAATCCTTTTCGCCCACGGCAAAGACGGGACCCAGTGCGTCGTTGATGCGAGCGGGAAGAAAGCGCTCGCGCGGGATGCGTTCGAGGAAGCGCCAGATGTCCTCGCGCGAGAGCTCGTCGGCATCGTACGCTGCACCCGGCTTCCCGAGGACGCCTGCCACGTCGATAAACGCATCGTCCTGCCAGGGCAGTTCCCGCGGCGCCATTCCGGTCGGGATGACGAGATGGCTGACGATCGTCTGCGAGGCGAGATGCCCGATGTAGGCGTCGGGATAGTGGCGCGCTGTCGCGCGAAGCCGCTTGAAATGTTCGAGATTGAAGCGGTCGATGTAATCCGGCCGCATCTGGTCGAAGACCATGATGACGACGCGATCCGGCTCGGCCGAGGAAGGAGGCGGCGTTCTGTTGCATGCCGCGGACGCAACAAGGGCGGCGGCCACGAGAATCAGGTAAAAGAACCGCTCACACATATTCGGGAAATGATAGTCACATGCGGCTGACGGTCGAAGAGGCACGGCAGCTCGCCGATCGGGCGATGCACTCGATCGGACACGATTCCGGGGACGCGCGTCTCATCGCCGATCACCTGATCGATTGCGAGCTGCGGGGCGTGACGTATGGCGGGCTGGCGCGTGCCGTGAGCATTGTCGAGCGGGTTCTGACGACGGGTGTCAGCCGTCAACCGATACGCATCGTGAAGGAAACGCCGGTGTCGGCGTCGATCGACGGCGGCGATCGGATCGGCTACGTCGTCGCTCACCGGGCAATGGTTCTCGCGATCGAGAAGGCATCGGCCAACGGAATCGCGATCGTCGGCGCTCGCAACACCTGGTACACCGGCATGCTGTCGTATTACGCCGAGATGGCGGCGAAGCGGGGACTCGTGTCGCTCATCGCCTCGAACGCCTCGCCGTGGGTGGCGCCCTACGGCGCCACCGAAGGACGATTCGGCACCAACCCGATCTGCGTCGGCTTTCCGAGCGCCGACGAACCGGTGATCTGGGACATCGGCACGTCGGCGATCATGCACGCGGAGGTCAAGCTCGCGGACCGACTCGGGCGGCAGCTGCCGGAAGACGTGGCCTTCGACGCGGCGGGGCGGCCGACGCGCGATCCCATGGCGGCGCTCGCGGGCGCCTTCGCGGCATGGGGCGGCCATAAAGGATCCGGGCTGGGCATGGTCGTCCAGCTGTTCGGGATGCTGGCCGGCAGCCCCGCGCTTCCGCCGGAGCTCGCCGGATTCGGGATGGTCATCGTCGCTGTGCGGCCTGACCTTCTGACGTCTCCCGACGAATTCGAGCGGAGCGTCGCCGTCTACGCGGATGCTGTCCGCGGGGCGCGTCCGGTCCCCGGCGGTCCGCCGGTGCGGATGCCGTTCGACCGGTCGCGCGCCGAGCGGAAGCGGCGGCTGGCGGAAGACACCATTGACGTGGCGGACGCGGTTTATTCGAAACTGGCCGAAATCGCAGCGCGCTAACGGGACCGTGGGTCGTCGGGGGAGGCCGCAAACAGGCCTATACTGTCCGGACAGTTCGCCCAAGGAGGCGTTCACGATGCGCATCAGCTTCATCGCCCTCGCTGGAACCCTGCTGGGAGCGTCGCTCGTCGCCGCGCCGCAGAGCTCGCAGGTCGCGACTTCCGCCGCAGCAGCGGCCGCGCCGACGTTCTACAAGGACGTGCTCCCGGTGCTGCAGAAGAACTGTCAGGCCTGCCACCGGCCGGGCGAGGTGGCGCCGATGTCGCTCCTCACCTACGAGCAGACGCGCCCGTGGGCACGCGCGATCAAGAACGCCGTCGCCACGAAACAGATGCCGCCATGGTTCGCGGATCCGGCCTACGGTCACTTCTCCAACGAACGCCGGCTGAGCGCGCGCGAGATCGCGGCACTCAACGCCTGGGTGGATGCCGGAGCGCCCGCGGGCAATCCGAGCGATGCGCCGGCGCCACTGACCTTCGAAAACGGCTGGAACATCAAGCCCGACATCATCGTGGAGATGCCGAAGGCGTTTCCGATTCCCGCGGCCGGGACGATCAACTACAAGTACGTGCTCGTCAAGGGCGTGTTCACGGAAGACCTGTGGGTGAGCGCGGCGGAAATGCGGCCGGGCAATTCGAAGGTTCTCCACCACGGCAAGGTGTGGGTGCGCCCGCCGGGATCGAAGTGGATGGCGAGGGCAACCATCGGCGAGGCCTACGAGCGCGAATCACACCGCGCGATCATGGGCGACAACATGATCGAGGAAGGCAACGACATCCTCGGCAAGTTCAATCCCGGCCTCGGCGCGCAGCGCTTCGACATCGACGGAGCGGCGAAGTTCATTCCCAAGGGCTCCGACCTGGTGTTCGAGCTTCACTACACGACATCAGGCGAGCCGACGTCGGACGCGTCGAAACTCGGCCTCGTTCTGGCGAAGCAGGCGCCGAAGACGCGTTACTACTTCCACGCCGGACCGACGGCGATGAACCTGGCCATTCCGCCGTCCGATGCCAACGCGGAAGTCGTGAGCGAGATTACGTTCGGTGAGGAGGCGCGGCTGGTTTACGCGCAGCCGCACATGCATCTGCGCGGCAAGGATTTCGAGCTGCGGGTGGTGACGCCGGACAAGAAGATCACGACGGTGCTGAAGGGCGCGTGGAACTTCGAATGGCAGATGGGCTATCAGTACGCCGAGCCAATCGCGCTGCCCAAGGGATCGAAGCTGCAGCTGATCACGCACTTCGACAATTCAACGGCAAACCGGTTCAACCCGGACGCGACGAAGAAGGTCGTCTGGGGTCCTCAGAACTGGGACGAGATGAGCAATTGCTTCATCGGCGTGCTCTTCCCAACGGGAACGGCGCCGGAGAAAGTGTTCCTCCGCTCCGGCCCGAGCATGCTGCCGCGCGGAGAGAACGGCCCCACCCTGGCCGCGTTTTCACAGGTGGATCCGAACGCCGTCGGCAAGGCGAGCAACGCATCGTCCGGCGGCGCGGCGGTGCCGTAGATCGTCTGGGGCGAGCCTTTCAGGCTCGCCTCGCGAACCCGAAGGGTTCGCGCCGCGGACGTTTTATTGCCAGCGGCCAATCGTCTTGCCATCGGCGTCGAACTTCGCGCCGATGAAGAGACCGGCGGCGGAACCGTCACGCATCGGATTGAAGCGGACGGTCACGATGTCGCCGGCCTTGAAGGTCGTCGCGCGCCAGCCCTGACGCGAGAGCGTATTCGGGCTTCCGCCTTCGAGGCTCCACTCCGTCTTCGTTCCGTTCTCCTCGAAGACGACCTGCAGCCAGATGTGCGGGTTCGTCCACTGCAGTTCCTTCACGGTGCCCTTCTTTTCCACGACCTTCGCGTCGTCGAACATCGACGCGGAGTGATGGGCGAGAACAGGCACCGCGAGGGAAATCGCGACCGCGATAACCAGAAGAGTTCGTCGATTCACAATCGGCCTCCTGATGATAGTCGCCCGTGGCGCGAACCCTTCGGGTTCGCGAGGCGAGCCTGAAAGGCTCGCCCCACACGGCGGAAGCTACTTGTCCAGCTGTTTGCCGTCCGGACCGAGCGTCAACGTCCTGCCCGACGGATCGATCGGATTGCGGTTGTTCTCCGCGCACGCATAGTCCCACGCCCACGTGCCCGGCGGCTGCTTCACGTACCGCTTCGTCACCTTCCAGGGGCCCTTCAGCGCCTTGGCGTCCTCGACGAGGATCTCCGCTTCCATCGTCTTCTCGTCGACCTTGCGCAGGCGCGTGGTCGCGCGGCTCGCGTCGCTCAGAATCAGACCCGTGCGGTCGACGATGACGTCGTTGTCTTTGGAACCCTTGAGGCTGATCGTGGTGAAGACGAGCGTATCGCCTTCCCAGTGGCCGACCGACGCACCGTTGTAGGTCGGCCAGAGATCCTCGGGCGCCGGATGTTTGCGGCCGTCCGTGTAGATGCGCAGCACGTTCGGGCCGTTTTCAGCGATGACGTACACCGCCGTTGGCGTCACGGCGAACTCGTATACGTCCGGCACGTTCATGATGCGCGGGAATCCGTGCGGCGTGCCGCAGGTGCTGACGGGATCAGGAAACTTGCCTTGCTTGACCAGCTCGATGTTGCGCCGGTATCTGGCTTCCCACTCGTCGGTATAGGGCGGCGACTCGCGCACGCCAGGCTCGCCGGCGCGGCCGTTGGGCGGCTGGACGCTCGCGCGATCGAATATCGTGTTGCCCTGCATGGCCCAGACACCCGTCCAATCAGGCAGCGCCGCGCGCCCACTCTGCGCGCGCACGCCAATGGCGGTGGTCAGACCGAAGATCGCCGCGAAAGCCGCGGTCGAAAGGATTAGTCGTTTGCCGTTCACGGACAGCCTCCTCGCTTGCGGAATTATCGCTCCACAAACGACGTAGTGTCCGCCTTCAGGCGGACCGGCCCGAAAAGGGGGGCGGACCGGAGCGCTTTTACCGCGGCAACGCCTTCTGCGTGTTGCGGAGGTTGTGAACGACCAGGTAGGCGCGGAAGCCGGCCATTGCCCACATCCCTGCCGCCGCAACTTTCGGATGCCGCGGGCCGATCACGGTATTCCACGCGGTAAAGGTCGCCGCGTCGATGGCCGCGCCCACGAGCACGAGCTTCCCCGGCGACCTCTGGAACGGCTGCAGGAAGATGTTCGTTTCGCGGACGTGATAGTTGGTCATCGCGTGATACGTGGACGCCCAATCGGCGGCGGCGGCGACGCTCGCGATGGTGGTCGGTATTCTCAGGCTCGGCCGCAACTCCTGAGCTGAAGCGGTGCCGGCCCCGAACGCGCACAGCGACACGACGAACACAGCAGCAGAGAGCCGCCATCCGCGCGGGATGTAAGGCATAGCTCCTCTATCGGCGCAAAAACAGTTGTCGGTAGAAGGGTAGAGGCGATGAGTATACGGTGAGGACGAGCTTCGCGGTAGAGGTGATTCTCAGCTCATCTGTAATCTGAGCGCTGGATAATGATGCGCATGCCTCGTCAGTCCAGTTCCTCCTGCGTCCGGCTCGGTTCCGACGCGCTCCTTTCGTCCGGCAAGCTACGCGGCCGCCGCGTCGGGGTAGTCTGCAACCACGCGTCAATCGACCGCGGCTTCCAGCACATCGTCGATCGGCTTGCCGAAGCCGAGGGCGTGACGCTGGCGGCGATATTCGGCCCGCAGCACGGCTTCAGGTCGGACGTGCAGGACAACATGATCGAGACGCCGCACGGCGACGACGCGGCGCGGCGGGTGCCGGTGTACTCGCTCTACAGCGAGACACGCGAGCCGACGTCCGAGATGCTGAAAGGGCTCGACGTCCTCGTCATCGACCTGCAGGACATCGGCGCGCGCATCTACACCTACATCTACACGATGGCGAACTGCCTGCGCGCCTGCGGGAAGCACGGCGTGCCGGCGATCGTCTGCGACCGGCCGAATCCGATCAACGGCAACGACGTCGAGGGGCAGACGCTCGTCCGCGGCTACGAGTCGTTCGTCGGCCTGTTCCCGATCCCGATGCGCCATGGAATGACAATCGGCGAGCTGGCCAGGCTGTTCAACGAGTCGTTCGGCCTGGGCGCCTCGCTCGACGTGGCTCGGATGGACGGATGGCAGCGGAACATGTACGCGGACGAGACCGGTCTGCCGTGGGTAATGCCATCTCCCAACATGCCGACCCTCGACGCGGCGGTGGTCTATCCGGGCACCGTGCTGTTCGAAGGCACGATGCTCTCGGAGGGGCGCGGCACAACGCGGCCATTCGAGCTCGTCGGCGCGCCGTGGATCGACGCGGAGCGCTTCGCCCGCGAGATGAACGAGCTGGGGCTGCCGGGTGCGTTTTTCCGTCCGGCGGTGTTCGAACCGACCTTTCAGAAACATGCGAAGACCACCTGCGGCGGCTGTCAGATCCACGTCACGGACCGCGCGGCGTTCAGGCCGGTGCTGACCGGAGCGGCGTTGATTCAGATGTTCCGGCGTACGAATCCCGGGAAGTTTTCCTGGCGGCAGCCGCCGTACGAATACGAGCACGACAAGCTGCCGATCGACATCCTGGCCGGGTCGGACACGCTGCGGCAACAGGTCGAAGCGGGGCTGGCGCCCACAGCGATCGCGGACAGCTGGCGCACGGACGAAGCGGCCTTCCGGGATCTGCGCCGTCCGTTTCTTCTCTATTAGCACGGGTTTGATTCCGTGGCGCGAACCCTTCGGGTTCGCGAGGCGAGCCTGCAAGGCTCGCCCCACGCAATGTGCGCTAAGAACGCGTTTTCGCGATGCCCGGCGCTTTCATCTCCTGGGTCGTCGGCGGCATCAGATGATGTTCGGTCAGGTGCGTCTTGAGCAGCTCGAACGCCTCCGCCGGCGTGTTGGCGCGCTGGACGAGCTCGATGTCGCCGGGTGTGATCGCCCCCCAGTCCTCCATCGGCTTGAGGTTCACGATCGGATCCCAGTAGTCGGTGCCGTAGAGAATGATTTGAATCTGCTTCTCCAGCTTCTCGGTCTGCATCAGGGTCAGGATCTCGAACATCTCGTCCAGCGTTCCAAACCCGCCGGGGAAGATGACGAGCGCTTTGGCCAGATACGCAAACCAGAATTTGCGCATGAAGAAGTAGTGGAATTCGAAATGCAGTCCCTCGGTGATGTAGCGGTTGGCGCCCTGCTCGAACGGCAGCCGGATGTTCAGGCCGATTGTCTTGCCGCCGGCTTCGTAGGCACCGCGATTGGCTGCCTCCATGATCCCGGGACCACCGCCGGAGGTGACGACGAAGCGGTGATGTGTGGATTCCAGCGAATTCGACCACGTCGTCAGGAGTCCGGCCAGTTCGCGCGCCTCCTCGTAGTAGCGGGACCATTCAACCGCTTTCCGGCTGCGGGCCACGAGCGCCTCGTGTTCAGCCGTGGCGCGGCGCCCGGCGCGCTTCTCGAGTCGTTCCAACGCCTGTTCCGCTGTTTCGCGGCTGTGAATCCGCGCCGACCCGAAGAACACGACGGTGTCCTGGATGTTCTGCGCCTTGAAGCGGTCGAGGGGCTCGAGATACTCCGCAAGAATGCGAATCGGACGCGCTTCTTCGCTTTCGAGAAATCCGGGATCCAGGTAGGCGAGCGGCTGCGAGTCCATGATGCGATCATTTTCCCATGCGCGACTTCGACCACAGCCTCGCGATTGAGGCCGCACCGGCCCGCATTCTCGACGCCTTCTTCAATGCGGAGGATCTTGCGTCGTGGTGGCATGTCACGCGCTCGCTCTGTCTTCCACGGGCGTTCGGCAGCTACGCGGTCGAGTGGCCGGCGACGGATTGGACCGATGACGTGCTCGGGCGGCTTGGCGGCGCGTTTCGCGGAACGGTCGTCGAATTCAAGCCGGGTCGCGAGTTTTTCGTCGCCGATGCGTACTGGCTGCCGCCCGACGGCGAACCGATCGGACCGATGGCGCTCGAAGCGGGCTGCACCGACCTTGGGGGGCGGGCGGTACTGCGCGTCCGGCAGTCCGGTTGGGAGAACAGCCGTCGGTGGACGCGCTACTACGAGATCCTCGCCACGAATTTCACTGCGTCGCTCGGCGAGCTGAAAAAATACCTGGAGTCGCGCCCTTAGCCATGGACGCGCTGAACCTTGAGGAAATTCGACGGACCGGGAGCGGGATCGGGCGTCACGCTCACCAACACGACGACCGAGTCCGGAGGCACGCGACCGCGCCCGACGAGCTCCTGCCCTAACCGCGTCGCCACGGCATTGACGTCTCCGCTCAGATCCGCGACGACGGGAACCACACCCCACGACAGCATCAGCCGGCGCGCGATCCGATCCTCGCTGGTGACGGCCACGATCGGCACCTCCGGCCGCAATGCAGACAAGAATCGCGCGGTCTTGCCTCCGCGCGTGACCGCGACGATCGCAGAGGCGGATGCGTGCTGCGCCAGCGTCACCGCGGCCTCACAGATCGCGCGGCCATGCGGCGGCAGCGTCCGGCCGTCCGCCGCCGCTTCCTGACTGGGACCCGGCAGCAGCTCGGCATCACGAATGATCCGATCGAGCGTTTCAACCACGCGCACCGGATGCGCCCCGATTGCCGTCTCGCCCGCCAGCATGATGGCGTCAACCCCATCGGCCACCGCGTTCGCGGCGTCGCTGACTTCCGCACGCGTGGGTCGAAGCTCGGTGCGCATCGATTCGAGCACCTGCGTCGCCACAATCACCGGAATGCCGAGAGCGCGGGCTTCCCGGGTCGTCTGCTTCTGGATGCGCGGCACGCGTTCGAGCGGAAGCTCGAGGCCCAGATCACCGCGTGCCACCATCACCGCATCGCTGGCGCGCAGGATCTCGGCCAGGTGCGCCACCGCCTGCGGCCGCTCGAGCTTGGCGACCAGCGGCAGGCTCGCCGCGCCCGCATCGTCAAGCGCTGCGCGCGCCTGCTCAAGGTCCGCTGGCCGCTGCACGAACGACAGCGCGAGGAAGTCCACGCCTGCGGCTGCGCCGAACCTGAGGTCCTCAGCGTCCTTGCCGGTCAGTCCTGTCACGGGAAGATCGGCTCCGGGCGCGTTGATCCCCTTCCGCTCGCCGAGCTCGCCGCCGTCGATGACCGTCGTCTGAATCGTGGTGGCGCTGGTCTCGTCCACTCTGAGCTGAATGCGCCCGTCGTCGAGCAGCAGCGTGTCGCCGGGATGGACCGCGCTCGGCAGTTCGGCGTAGGTGGTCGTAATTCGTCCCGCTCTGCCAGGGTCATCTCCGACCGCGATGACCAGTCGCTCGCCGGCCGTCAGCTTCACGGGGGCACTGGCGAGGCGTCCGGTACGAATCTTCGGTCCGCTGAGATCCTGAAGGATCGCAACAGGCCGGCCCGACGCCGCGGACGCCGTACGGATACGCTTGATCGTGGCGCCGTGCGACGCGTGCGTCCCGTGCGAAAAGTTGAGGCGAAAGACATCCACGCCGGCGTCCACGAGCGCGCGAATGACGTCGCCACTCTCGGAAGCGGGACCGATGGTCGCGATGATCTTGGTCTGTCTCACAGGGCAGATAAGATATAACCTTGAGATGACGATCAAGACCTGGCTCGACGCGGCCATCCAGGATGCCGATCGCCGCAATCTTGCCGGCCTGCGTCCCCTCCTCGAAGCGTTGGCGCGATCGACATCGGCGCTGCGCAGTGCCGACTGGAATTTCGACGCCACGGGCGAGCCGACTCGCACCTCGACGCCGCCGGATGCCCGCTAGCGCACGCACGATCGCGGAGCTGGCCCGCGCGATTCGTTCGGGCGAGTTGACGGCTGAAACCGCTACCACGGACTGCCTGGAACGTATCGCCGAACGCAATCCGGCGATCAACGCGTACATCACCGTACTCGCCGATCAAGCGCTGGCGCAGGCAAAACAGGCTGACGCCGAGCTCAAGAGCGGGCGCGACCGTGGTCCGCTCCATGGCGTGCCGATTTCGCTGAAGGACATCATCGATCTCGACGGTGTGTCAACGACCGCAGCGAGCAAGGTCCGTCATGGACACGTCGCCCCCCACGACGCGCCTGTTGTCGCCCGCTTGCGGGAGGCCGGCGCCGTCTTCCTTGGCAAAACGAACCTGCACGAGTTTGCGTTCGGCACGACGAACGAAGACTCGGCGTTCGGGCTGGTCAGACATCCGCTCGATCCAAACCGGTCGCCGGGGGGATCGTCGGGCGGGTCGGCAGCGTCCGTGCTGGACGGGATGGCGTACGCGTCGATAGGCACCGACACGGGTGGATCCGTGCGTATTCCATCCGCCGCATGCGGCCTCGTCGGCCTGAAGCCTTCTCTCGACGAAGTGCCAATAGGCGGCGTCTTTCCATTGAGCAAGACGATGGATCACGTCGGCCCGCTGTGCCGCTCGGTCGAGGACGCGGCAATCGTCCACGACGTACTGTGCGGGCGGGCGCCATCGAACGGCTCACCGCGGAACGTGAACGGGCTGCGGATCGGCGTTCTGCGCGGCTATTTCACGACGCTGCTCGACCCGCAGGTCGCGGCCGCGTTCGAGACGACCTGCAAGGCATTGACCGCGGCCGGCGCGGCACTCGAGGAGGTTCAGGTTCCTCACGCCGGGGATATCGCGCCGATCTATCTCCACATCGTCCTGTCCGAGGCGGCTGCTCTGCATGCGAAGACGCTCGACAGCCATGCGGAGGACTACAACCCGAACGTCCGCCTCCGTCTGGAGATGGGCCGGTACATCCTGGCGGAAGACTACCTCCGCGCGTTGAGGGGACGCGACGTCCTGATCGATGAGGTTGACGCCACGCTCGTGCGGCGCGACGCGCTGCTGCTGCCGACGCTCGCCGTGCCTGCCGTCAAGCTTGGCGCGCTGGCGGTAAAGATCGGCTCGGTTGAGGAACCGGTCCGCAACATCACCCTGAGGCTTACCCAGTTGTTCAACATCACGGGACATCCGGCGATTACGATTCCGTGCGGCGCAACCACGGACGGCCTGCCGATCGGCGCGCAACTGGCCGGCGGGCGCAACCGGACCGGCGATCTGCTCGCCGTCGCGGCGGCAGTCGAATCGCTTCTGCGCCCGAACCCGAGCCGGTAGGCGGCGTCCATGTTTGCGCGATTTTTTCACGCCTGGGAGCAGCGGATCGCGTTCTCCACGAAGGATCGCCTCGTGCGCCCCTTCGAGTGGGGCGTTGACTGGATTCCCGGCACGAACGGCAACGGCCCCGGAGCGCCGGATGCGCACATCGAGCGATGGATCGACGAGGTGATGCGCGACACGCCGGCGTTTTTCCATGCGCCGCCGTCGAACGATTACGCGTTCACCCCCGGCGATTCCGGCCGCCGGGCAAAGGGCGAGGCCGGAACACTGACGTTTCCCAGCGCGTTGACGACGCCACACGCGGAGAACAACGTGGTGACCGGGAGGTGGTTTCCCGCCGCCGGCGACGAGCGCATGACGCGGATGGCACACCGCGGGCGCGCCGTGGTCGTCCTGCCGCAATGGAACTCGGACGCCGCAGGTCACATCGGTCTGTCGCGCGTGCTGGCGCGTTTCGGCGTTTCGGCGCTGCGTCTCAGCCTCCCTTACCACGACGTGCGCATGCCGCCGGAGTTGACGCGCGCCGACTACATCGTCAGCGCGAACATCGCGCGGACCGTGCAGGTGTGCCGGCAGGCGGTGCTCGACGCGAGACGGGCGGTCGCATGGCTTGCGTCGCTGGGGTTCGAGCGGATCGGCATCGTCGGCACGAGCCTCGGATCGTGCCTGTCGCTGTTGACGTCAGCGCACGAGCCGTTGATCCGCGCACAAGCGCTGAATCATGTGTCGCCGTGGTTTGCCGACGTCGTCTGGCGTGGCCTCTCTACCCAGCACGTGCGACACGGCCTCAATGGCCATATCGACCTCGATCAACTGCGGCAGTTGTGGCGTCCAATCAGTCCCTGGTCGTATCTGGACCGGGTCGCCAGCACGCAGACGCTGCTCGTCTACGCGGCCTACGACCTCACGTTCCCGCTCGATCTGTCGGTGATCCTGGTGAACGAGTTCGAGCGGCGCGGCTTGCCGCACGAAACGGCCTTCCTGCGCTGTGGCCACTACAGTACGGGCCTGTTCCCGTTCAAATACTTTGATGGATATGTGCTGACGCGGTTCTTGAGGGCGCGCCTGTAACGGCCCGCCTTCGGGCTCCGCCGCTACGGTGGGCAAGCGCGCGAGGGCGTCAGAGTCAGAGGTAGGCCAGCAGTCCGGCGAGGGCGTCGTAGAGAACCTCGGCGAGGCGCTTCACGAGCGGTGACACCTCGCCGCTTTCGATGGCGCTGGCGACGGTCACCGGGTCCGTGACCACGAGCCAGATGGTGGCACCAGCCACAACGGCCGACGCGATCCCGATGACCACACCAAGACTGGTGACTCGGTCGAGCCCGCGGTCGGGATCGAGGTCGGGTGCGCGCTCTGACACGTCCATAAAACCCTTGCGAAGGAATCAGCCTAGCACGCCCGCCCAGTCTCCCGGCGGCCTGTTTCACACCTCAGGTGACATCAGGACCGGGTTGCCGAACAGCCGGCTCAGCGAGTCAATAACAGCCTGGTGATCGCCAACCACAAGCGTCGTCAGCCTCGACGGATCCAGGTAAGCAGCGGCCACTCTGGTTACGTCGTCGCCGGAAACGGCGTTCACTTTCGGCACGAACTCCTGAAAATACGTGTCGGGCAGGCCATAGAGTGCAAGCTGAGCGACCCCCCTGGCCACCTGGCCAGCGGTCTCGAAGTTGCGCGGGTACCCCCTCGTCAGCGACGCCTTCGCCAGGGCCAACTCCGTGGAGATCACCGGCCGGGATCCGCGAAGTCCCTCCAGCTCCGCGTGGGCGTCCTGGATCGCCTCCGCTGTGGCCGCCGTGTGCACGCTGGCAGACAGCGAGAATGGCGCCCGGCCCCGGCGCCAGTCGAAACCCGTGCGCGCGCCGTAAGTAAAACCCTTCTCCTCGCGAAGCTTGAGATTCACCCGGCTGACGAACTGTCCGCCCAATACGGAGTTCATCACGAGGAGCGCCGGATAATCCGGTGTGTTCCGCCGCGCCGACAGATGGCCGATGCGCAGCTCGGACTGAGCCGCGCCTTCCCGTGGCACGAGCGCCAGTCGAACGCCTGCATCTTGCGCCGGTTCTATTTCGCTGGCCCGGCCCCAGGCGACGGGCACGGGCCGATCCTCCCAGCCCCCGAATACCCGCTCCGCCAGCGCACGCATTTCCTCATGCGTCATGTCGCCGGCAACGATCACCGTCGACTGCAGCGGAACGAACCGGCCCAGGTGAAATCCAGCCACGTCGTCTACCGTCAGCGAACGAAGCGCGGAGTCCGTGCCTATTGCCAGATGGCCATAGGGATGCTCGCCGTACACCAGGCGCAGAAACGCCCGCTCCGCGACGGCCGGTGCGACGTCTTTCAGTTGGCGTAAGCGATCGAGCCGCAGCTGGCGAACCCGCTGGAAGTCAGCCTCGCGAAGGCTTGGGCGAATCACCAGATCCGCGAGAAGCGACATGCCGCGTTCAGCGAACCGCGCCAGCGTCGTGAGCGAAAACGTCGTGACGTCCGCCCCAACGTCCACGTCGTACTCAGCGCCGAGCCTGGCAATCGCATCGGATACGTCAATGGCGCTGAGCGAGCCAGTGCCCTCGTCGACCATGTCCGCCGTAATTGCCGCCAGCCCTTCCTGGTGACTCGGATCGGCGCCCGATCCCCCTTCGACCTGGACGACGATCGTCACAACCGGGACGGCCCGGTGCTCGACGGTACGCAGGTCGAGTCCATTCGACAGCGAGTGGCGAACAATGCTCGGAAAGCGAAAGGCAGGATCGGCCCCTACGCCGGGCGGCCTCGAACGATCGATGGCCATCACGACACCGCGATGCGATCGGAGCCGGCGAGCGCGAGCGCCTCCCGTCCGTGCGGAACGACGCTGAGAAGAACGCGGGCGTCGAACCGGAGCAGGCGCGCCGCGGCCGCCCGCACACGCTCCTCGGTCGCCTCCTGATAGCGGGCCACGTCGCGTGAAAAGTACGCCGGATCGCCGCAGTAGGTGTTGTAGGCGTTCAACTGGTCGGACTTCCCGCCAAACCCGCCGACGGTCTGAAGCCGGTAGAGAAAGTGCGCCTCGATTTGCGCCGCCGCGCGCTGCATCTCCGCCGGCGACGGACCTTTGTCGATCACGATTTGCAGCTCGGCGTCGATCGCGGACGCGATGTCGGTCAGCGATTGTCCCGGCGCTGCCGTGGCGGCTATCAGGAAGTAGCTCGCCAGCTCGCGCGACCCCTGATACGCGGACACGTCAACGGCGATGCGCCGCTCGTAGACGAGCGTTCGATACAGCCGGGAGGTCTTCCCGTTGGCCAGCAGATCGGCCAGCAGATCCATCTCCGCGTCACCGTCAGCGAACATTGGCGGTGAATGCCACGCCATGTACACGCGCGGCAGCTCGATGCGATCTTCGAGCAGCAGTCGATGTTCCCGCGTCAGCGACCCGCTGGCCCTCACACGTTCGGGTTTCGGCCCCGGCGCCAGCTCGCCGAAGTACTGCTCGGCCAGGTCGAACGCTCGTGCTGTCTCGATATCGCCGGCCAGAGCCAGCGACGCATTTGCCGGATGGTAGTACGTCCTGAAGAACGCCTGGACGTCATCGAGGCGCATCGCCCGGAGATCCTCCGACGCGCCGATCGTCATCCAGTGATACGGATGTTCCGGCGGATAGAGCGTGGCGCTGATCGCCATCATCGCCATGCCGTACGGGCGGTTCTCGTAATTCTGACGGCGCTCGTTGAGGACAACATCGCGCTGCGTCTCGAATCGTTCCGGCGTCACCGCCGGCAGCAGGTACCCCATCCGATCCGATTCCATCCAGAGCGCCAGATCGATGGCGCTCGTCGGCACGACCTCCCAGTAATTCGTGCGGTCCGTATTCGTCGATCCGTTCAGCAGCGCACCGGCCTGCTGGAGCGGCGGAAAGTAGCCTGCCGGATGGTGCTCCGACCCCTCGAACATCAGATGCTCGAACAGATGCGCGAACCCCGTCCGCCCGGGCCGTTCGTTCTTGGAGCCGACGTGATACCAGATGTTCACCGCCACGACAGGCACCTGACGCGATTCGTGGACGATGACGTCGAGCCCGTTGGCGAGCGTGTGCTTGGTAAATGGCAGGCCGATGGAGGTCACTGGTGATCGTAGCGGCGAACTAACGCACCGGAATCAGCGGAATCTTCCCGCGGTTTGCTTCCGCCGTACGGTGGGCGGCAATCGACACCTGCGCCGCGGCGCGTTCAGCCAGCGTGAGGAACGCCTTCGCGGCGGCCGATGATGGCTCGGCCACCACGAGCGGCACGCCGGCGTCGCTGCCCTCGCGGATCGGCTGGTAGACCGGCAGGCGTCCGAGAAACGGCACCTGCAGCTCCGCTGCCAGCGCTTCGCCGCCACCGTGGCCGAAGATGTCTGCTTCGTGATGGCAGTTCGTGCACTGGTAATAACTCATGTTCTCCACGATACCGATCGGCGGGATATTCAGCTTCTGATACATCCGGACCGCGCGGCGGCTGTCCGACAACGACACCTGCTGCGGCGTCGTCACCACGATCGAGCCGACCACCGGCACCGTCTGGCTCATGCTCAGCGCCACGTCACCAGTGCCCGGCGGCATATCGACAATCAGGTAGTCGAGGTCCTTCCACGCCACTTCGCGGAAGAACTGCTGGATCGCGCCGTGGAGCATCGGTCCTCTCCAGATGATCGGCGCGTCATCCTGCGTGAGGAATCCGATCGACACGACCTGCAGGCCGTATTTCTCAGCCGGCACGATCTGTTTCCCGTCCGTCGTCAGCTGTGTATTCAGGCCGAGCATCAACGGAACGTTCGGACCATAGATGTCGCCGTCGAGGACGCCGACGCGGCTGCCACACTTCACGAGGGCGAGCGCGAGGTTCACAGCTACCGTGGTCTTGCCCACGCCGCCTTTCCCGGCGCCAACGGCAATCACGTTCTTGACGCCCGGCAGCGGCGGACGGCCGGTCTCGGGAGCCAGCGCCGAGCGCACGTTCGCCGTCAGCTGCACGTCCACCTGGCTGACGCCGGAAACCGCGCGCACGGCGTTCGTCGCCTGCTCGCGAAGCTGTTCCTTGACCGGGCATGCCGGCGTCGTCAGTTCAATGGTGAAGGCGACTCGGCCGCTATCGATCGAGAGATCCTTCACGAAGCCGAGCGTCACGATGTCCCGGCGGATGTCGGGGTCGACGACCGCGCGGAGCGCATTCAGCACCGCGTCGCGGTCGGGTTGGAGTGCCATGAACCGATCTTATCGTGCCGGCTCGAACAATCGGCGGCCGTCGTCTCGCAGGAGCACCCAAAGCGCGTAGGCGCCAAACGCGGTGCCGAAAGGAAGAACGAGAAGGTTGACGATGGCAAGGCCGAGGGAGAGGAAGCGTCCCAGGGCCCGGCGCCGCTTCAACAGCACGGCGGCCCAGATGTGGGCGCCGCCCCAGACGAGCGCAAAGACGCCGATCAGGACGAACACAGCGGCCGTCAGGCTGGCGGCGAAGTCCACGCGGTTGGCAACCGGGGCGAGCAGCTCCGCCAATGCGCCCGCGGCCAGCAGCAGCATCGACACGCCGACGAGCATGGCCAGCGCGCCCCACAGCGTGGCAAGCGTGCCGAGCAGATTGACGTGCCGCTCCACGGCGTTAGTGTAGCTTCCGGGCGATCGTAGTGTCCGGCGTCAGCCGGACGATCGTAGTGTCCGGCTTCAGCCGGACGAGAAGGTCCGCCTGAAGGCGGACACTACAGGAGCAGAGAAATCAGCGGGCCGCCGCGACAGCGACCGAGAGCTCGACGCGCGTCGATCGGTTGGGCCGCTGCGTCACGCTGAAGCAGAACCGCGCGCCGTCACGAACGCCGGCGGGGACCGTCACCTGGACGGGATGTCGAATAACCTGGAACCCGCAGCCGCGGCACCTCGCGCAGGTTTCAGTCCACGATTCGCCGCGCCCACCGCACTCGCCGCACGTGCACTGGACAGGTACGCTGAACGGGATGGTGATGCCGCGCGCGGCTTCACTGTCGGTCAGCTCGACGGAGGCACGCAGCGTGTCGGGACGTTCGTCGGCCAGGAACGAGCGCCTGATGCGCTCGACCGCCGGCGCCACCGACGGGAAATCGATGATGACTTCGTCAGCGAAGCAGTTGACGTCCTGACGTGAATCGTCACGCGTCATCACGGCTACCGGTTCGCCGCTGTGGCCCGAGCCCTGAGGCCTGTGGCCTCGATGTGTGTGCCCCCGCATCGGACTGGGGGTACGATAGGGATCGCTCGAGGAGAAGTCAATGGCCGGAAGGGAGTGTCCGATGTGCGGCGAGATCATGCGGCTGCGCGAATCGCAGATCACCGATCGCATTCCCGGCACGACGCAGACACGTACGACCGTGCAGCGCGAATGGGTTTGTCCTGAATGCGACTACTTCGAGGAGGTCGAGGATTGAATTAGCGGGCGCCCAGCGTCAGCCGTAGTTCCTTCTGGATCGTCTCGTCCATCTCGTCGAGATTCAGCGCCGTCTCGCACTCGTCACAGAGCACTTCGAGCACCTGCGGGCGTTCTTCTTCCGACACTTCGACCCGGGAATCCTCCAGATGCACGACGTGCATCTGCAAGGTCTTCACGAGAAAATTCTGATCGTTCCCACAACTGGGACAGGTCAACGCCACTCGGGTCTCCTCTTTGGTCGTCAATAAAACCCCCAAAGCTGATTGTATGGGATGGGATGCGGCGGGGCAATGCGCAATTCGGCCCAAAAATGGGCCAGCTGGGCTAATTCGTCGTGCTGGCGCCCGGACCCTTGCCGCGACGGCCGTCAGACGAGCGCTTCGCCGGTGTCTGCAACCAGCGCTTCGGGGACCCCGAGGCGCGTCACGTGACCCGTACGGTGACGGGTAAACACACAGTGGGGTCCCTTCGCCTCGACGAACTCGACCTCGACGACGGACGGGCGCGCCTGATACACGCCGGCCACACAGCCGCACGGCATCGTTTCCAGGGCGAGCAACGTCATTGCTGCGGCGCGGTGGCGTGCGGGCGTAGGAGCGATGTGCATCTGTTTGGTTAGACTGCGGGAAGCTCCATCTGGTTCCAAGGTGCGGCTATTGTGATCTACAGCGGATCGCAACGCGAGACATTTCTGCGCCAGGGCGAGCAAACCGTCAGGAGTTGACGGCATCCAGGGCATACACGACGTCAACGGTAACCGTGTCAGCGAAGATCGTCTCCGCAGCGCGCCTGTAGATCTCGGCCTGGAGCACATGCTCGTCGCGCCGGCGACCGGTCTTGAACTCCAGGATGCGGATCGAACCATCGCCGAGCCGGATGAGGCAGTCAATCGCACCGCGAATAATCTGCCCGTCGGCGGCCAAGCTGAATGGCACCTCGTGAAAGACGGCGCCCGCTTCGTAATGCTTCTTGAGCTCGGAACGATCGCGAAACGCGCGAAAGCGCACAACGACTTCTCCAACGATCCCCGGATCGAACGCCGCGTCAGTATGCTCTCGCCGCAGCAATCCGGTGACCGCAGCGGCGAGCACTTCGTCTTCGACCTCGAGCGTCACGCCGAATCGCTGCAGCAGGCGATGGACGAGAAGCCCGATGAGCACATCGTCCGTCTTCGCGGCTTCGCCGCTACGGCGCGGCAGGGAGAGTGCGCTTCCGTATTCGGCGATCAGAAGCGGTTCCGCCGCGACAACGGCCGCCACGCTGGTGCGAACGGCAGTGGACTCCGCGACGGGTTCGAAATCCGATTCGGGCGTCGCCAACGGCGAATGCGGCGGACAGCCGCCAATCGCGGCCGGAGCAGCCTTCACGACCCGAAACCGGTGGACCGTGCCGGCCGTTCCACTCCAATCCATATGATCGGCGCCCCCGTAGCCGGCGACGAATATGTCAAGAAGCGACGGGGGCCAGACGTCGGCGAGACTCCCCCTCCCGGGCTGAACCCGCCCATCCTTCAGCGCCGTGCTCAGGTACAGGCGATCCCGAGCGCGGGTCAGCGCCACGTATAGAAGACGCTTGGTTTCCTCGCGCTCACGGGCGCCATCGTCGTCGTCTGCGTCGGAGCGATAGTCGCCCACGGCAACCGAAATGGCATCGCCAGCCGGGTTTCCGGCGATGCGGATGGCGTCCCGCCGGGTGCCGGTCCCGCGGGCGACGTTGACAACGAATACCACGGGGAACTCGAGGCCCTTGGCGGCATGAACCGTCATCAGGCTCACCGCGTCGAGTGCGTCGATCACCGCGTTGGGCTCATCGCCGACGGCCAGACGATCGAGATGGTCGGCGATCCGTCCCATCGTTGCGTAGCCGCGGTTCTGGATTCGGCGGATGATGGCGCGAATCTTCTTGAGGTTTTCGCGGGCGTATGCGAGCCGCACGCCGCGCAGCCGGATGGCATAGGCCGACTCCTCGAGAATCAGATCGAGCAGTTCCGCTGGCGGTATCCGATCCACAAGGCCGCACCACCGCTGCAGGCTCCGCCGGGAGACGTCCATCGCCGCCCAATCGTGCTCGTCGAGGACCGTCGCCGCCTCCGGCTCGTCCTCTTGCAGAGCACTGGCGAGGCCCGGCGCCAGGCGGCGCAACCCTTCATCGGAGACGCCGCCAAAGCCGGACCGCAGAATGGCCGCGGCACGGAGATCGGATGTCGGCTCGGCCAGGTATCGCAGGAGCGCGAGGACATCCTTGATTTCGTCCGCGTCGAAGAAGCCCAGGCCCTTGTAGACGTACGCGGGAACGCCCCGGCGCTCGAGAGCCTGCTCGAATTCACGATGAGTCTCGCGCGTTCGGAAGAGAACGGCGATATCGCCAGGGCGCGCCGACCGCCTCAGTCCGGTTTCGCGATCTCTGACGGTTGCCCGGCCGACGAGGCTGGCGATCTCATCCGCGACAGCTTCGGCGCATGCTTCAGGGGTATCGCCGGGCACAATTCCCAGCGCGTCATCGCTCCCGTCCAAGCCGTCAGCCAACCCGGCTGCCAGCGGAAACCGATCTCCTTCCTCGTAGCGAAACGCGTCCGCGCGGGAGGGAGCAGTGTCGAGCATTGCGCAGACATCGTTGACGAAAGCCAGCAGCGCTGGGACGGCGCGGAAACTCCTGGAAATCGTTCGACGGACATCGCCATCCGGTCGTAACTGTTCGAGGTGGCGGCCTGCCTCCCGTAACACTGATACGTCCGCGTCGCGAAACGCGTAGATCGATTGCTTCCGGTCGCCGACGATGAAGACGGAGGGCTGCAGCGGACCCGAGTGAGCCAGGCCGGCCCCTTCGCCCCACGAGGCAATAAGCAGCTCCACCAGTTCCCACTGCGCGCGGCTGGTGTCCTGGAATTCGTCGACCAGCACGTGGTGATACCGCGCCTCAAGGCGATACCGGCTCTGGGCAAATTCTTCCATCTGCCGCAACAGCTGGAGCGCCTTGAGAAGGACATCGTGAAAGTCCAGCACCGCGTGCGCGTCCAGCGTGCGGCGATATTCGGACTCCGCGATCGCGAACATGCGCCGCACGCCGCGCGACACCAGCACGTTCAGGTCGCGGCGGAAACCTTGCCAGGCCCGCAGCAGTTCGCCACCATGACCAACGACCAAATCACGGTGAACCTCCCAGATCCGGGCGGAGGGGAACCGCGCGCGCGGCACCGTGAGCCGGCTCCGCGGCTTGCCGTCCTGCGTCAGGAAATACTCGCGAGAGGCAGCGAAGGCGGCATGGACCGCGGCCGGATCCGCCGGTACACCGGAGTCGACACTACGGTCGAGAGCCTGCAGCCGCCCGGCCAGAAGCACGAACGCGGCCTCGGGCGGTCCGGTCTCCAGGAAGCGCTCGAGCCCACCTGGCATCCCGCGGAACATACCGATGAGCGTGGCGGCCCCTGCGGCCGCGACCGAGCCGACGGTCAGGTCGGAAGAACCTCGCGCCAGGAAACGATCGAGCACTGCCGCAGCCACGATGCGCCGGTTCAGCAGTGCGGCGAGACCCGCGCGAGCCCGCCGCTCGCTCAGCTGCGCGAACACCAGTGCCACGGCCTCGTCCTCACGCGCGACCGCGCGGCAGATGCGCAGCGCACGGTCGAGCGACTCCTCGATCAGCCGCGGTACTTCCATGTCGTCGGCCATCGAGAATCCGGGATCCAAATCCGCCTCGAGAGGAAACTCTCTCAGCAGCGAAAGGCAGAAGGCGTCGATGGTACTGATGTTGATGTCGGCGGTGCGGTCGCGCAGTTCGCGCCATCGGACGGCAGGGATTTCTGCGCGTTCGGCCGCGGCGCGCAGTGTCGTCAGAATGCGCTCCCGCATCTCCGCCGCTGCCTTCCGTGTGAAGGTAATCGCCAGAATGTTCGCCGGATCGATTCCGGCGCGCAGCAGATTGACGTATCGATCGACGAGCACCCGCGTCTTGCCGGTGCCGGCGGACGCCTCGAGCGCAACGTTGTAGCGTGGATCGACGGATCGCTCCCGTGCGTCGCGATCGGGATCCGCGACGCGCTCCGGCGCGGATTCCGCTTCGTCGAACGGGAGCGAATAGCTACTCGACATAATCCTTCCGGCACACGGACGGATACGCGCAATACGTGCACATCATCGGATCGTGCGGACGGGGGGGGAATTCCCCGGCGTTGATCTGATCGACGAGTCCGAAGAGCCGCTCCCTCGC
The DNA here is from genome assembly GCA_035711805.1 of Vicinamibacterales bacterium. GTDB lineage: Bacteria > Acidobacteriota > Vicinamibacteria > Vicinamibacterales > UBA2999 > Gp6-AA40. The sequence continues at coordinate 26,717 of DASTBV010000155.1, forward strand.
GGTGGCCAGCGTCTCCTGGTCGTCCTCGGTCGCCACGCGAACCACGGACTTTCTACCGGCAAACGACACGTAGAGCGCCTCTTCGACAGCCCACGGACTGCCGCCGCGGGCGTGCAGGCGCTCCTGGGCGCAAAGTGCGTATACCGGCACCTGCAGGGCACGCCCGCGTTCCGGAGCAGAGCCGGTCTTGTAATCGATGACACGCAGGCGATTGCCGTCGAGCAGATCGATGCGGTCGGCGACGCCGCGAAGCGGCACCTGCCTCGGCTCCTCCCCGCCCAGCGAGAACTCGCCTTCCAGTCGATACTCGAGCCAGCGTTCCTGCACCGGATCCGGCCGCGAGGCTTCCATCGCGAGAATGACGTCGACAATGCCGGTTGACAGCGCTGAGCCAAACAGGCGTGCGCGCTCGAGCGACGCATCGGCCGGCGAAAGCCGGGCGAGCAGCGGCTCGGCCACCTCCGCGAACACCGCTCGCGCGGCTTCCAGCCGGCCGGGCGTGATGACGCCTTCTCCGCGCGCGTCCCACGCCTCGAAGAACCTCTGCAGCAGCTCGTGGACGAATCGGCCGCGCGCGCGAGCCGAGAGCACCGCGCCGTCCTCGGCCGGCTCGTCGAGGCGCAGGACGTCCGACGCAAAAAACCTGAAGGGACAGTCCTGATAACGCTCCAGGCCGCTCAACGAATATGCGGCAGGCTGATGCGGCCCGGTTGACCCTCGAAACTTCAAGTCCGCGCGTCCACTCGCCGCAGCCCTGAAAGCGGCCCACTCCCTCCCCTGTTCTCCCAGCATCGTCGTGACGACGGTCTCCTGAGTGAGCGCCTCATGGTCGAACACCAGAAGGGCCGGAACGGGTCGTTCCTGCCGCGGCACGCTCGCATCGATCTCGTCGACGAGTGGCGAGAGACTGACGACGGCGTCGTGCTCCAGCAGAAATGCCGAAACCGCCACTTCGGTGAGAGGCGACCGGAGCAGATCGGCGAACGCCGCGCGGGCGCCGTCGATGCGATCACGTTCCGCCGGCCAACCGAGCTCTCTGAGAATGGAGGTCGAATAGAAGATGTTCCGTCGCGGACGCTCGGGCCACTCGCCGTCGACGAGCCCGGCGAGGTGCATATGTTCGAAGCTGCCGAAGCGGGCGGTGGCAGAGTCCAGCACATGCACTCCGGAATTGCCCGTTCGCGGTGCAAAGGTCTGCCCTTCAATCCATCGGCGCAACAGCGCCGCCACTTCGTCGAACTCGACGGGCGCGCGATCGAACTGCTCGTGCGCGTGATGAAGCGAGGCGATCGTCGCAAAAATCGCCCCGCGCGCCCGCAGGTGACGGACGCGCAACGGATCCGAAGCGCCTGGGACGTTCTCGTGCGTCCTCAGAAACTCCAGAACGACTGACAGGTGTTCATCGACGGGTGCTGGTGACCGCAGTCGTTCGAGCTCGCCGGCGATGCGTTGAAAGAGCCGTCCGGCGCGCACCACGCCATTCGTACGCGACGAAAATGCGTCGACCAGCCGCCCGAGCGCCTCGGCATCTCCGGCGTAGCCGCTCTCGGTCAGAGCGCGATCGAGCGCCGTGATGGCCCGGGCGGTCACCGGCTTGCCGTCCGCACTGAAATGGAAGTGCGGCGAACGCAGCAGCTGGATGCCTGGAACGCGCGCGAAGCCGGAGCTTGCAAACGTCAATACGAGGTCCAGCGCCGCGGCGTACGGCTCGGCAGCCAGCGGCAGCGTGTCGAACAGCTGGCATTCCAGACCAGCGGACGCGAGAACCGAGCGTGCCAGGTAGACGTACGGCAGCGGCTGATGAACGACGAGCGCCGCCCGGTCGAGGGTGCTGGTCAGTCCCAGTCTTCGCGCCGCTTTCACACGTCGAGCGAACGTCGCGACCTCTTCCTCGCGATCGCGAACGACGTACAGCACGTGGCCGGAATCAGGAACCGCGATCGACGGCTGGCGAGGAGGTCGCTCGGGATCAAAGCGCTCTTCCTGGATGCCCGGCAGCAGCGCGTGCATCCGCTCGTGCAGAGCGCCGGCGAGCACCCGATCGGTCACGATGACGTCGAGGCTCTCAATCCCAGGCACCCGCGCAAGGAGGTCCCAGTCGGCAGGCGTCAGACCAAAGGGATCGACACTCCGGTCGGCGACCGCCACGATAACGTGGCGATACGGCCGCGCCGCCGATTCGTTGACCACCAGGCGCCGCAGTTCGTGCTCGTCGGCGCCCTGTTCGGAACACCGGCGTTCGAAGTCGCGAAACACCGCCGCAAGAAATCGCGTTTGCTCAACCAGTTGACGGGCACCCCGGTCGTCTGCGGCACCCGGCTCCAGCATGCTGAGCGCCAGGCGCTCGAACGTGTCGACGTCCTTCTGACAGCGCCGCAGGTCGTCGTAAAACCTGACCATCTCGGCAACCAGTCCAGGGCGAACGCGGAATGGCGGTTCGATGCCGCCGCCGATGACGGTCCGGCAGGCCACGCGCAGCAGGACTTCGCGCTCCTCGGCGGACAGCTCCCGCCGTGAAGCCGGCAGCCGGTCGGCAAACCGTGCCACGAGTTCGGATGCGGTGGCGAAGTCCGGAAGAATCGCCGCGCCGGATGAGGTCGCATCTTCGATTCCTCGAACGAGATGCTCGGCGGCGGCGCGCGTCGGAACGACGACGAGGCGGTCACGGGCGTCGAGCGGCGCCCCGTGAACAGCCAGGGAGATCGCCGCCTCGCGAAACGCCTGGAGACCGCCGACGCGTACCAGGCGTGTCGCGCGGGGAGTAATCACTGCAGCTTTGGTGGCTCCGTCAGGGCACGTAATTCCTTCTGCGCGAGCGACAGCATCATCAGCGCGCCGGCCGCTGCGGATGATGCCTCCCAGGCGGTTCCGATATCGGCCGCAGCGACCGCCTTGAGACGGCCGGCGGCAGCCGTCTCCGCGAATCGCCACGCACCCTTGACCAGTTCATGCGTGCTGCGGAGATACTCCGGCACCAGCAGCCTGTCGAGCCGCAGTGTGCCGCCGCTCAGAACCCGGTTGAGCGAGTCGAGCCGGTCGGGGTCCGGGCCGTCGAGTTTCTTGATGGATTCGAGTGCCGGCCTTGCCTTGACCAGCTGCACCAGATCCAGGCCGACGGCGCGCTGGTATTCGCGGAAGATCGCCTGCCTGCTCTTCCACTGATCGCGCAGGAGCCGAAGGCGTCGGGCGTTGTCCAGTTGCGCCTGGACCGACGCGGTGAGCGCCTGCACGATCTCGGGCCGCTGAGAACCCAGTTTGTTGTCTTCCTTCTGGATCCGATCCATCACGCGCTCGACGTTCCGGATATCCGCTTTGGCCGCCGAGCGGCTCGCCCGGTCGAGCAGGTCCCTGCTGACGCGAAGATAACGCTGATCGATGGACGCCTCGCGCTGAAGCTGCTCTTCGATTGTGCGACGAAGACGAGCGGCATCCGTGCCGGGGACGCCCCCGGGAGCGGCAAGCAGCGCACGTGCGGATTGAAGGAGCGCGACGCGCTCGGTCACATCTCTGGTTCCGTTCGCAATCCGCAGCAGCTGGCTCAGCTGCTCCGTCGCACCTGGCATGGCTGCCAGCGGCTCGAGCGTCATCTCCGGCGCCGTGAACAATGCCGCCTGGAACGATGGCGGCGGACTGGTACCCTGCAGCCGGGCAATGGCGGAATCGAGGACGCGGACGATTTCCTGAACGTCCTGCTGGCGGTATCCGTAATGCGATCGCGGCCACTCGAGCAGCATGCGCCGCGCCTGTTCAGCGGCGGCGAGCGCGCTGGGACGATCGGTTGACTGGGCGATGTTGCTGAGAACGCCTGCGACCGCGTCGGTCAGCTGCCGGTAGTCGGCTTCAGCTCTCGTCGCGACATATCGCTGATACCGCGTTGACGCGGCGTGGCGATCCGTCTTCTCCCAGTCGACGCGCGACGCCGCCAGGGTCACCGCCTGCAGCCGCGGATCCTGAGCCGTCCCGCCAACCGGAATGGAGAGCACGACCTGATCCGCAACGCGCGCGAACTCACCGTAGGTCACAATCGAGGTGCCGTCGAGCAGGAAGACGCGGAAGAGCGTCGCCTCATCCGCGGCGTGCGCCCGGTTCGCGCCCGCGACGCACAGAACCAGCGCGGCAAGACATCTGACCCACACAGGCATGATCGGGCGATGCTGCATTTTACCCGCGTCCACCCGTGCAGATCCGCACGGACCGGTGCGCTGTGGAAAAGCTGTGGACGGGTAGTGCAAATCCTGTTGAGAACCTGACAGCAGGAAAATTTCTTCTGCGAAGATCCGGCAGAAACCTCGTATTCGCCACGTGTGAACGCGCCTTCGCGGCTCGCTTCGCTTGATCGACGGCGACGACTGCGTAGAATTTCATCCCGCTTCACTTCCCCCGGAACCAGGACACGTGACAATTCATCGCTTCCTCGAAACGATTGGCGGGCGCGCGTACCACATCGAGGTCACGCCCGTCAGCAACCGATGGCGCGCGCAACTGTGCCGCACGCCGGGACTCCCCACGGCGATGATGCCGTTCTACGGAACGACGCCTGACGAAGCCGCCCGTCTGCTCACGAAGTGGCTGACGCTGGCGCACCGCCCGCAGCATGCGCCGCCGGCACTGGCGCACGAAGGCGGCCAAAACTAAGCGCATTTTCGAATGCGCCTAGCGCGGATTTCGTGGGGCGAGCCTTGCAGGCTCGCTCGCGAACCCGCAGGGTTCGCGCCACGGAAGTGAATCCGCGCTAGTTAGCGTAAACCGACCGCGTGACAGGGCGGGTCATCACCGCGTGCAGGTACTGACGCGGTTGCGACCCATCTGGCCGTGGGCTACCATTATTTGTTCGGCTCTTCCCAAGAAGTGGGCCAGTGGCGCAGTTGGGAGCGCGCGTGAATGGCATTCACGAGGTCACCGGTTCGATCCCGGTCTGGTCCACCAACCTTCGCTGCGACGCGCGGCGCCCAGTATCTGGCTCCGCTGCTCCTCACTCGCTGGCAGTGCGGCCTCGAACTCAAGCGGTTCGAAAAGCCGGCCGAATGGGGCGAACGCTACCGGCAGCAAATCGCGGATATCCGGCTGGCCCCATCAGGCCGGCGTGCCGATGCTCGTCGGAACGGATCTCGGCATATCCCTGATCTATCCCGGGTTCAGCGTGCATGACGCTTGACCGGTTCTATCGGATCGGTCGTCTCGACCACGACCGCGGCGCGTGGAATGTCCAGCGACGCCAGCATCCTCTGAACCGGCTGCCTTCTCGAGTCGTCCTCAACGCCAACCGCCACGCGATTCCTGGCTTCGTCCAGATCGACGAATACCACCCCTGGCAGCGACAACACCCGGCCGGCCCGCCGCGTCCACGCGGCAAGCTCGGACATCGTGTACTGACCTGTGACCGCATGCGCGCCGGCTGCTGGTATCGAGCCCGGACCGAATACGGTCTCGATGGCTGCGCGAGCCGCGGGTAATTGCGCGCGGTCCTTCAGATACACCGCGAGTCGCCCGTCCTTCTCGACGTACATGCCGCCAAATCCCGGCGCGGCACGCTCGACGCGCAGCAGCAGGTCGTCATGTGTCTCCATCTTGGTGGCGTTCTGCGGTTGACGCGCGGCCAGATGCTCTCCGTCCAGGAGGACAGCCGCAGCCGTTGCCAGAACCAGGCAGGTAGCGAAAAGGGGCGGAGCCGCGATGCGGCCGGAAGGTTTCATGGCCGATCGACGTGACCCCGCGAGCGGCTGCGGTTCAGCAGCCGCGCTCGCGGGCTCGGTGTCTGACGAACAGCTTACTGCGTCTGCAGCGCGCCCAGCTCCCCTTCGATCCCGGAAAGCGGGCTATAGACGAACTGCGTGCCGGACGAGTTGCCGCCCCAGAGATTCCCGAGGAGCGTCACATTGGTGCCCCCGTCGATCCTGAAGACCGGCGCGCCGCTGTCGCCGCCCTGAACGATGACGGCATTCCTGTTTTCGACCCATGTCTGGCACAGCAGCACGATATTGCTGCCGGAGACGCCGGTGTTGGTGCAGGTTCGTGTGACGTTGCCCTGTCCCCAACCGGTCGTCCGCCCGACTTTGTTGACTGGTCCGCTTGTCGCCGCGCCTTCGCCGGTAATGGTGAACGTCCCGACGACGTCCAGTGAACCTGTGTTCGGCGCGGCCGTCCTCGCGATGGTGCCCAGCGCGAAAGTGCCGCTACCCGCGCCGGCGACGAAGTTCGAATCCGAACTGCGGCAGACCCGCCCTTTGGGACAACCCTTGCCGTTGCGAACATACGGCGGATCCACGGTCTCCGTGCCAATCAACTCGCCCTCCACTTGATTGAGCGGCTGATAGTACTCAGTGCCATCGATGCTGCCCTGGTTCGTGCTGCAATGCGACGCCGTGACGAATCCCAGAACGCCGTTGCGGATGGCGTTGAATCCCAGGCTGCACACATACTGCGAGAAACGGATCTGATAACCGGCCTGGACGGGACGAATAGAGTCGCGCAGCGTCGCAACCTGGAAGATCGGTTCGGTCTCGATGATCTCGATGTCCTGCGCCGACGCGCCAAGCCGCGCGGCGGTGGCCCGAACCAGCCCCTGCATGTCGCGATCGAGGACGCCCACGACGACGCGGCCGCGCGTTTCATCGGCGTCGGTAAACACCACGCCGGCCAGCTCGAATACCGGCAGCAGTCGCTGGTTCAACGCCTCGAGATCCGGACGCCCCTGCGCGCTGACGACACGATCACCAGACGGTCCGCCCGCCGCAAACGCGAGGGCCGCGACAGCCAACAGACCAAGACGTAACTTTCGCAAAGTTCTGAACATAGATCTCCCCGCTATTACGGATTTCGCGAACCAGGAACCACTGAGAGCGATCGGCGGAACAAGCAGTATGCGGAGCCCCGCGAACCGTTGTCAACTTCAATTCTGCCTACGGTTTGCACGGTTTCTCGCAAAGGAGTGAACACGCCCGCAGGCGCGTAAAAGAGTGTGCAGGTAGGCGCGGCGGCGTCAGGCGCCGCCGGCCGTTTCCAACTGCTGTGAGAGCTCGCGCAGCTGTGTGGCAATTGCCGCCACGCCATCAGCCGCCAGACGAATCTCGGTGAGATAGCCCCCGACTGCTGAATTCTGTTCGAGCTCCTCGCCCAGCGACGCGAAGCCGAGGATGGTCGCGCACAGATTGTTCAGCTCGTGAGCCGCATCGCGCAGCGTTTTCACGGATGCGTCCTTCATCATGCCTGCTCCACCACGCGACGCTGTACAGCGTCCTGAATCATTCGGACCAGGGTTGCCGGGCTGAACGGCTTCTGCAGGAAGCCCGCGACCTCGTGAGGTCCGAAACGCGCCACGGCATCGGGTTCGGTGTATCCGCTCATCAGCACGACCGGCAGATCAGGGTGCATCTGCCTGATCACGTGACAGGTATCGGCGCCGCTCAAACGCGGCATGGTCATGTCGAGAAGCACCGCGTCGAACTCGCCGCGGCGCTCACGGAGCGCTGCCACGCCCTCCTCGCCGTCGCAGGCACCGACAACGCGGAATCCCGACCGCTCGAGCGACAGGGTCGCTACGGTCCGCACGCCATCGTCATCGTCGACGACGAGGATGGTTGCGCCGGAAAGCGCCGTCTTCGCGATCACGCCTGGAACGTGACGATGCGATGAAGAAGCCGCGGCGGCGGGGAGCAGCAATCGGAAGCACGTGCCGAAACCGGGAGTCGAATCCACCGTGACGGCCCCGCGGTGGCTGCGGACGATCCCCAGGACCGCGGCCAGCCCGAGGCCGCGTCCCGTGACCTTGGTCGTGAAGAACGGATCGAAGATGCGCGCGAGCGTTGCCTGGTCCATGCCGCAGCCGGTATCCGCGACTTGCGCGAACACGAATTCTCCCGGCGCGACATCGGCACCGATGCAGCTTTGCGCGAGGTAGTCACGTGTGGCAGACAGGCGGCCGGTGGCGATCTCTATTCGCCCTGCGGTTCCGCCAATCGCGTCAGCCGCGTTCGTCACGAGATTCATGACGACTTGACGCAGCTGCGATGCGTCGGCCTCGACGTCCGGCAGGTCATCCGCGAGGCGCACGTCGATCTCCGCCGTCCGCGGCACCACGGTGCGGAGGAGCGTGACGAGCTCGCCGACGATCTCCGACAGGTTGAGGCGCTGGACGACGAACCGCCCTCGGCCCGCGTAGGCGAGCATCTGCCGCGTCAGTTCCGCGGCGCGTTGAGCCGCGAGCTCGATATCCGTCAAGCGTCCGCGTGCCGGCGACGCGGGATCGATCTCCGCGATCGCCAGGCCGGCGTTGCCGAGCACGCTGACCAGCAGGTTGTTGAAATCGTGCGCGATCCCGCCGGCCAGCACGCCAAGGCTCTCCAGCTTCTGCACGTGCAGCATCTGCCGCTCGAGCGTGCGGCGCTCTTCTTCGGCTCTGAGGCGGGCGGTGACGTCGCGAAACGAGAAGACGCGGCCGACGGTCCGGCCGTCAACGCGCTGCGGTCGTGAATACCGCTCGAACACCCGGCCGTCTTTCAGGTGTGTGACGGATCGGTGTTCGCCGTCGCTGGCAACTGCGGCTTCGTAGTTCGCCTTGACGGCATCGGGGTGAACGCACTGCGTCGGCACCCATGCGAGCCATGCCTCCACCGATCCGCTGTCGATCACGTCGGCCGGCGGATTCCACATCTCGATCACGCGCTGGTTGAATCGGGTCACGCGTCCGTGTTCGTCGGTCACGAAGATTCCGTCGGCGGCGGCCTCCACCGTCGCTGAATAGAGCGCCAGCTCGCGTCTGAGGTCGTGATCCATCGCCGCGCGTTCGAACGCCGCGCCGAGCACGTGGGCCACCGCCTGGACGAAAAACAGATCTTCGCGCGAGTACGTTCGCTCGTGCCTCGCGCCGACGACGAGCAGCCCGTACGGCCGCGTGCGGCCGGGAATACGCATCGCCACGGTGTGCCGCAGTCCCTCCTGCGCCGCCAGCGAGTCTGGTTCAGGATGCGGTTCGGACGGCGAATCGCAGACCGGCGTTTCGGACTCGAGCGCACACGCCGGAAACCTCGAACGATCGGGCCGCAGGCACGTCTGGCCGGGGACCGACGCGATGAGACCATGCCCGGCACGTAAGAGGAGCCGGTCGTCGTGGGCCGCCTCGCAGACAGCGGCCATGCCAACCGCCAGCGTCTCGGCGACGAGGCTGACCGTCTGGTCGAGGAGCAGCGGAAAGTCCGCACCGGCCAGCGCCCGTTGGCTCAGCGTGGCGACCGCGGCGTGCCCTCGCGCGGCGTCATGCGACCGGCGTTCGACCCGAACAGACGGCACCACCCCATCGTCATGGCGGTCGAGGGCGGGTTTCGAGGTCGGCAAGCGTTTTCCTGCTTGTTGGGTATCGGTCGATGTCGCGGTTGACGACAGGAGTGTAAGTACGGTGAATCGACGTGCTACGGAGGGCTAGCGGCCGAGCGCCTCGTAATCCCCCGGCGTGTCCACGTCGACGAGGCACCCCTCGTCCGTGACCGGTACATTCAGAATTTCGCCGGCGTGCGCACGGACGACGGCCTTCGCTCCGACGTCGAGCGGCGCCTGCCGCAACTCCTGGAAGAGACGCCGATCGAACACCACCGGATGACCGTGCCGCTCGCCGATCGCGGGGCGAACGATCGGCGCGCCGGTCCGGTGCCATTCGGAAACGACGAGGCGAACGGTCTCCGGCGTCATGAGGGGGACATCCACGAGCGTCACGACCGCTGCAGGTGCGTTGGCGGGGAGCTGGTCGATTCCGATCAGCAGGGAGGAAAGCTGACCACGAGACGGATCAGGGTTGCGAACGACCTGCGGTGACACCGCCGGCGCGCCATGCGCGAGCGCAGCAGTAATTCGCTCGTGATCACGGCCGGTCACCACGACGATTTCGGTGAGGCCCGCCGCGGCAAATGTGTCGGCGATCGCCGCGACGAAGGGTCTGCCGTCGCGCGTGAGGAGCAAAGCCTTGGGGAACCCCATCCGGGCCGAGTCCCCCGCAGCGAGAATCACCCCAGGCAGCATGCGGCATCGTACGCCAACTGGTGGCAAGACAAGGACTTCGGGCACGCTTGACTTCGTACGACGTACTCCCTACACTGGCCCAGCTTTTCGGCCGGTGCGCGCGTACGTCCTTCCTTTCGGGATCGGCCGCTCCGCGTGACGGCCGCAAGACGAGTCGAACATCTAACGATCGACGCGCATCGGAGGACCGAGGTTATGCCCACCGGGACTATCGCACGCCTCCTCATCGACAAGGGATTCGGATTCATCCGCGATGAGGGCGGTATCGAGCACTTCTTCCATCGCAGCGCTGTACGCGGCGCTGTGTTCGAGCTGCTCCGAGAGGGCCAGCGTGTGGAATTTCAACCGGAGGAATCGGCCAAGGGACCGCGAGCAGGCGATATCCGCCTGATCGAGGGGTAAGGGGCCTGATCGAAGGATACGGATTCGCGTCCTCGATCTCCCGGCCCGCCAATCGGGGGCCGGGAGCACTTCCCGCCAGGTCTCAGGATTCCGCCCGGATGTTGCCCGCCCGCGGACCCTTCTGCGACGGCTCTTCGTCGAAGCTGACGCGCTGACCCTCGTTGAGCTGTTCAAATCCTCCGGCTTCAACCGAGCTGCGGTGGAAGAACCACTCCTGACCGCCATCGTCGCGGATGAAGCCGAAGCCGCGATCTCTCACCAGACGTTTGATTGTTCCGTTCGCCACGTGCAGAACCCTCCGTGTGTCGCGCCGGCGACCCATTGACAAGCGAATCAAGTTTTGTTCCGTCAGGAAAACCATCGACGTAAGCCCGACCGTGGTTTCAACGCGCCTGTGGCGGGCTGAAGCTCGAGCACTGAGTCGGCGGCGGCCCCGGCAAACGCGGCGTCTGCGGTCATCAGAAGCGTGGCGAGGCCGCGATTGCGTGAGATGCGGCGGACGTCGCTGGCGAAGCTCGGCGATTCCTCGCGCGCCAGCAGGGCATTCGGGTGCTCCGCCAGAAGGACGCGTGGGTGCAGAGCGAGCGCGCGACCGAGACGCAGCCGAAGCTGATCCGTTGGCGTCAGTGCTGATGTCGGGAGCGCCATTCTGTCTGCTGCAAGCCCGACCTCGGACGCGAGGCGCCGCACTTCCTCGCGGATGGGCGGCGGCATCACGTCAATATCCAGCGAGATCGGCAGGGCCAGGTTTTGCTCCGCGGTGAATTGCTCCACGAGCAGGGCGCGGCCGCTAATCAAGCCGAAGCGATCGAGCCCGGTCACCCAGTCGTCAACGGCACTGATGGATTCCGTTGACCGGCCGAACACTCGGACCTCGCCTTCATCGGGCAGCTGGGCGCCCGTAATCAGATTGACGAGAACCTCCGCCATTGCCGCGTCCAGGCCGAGCAAGGCGATCGATTGACCCGCTCGAAGCTCCAGGCGCTGGATACGGAGCGGACGAAGCGCGCGGTAATCCTTGGAGACACCGGCCACCTCGACGAGGAGCTCGCCGTCAGCCATCCGTACGGCGCGCGCCGACCAGCCTGGTCCACTCGCTCTCCGGCAGGACTGATGCGCCCGGCGCGATGCCATGGGCAGGGTCGCCGTGAAAATCCGAACCGCCGGTGACCATGCAGTCCAGCTGCCGGGCCATCGCCAGATACGCCGTCACCGCACTTGCGTCGTGATCGGAGTGATACACCTCGATGGCATCGAGGCCGGCGCTGCGCAACGCAGCAATTCGATCGTCGATGAGGGTCCGGCCGGGATGGGCGAGCGAGACCAATCCGCCGGCGCGATGCACGATTCCAATCACCTCTTCCGGCGACGCACCGGGGCGCTCGATGAACGCAGGGCACCCGCGTCCGAGCCACTTGTCGAACGCCTCCTGCGTCGTGGCCACGTAGCCGGCGTCGATCATCGCCCGCGCAAGCCTGGGTCTTCCGATCGACTTGCTGCTCTGGCGCTGCGCTTCCTCGAGCACTGGCTGAACGTCGACGGGCATTCCCAGCGAGCCGAGCCGGTTCGCGATGTCGACGATGCGGGCGATCCGCGTCGCACGCTGCGCGGTCAGGAACTGCGCGAATGCACCGTCCCGGCGATCGAAAAAGTAGCCGAGCATATGCACGTCGCGGCCTCGATCGACGGCGGTGATCTCGATGCCCGGTATGAGCAGTACTCCGCGGCGCGACGCCTCGGCGGCTGCCTCATCGAAACCGTCGGTCGTGTCGTGGTCGGTCACGGCGAGGATTCGAACGCCCGACGCGGCCGCATGCGCGACGAGTTCAGTCGGCGTCAGGCGTCCGTCTGAGGCTGTGGTGTGGAGATGAAGGTCGATCACAGCGGGGGCGCGACGACCCCGTCAGCGTGGCGTGCGAGCCGACGTCGCGGCGGCGCGGCGCGGCGCCTTTCCCTGCCGTTTCGCGAGCGCCTTGTATTCGCGGACCAGTAAATCGAGGTGATTGCGTTCCTCGTCGGCAAATTCCAGGAAGATTTGTTTGCCCTCGGAGTCTTCGAACCGTTCGCCGTACTTCTTGAAGAACCGGTGTGAACCGCGCTCGCAGCGGATGCCAATCATCAACGCCTGCTCGTCGTTCACGCCGCGGAGCAGCCGCTCGGCACCCTCCGCAAACAACCCGTTTGCCGCGCCCTTGAAGAACAGGAACTTCGGCCGTGACTCGAGCTGCGGATCGCGCAGCAACAGCTGGCTGTAGCGCTCCTCGAGCTTGCCGAGATGCTCTTTCTCTTCCATCGCCAGGTCATGAAAGATCTTCCGGCCGCGGGCGTCCTTGGCAATTCTGGCGGCGCGTGAATAGAACTCCAACCCGCTCTTCTCGGTGGCGATCGCAATCTGCAGCGCGTCGCGGGCGAACACCAGGTCGGTATGTCCGACGTCGGTCGCCGCGGCGGGACGGCCAGTCCGGCATGCCTCGCACGTGCCGTATATCTGGACGACGCTCTGCGCCGGCGCGAACGCGCGTGCCGCTGCCACCTCTTCGACGAGCGCCTCGATATCCGAGCTGAGGAACTCGAACGAGCGATGACAGGTCTTGCAGATCAGGTGGAAGTGCCGCGGCTGACGCCATGAGTGCTCGAAGCGGAAGCGTCCTTCGCCGAAGTCGACTTTCCGGGCGATGCCGGCATCGACCATCCACTGCAGGGTGCGGTAGACGGTAGCCCGGCTGATCCGCTGATCTTCCTTACGGATGATGTCGACGAGATCGTCGGCGCTGAAGTGTCCTTCCTGACGGAGGAAGACGTTGACGATTTGCTCGCGTTTGCTGGAGCGCTTGCCGCCTTCCGGCTTCAGCCTGGTGAGATCGGGAAAGGCCGTAGGCACCGCGAAGGCCCGCTCCCTTACACGCTGAATGACTGGCCGCAGCCGCAGGTGGACGTGGCGTTCGGGTTCTTGATCGTGAAGCCACCGCCCGTCACGGTATCGACGAAGTCGACCTCAGCGCCCTTGAGGTAGCTGATGCTGACCGGATCAACGAACAATCGGACGCCGTTCGACTCGAACACCTGATCGGCGTCGCCGCCGTTTTCCTCGATCATGAGGCCGTACTGGAACCCCGAGCAGCCGCCGCCCTGCACGAACACGCGCAGCCCGCTGCCCGCCTTTCCTTCTTCGACAAGCAGCTCGTTGATCTTCGACGCTGCCGTTGGGGACACATTGATCATATGGAAATTATACGCGCCGCCGACCGCTCCAGCAAAGGCGCCCCGGCTTATGCCTGCGCGCTATTCCTTTGATAATCAGCACCTTACACGGCGGGCTCATCAGGATCGCTACGCCCCGATAGCGGCTAACTGCTGGGCCGACTGTTGTTCAACGTCCTTGTGAAGGCTGTCGCCGTGCGCATCCATCGTGACGATCGCCGGAAAGTCCTCGATGGTCAGATGCCACATCGCCTCGGGTGTACCGAACTCCAGTAGTGAGACGCCATCGACGCTCTTGACGGTTCGAGCGTAGAACTGTGCGGCGCCGCCAATCGCATTGAGATACACGGCGCCGTGCTCTTTCAGTGCAGCGAGCGTCCGGGCGCCCATCCCGCCCTTGCCGATCACCGCACGGATGCCGAAGCGCTTGATGACGTCCGCCTGATACGGCTCCTCACGAATGCTGGTCGTCGGACCCGCGGCGGTGACTTTCCATCCCGCTCCATCCTTTGCGACGACCGGGCCGCAGTGATACAGGACCGCGCCGCGCAGATCGACCGGAGCATCGTGCGACATGAGGTGGTGATGCACTGCATCGCGGCCGGTGTACGCGCGCCCCGACACGAGCACGACATCCCCGACCTTCAGGCTGCGGATCTGTTCCTCCGTGAGCGGCGTGCGCAGGACGACCTCGCGCCCGGTTCTGCGGAAACCTTCCTGGTCCGCCATCGGTACCGCTGGCACCGACGGATCGCGATAGAGCCAGCGTTTGATCTCGCCGGTCCCGGCATCGAGCACCACGCCGAGACGCCGAAACGCCCAGCAGTTATAGGCAACGGAGACGAAGAAACTCGCCGGCAGGCGATTGAGCGCGGCGATCTTGCACCCGATGAGCGAGACGCGGCCGCCGAATCCCATGGTGCCGATCCCGAGCGTGTTGACCTCGCCCATGATCGATGCTTCGAGCTCCGCCAGCCGCGCATCCGGGTTGATGTCGTCGAGTGTCCGGAACAGCTGCTCTTTCGCGACCACGTAGCCCGACGTCCGGTCGCCGCCAATGGCGACGCCAACCGCACCCGGCGCGCATCCCTTGCCCTGCGCCTGCCACACCGCGTGCAGGATGCACTTGCGGACGCCTGCGAGGGAACGATCGGCGCGGCCGAGATGCGCGAGTTCCGCCGGCAGCGAATACTGGGCGTTCATGTTCTCGCACCCTCCGCCCTTGAGGATCAATTTCACTTCGATCTCGTCGTCGTTCTGCCACTGTTCGAAGTGAATGACCGGAGTGCCCGGGCCGAGGTTGCTGCCGGAGTTCTCGCCGGTGATGGAATCGACGGAGTTCGGTCGCAGCTTGCCGCGCCGTGTCGCCTCCGCGATGGCGTCGCGGATCTGCGCCTTCATGACCAGCTGATTCGCGCCGACCGGCGTTTTGACCTCGAAGGTCGGCATGCCGGTATCCTGGCAAATCGCGCCTTCGCCGGCGCCGGCGAGGTCGATGTTCTGCGCGATGATCGACAACGCCTGGCCCGATTGGGTGGCGGCCGGCTCCTGGGCGCGCGCCATGGCCATCGCGGCGCGGACGTCAGGCGGCAAATCCGTCGATGTCCGGACGATCAGCGACACCATGCTGTCGAGAAAGCCTGCGGCCATCCGCTCAGTATAATTGAGCCGGTCGCCATGACCACTCGCACTGAATGCGACCCGCTCGGTCAGCGGGCGGTTCCGGCTGACGCCTATTACGGGATTCAGACGGCGCGCGCGCTCGAGAATTTCCCGATCAGCGGACTCCGGGCTCCCGGACTCCTCGTCGACGCCACGATTCTCATCAAGAAGGCAGCCGCGTACGCCAACGTCACCCTCGGCCGCCTGGATTCGAGGATCGGCAGCGCCATCGCCCAGGCAGCGGACGAGATTCTCGGCGGCGCGCTGCGCGATCAGTTTGTCGTCGACGTGTACCAGGCCGGCGCCGGCACGTCGCACAACATGAACGTGAACGAGGTGCTCGCCAATCGCGCGGCCGAACTCCTGGGAGGCGTTCGCGGCGAATACGTTCTCGTCCACCCCAACGACCACGTCAACATGTCGCAGTCGACAAACGACGTGTTCCCGACGGCAACGCGCCTCGCGCTTCTCTTTGCGCACCGTGATCTGACGGTCACGGCGCGGGCACTGGCGACCGCATTCGCGATCAAATCCAGAGAGTTCAGCTCCGTTCTGAAGACCGGCCGCACGCACCTGCAGGATGCCGTGCCGATGACGCTGGGCCAGGAGTTCAGCGGCTACGGCGGGTGCATCGAACACGCGGCCGATGCGCTCGATCGGACATCGGCGCAGCTGCAGGAACTGAACCTCGGCGCCACGGCCGTCGGCACGGGCCTCAACGCCGGCGACGACTACACGACGCTCGCCGTCGGCCATTTGAGCAGGCTCACCGCGTTGACGCTCCGGCCGGCGGCGAATCGTTTCCGGGTGACGCAAAGCATGGGAGACGTGCTCGCGTACTCGGGAGCCATGCGCCGGCTGGCCGTGGAACTCGGGAAGATCGCCAGCGATCTTCGCCTGCTGAGCATGGGGCCACGCGCGGGCCTCGCCGAAATCAAACTCCCGGCGGTGCAGCCGGGATCGTCGATCATGCCGGGAAAGGTGAATCCGTCGATCCCCGAGATGGTCAACCAGGTCTGCTTCCAGGTGATCGGATGCGACGCGGCCGTCTGCGCGGCGGCAGAAGCCGGACAGCTCGAATTGAACGTCATGATGCCGGTCATGGCGTGGAACGCGCTGCACTCGTCTGCGATCCTGCGCAATGCGATGACCGTGCTGCGATCGCGATGCGTGGACGGCATCGAGGCGGATGCGGAGCGCTGCCACGAACTGCTCGACCGCAGCACCGCCGTCGCCACGGCACTCAGCCCGTATCTTGGCTACGCAAAAACCGCGGAGCTCGCCAAGGCGTCGGTGCAATCCGGGCGATCGATCCGTGAGCTGGTGCTCGAACAGGGCTTGATGGATCCACGACAGCTCGATCGCGTGCTGTCCGCTGAAGGCATGACGCAGCCGGGCATCGTCGGCGAAGGGTCGAAGCCATGACCGCGAGAACCCTCGCCGTCATCGCCGCCCTAGTGTGTTCGGTCCGCGTGTCCGCCCAGCAGGCAACGCCGCCCCGCCTCTTCCCGCCGACCGATCTCAGCCTGCTGGAAACACCTGATCGTGCCGCCTGGCAGAAACCTGAACTGGTGATGGACGCGCTGCGGATCGCCGAGAGGGCGACGGTCGCTGATGTCGGAGCGGGGTCGGGCTTCTTCACGGTGCGGCTGGCGCGACGTGTCGGCCCGAACGGCGTGGTCTACGCTGAGGACATTCAGCAGCCGATGCTGGAGTCGATCAAGAGGCGGGTCAGTCGTGAAGGATTGAACAACGTGGTGACGCGGCTCGGCACTGCCACGAACACCAACCTTCCCAAGGGCGCCCTCGATGCCGTGCTGGTTGTCGACGTCTACAACCAGGACGTCGGAGACGAGGCCAGCCGCATTCGGCTGTTGCGGCATCTTGCCGATACCATCAAGCCGCAGGGACGCATCGGCATCGTGAATTACAAACCAGGCGAAGGCGGACCCGGGCCCGAACCGAAGGTCAGGCTGGATCGGGCGGTGGTTGAAGCGGAGGTCCGGGCCGCGGGGTTGCGCGTGCTCGACCGCGTCACGCTGCCTTTCCAGTACCTGCTGGTGGTTGGCAAGTAGAGCGATACAATCGCCTCATGAACGCAGCTTACCCGGCCACTCTGGTGAACGCCGTCGCCACTCGCGCTGACCGCGCGGAGGCGAATGGCATCCGCATCGCGTCCGTGGTGTTCATCACCGTGCTCACCGCCGCTGCGGCGCAGATCAGTTTCCCGCTGCCGTTCACGCAGGTGCCGTTCACGTTCCAGCCGATGGTCGTGCTGGTCGGCGGTCTCGTGCTCGGCTCGCGGCTCGGGTTTGCCAGCCAAGTGCTGTATCTCATGGCCGGCATCGCCGGACTGCCGGTCTTCGCCGCTTCCGTGACCCTGCCCCCTGGAGCTCTCCGCCTGCTTGGACCGACCGGCGGCTATCTCATGGCCTACCCGCTGGCGGCATTCGCTGTTGGCTACCTTGCCGAGCGTGGCTGGGCCCGGCGCTACGTCGCGTCGGTGGCCGCCATGCTCGTGGGACTCTGCATCATTTACGTGGCGGGAACGATCTGGCTTTCGTATTTCGCGCGGCTGGTTTCAGGCAGCGCGGCCGTCGGACTGACCGCCGCCCTCGCGTCAGGGGTATATCCATTCGTTCTCGCCGATCTGGCCAAGCTCGCGGCCGCCGCCGGCATCACGCCCGGACTCTGGCGACTGATCGGTACGCGGTAACCCCATGCGCACGGCGCTGACAATCGCGGGCAGCGATTCAGGCGCCGGCGCGGGGATCCAGGCAGACCTCAAGACGTTCGCCGCCCACGGCGTCTACGGCACCACCGCCATCACCGCAGTAACCGCGCAGAACACCCGCGGCGTCGTGTCGTTTACCGAAGTGACGCCGGAACTCATCCGCCAGCAGATCGAGGCGGTAATGGTCGATCTCGGCACGGATGCCGCAAAGACGGGAATGCTGGCATCGGCGGGCGCAGTCGAAGCGGTGGCCAGGGCGATCGCGGACTTCGACGTTCCGTTCGTCGTCGTCGATCCCGTCATGCTTGCGAAGAGCGGAGACCGCCTGGCCGCAAACGACGCGGTCGAAGCGATGAAAACGTCGCTCCTCCCGAAAGCGTTCGTCGTCACGCCAAACATCCCGGAAGCCGAGGCGCTGGCGGGCATCGCCATCGCGGCGGACGAGGACCGGCGCGAGGCGGCGAGGCGAATCCGGGCGCTCGGGCCGTCGCTCGTCGTCATCAAAGGCGGGCATCTCTCCAGCGACGACATCGTCGATTTGCTGTACGACGGTCGCGAGTTCATGGAATTCCGTCATCCCCGGGTCGCGAGCCGTCACACGCACGGGACGGGCTGCACCTTTGCCGCCGCCGTTGCCGCCCATCTCGCCTGCGGGCGTTCGGTCCGTGAGGCGATTCCGCTGATTCAGGAGTACATCGCCGGCGCGATCCGCAGCGCGCCCGAAATTGGCGAGGGCAGCGGGCCAATGAATCACTTCTGGAAGCGCTAAACTGGCGGTATGGCGTCGGTTGCGGTCACCTCCGCGCCCCTCGACCTGCGGGCCCTGATCGACGAAGTCGGCGGGTCGAGCACGGCCGATGGGGCGGTGGCATCGTTCATCGGGTTGGTACGCGAGCAGAATCAGGGACGACGAGTGTCGTTCCTCGAGTACGAGGCGTACGAGCCGCTGGCGATCCGCGCGCTGCAGTTGATTACGGAAGAGGCCCGGGCCAGCTGGGCCGACACCCGGATTGGCGTGCACCACAGGATTGGGCGGCTCGAGCTCGGCGAAGCCAGCATCATCATCGTCGCCGCCTCACCGCACCGGGCGCACGCCTTCGCCGCGTGCCGGTACACGATCGAACGGGTGAAGCAGATCGTTCCGATCTGGAAGCACGAACATTTCGAGGGCGGCGACGTCTGGCTCGAAGGCGCCACCGCCGATCCCGACGATGAGGCGGCGCGCGAGGCGGCGCGCCGGATCGCATGCGTGTAACAGTACGGCTCTTCGCACGCCTGCGCGACCTGGCGGGATCCGGCGAGCTTGTACGTGAGGTCGAAACGCCGGCAACCGTCGAAACGGTCTGGCGATCGCTTGTCGACGAAATGCCGGATCTCCGTGACTACGAACGGACGATGTCAGTCGCCGTAAACGCCGATTACGCGAAGATGTCGGCAAAGGTGGCCGACGGTGACGAGGTTGCGTTCCTGCCGCCTGTGTCCGGGGGATAATCAGCAGGAGCATGTTCGACAAGCTGTCCACGGTCGAATCGCGCTACGACGAGCTGATGCACCGCCTCGGCACAGGCGAGGTGCAGTCGGATCCGGTCGAGTTCCGGAAAGCCGCGAAGGCGCTGTCCGACATGGAGCCGCTCGTTCAGAAATACCGCGAATACAAAGCGGTTGATCAGGACATCGCGGGTTCCGAAGAGCTCGTGCGCGGGTCCGATCCGGAGATGCGGGAGCTTGCCGAAGAGGAGCTCAAGACGCTGTACGTCAAACGCGACGCGCTCCTCGAGGAAATCAAGATCCTGCTGATTCCGAAGGATCCCAACGACGAGAAGAACGTCCTGCTCGAAATCCGCGCCGGCACGGGCGGCGAGGAAGCGGCGCTCTTCGCCGGCGAGCTGTACCGCATGTATCACCGCTACGCCGAGCGTCAGGGATGGAAGCTCGAGGTGATGTCTCTCAGCGAGAGCGACACGGGTGGACTGAAAGAAGCGATTGCTTCGATTGAGGGCCGCGGCGTTTACAGCCGGCTGAAGTACGAGAGCGGCGTCCACCGCGTGCAGCGCGTGCCGGCGACCGAAGCCTCCGGGCGAATCCACACGTCGACGGCCACCGTGGCCGTGCTGCCGGAAGCCGAGGACGTCGACATCCAGATCACCGAAAAGGACCTGCGCATCGACACGTTCTGCTCCAGCGGTCCGGGCGGTCAGAGCGTGAACACGACGTACTCCGCCGTCCGGCTCACGCATATTCCAACGGGGCTGGTCGTTTCGCAGCAGGACGAAAAGTCGCAGATCAAGAACCGCGCGAAGGCGATGAAGGTACTCCGCGCGCGCCTGTACGAAATGGAGATGCAGAAGCAGCAGGACGCGATCGCGAAGGAGCGCCGCGGGCAGGTCGGTACCGGAGAACGATCGGAAAAGATCCGGACCTATAACTTCCCGCAGAGCCGCATCACCGACCATCGAATCAACTTCACCACCCACCAGCTGCACGACGTGCTTGCCGGCGAGCTGGGCGAGTTGATCGATCAGGTCACCTCCTACTACAACGCCGAAAAGCTGAAACAGGTCACGACGTCGGTATCCTGACGACACCGTGAGGCTGCACGAACGGCTTGCCGCGGCGCGTGAGCAACTGGTGCGCGCGGGGATTCAGCCGTCGGAGGCGGCCATCGACGTCGAGCTCTACGCCCGAACCATTCTGCAGTGGGACCGCGCGCGCCTGCTGCTCCATCTCCAGTCCGCCGTCCCGGACACGCTCGAACCGCAATTCTCGGACTGGCTCGCGCGCCGCGAGCGCTTCGAACCGTCGGCGTACATCGTTGGCGAACGCGAATTCTGGGGGCTCGATTTTTTCGTGACGCCCGCGGTGCTCGTCCCACGGCCGGAAACGGAGCTCGTCGTCGAGGAAGCGGTCGCGATCGCCCGCGCCGATGGTCAGTCACGGCGCATCGCGGATATCGGCACCGGAAGCGGCTGTATCGCGGTCTCCGTCGCGCACGACGTTCCGCGCTGCACCGTGGTTGCCACCGACGTCTCGAGCGGGGCGCTGGAGGTCGCACGGCGGAACTCGGAACGCCATGCGGTTGACGGCCGCATTCACTTCGTCTGCACGCCGTACCTCGATGGCGTCCACGGTACGTTCGATGTGATCACCGCGAACCCGCCCTACGTGCGGACAATCGACAAACGGGGACTCTCACCCGACGTGCTGCAGGAGCCCCACGTCGCGCTCTTCGGCGGCGCTTCGGGTCTCGAGCACATCGACGCGGTGCTGACAACCGCGTCACAGGCGCTCCGTCCAGGCGGCTGGCTCGTCATGGAATTCGGTTTCGGGCAGGAAGACGAGGTGCGCGAGCTGGCATCCAGACAGCCGAACCTGTTCGTGGACCGGACGCGAGCGGATCTGCAGGGCCTGGCGCGTACCGCTATCATTCAACGCCGATGAGCGACTGCCTCTTCTGCAAAATCATCGCGGGCGAAATTCCCGGCCACCTGGTCCATGCCGATCGCGACCTCGTCGCCTTCAAGGACATCAATCCGCAGGCGCCCCTTCACGTGCTGATCGTGCCGCGGCGGCACATCGCCACGCTGAACGACCTGACGCCGGGCGACGATGGGCTGATCGGTCTGATGTTCCGGCGAGCGGCGGCGCTCGCGAAACAGAACGGCTACGCGGAGCGCGGCTACCGGACCGTCCTGAACTGCAACCGGGACGCGGGCCAGACCGTGTTTCACATCCATCTTCATTTGCTGGCCGGACGCGGACTTGGCTGGCCGCCTGGTTGAGACCGGATCCCGGTTGCGCCTCACGATCGGAAGACGCGCTAGAAGATCAAAGAAGGTAGTTCGGCCATTGTGCGAATGACCGGCACGCCTGCGACGGTCTCGGGCAGACCCTCGCCTCGATGGACGAGCACCCCGCGCATCCCGACGCTGAGAGCTCCTTCGATGTCGTGCGGCAGGCTGTCGCCCACCATCACCGACTCTTCAGGCCGGACTCCCGCAAGCTGTAACGCCGCCTGGAAGATGCTCGGATGCGGCTTCAGATACCCATGCTCGGCTGAAGAGACCGCCGCGCTGATTAATCCCTCCAGCTCGAAATGCTGCTCGAAGGACGCCAGCGACCGGTGTGAATTCGAGATCAGTCCGATCTTGATGTCGCGCCTCGCCAGCTCACGCAGCACCGGGGCGACGTCGTCGTAGAGATGAAAGTGATGACAGGCCGCCCACTCGTCATATATCTCGCGGGCACACGCGTCCAGCGCCGGCCCGGCCCCTCCCATCTCCTCGATAATGCGCCGTGTATAGCGCACGAAGATTTCGCCGTCGTAGACGTGCTCCTGCTGCGCGTCGAGGATGACCGAGGCGGCACGGACGGCATGACCGAAGCGCGCGGGCTCCACGGCGATGCCGTGGCTGGCGCAGAACCGCTGGTACCCCTCGCCCTGGAACGTCGGACCCGGGTAAATGAGCGTGAAATCGACGTCGAAGAAAACCGCGGCTGGAAGACCTGACGCTCGCGCGCGGGCCGTCACTGCAGCGCGCCGGAGTACGGGCCGGCGACGACGACCGTCGCGCGCGAGGGATCGAGCGTGGCGCGCGCCGCCTCGTGCACCTGGTCGCGGCTGACCTCGGCCAGCAGAGCCGGCAGCCGCACGTCGTAATCGAGACCGAGACCGAACAGTTCCGCGGTCTGAAGGAACGTCGCAATGCCGACGTTCGTCTCGAGGGTTCGCGGCATCGATCCAATCAGATACTGCTTCGATTCGGCCAGCTCCCTGTCGGCCGGACCATCGGCCGAAAACCTCGACAGTTCGAGATCGATTGAGGCGACGGCGCGTTCGACATTCGCCGGGCTGACGCCGGCCCGAATCACCAGTGGGCCGGCCGCGACGCTGGCGTCGAATGAGCTGAACGTGTAGTACGCCATCCCCTGACGCTCGCGGATGCTGTCCCCGAGGCGACCCCCAAGCGCGTACTGGCCGAGAATGTTGTTCATGATCCAGTACGCGTAATAACGCGGATCGTCGCGGCGGATCGTCACGAACCCGTAGGCGACGTCGGCCTGGGCCTTGTTCATCATCGGTAGAACCGTCGTACGGCGCTCGCCGCGGGGCTCGACGTCCACGACGCTCATCGCAGCCGGGGCCTCCGCCTGCCATTCCCCAAATACCGACGCAGTGGCCGCAACGGCCCGGTCGGCTTCAACGTCGCCGACAAGCGCCAGCGACAGCGACTGCGGCGCGAAGCGGGCGCGATGGAACCGCCGGAGATCGTCCATCGTGATCCGCTCGACCGTCTCCAGCGTTCCACGTATCGGCCGCCCGTACGCGTGCGCGTCTCCATACAACGCCCGCATCATCGTTTCCATGGCGACGGTGGCGGGGTTGTCCTGGTCCTGACGGAGCAGCGTGACGATCTCGCCGCGCCGCGTCTCGACTTCGCCCGCCGGAAAGGCCGGCCGGATCGCGATATCGCCCACAAGCGCCAGAATCCGCTCGAAGTCCTCCGCCAGGCACGTGCAGACCAGCCACATCGCGTGACGGTTCACGGCAACCGTGAGTGACACGCCGCGGCTGTCCAACTCCTCCGCGATTTGATCTCCCGTGCGCGATTCGGTCCCTCGATCGATTGTCTTCGAGACGAAATGTGCGAGCCCGGAGAGATCCTGCGGGTCGTACGCCGTTCCGCCATGGAACCCTGCATGAATGGTGACCGCCGGGGTCGTTCGTGTTTCCTTGGCGAGAACGGTCAGGCCGTTCGGCAGCACATGTCGCGTCGGCGACAGCCCGCGTCCCCGGCGTCCTGCGGGCGGCGCGCCGGCGAGCGCCGAACGGGTGTTCGGCTGGTGATCAATCGGCATGCGGTTGGAACCGGCCGATGATCCGGTTGGCAGCCGTGAAACGCGCGGCGGCGACCCTGGCGACGTCCTCGAGCGCGACCGCATCGACGCTGGAGGGAATCGACGGGAAAAAGCGCCAGTCCGCGATTGTCGCGAAGAAACCGAGCTGGTGGGCGATGTTGGAGACGCTGTCCTGTTCGAACACGAGTCGCGCGCGGAGCTGCGTCTTTGCTTTCGCGAGCTCCTGCGGAGTCACACCTCCCGTGCGCACGGTTTCCACGACCTGCAGGACACGCTCCTCCAGCACATCGAGTGACGTTCCTTCGGTGGCCGTCAGGGAAATCGTGTAGAGAAAAGGATCCTGCGTCGGCACGATCCCGCCGCTCACTGCCGATGCCAGCCCGCTGTTGACCAGCGCCTGATAGAGCCGGGCGCTCCGCTGCGGCGGCGGCGTCCGGAAACTCGCCCAGAGGTTCAGGCCCTTGGCGCCCGTGAGGACACTGTCGAGGACCAGCAACGCAAAGAAGTCGGGATCCGTGGCGGCAGGCGCGTGGTACGCGACCTTCAGGTACGCAGTCGTCCCCTCTTTGGCAATCGTCAACCGCCGCTCTCCGAGCTGCGGTGGCTCCTGGGTATAGCGCGACTTCGATAACGCGCCCGGCGCGATATTTCCGAACTGCTTCTCGGCGCTCCTCATTGCCTCGTCCGCGTCTACGGCGCCGACGATGACGAGAGTCGCGTTGTTGGGAACGTAATGCTGACGGTAATAGCCGTACAGATCGTCGCGCGTCATCGTCTGCAGGTCGCCGAGCCATCCGATGGTCGGGTGACGATACGGGTGCGCGTGAAACGCCGCCGCCGTCAATTCCTGGTCGAGCAGCTGTTCGGGATCGTTTTCGCCGCCCTGTAGCTCCGAGATGATCACCGTACGTTCGGATTCGACATCCGCGGGGTCGTACAGGCAGTTCGCCATGCGTTCCGATTCGATGAACAGCATGTGATCGAGGGCGTCGTGCGTGGCCGTTTCCGTGTAGGTGGTCTGGTCGATCCAGGTGTAGCCGTTCCAATAGCCGCCGTACTGCTCGATGATGCCTTTGACCTTCTCGCGGGGGATGTTGGTTGTCCCCTTGAAGTTCATGTGCTCGACCCAGTGCGAGACGCCGGTCAGGCCCGGACGCTCGTCCTTCGAGCCGACGCGGTACCAGCACCAGACGGAGGCGAGCGGTGCGGTGTGCACCTCCTGGATCAGGACGCGCAGGCCGTTGTCGAGGAACTGCTCCCGTACGTCCATCAGCGAATTATAGGCATGCAGGCAGGCAGAGCCGGGTCCCGCGCGATACCATTGAGGTTTATGCCCGAGTGGAAAGAGACGGTAAACCTGCCACGGACAGGTTTTCCGATGAAGGCCAACCTCCAGACCGCTGAGCCCGAGGCGATCGCCCGGTGGGAGGCAATGGACCTCTACGGACGAATTCGCGAAAAGCGCCGCGGCGCGCCGAAGTTCGTCTTTCATGACGGTCCGCCGTATGCCAACGGCCAGATCCACCTCGGCACCGCCCTCAACAAGATCCTGAAGGACATCGTCATCAAGTCCCGGACGATGGCCGGTTTCGACGTGCCGTACAAGCCAGGGTACGACTGCCACGGCCTGCCGATCGAGTTGAAAGTGGACCGGGAGCTTGGACCGAAGAAGCGCGATATGTCCATCGCCGACATTCGCCGCGCCTGTCGTGAATACGCCGGCCGGTACATCGATGTGATGACCGCGGAGTTCAAGCGGCTGATGGTCTTCGGCGATTGGTCCCACTACTACCTGACCATGAATGCGCAGTACCAGGCGGACATCGCCCGATCGCTCGGCAAGTTCGTCGAGCGCGGGCTGGTCTACAAAGGCAAGAAGCCTGTTCACTGGTGCATTCACTGCCGGACGGCGCTCGCCGAGGCGGAGGTCGAGTACGACGATCACACCTCGCCGTCGATCTACGTCGAGTTCCCGCTCAGCGCGGCAAGTGCAGCGGATCTGGCAGCTCGCGCGCCGGCGCTCGCTGGACGCGATGTCTCGGTACTCATCTGGACGACAACGCCGTGGACGATTCCGTCGAATCTGGCAATCGCGTTTCATCCCGAACTGGACTATGCGGCGTATGACGTCGACGGCCGCGTTGTCATCGTCGCCGAAGGCCTGGCGGCGACGGTCGCGCAGACCATCAAGCGGCCATTCGGCGAACCGATCGCGCGCATGAAGGGTGAAACGCTGGAGGGTCTCAGGTTCCGCCATCCTCTGTACGAGCGCGATTCAGTCGCGGTCCTGGCGGATTACGTCACGCTCGAACAAGGCACAGGTGCGGTTCATACCGCGCCGGGCCACGGCGCGGACGACTTTCTGACCGGGAAAAAGTACGGCTTGGACATCTACGCGCCAGTCGGACCAGGGGGCCATTTTCTCGACTCGGTCGAATTGTTTGCCGGCCAGCGCGTGTTCGACGCAAACCCGAAAGTCGAGGAGGCATTGCACGAACGCAGCCGTCTCTGGCATCGGGAATCGTTGTCCCACCAGTACCCGCACTGCTGGCGCTGCCACAATCCGGTGATCTTTCTGGCGACGTCGCAGTGGTTCGTTCGCCTGGACGGCGAGGCCGCAATTGCCGGTGCGGATGGCCAGCGGCGGACGCTGCGGGAGGCGGCACGCCGCGCCATTGACCACGAGGTGAAGTGGGTCCCGGCCTGGGGCCGGGACCGCATCTTCAACATGGTGACCAACCGGCCGGACTGGTGCATCTCCCGTCAGCGCGCGTGGGGTGTACCGATCCCTGCGCTCGACTGCACGGCCTGCGGCGAGGCGCTCCTGACCACGGAGTTGATCGACCTGGCAGCCACGGTGTTCGAGCGATACAACGCGGACGCGTGGTACGAACGACCAGTCGAGGAGTTCGTGCCGCCGGGCCTGACCTGTCCGTCATGCGGCGGCGCTTCCTTTGAGCGCGAGCGCGACATCCTGGACGTCTGGTTCGATTCCGGCTCGAGCCACGAAGCAGTGCTGGCGAGATCGCCGGAGCTCGGCTGGCCGGCGGACCTGTACGTCGAGGGCAGCGATCAGCATCGTGGCTGGTTCCAGAGCTCGCTGCTGGTGGCGCTGGCGACCCGTGGCCGCCCGCCGTATCGCGAGGTGCTGACGCATGGATTCCTGATCGACCTCGAAGGCCGGAAGATGTCGAAGTCGGTGGGAAACGCCATCGCCCCGCAGGACGTGATCAAGGAGAGTGGCGCCGAAATCCTGCGGCTGTGGGTCGCGATGAGCGAGTACACGGAGGACCTGCGCGTGAGCAAGGAAATCCTGACTCGCGTCGTGGACGTCTACCGGAAGCTTCGGAACACGTGCCGGATCCTGGCGGCAAACCTCTATGACTTCAATCCGGCTGCCGATGCGCTGCCCCTCGACCGCCTCGACGCCGTAGACCGCTTCGCGCTCGCACGATACGCCGAAGCCGCGCAGCGGATGCTGCGCGCGTACGACGAGTACGATTTCTCGACCGTCACGCAGAGTCTGAACACGCTGATGACCGTGGACCTGAGCGCGTTTTACGTGGATGTCACGAAGGACCGGATGTACACGCTCAGCCCGCGCTCACACGAGCGCCGCTCGACGCAGACGGCGATGTTCATCATCTGCGACGGACTGGCGAGGCTGCTGGCGCCAATCCTGCCGGTCACCGCGGACGACTTGTGGCGGCACTTACCCGGCGAACGCGGCGTCTCGGTTCACCTGGAAGACTTCCCGGCTGTCGGCCATCTCGCCAATCCGGACGTGGTTGCCACCTGGGAACGTCTGCTCGCCGTTCGCGAAACGGTGAACGGTGCGCTCGAGGAGAAGCGAAAGGACAAGATAATCGGGAACTCGCTGAGCGCGCGGGTCGTGATCACCGCCCGGGGGCCGGTCGGCGAGCTTCTCGAGATGCACGAGCAGCACCTGCCGATGCTCTTCAACGTCTCCGCTGTCGCCCTGCATCTCGGGCCGGCCGGTGAGGGCGACGATGTCCAGGTGGCCATCGAGAAGGCACCGGGGGTGAAGTGTGCCAGGTGCTGGCGGTTCGTCGCTGGTGTCCGCGCTGAGCCGGAGTGGGAAGGCGTCTGCGATCGCTGTCGCGACGCCTTGAGCGCGGCCTGATGTCCACCCGCGTGCAACTCCTCGTGGCTGTGGCGGTCGTGGTATTCGACCAGATC
The DNA here is from genome assembly GCA_035711805.1 of Vicinamibacterales bacterium. Taxonomy (GTDB): domain Bacteria; phylum Acidobacteriota; class Vicinamibacteria; order Vicinamibacterales; family UBA2999; genus Gp6-AA40. Next base: position 54,780 of record DASTBV010000155.1, read on the forward strand.
GTCAAGGCAATGGTGCGAAGCCGCCTGATGCTGCACGAAAGCGTCACGGTCATTCCGGGATTCTTCGATCTGACGCGCGTGCACAATACGGGCGCGGCGTACGGGTTTCTCAACGGTGTGGATTTCCCGTTCAAGACGGCGTTGCTCGCCTGCGTGGCGACCGCTGCGCTGATCGGCCTCACACTCTACGCGGTCAAGCTCGAGCGCAGCCAGGTGCTGACACGCGTGGGCCTGACGCTGGTCATCGGCGGCGCCGCCGGCAACCTCATCGACCGGGTCACCGCCGGCTACGTCCTCGACTTCGTCGACCTCTACCGCGGTGGCTGGCACTTCTGGGCATTCAACGTCGCAGACTCGGCGATTTCCATCGGCGTGGCACTGATGATCCTCGAGCTGCTTGGCCTCGGACGGACACGTGTATCCAGAGCTGTTTAAGGTCGGACCGTTCACCGTCTATACCTACGGCGTCCTGCTGGCGGCGTCGTACCTGCTGGGACTGCGCCTGGCGATGTGGCGGGCAAAAAAGTGGGGGCTGGACCCGAACCGGGTGCTCGACCTCGGCATTTACATCATCATTGCCGCGCTCGTCGGGGCCAAGCTGCTCCTGCTCGTCGTGGACTTCGATCAGTTCAGGAACCCGCGTGAACTGCTGAACCTCGCCCGCCTCGGCGGAGTGTTCTACGGTGGGCTGCTGCTCGCCGTCGGCGTTGCCTTCTGGTACATCCATCGTCACCGCCTGCCCTTCTGGACGACGTGCGACGTGTTCGCGCCCGGCATCGCCCTCGGCCATGTCACAGGACGGCTCGGATGCCTGGCCGCGGGCTGCTGCTACGGCAAGCCGACCGACATGCCGTGGGCGATCGTGTTCACCAACCCGCTGGCGGCGGCAAACGTCGGGACTCCGCTCGGCATCCCGCTGCATCCCACGCAGATATACGAGGCGGGTGCGTCGCTGATGATCCTGGCACTCCTGCTCGCCACGGAACGGCGCGGGCGCCGGTTTGCTGGACGGACCTTCTGGTCTTACATGTTTCTGTATGCGGTCTCGCGCTACGTCATCGAGATCTACCGGGGCGATCCGCGCGGCACCGTGTTCGGAATGTTCTCGACGTCGCAGTTCATTTCGGTCGTGCTCGCGCCGCTCAGCCTGATCATGCTGGTCTGGCTGTCTCGCCGCGCCCCCGTCGAACCCGATCAGGCCCGGAAGCCCCGCCGCATGGCCGCATAACCGCACAGATCCGTGGCGTTCGAGTTCGAGGTCCCCGCCGACTCCGACGGTCAGCGGCTCGATCGTGTGCTGGTCTCGATGCTTGCCGACCACTCGCGATCGCGGCTTCAGCGGCTGATTGCGGACGGCTGCGTGCGCGTTGGCGGGACTGTCGCCGTCAAGCCGAACACCATCGTTCACGGTGGAGACCGGATCGAGGTTGACGTTCCCGCGCCACGACCGTCGGAGGTCGAGCCGGAACCGCTGGATTTCGACATCCTGTATCAGGACCCTGACCTCGCGGTCCTGAACAAGCCGGCGGGAATGGTGGTGCACCCCGGCGCCGGCCACGCCTCGGGCACGCTCGTCAACGCGCTGCTGCACCACATGGACGATCTCAGCGGCATCGGCGGTGAACGGCGACCGGGCATCGTCCATCGGCTCGATCGTGGTACGTCCGGGGTGATGGTCGTTGCGAAGAACGACGCCTCACATCAGGAGCTGGCACGTCAGTTTCACGACCGCGAGATCGAGAAGGAGTACATCGCGCTCGTGTGGGGCGTCGTACAGGCGGGACGGCGGATCGACGCCGCAATCGGGAGGGATCCCTCGAACCGGCAGAAGATGTCCTCACGCGCCAGGCACGCACGCGAAGCGGTGACGCGCATCACGCGCGCGCATCACCTCCCCGGGCTGACGCTCTGCCAGGTCGCGATTCACACCGGGCGCACGCATCAGATCCGCGTGCACTTGAGCGCCATCGGCCACCCTATCGTCGGCGATGCGCTCTACGGCGGCGTTCACCGGCGCGTCGCCGGCGACATTCGCGCGGTGCAGCGGCTCGAGCGGCCGTTCCTGCACGCCGCGCGACTCGTGTTCAAACATCCCCGGGACGGCCGCCGTCTCGAATTCATCGCTCCACTTGCGGCGGATCTGACCGCGGTGCTGAACGACCTGCCGGGCTGGGCTGACCGTGATGAATAAGCCAATCGTCCCCCGCGAGATCCGCCGCGTTTACCAGGGCCGGATCTTCACTGTTCAAGTCGAGACGGTGAGACTGCCCAACGGCAGCGAGCTGAACGCCGACATCGTCAGACACCCGGGTTCGGTGGTCATCATCCCGGTCACTGCTGCCGGCGAGATCATCCTCGTCAGGCAATACCGCCATGCCATCGGCCGCTTCGCATGGGAGCTTCCCGCCGGTAGCTTGAAGGCGTCCGAAGACGCGGCCGACGCCGCGCGGCGCGAGTGTCAGGAGGAAGTGGGTCTCGTACCCGCGCGCCTGACGCCGCTCGGATCGTTTTTCCCGACGCCAGGTTACTGCGATGAGGAGATGAATTTCTTCCGCGCCGACGGGCTCCGCGACCCGAAGGCCGACGAAACCGCTCGCCCGGACGAGGACGAGGACATCGAGACGCAGGCGTTCAGCCGGGAGACACTGCGGCAGATGATTGCGGCTGGCGAGATCATTGATCTGAAAACGGTTGCCGGGCTCGCGCTGCTGGAATCCAGGCACCCCTGAAGGGGTGCCCTACGAACTAGCGACTAGCAACTACTACGAACGACCAACGACCAACGACCTACTGGATAGCCGGCGGCACGCGCCTGCTTGCCCGCCGATCGCCCGGTGCCTTCTGCACCGGGGTCAGCGCCAGCAGCAACACCTCGTCGACAGTCTGGACGTAGTGGATCGTCATGTCACGGCGCAGTTCGTCCGTGAGGTCCTCGTTGACGTTCTTTTCGTTCGGACGCGGCAGGATCACCTCACGGATGCCGATGCGCCGGGCGGCCAGGACCTTTTCCTTGATGCCGCCGACCGGCAACACGCGGCCCGATAACGTGATCTCCCCGGTCATCGCGATGTCGCCGCGCACCGGACGGCGCGTCAGCTCGGATGCCAGCGCGGTGGCGATGGTGACGCCGGCGGACGGTCCGTCCTTCGGAATGGCTCCCGAGGGTACGTGCAGATGGATCTCCGCGTTCTTGAAGAAATCGGGATCGGCGCCGTAGGTCGACGCGTGCGCACGGAACCACGACAGCGCGGCACGGGCCGACTCCTTCATCACCTCGCCGAGTTGACCCGTCAGCGTCAACGATCCGGTACCGGCCATCCGCGAGGCTTCGACGAAGAGCACGTCTCCGCCGGCCGGCGTCCAGGCGAGGCCGATGGCCACGCCCGGATCCTTGGTGCGCTCTTCGATTTCCTCGTCCATGAAGGTCGGCGCGCCGAGCATGCCGACGACAACGGCCGGGGTGATCGTCAGCGGCGATTCGTCGCCCTCGGCGCGTTTGCGCGCCGCCTTGCGGCAGAGTGCGGCGATTTCGCGCTCCAGGTTGCGGACACCGGCCTCGCGCGTGTAGCCCCGAATCACCGTGCGCAGGGCATCGTCGCTGATGGTGACCTGCTCCGGCGTCAGCCCATGATTCGCGATCTGCTTCTGCACCAGGTGTTCGCGCGCGATGGCCAGCTTCTCCTCTTCGGTGTAGCCGGGAATCTCGAGGACCTCCATCCGGTCGCGAAGCGCAGGCGGCACGGGATCCAGCACGTTCGCGGTTGTGATGAAGAGCACCTCGGACAGATCGAACGGCACATCGAGATAGTGATCGCGGAAGGTATTGTTCTGCTCCGGGTCGAGCACCTCGAGCAGCGCTGACGCCGGGTCGCCGCGGAAGTCTGATCCCAGCTTGTCGATTTCGTCGAGGATGAACACCGGGTTCCTGGACTCGGCGCGCCGCATACCCTGCAGGATTTGCCCGGGGAGCGCGCCGATGTACGTCCGGCGATGCCCGCGGATCTCCGCCTCATCGCGCATCCCGCCGAGCGACACGCGGACGAACTTGCGCCCAAGTGACTGCGCGATCGAGCGCGCCAGGGACGTCTTGCCCACACCCGGAGGACCGACGAAACAGAGGATCGGCCCTTTGACGGTTGGATTGAGCTTGCGAACCGCGAGGTATTCGAGGATGCGGTCCTTCGCTTTTTCCAGGCCCGAGTGGTCCGCGTCGAGCGTCTGCTTCGTTTTCGGCAGATCGATCACCTCATCGGTCCGCTTCTGCCACGGCAGCATCACCAGCCAGTCCAGGTACGTCCTCGACACCGTGTACTCGGCCGCTGCCACGGGCATCTTCGCCAGACGATCGAGCTCGCGCTGCGCCTCTTTCCTGACCGCGTCCGGCATGCCGGCGGCGTCGATCTTCTGCTGCAGCTCTTCGATTTCCTTGGTCTGATCGTCGCCCTCGCCCAGCTCTCTCTGAATCGCCTTCAGCTGCTCGCGAAGGAAGTATTCGCGCTGGTTCTTGCCGACTTCCGACTGGACCTGCGATTGAATCTTCGACCCGAGCTCGAGGACTTCGAGCTCCTTGATCAGGATCCTGTTGAGCGCATCCATACGCGCGCGGACGTCGAGCGTTTCGAGAACCTCCTGCTTGACGGGTGTGGCAATCGTGGTAAGGCTCGAGGCGATGAAGTCGGCCAGCCGCCCTGCTTCGGCGATATTCGCCGCCAGCGTCTGCAGATCGTCGGACAGCAGCGGCGAGAGCGAGACCACCTGCTGGAAGTTCGTTTTGATATTCCGGAGGAGGGCATCAATCTCCAGACGATCGTCGTCACGGAGCGCCTCGACGGCGGGCGTCACACGCGCGCGGAGGTACGGCCGCGTCTCCCTGACCTCGTCTAGCCGCAGCCGTTCGAGCCCCTGCACGATCAAGCGCAGGCTGCCATCGGGCAGCTTGAACATCTTGTGTATCAGACTCGCCGTGCCGACTTCGAAGAGGTCGGCCTGCTGCGGTTCCTCGACCGACGCGTCGCGCTGCGTGAAGACACCAATCAGCTTGCCCTGTGAGATGGCTTCGTCGATCAGGCGAACGGAGCTCTCGCGCGCCACCGCGAGCGGCATGAAGGAATTGGGAAACAGGACGGTGTCGCGAAGCGGCAGGATCGGCAGCTCATCCGGAACCGCAATCGGACGATCGCCGGCAGACAGCTCTTCGAGATCCAGCGTCTCGTCGCGATCGCTCATGGCGGGAATCCTCTCCTGATTGGCGATGGCCGTCAAAGGGGAATCGGCGGGGCGCAGAAAAAAACTCCCAACCCCGGTCACCTTCTCACGGCCGGTGAGCAGATGACAGGACGTTGGGAGTTCCGCGCCGGTATTCCGGCAGACCCTAAAGGAACGGCGTTAAGCCGTTCCGGTAGACCCGAGGAACGCCGCTAAGGCGTTCCGGGAGACAGCGTCAGTTCGACATGTCGAAGAAGAGCCCGGACGAGCCGCGCTTCGCCAGCGCGCGCTCGCGCTGCTCGGCCGTCTCGCGCGCTTCCTCGCAGTCCTTGCAGCGGACCGCAAACGGCAATGCGCGAAGGCGAGCCTCGGAGATCTGGTCGCCGCACTCGAAACAGTCGCCGTAGGTCCCCTCTTCAAGGCGGCGGAGCGCCGCGTCGATCTTCGTCAGGGTCTCGGACTTCATCTGGATGAGCGCGAACTCGATGTCCTCCTGGATGTCGACTTCGGAGCTCTCGCCCTGATCCAGCACATCGCGGTCCTTGTTGCCCTCCGAACGCACGTCGCGCATCCGGCCCTGAACCTCGCTCAGCAGTTCGCGGCGGCGTTCCTCGAGCATCTTCTTCAGCTCGTTATAGCGGTTCTTCGCCGCCCCCTTCGTCTTAGTTGTCGTCGCCATGATCCCTGCCGCTCCCTTCGCGCCGCCTATGAGGCCGTCGCCAATTTGATGCGCGTGATAGATGCAATGAAAGTGCCGTTATAAACGTCGATGACGGGGGGGTTCAGCCGAACGATTCCGACCAGGAAAGACGCTGAGCCTGTGGTTCCTACCGATAACGGCTAAGCTCTTTATCGCCGGTAATTTAGGTAGACTGTCCGTCGAACTCCCGCCCGCACGACCCGTTATGTGAATCTTAGACGCCGACGTGGGCCAATAGGTTTTCACGGCGTTCGTCCACTACAGAGGACGCAAAATCCGTCATGCCCATGGTCAGGAGTGCCTGGGGCCATGGTTAAACCGCGCAAAATTAGTGTCGATTTATAGGCACAATGTCCGTATATCGACTACTGGACAAATCGAGTGCTTATTGACGCGTTTGGAACGATTCCGCGCGCCACGAGCAGGTCACCGCTTCGGCGGCTGCCGGTGCGCAGCCATTTCTCGTAGAGGCGGAGAACGTCTGCGTTCGAAGAGATCGAGGTGCGTTCGCTCACCTCGCCGAGGACATCCACGAAGGTGGTGAACTTGTCCGAGAGCTCGTCGAACACGTCGCCGAGCGTCCGATCCCCGTTCCGGGCGAGCGAGCGATACGCCAGCTCGCCAAGGTGAATGTAGTAGTCGACGTCGACGAGGCTGCGATTGAGGCTGTCGGCGAAGAACCCGGTGATGAAGAGCGACTGGTCGCCGACGCTGCGAAGGCCATCCCGCTGCGCCATGCCCGCCGTCTGCAGTGCGCGAACGAAGCGAGCGCCAAGCGGCTGATCGCCCGGGTGCGAGTCGCCCTGCACGAACCCGGCGAGCAGATTGACCACATAGAAGGACGTCAGCTCGTGAGCGGACACGCGCTGATTCTGCATCGCCGATTCCACGAGCTCGCGGAAGAATTCTGTCGGCGACTCACTCCGAAATAACGCGTCGGCCATAGTCCTCCGTCCGTGCAGAAACAGCGGGCTGCAAACCGTATTCCGGTGAAATTGTGATGATTTGCGCTGGATTATACGGGCAAATTGCTCGATCGTCGCGCCGTACCCACAGATTGCCCACCAGCGAAGACGTATGCGAAGCTGGGACATGGCATGTCCAGTTTGTAATCAGCGCAAGGGGCGTCGCGCCTGCCCGGCGCTGGGACAGACGATCTGCACCGTGTGCTGCGCGACGAAGCGCCTGGTGGAGATCAACTGTCCGCAGGACTGCCCGCATCTTGCCGCCGCACGCGAGCATCCGGCGGCGGTCGTGAAACGCCAGCAGGAGCGCGATGTCGCGGTGCTTCTGCCGACCATTCGCGGGCTGACCGAGCGGCAGCACCAGCTCTTTTTTTTCTTTCAGACGGCAATCGCGCGGCACACCCCGGAAGGTTTCGCGGTGCTGAACGACGACGATGTCGCAGACGCGGCAGGCTCGCTGGCGGCGACGTTCGAAACGGCGGCGCGGGGAGTGATTTACGAACACACCGCAGGATCAATGGTGGGCCGCCGCCTTGCCGCCGACCTCAAAGCCATGCTCGACGGGATGCGCGCCCAGGGTGCGAAGATCTTCGACCACGAGATATCGGTCGTGTTGCGGGCGATCGAACACGGCGCGCGTGAGGCGCGGACGCACGCCGATGGCGCCGCCAATGCCTACCTCACGCTCATGGGACGGCTGCTTCAGGTCGACCGGTTGAACAGGGCCGCCGGCGGTCGATCAGGGAATGCCGAGGAGCGGACCGAAGAGCGGAAGAGCGCCAGCTCGATCGTCCTTCCGTGACCTGATAGAATCCTTGGTTTGTAGCTTTCGAGGAATTCATGGCAAAGCGATGTGAAGTCTGCGGCAAGGGCCCCGTGGTAGGTCGAACGGTGTCCCACGCCCACAACGTGGGGCCGCGCCGTTTCGAGCCGAATCTCCAGACGGTGCGCGCCATCGTCAAGGGAGCAACCAAGCGGATCCGCGTCTGCACGCGGTGCCTCCGCGGCGGCAAGGTCACCAAGGCGGCCTGAGTGCGACAGGCGATTTCCGCGCCCGATGCCCCGAAGGCGATGGGCGCTTACTCGCCCGCCGTCCGCGCGGGCAATCTCCTCTTCATCTCCGGCCAGATACCGATCAATCCTGCCACCGGCGAGCTGGTGTCGGGCAGCATCACCGCCGAGGCCGAGCAGGTGATGCGGAATCTATCTGCGCTGCTGAAAGCCGCCGGCCTGGGATTCGAGCACGTCGTCCGGACGACGGTGTACCTCGCCGACATGAACGACTTCGGAGCAATGAACGAGGTCTACGCCCGCTACCTGGTCGATCCGCCGCCGGCGCGCGCGACCGTGCAGGTCGCCAGGCTGCCGCGCGACGTGCGGATCGAAGTCGATGCGATCGCGGTAATCCCGTAATGCAGAATGCAGCATCGAGTTAATTACGCCCTCGCAGTCCGTTCTACTCCTATTACTCCCTGGACGCCCTTGATTGACTTGATCACCTTGTCGAGGTGCTTCAGGTCACGGATCTCCACCGTCATATCGATCCGCGCCTGCTGATCGTCGCCGGTGCGCGCCTGCATGTTGGTGATGTTGGTGTTGATGTCCGACACCTTGGCGCTGATCTCGGCCAGCATCCCCTTGCGATCCTCGACCTGCATCGTCAGCCGGACGGTGTAGGGCGCCTCGCCGCCCGCCTGATCCCACTCGACGTCGATTCGGCGCTCGGGATCGAACATCAGGTTCAGCACGTTCGTGCAGCTCGCGGCGTGAACGGAGACGCCCTTGCCGCGCGTGATGTAGCCGACGATCTTCTCGCCGCGGATCGGATTGCAGCACTTTGCGCGAAACACCATCACGTCGTCGGTGCCGCGCACCTTGATTTTGTCCGCGGCACCGCCGGGGCGCAGCACGCGTTTGACGACGGACACGACAGCGGAATCCGGCGCCCGTTCCTTCAGCTCGGCGGGAACGGACTTCTGCAGGACCGTGCGGGCCGACAGCTTTCCATAGCCGATGTGCGCGAGAAGCTCTTCGGAGGTGCGGGCGCCGTACTCGGACGCGAACTTCGACAGTTCGGTGCTCTCGAGGATCGTGCCGGGATTCAAGCCGAACCGGCGCGCCTCCTTGTCGAACAGCCGCCGGCCAAGCTCGATGCTGCGAACACGCTCCTCTCCCTGCAGCACGTGCCTGATCTTGCTGCGCGCCCGCGACGTGACGACGAACGTGAGCCAGTCGCGGCTCGGCTTGTGGCCCGACTGCGTGACGATTTCGACGATGTCGCCGTTCTGCAGGCGCGTGCGGAGCGGAACCATCCGCCCGTTGATGCGGGCGCCGACACACTGATTGCCGACGTCGGTGTGAACGGTGTACGCGAAGTCGACGGCGGTCGCCCCGCGCGGCAGCGATCGCACCTCGCCTTTCGGCGTGAAGATGTAGACCTCCTGCGGATAAAGGTCGATTTTGAGGTTCTGCAGGAACTCCTGCGGATCGCGCACTTCCTGCTGGACCTCGAGGAGCTGCCGCATCCACTGGAAGTACCGCTCGTCGTGGTGGTCGCCGACGCGTCCCTCCTTGTATTTCCAGTGCGCCGCGATCCCTTCCTCGGCGCGGCGATGCATTTCCTCGGTGCGGATCTGCACTTCCAGTGGAAAGCCATGCTCGCTGATCACCGACGTGTGCAGCGACTGATAGCCGTTCGGCCGCGGCATGGCGATGAAGTCCTTGATGCGGCCGGGAACCGGAGACCAGGTCTGGTGGATGATGCCGAGCGCGGCATAGCAGTCCTTGACGGACTGCGTGATGACCCGCAGCGCGACGAAGTCGTACACCCGCTCGAGGTCGATCTTCTGCCGTTTGAGCTTGAGATGGATGCTGTAGAGGCGCTTGATGCGTCCATCCAGCTTGATCACCGGCACCTGCGCGTTCTGCAGCCGGGCGCTGATGGTGCGTGTCAGCTCGTCGATCACGGCCTCGGCGGTCTTTCGCTTCGCCTCGACCTTGGCGCGGAGGCCCTCGTAGGCTTTCGGCTCGAGGTACTTGAACGCCAGTTCCTCCAGCTCGTTCTTGACCTTGCTCATGCCGAGGCGGTTGGCGATCGGGGCGTAGATATCGAGCGTTTCCTGGGCGATCTTGACGCGGCGCTCCTCGGGCAGATGGTGGAGGGTGCGCATGTTGTGGAGGCGATCGGCGAGCTTGACCAGGATCACCCGGATGTCATCCACCATCGCCAGGAGCATCTTGCGGAAGTTCTCGGCCTGCCGTTCCTCGCTCGAGGAAAAGGGGATCGCGCCGATCTTGGTGACACCCTCGACGATGTGCGCGATTTCGACGCCGAACAGCTCTTCAATGCGTTCCGGAGTGGTCAGGGTGTCCTCGACGACGTCGTGGAGGAGGCCTGCGGCGACCGCGGCAACGTCGAGCTTCATGTCGGCGAGAAAATCCGCCACTTCGAGCGGATGGACCAGATACGGCTCCCCGGAATGGCGGATCTGGCCCTTATGCTCGAGCGCCGAGAAGACGTAGGCGCGGCGGAGCAGCTCGAGGTCGGCCTCGGGGCTGTAACTCCGCACTTTTTCGAGCAGTGTTTCGAAGCGAATCATGAAAACCGGTGTCTAAACTCATGATAGCCGGACCAGCCGGAGGTCCGGAGACGACCGGAGAAGAAGCTTCGGAAGTCACGGCAACGTGCCTTGACGGGCCCAAAAAGGCGCCGATATACTGGCGCGCTTGCACTCCTACAAATGAGTTCCAGGGGGTTTGTTGCGATGCGGAAGTTCTTGTCACAGCCGGCTTTGCTGGCACTGGTGGCTGTGTTGGGCGCGGCGCAGTCGGCCTGCAATCAGATCGGCGTCCTGAAGGGACAGATGGCGCTGCGGGACGCCGTGAAGTACTACACGCGGCAGGACTACAAACAGGCCGCCGCCAAGTACGAAGAGGCGCTTGCGGCGAATCCCGGGCTCGGCGACGCCTATTTCTACCTTGGCAACAGTTACGACAACCAGTACAAGCCCTCGCGCAAGGGCGAGCCGGAGAACGAACAGCTTCTCGAAAAGGCGGTCGTGAACTACAAGAAGGCCGCTGAAGCGGCGCAGACGCCTATCACCAGGCAGCGGGCGATGCAGTTCCTGGTGGCGGTCTACGGCGCCGAGAAACTGAACGACCCGGCGCAGCAGGAGCCGATACTCCGCAGAATGATCGAGATGGATCCGACCGATCCGACCAATTACTACTACCTCGCGAACGTCTACGAGCAGAGCGGAAACTACGAGGAAGCCGAGAAGCTGCTGCTGAAGGCCCGCGAAATGAAGCCGAATGATCCGACGGTCTATACGACGCTGGCCGGCTTCTACAACCGCCAGGGGATTTTCGACAAGACGATGGAGGCGCTGGAGGCGCGTGCCGGCAAGGAGCCGAACAACCCCGAGGCGCACCATATGATTGCGACCTTCTACTGGGAGAAGGCGCAGAAAGACTTCACCATCTCGCAGGGCGAACGCATGAAATACGCGCGCGCCGGGATGCAGGCGGTGGACAAAGCCCTTCAGCTCAATCCCGACTACACCGACGCCCTGGTGTACAAGGGATTGCTGCTGCGCTCCCAGGCGCTCCTTGAAAAGGATCCGAAGGTCCAGCAGGATCTCATCAGACAAGCCGAGGGCTATAACAAGCGCGCCATCGAAACACGGAACAAACAGCGGGCCGCCGGCGCCGAGTAAACGCAGGCTCACAGCTGCGAAACACCGAAGTCCCGCCGACGCAACGGCGGAACGGGCGGGCCGTCCTGACCGGAAAGACGGCCCGTTTTTCTTGTACAATTCCGACCGGGCAGCTCACGGCCGCGACGCCGCGCCGTATTCCACCCACATCCAATTCACACGTTCTTTCTGGAGTTTCACCGATGAAGTACATCCGCACGGCGTTGTACGTCGCCGTCGCCTTGATGGCCTGGGTCGGCCCCGGGTACGGTCAGACAGTCACGACCGGAACACTTACTGGTCTGGTCCAGGACGCGCAGGGCGGCGTGCTGCCGGGCGTCACGGTCACCGCGGTCCATACGCCGACGGGCACCACTTACGAAGGCCTGACGCAGGGAGACGGACGCTTCTCGATTCTCAACGTTCGCGTCGGCGGGCCTTATCAGCTGACGGCGACGCTCACCGGGTTCAGGAACGCCGTCATCGGCGACATCAATGTAGCCCTCGGCGAAGCAACCGACGTCCCGGTCCGCCTGCAGCTGGCGGCGGTCTCGGAAACCGTCGTCGTCAGCGCCGAGATGACGCCGGTGTTCACCGGCTCGAAGGCCGGCGCCACGGAGAGCATCGAGGCGATCGTCATCGAATCGCTGCCGACGATCAATCGCAGCATCCAGGACGTGGCGAGGACCTCGCCGTATTTCAACCAGATCGCGTCGGACAACTTCCCCTCGGCGCTCTCGGTCGCCGGCCGGAACGTGCGCTACAACAGCATTCAGATTGACGGCGCCGTCAACAACGACGTGTTCAGCATCGCCTCGAGCGCAGGAACGCCTGGCGGATCCGTCGAGACGCAGCCGATCAGCTTCGACGTCATCCAGGAGCTGCAACTCGTGGTCTCGCCGTACGACGTGCGGCAGGGCATGTTCTCCGGCGGCGGCATCAACGCCATTACCCGCAGCGGCACCAACCAGATCAGAGGCTCGGCCTTCTACGTATTCAGAGACCAGAGCCTGGTCGGCGACGGCATCGATAACCGTCCGATCGCCACCTTCAACGACAAGCAGTTCGGCGGCACGCTCGGCGGGCCGATCCTGCGCAACACGGCGTTCTTCCTCGGCAACGTCGAATGGGGGCGCAAGAGCCAGCCGTCCGGCTTCTCGGTGACCGGCAATTCTGGCGTCGCGTTCGGCTTCCTGCCGGAGGCGCAGCGGATTCGCGACATCGCCATCAGTCGATACGGGTTCGATCCAGGCGGCTTCGATGAAACGATCCGCAAGACCGACAACGACAAGGTCTTCGCCCGCACCGACTTCAACCTCGGGCAAAGCCAGCTGACGGTGCGCCACAACTACGTCGACGGCTTCAACGACATCGGCGGGCAGTCGAGCACGACCTACCGCTTTCCAAGCAATTTCTACCGTCAGAACAGCCAGACCAACTCGACGGTCGGGCAGCTGAACTCCCGGTTCAAAACAGCGGTCAACGAATTCCGCGTCACCTATCAGCGGATTCGTGATTTCCGGACGTTCGACGATCGATTCCCGTTTGTCCAGGTCAGACTGCCGAACAACATCAATTTCAATCTCGGCACCGAGAACTCGTCACACGCCAATGAGCTCGATCAGGACACCTTCGAGCTGCACAACGACTACACGATGATTCGCGGGTCGCACACATATACCTTCGGGACGCACAACGAGTTCTTCAAGTTCCGAAATCTCTTCATCCAGAATCTGTTCGGCAACTATGAGTTCGGCAACGTGGACCTGTTCGGCGCAGGAATCGCCGGCAGCTATCAGCATGGTTTCTCGCTGACGAGCGACCCTGAGCAGGCGGCGCGGTTCAAGGTCTACCAGTTCGGCTTCTACGCCGGCGATCAGTGGCGCGTGCACCCGAAGTTCACGCTGACCTACGGTGTTCGCTGGGACAAGCCGCACTTCCCGGACAAGCCGACGGCGAACCCCGCATCGGTCGCCAACTACGGCTTTGCCACGGATATCGTGCCGTCGCCGAGCAGCTGGTCTCCGCGGGCTGGCTTCAACTGGGACCTCACCGGCGACGGACCGCGACAGCAGGTGCGCGGAGGGTTCGGCCTGTTCAGCGGCCGCAACCCGTTCGTCTACCTGTCGAACCAATACGGCAACACCGGGATCGAGTTCAGGCGCCTGACGTTGACGCCGTTCAGAGACACGAACGCCGTTCCATTCTCGCCGGACCCCGATAACCAGCCGAAGAACGTCGGCGCTGCCGGCACCAACGAGATCGACGTCATCGACCCGGACTACCAGTTCCCGTCGATCGTCCGCGGCAACCTGGCCTACGACCGCGACCTGTTCGCGGGGATCGTCGGCAATTTCGAGGTGCTGTTCTCGAATACGGTCAACGACGTCAACTACTCCAACCTGAATCTCGTGCAGACCGGCACGCGGCCCGACGGCCGGCCTGTGTTCGGCCGCGTGAACAGCACGTTCAGCGACGTGATCCTGCTCCGCAACACGGACCAGGGCGACAACTGGATGGTGACCGGGCAGCTCGAGCGGCGGTTCCGCGACGGCTGGTTCGCCCGTGGTGCCTACTCGTACGGGCGCTCGAACTCGATCAGCGACACGACGAACAGCACGGCGCGTTCGACGTGGCTCAACGTCTACACGCCTGGAAACATCAACGACGCGCCGCTGGCGGTCTCGAACTTCGACCTGCGGCACCGCCTCGTCCTGAGCGGTTCGTATAACTTCGACGTGAAGGCCGCCAACATCCTGCTGTCGATGTTCTACAGTGGCCAGACCGGCCGTCCCTATTCGTACAACTTCGGTGTCGACGTGAACGCGGACGGCTCGTCGACGAACGATCTGCTGTTCTACCCGACGCAGGACCAGGTCAATATCGTCACGTCCGGGTTCACCTATCAGGACCTGGTGAACTTCGTCGAGGGCGGTGATTGCGACGGCCTCGCTCCGGGCAGCATCGTCGAGCGCAATTCGTGCCGGATGCCGTTCACCCACTCGCTCGACTTCCGCGCCGCGGTGAATGTGGGAATCGGCCGCTTCCGGCCCGAGTTCACGGTTGACGTGATCAATCTTCTGAACCTCTTCGATTCCGAACTCGGGCAGGTCGAATACACCCCGTTCAGCGACATCCTGGTGACGACGACGAATCCAACCGGGGTGGCGGTCGAAACCGCGGGCAAGTACAACTACAACCTGAGCAACATCACGCGCGGCGCGCAGACTCGCTTCAGCCGCGACGACCTGCGCTCCCGCTGGCAGGCGCAGATCGGAATGCGCGTGCGGTTCTAGTCACGTTTCGTACAAAACAAAAAAGCCGTCCCCCGAAAAAGGGGACGGCTTTTGTTTTGTGCGCTCGTAAGGCTTTAGTCCGCGCCGCCGCCCTTGCGCATGCCTTCGGTGACGATGCCGACCTTTTCGACGCCGGCGCCTTTGGCCGAGTCGATGACCCGGACGATCTCACCGTAGCGCAGCGTGCCGGCGCCGATGATGAACATCGTCTTTTCCTTGCGCTCCTCGAAGATCTCGCGCAGACGGTTGTCGAGGTCCTGGAGCGTGACCGGCTGGTTGTTGACGGAGATCTGCTTGTCGGCGGAGTAGCTCAACACGATCTGCGTATTGACCGTCTCCGTCTGCGGCGTATTGGTCTCCGCCGGCAGATTGACGTCGAGACCGCGCTGCGACAGCGGCAGGGCGGCCATGAAGATGACGAGGAGCACGAGCAGCACGTCGATCATCGGCGTGATGTTCATGTCCGCATTGGCCTGCGGAACTTCGGCTTTATAGACGCGTTCGGCGCCGTGATGCTGATGGACAGACATTACTCGCCTCCCTGCTGCCCCTGCGTTCGCCGCTCCGTGATCAGGCCCATGTCCTCGATGCCGGCAGCCCGCAGCTCGTCCATCGTGTCCATCACCGCGCTGTAGGGAACTTCTTGATCAGCCTTGATGATGACGATTTTGTCCGACTTGTCCTCGAGGACAGTCGTAATTCGGCTCTGCAGCTGGCCAGCGGGAACCGGTACTGCGTTGAGATAGACCGCCTTGGACCTGTCGATCGTCACCACGGTCTGGTCCTGCGTTTCGGGCTTCTCGGAGCTGTTGTCCGCGCGCGGCAACTCTACCGGAACACCCTGCTGCAGCAGTGGGGCGACGATCATCATGATGATCAGCAGCACCAGCATGACGTCGACGAGCGGCGTCACGTTGATGTCCGACTTGATGCCGCTACTGCCGCCAAGTTGCATTGCCATGATTGAAACTCCGTTCGGATCGTTCGAGTCGTTCGAACCGTTCTACGCCGTCTTCTTGATGAAATAGTCGACGAGCTCCGACGAGGAGTTGTCCATTTCGACGTTGAAGTATTCGAGGCGGCTGGTCAGGTAGTTGTAGAACCACACCGCCGGAATCGCGACGAAGAGACCAAGCGCCGTTTCGACGAGCGCTTCGGAAATACCGGCCGATACGGCGCCGATACCGCCCGACCCGGTCGAGGCGATGCCGACGAACGCGTTGATGACGCCGACGACGGTGCCGAGCAGTCCGACGAACGGCGCGGTCGAACCGATCGTGGCCAGCGTGCTGACGCCCTTCTTCAGGTCCGACGCCGTCAGCGCGGTGGCGCGCTGAATCGAGCGGCGCACGGTGTCCAGAACGTCGTCGCGGTTCAGGTTATGACCGGTTTCCTGCTGGAACTGGTATTCCTGCAGACCCGCCAGCACGACCTTGGCGAGATGGCTGTAGCGGTAATCCTTCGACGCCGACAGCGCGATGGCCTCCTTCAGGCGGCCGTCCTTGAGGTGCTTGGCCACCTGCGGCGCGTACATCTTGGACTGCTTGCGCGCCTGGCTGAAGGTGTAGATCCGCTCGATCGCCACGCCGACGGACAGAAACGACATGATGAGGAGCACGATGGCAACGCCCCACGCCGTCGGACCCATCGTTCGGAACATCTCGATGACGTCCAGACCAGCGGCGGCTTCGGCCGCTTCCTCCTGCGCGAACGCTGACGCGCTGAACGCGACCAGCAGGAGGACGCCGAACGCGACCTGCCAAATACGACGCTTGTCTCCAACCATTACTGCACTCCTCTACATTTCGTAACGTGGCTTCCGCCGTAAGGCGGAAGCCACGGGACCCGTAAAAAAATCGCTGCTATTCCGCGAGGTTTCGAACCAATTAATTCAAAGTAAACGTCACCGTCACCGTCATGATGACCGGCGTAGGCACGTTGTTCAGCATCGTGGGCGTGTACTCCCACTGCCGCACAGCGTCGACGGCCGCCTGGTCGAGCAGCGGAATCGACCGCAGCACCTTCACGTCCTTGACCTTGCCGTCAACGCCGATCGTCGCTTCCAGGATGACGACGCCCGAGACGCGCGCCGACTGGGCGATCTGCGGGTAGGTCGGATTCACCTTCTTGATCTGCGTTGGGGCTCTGATCTGGCCACCGACACGCACCGGCTGGGCCGGCGGCGGTGGAGGAGGCGGTGGCGGCGCGTCCGGAAGGCCACCGACGACACCGCCGGGGACGCCGCCGGGTATGCCGCCTTCGACGCCAACGTTTCGCTCGAAGCTGGTGTCGACCGGAACCTCAGGCTTGATTTCCTTCGGAGGCTCGATCGGCGCCGCGTTCGGATTCACCTCGACGGGCCGTGGCGCCTGCGCTTGCGGCGGCGGCGGCGGCGGCGGCGGTGGGGGCGGCGGCGGCGGGGCCGCGACCGCAAAAGCCATCATGGTCGGAGGCGACGGGAGCACATCCGCCGCCATGAGCGGCACGATAACGATGAGCGCGACGACGATACCTTCAATGAGCATCGTCATGGCGACCGAGGCGCCCTGCTTGCTACCCATCTTGATCGACGGGTCGACAATGTCGCCGAACATCCGTTCTTCGCGTGGCACCGGGTTCTTCCTCCTGCAGCCTTACGTACCCGCCGGCAGAGCGGCCGATTATAGCTACCCCAAAAAAATAGTGTCAACGAACGTCGGACTATTCCGCGCCGGAACTCCGACGTGGGTTTAGACCCCAGACGCCCGAAAAGGCTCCGGCGCCTGTTTACAGGCTGGTGACCCGCCAGCCGGACAGAAGGGCGATTCTATATGCACTTGCCCCTCGCGCAACCCTCTTAAGTGCCTGCCCCGGCCGTCAGTGCGCAACGGCCCCGATTCGCATCCCGTAAAACGACCGGTAGACGAAGAACAGCGAGACGGCGAAGAAGGCGGCCGCCAGGCCGAGGCTGACCGTCGACCCCATGCTCGCGCTGAGATTGACAGCCAGCGACACCGCCAGCACGCCGAAAAGCGTCGTGAACTTGATGATCGGGTTGAGCGCCACGGACGAGGTGTCCTTGAACGGATCGCCCACCGTGTCGCCGACGACCGTCGCCGCATGCAGCGGCGTGTTCTTCATCTTCAGCTCGGTCTCGACGATCTTCTTGGCATTATCCCAGGCGCCACCGGCGTTCGCCATGAACACCGCCTGATACAAGCCGAACAGGGCGATAGAGATGAGGTAGCCGATGAAGAAGTAGGGCTCGACGAACGCAAACGCCAGCGTTGAAAAGAAGACGGTCAGGAAGATGTTGAACATCCCCTTCTGCGCATACTGCGTGCAGATCTCAACGACCTTCTTGCTGTCCGCGACCGATGCCTTCTCGACGCCGTCCAGCTTGATGTTCGCTTTGATGAACTCCACGGCGCGGTACGCCCCGGTCGTCACCGCCTGCGTCGATGCGCCGGTGAACCAGTAGATAATCGCGCCGCCCGTAATCAGCCCGAGCAGGAACGGCGCGTGGAGCAGCGACAAGTTCACCACCAGCTCCGGTTGGAGCCCCTCGGTCAGCGCGATGATGATCGAAAAGATCATCGTCGTCGCGCCGACCACGGCGGTCCCGATCAGCACCGGCTTGGCCGTCGCCTTGAACGTGTTGCCGGCGCCGTCGTTCTCCTCGAGCAGCGCCTTGGCCTTCTCGAACTGGACGTTGATGCCGAAGTCCTTCTTGATCTCCTGCTGGATCCCCGGAATCCCTTCGATGACCGACAACTCGTAGACCGACTGCGCGTTGTCGGTGACCGGGCCGTAGGAGTCGACGGCAATCGTCACCGGACCCATGCCGAGGAAGCCGAACGCCACCAGGCCGAACGCAAACACCGCCGGCGCGAGCATCAGATCCGACATCGACGTGCCCATCGTGCTGACCAGGAATGCGATCGTCATCAGCGTGACGATGCTGAGGCCGATCCAATAGGCGCTGAAGTTACCGGCGACAAATCCGGAGAGGATGTTCAGCGATGGGCCGCCTTCACGCGATGAGGTCACCACTTCCTTGACGTGGCTCGATTCGACCGACGTGAACACCTTGACCAGCTCCGGAATGATGGCGCCGGCCAGCGTGCCGCAGGTGATGATCGACGACAGCTTCCACCACAGTGTGCCGTCGCCGAGGTCGGGGATCAGGAGGTACGAGACGATGTAGGTCGCGATGACGGACACGATCGACGTCAGCCACACCAGCGTGGTCAGCGGCGCCTCGAAGTTCATCCGGGCCACATTCCCGTATCGCGCCTTGGCCAGCGTCTCGTTGATCATGTAGGACAGGCCGCTGGCGATGATCATCACCACGCGCATGGCGAACAGCCAGACCAGCAGCTTGACCTGGATCGGCTGGCTGGTGACGGCTTCCATGATGAACGTGATCAGCGCGACACCGGTCACGCCGTAGGTCTCGAACCCGTCGGCGCTCGGGCCAACCGAGTCGCCGGCGTTGTCACCTGTGCAGTCCGCGATCACGCCCGGGTTCCGCGCGTCGTCTTCCTTGATGTTGAACACTATCTTCATCAAGTCCGAGCCGATGTCGGCGATCTTGGTGAAAATGCCGCCGGCGATGCGCAGCGCCGCGGCGCCCAGCGACTCGCCGATGGCGAAGCCGATGAAGCACGGGCCGGCGTAGTCGCCGGGGATGAAGAGCAGGATCGCCAGCATGATCAGCAGCTCGACGCTGATGAGCAGCATGCCGATGCTCATGCCGGCCTTGAGCGGAATGGCGTAAACCGGGAACGCCTTGCCCTCGAGGCTGGCAAACGCCGCGCGCGAGTTGGCGTAGGTGTTGACCCGGATGCCGAACCACGCCACGGCGTAGCTGCCGAGGATACCGACGATGCTGAAGAGCAGGATGATGACGACGCGCATCGGCTCGAGATCCGTCAGCACGCCGAAATAGAGCACGATGACCACGGCGATGAAGATCTCGAGAATGGCGATGAACTTGCCCTGCGTGATGAGATAGGTCTTACAGGTCTCGTAAATCAGCGCGGAGACCTCCGCCATCGATCGATGCACCGGCAGGTTCTTCAGCTGATTGAGGATGACCAGTCCGAACAGCACGCCCAGGAACGACACCAGCAGGCCGCCCATCAGCAGCGACCGCCCGCTGTAGCCGCCGACGTCGGTGAGATCGAGATCGGGAAGGACGATATTGACCTCGCCACCGGAATGGGTGGCCTCCGCCTCGCCCTGCGCCGCAACCTGCTCGGGCTGCTGCGCGAACACGGCCGCAGGCGCGCCGATGGCGATCAGCATCGCGAATACCATCGCGACCACCTGCAGGCGGCGGAATCCCTTCAACGAGAACCTCATCACACTTATGCTCCTTTGTCGCTATTTCCTGGGTGCTAGACGGCCCGGCAGTGACATCCCGCCGGTCAGAAAGATGCGGATGCCCTCCTGCACCGAGAGGTCGGGGAAGAGCGCCCGCTCGCGCGGATACAGGACGATGTCTCCGAGATAGAGATGGTTCGTCGGCACGTACACTGCCATCATCGATTCGGCGCCGGCGCCGCGATCCACGGTGAACTCCTTCGTCAGAAAACCCATCACCCAACCACGGTGCGGGTCTTCCACCATGACAACACGCTTGAACCCGGACTCGTTGTCCGGCGAGAACGCCACGACCAGCTGCTTGACCGGTGCGTAAATGGTCCGGAAGACCGGGATCTTCATCAGCCAGCGCTCGCCGCGGTTCAGCAGGCGCTGTCCGATGACGTTGGTGGCGACCACTCCCACCGCGAGCACCACAGCTACCGTTCCGAGAAAACCGACCGCGCTGACGATCAGCCGCTCGGCTCCTTCGGGGTCATGTCCGAGTACCGTGGCGGCTACCCTGGCCACCAGCGGGGCCGTCAAACCGTCAATGATACCGAAGATCCACACCAGGGCGAAGACACTGATGATCAGCGGAACGCTGACGAAGAATCCCGTCAGCAGGCGCCGCCGCAGCCACGGAATCAGAGCCACTGCGCCCACATCGCGACGAGAATCAGCACGCCGGCCCCAATCCGGTACCAGGCAAACGGGGCGAAACCCGACCGGCTCACGTAACGCAGAAACGGCTTCACGACGAGCGCGGCGGCGATAAACGCCGCCACGAAACCGATGGCGATTTCCGCGGCGCGTTCAGGCGCAAGGTGGCCGCGGACTTCCCACAGGTCGTGCACGAACGCACCGGCCATCGTTGGCATGGCAAGGAAGAACGAGAATTCCGCCGCCGCCGCACGATCGAGGCGCATCAGCAGGCCGCCGACAATCGTCGCGCCCGACCGTGACACACCGGGAATCACCGCCACCGCCTGCGCCAGGCCGATGCCCAGCGCGCGCGACACCGGTGTCCGGTCCGCCTCGACGACGACGGGCAGGGGGCGAAAACGCTCGACGATCAGCATCACGACGCCGCCGATGATAAAGGCCGCCGCTATCACCCCGAGTGCCGGGCTCCCGCTGCCGGTGTCGTAGAGGCGATTCTTCACGGCATCGGCGAACAACACACCCGCGGCGGCCGCGGGCAGAAACGCCACCACGATGGCAGCCGCGAACCGCCTCGCGGCGGGGTCGGATGGCAACCGCGAGAGGACCTGCGCGATCTTGCCGCGATACAGCCACATCACCGCCAGGACCGCTCCCAGCTGAATCATGACGGTGAACACGCCCCCGGGATCCTCGAAGCCGAGCCACTCCTCGGCGATCAGCAGATGCGCCGTCGAGGAGATCGGCAGAAACTCGGTCAGCCCTTGAATGACGCCCAGGATGGCGGCGGTGAGATACGTCACCGCCGCGTCCGGAGACTACGACGCGCGCGCACGGCGGGGCTTGCGCCCCTTGTCCTGTGCGGGCGCCGACGGCGGCTCCGCCAACGCTGCAGTGCGTCGGCGTCCCCGGCTCAGGATGATGGCAATCGCCGAAGCGATGAAGACCGTCGAATAGGTGCCGCTGACGATCCCGACCAGCATCGTGAACGAGAAGCCGCGCAGCGCCTCGCCGCCGAACAGGAACAGCGCGAGCACGGACATAAACGTGGTGCCGGCGGTGATGATCGTGCGCGACAGCGTCTGGTTGACGCTGATATTGACGACCTCTTCGAGCGGCTGCCGCCGCATCGACCGCAAGTTCTCGCGGACGCGGTCGAAGATCACGATCGTGTCGTTGACGGAATAGCCGGTGATCGTCAGCAGCGCCGCGACGACGTTGAGCGACAGGTCGTAGCCGAAGAACGCGAGAAACGCCAGGGTGACGAAGACGTCGTGGAACGTCGCGGCAATGGCGCCGACGGCAAACGATGGCCTGAACCGAATCGCGATGTAGACCGTGATGGCCAGAATCGAGGCCAGGGTCGCGTACAGGCCGCGGCGCTGCAGGTCCTCGCCGATCACCGCGCTGACCAGATCGCGCCCCACGATCGTCGTCTTCAGACCCGCGGAGGCCAGCGTCTGCTCGACCTGCTGTGCCTGCGCTTCGACAGTCGTTCCTCCTTCGGGCCGAGGCAGTCGCACGAGGATTTGCCCCTTCGACGGATCGTCGTACTGCTGAATGACCTTGTCGCCGGGGATGGCATCGAGCGCGCGCCGGATCTCCGCTTCGGACGCCCCCTGAATGATGAACGCCGTCCCGCCGGAGAAGTCGATTCCGAGCGGAAGCCCCTTCGTGGCGATCATGTAGCCGCCGGCGGCGATGACGAGCAGCGACAGTGTGATGGCGTGCCAGCGCCAGCGCAGGAAATTGAAATTCGCGTTGGTAAAAATCTGCATATGACGCCTAGATGCTGATGGTCTGAACCTGACGGCGGCGCGACAGCACCAGCTCGAAAACCGTTCGCGACACGAAAACTGCGGTGAAGACGTTCGACAGCAGCCCGATGGTCAACGTCGTGGCAAAGCCACGAATCGGGCCCGTGCCGAACTGGAAGAGGAAGGCCGCGGCGATCAGCGAGGCGACGTGCGTGTCGACGATCGTCCACCATACGCGGTCGAAGCCGGCGTTGACCGCGGCCCGCGCGGCTTTCCCCCCGGCCAGTTCCTCCTTGATGCGCTCGAAGATCAGGACGTTCGAGTCGACGCCCATACCGATCGTGAGGATGAATCCCGCAATGCCCGGCAGCGTCATCGTCGCGCCGAGATACGCCATCATGCCGAGCAGGATCAGCAGGTTGACGACAATCGAGATGATGGCATTCAGCCCGGTGAGACGGTAGTAGACGAGCATGAACAGGACGACCATGCCGAGGCCGCCGAGCGACGCCAGCACGCCGGCCTCGATCGACTCGCGCCCGAGCGACGGGCCGACCGTCCGTTCCTCTTCGTAGGTCAGGCTCGCCGGCAGCGCACCGGATTTCAGCGTGATGACGAGATCGGCCATCTCCTCGCGGCTGATCCCGTAGATCTGACCGTTGTCCGTAATACGGCCCTGGATGTTCGCCACCGACATCACGCGCTCGTCGAGGACGACGCCGAGCGGCTTGCCCAGATTGGCCTGGGTGAAATTGCCAAAGCGCTGAGCGGCGTCCTGCTTGAGGGTGAACTGCACCGCCGGACGGTTGAACTGATCGAGTCCCGGCGACGCGCTGCGGAGCTCGTTCCCCGACACGACCGACACTTTCTTGACGGCGTAGTACACGGTTCCCGCAGTGCCCGCTGTGCCGGTTCCTTCGAGGCGGCCGGGCAGCACCTCGACGTCCGATGGCAGCGCGTTGTTGTAGGCCTGCATGGCGGCTTCGCGCGTCGGGAACGGTGTCGGATTGTCAACCAGCCGGAACTGCAGCTGCGCGGTCGCGCGGATGACCTGCTTCGCGCGCTGGACCTCGGTGACGCCGGGCAGCTGGACGAGGATCTGATCGCGACCGCTGTAGCGGGCGACGACCGGCTCGGCCACGCCAAGCTCGTTGACCCGGCGCTCGATCGTCTGCAGCGCCTGCGTCACCGCTTCGTCGCGGAGCTGATTCGCGATGTTCGGCTTGATTTTGAAGGTGTAAACCCCGCCCGTCGAGTCGCGATCGAACGTCGCTTCGGCGTCTGCCGTCGCCGTGCGGAGGCCGGCATCGTCGGTAACCCCCGAGATGCGGAACTGATCCGGGGCGGTCACGTCGATGCTGGTGAACGCGACGCCGTTGCGCGTCAACGTGTCGCGAAGCCGCTCGGACGTAATCTCGCTCTCGCTCCGGAGGGCGTCGTCCGTCTGCACCCGCAGGACCAGGTGCACGCCGCCTTTCAGATCGAGGCCCAGGTTGATTTTCTTGTCTGGCGGGTAGAAGGCCAGGACCGACAGGCCAACGACCAGCGCGGTCAGCGTCAGTCTCCACCGAACGTTCTTCATCATGGGCGAACTACTCTGATTTCCTACTCTGATTTCGATTGGGCGAGAGCCTCACCGACCGGCTCCTGACCCTGGTATCCGACGATGGCCGCGCGGGAGACCTCGATGCGGACGTTGTTCGCGATTTGCAGCTGCACCGAGGTGTCGCCGGCCTTGGTGATCGTGCCGTAAATGCCCCCGGAGGTGATCACCCGGTCGTTGACCTTGAGCGACGCCAGGAAGGCCTGCACCTTCTGCTGCCGCTTCTTCATCGGCAGCAGGATGATGAAATAGAAAATCCCGAGCACGAGGATGAACGGGACGAACTGCAGCCACGGGCTCGCACTGCCGCCCTGCGCGGGCGCGGCCAGGGCTATCAGGGTGTTCAGATTGGTCATGAATCGAGCGACAGGCGGGAAGCCGAGCGAAGGAACCCCTGCCTGAAAGTATCAAAGGTCCGAAACGCTATAGCGTCTCTGATCCTCCGCATCGTGTCAAGGTAAAAGGTCAAATTATGCAACGTGTTAAGGGCACCTGCGGTCATTTCCCCTGCGAGGTAGAGATGCCGCAGGTAGGCCCGTGAATGGTGGCGGCAGGTGTAGCAACCGCAGGCGGGATCGAGCGGCCGGTCGTCCTCGGCGTAGCGGGCATTCTTGATGTTGATCCGTCCCTCGCTGGTGAAGAGCTGCCCGTTGCGCGCGTTGCGCGTTGGCATCACACAGTCGAACATGTCGATGCCGCGGGCGACCGACTCGACGAGGTCCTCGGGAGTGCCAGCGCCCATCAGATACCTCGGCCGATCCACGGGCAGCTGACGGGCCGTCTGCTCCGTGATGGCATACATCACCTCGACCGGCTCGCCAACGCTGAGCCCGCCGATCGCGTAACCCTCGAACCCTGTTTGCACGGTTCCCGCAGCGCTCTCGTCGCGCAGATCCTGAAAAACGCCGCCCTGCACGATCCCGAACTGCGCCTGGCCGGGATTTGAGACCTGAACGTCCTTGCCGTCGGCAGTCGGGTCGTGCCGCGACCCGGCCCAGGCTGTGCTGCTCGGCCCGTCCACGTGCGCGGACCGGCTGCGGCCCGCACGCAACCCGGTGAACCGCTCGCGGCACCGCCGCGCCCACCGGAGCGACAGCTGCATCGACCGGGCGGCATCGTCCCGCGATGCCGGATACGAGAGGCACTCGTCCAGCACCATCGCGACGTCCGAGCCGAGCCGCGCCTGAATGTCGACCGCACGTTCAGGTGTCAGGACGTGGCGCGATCCGTCGAGGTGCGACTGGAATTCCGCTCCCTCCTCGCGGATCACCCGGCGCGCCGCAAGGCTGAAGATCTGGTAACCGCCGCTGTCGGTCAGGATCGGCCGGTTCCAGCCGATGAACGCGTGGAGCCCTCCGCGGCGCGCGATGAGCTCGTCCCCGGGGCGGAGAAACAGATGATAGGTGTTGCCGAGAATGATCTCCGCCCCGGCGTCCCGAACGTCACGGTGAAGCGCCGCTTTGACGGTGCCCTGCGTACCAACAGGCATGAACGCCGGCGTCTGCACCACCCCATGCGGTGTCTGGAGCTCTCCGCGGCGGGCGGCACCATCGGTGCCGTGCAGCGTGAAGCGAAATGAGCTCGTCATGTCGAGTGGAGTGCGGCTTTAGCCGGATTCGTACGTCCGCCTGTAGGCGGACCTATTATTAGTACGCGTGAGCAAACTGCGAGTGGGCGTGATCTTCGGCGGTCGATCGGGCGAGCATGAGGTGTCCATCGCATCCGCCGCCTCAATTTTCAAACATCTCGATCGCACGCTCTACGAGCCCGTGCCTATCCGGATTGAAAAGGATGGGCGCTGGGCGCTGACCTCGAAGATGCCGACGGCGATTTCCGCGGCCGACGTCCTCAAACAGTCGGCAACCGAAGCGCTGCAGGTCGTCGAACCCACGGCCGCCGTCAGCCGATCCGGGATCGACGTCGTGTTCCCGGTGCTGCACGGCACCTACGGCGAAGACGGCACCGTCCAGGGGTTGCTGGAGCTGGCGAACGTGCCGTATGTCGGGTGCGGCGTGCTGGCGTCCGCAGCCGGGATGGACAAAGCGGTGATGAAGAAGCTCTTCATTCACCACGGCCTGCCGGTCGGTCCGTTCATCGCCACTCTGCGTCACGAGTGGGAGCGGGATGGGGCAGCCATCACCAGACGCGTCCGCGAAGAGCTGACGTACCCGGTCTTCGTAAAACCCGCCAATCTCGGTTCGAGCGTCGGCATCTCCAAAGCGAAATCGGATGGCGACTTCGAGAAAGCGATGACGATGGCGCTGCAGTTCGACCGCAAGGTGGTCATCGAGGCGGCGGTGCCAAACGCCAGGGAGCTCGAGTGTGCCGTGCTCGGAAACGACGACCCCGAGGCCTCGCTCCCTGGCGAGGTGATTACCTCGCGCGAGTTCTACGACTACGAAGCGAAGTACCTCGACGACAGCTCGCAGACGCTGATTCCGGCGCCGCTCGACGAGCGGCAGACCGCCGAAATCAGACGACTCTCCATCGAGGCCTTCAAGGCCGTCGAGTGCGCCGGCATGGCGCGGGTCGACTTCCTCTTGTCGCGCGATACCGGGCAGCTGTTCGTCAACGAGGTCAACACGATCCCCGGCTTCACGACCATCAGCATGTATCCGAAGATGTGGGAAGCCACGGGGCTGCCGTATCCGCGGCTGCTCGAACGGCTCATCAAGCTCGCCATCGAGCGGCACGACGAGAAGCAGCGGCTGCGCACCAGCGTGACCGAAGACCACGTCGATGACCGATGATGGTAGAGGCCGACCTTTCCGCCTCCGCCGGTCGCGAGCGACCCGACGCAAGCCGCGTTGTCTGCGCGGTCCGGGTTGCGGACCGGGCTACGGCGGACCTCGCCGAAGCGCGAAGGCGGGCAGGTCGGCCTTTCATCGTGTTGGTCACGGCGGCGACGGCCGTCGCGATTGCCGCCAGCATCCCGCGCGTTACAGCACAATCCCCAGGCCTGACCGGCGGCGAGCAGGTCGCCCGCACCTACGACACCATCCTGGATGCCCGGTTCGAAGAGGTGACTCCTCTTCTGACGGGCACATGTCCTCCAGCGCCCGCCGAAGTCTGCCAGCTCCTGGCGGTGGTCTCGATGTGGTGGCAGATTCAGCAGGATCCGCTGCAGCGTGGTCTCGATCCGACATTCCAGCAGCAGGCGGACGCGGCCATCGACCAGATGGAGCGATGGACCATGCGGGAACCCGGGCGTGCCGAAGCGTGGTTCTACCTGGGAGGCGCTGTCGGCGCGCGCGCGCAGTGGCGCGTACTGCGCGGGCAGACCGTCGCCGCGGCCCGCGACGGCAAACGCATCAAGAGCTCCCTCGAGCGGGCGCTCATGCTCGACCCTGGCCTCCTGGATGCCTACTTCGGCATCGGCCTTTACCACTATTACGCCGGGGTGGCGCCGGCCTTCGCGAAGATCCTCCGGTGGCTTCTGCTGCTGCCGGGCGGGGACCGCGAGCGCGGGCTCGACGAGATGCTGCGCGCCAGGAACGGCGGTCAACTACTCCGCAGCGAGGCCGATTACCAGCTCTATCAGATCTACCGGTGGTACGAAAAGCAGCCGTCGAGGGCGATCGAGCTGCTCACCGCTCTGGCTGCGCGCTACCCGCATAACCCGCATTTTTCTCAGCAAATCGCCGAAATCGAGGACCACACCGAGAACCACGCCGGCAGCCTCCGCGTGTGGGAAGAGCTCCGCGAGCGCGCGCGGTCCGGGCGCGTCGCAAATGCGCCAGCAGTCCTCGCGCGGGCCGAACTCGGGACGGCCCTCGAGCTCGATCACCTTGGGCGGCCCGAAGCCGCGCTCCCGCACCTGCGCGCGGTCATCGACGCGAAGCCGCGCTCACCCGTCGGCGCCGAGGCGCTCGCGCAGCTGCAGCTGGGCAACGCCTACGACCGGCTCGCGCGCCGCGAACAGGCGATCGCGGCCTACCGCGCCGCGCTGGCGATGAACCCGGCGGGCGATCCGCTGAAGATCGAATCACGCGCGCGCACCGGACTCCGCACGCCGGCTCGATAGCACGAAGGCACGAAGAGGTCGAAGGGCACGAAGAGGTCGTGGCCGCGTTAAGGGAACGGAGTCTTCGTAGCTTCGATCGCTTCGCGCCTTCGTGCTAATGGAGTTGATCGCTCGCGCCGACACTTGACAGAGTGGGTGCGATTGGACGTGGCTTTCGCACGATGAAGACCGCGATCTTTTGACAAGCCGATCGATTTTGTGCTTGACAGTAAGAAAATCTCACCCATAATCTACATCTGGTATGAGGGTGGATGGCTCAGCCCACCCGTTGTGACGGCCAAGCGGTTCGTCGGAGGCTGAGTCGCTAACTCTAAGGAGAGCACAATGGCGAAGAAGGCCAAGGGCGCGAAGAAGAAGGCCGCGAAGAAGCGGTAGTTCTTCGACAAGGCTTCAAGGGGTGCTCGCCAAGGGCACCCCATTTTTTTTATCTCTCGATTCACAGCACCTAGTTGACGCGCTCCCGATGACACGCACGCCACACCGCGTGTCGAAGTTCTGCGGGAGTGTCCCACGAAGCGAGAACGCCGGTATCCGGCCCGACGTGCCAGGCGGCAGGGTGCGCCGGGTACCGTGGCGCACATCTCGCGAATAGTTCACGTGAAGGGGGGGATTCAGATGGCGAAGAAGGCAAAGGGCGCGAAGAAGAAGGCCGCGAAGAAGCGCTAACTTCGAAAGCCAGAGGGCGGGGTTACTGCGATGCGGTGACCCCGTCCCAAATCCGCACGCTGCGCACGATATCCCACTGCGCAATCCGATCGACAACCTCCATCCCGCTGACTACGTGCCCGAACACGGTGTACCGCGCATCCAGGTGCGGCTGCGGTGAGTGCGTGATGAAGAACTGGCTCCCGCCCGTATCCTTCCCCGCGAGCGCCATTCCCACCGTCCCACGCAGATACGGACGCTGATTGATTTCATCGCGGATGGTGTAGCCGGGACCGCCCTCCCCGTCGCCGCGCGGGTCGCCGTCCTGGACCACGAAGTCCGGCACGACGCGATGAATGGCGAGGCCGTTGAAGTATCCCTTCCGGGCGAGCGTCACGAAGTTGTCCACGGTCAGCGGAGCATCCAGTACCGCCAGCTCGATCTCAATCGTGCCCTTGTCGGTTTCGATGAACGCGTGCGGGGAATACTTCGGATTCACCAACGTGAGGATCCGCTGCTCGTCGGCGGCGACGTCCGACGGCGCGGGGCGCATCGCCGCGTCCACGTCGGCGGCGCCGCCCGGTCGCAGGACCGCCGCTGCCCGCAAGCGCAGCGCCCAGTCCTTGTCCGTCAGTGCCTGTTGGAGCATCTGCCGCCCGGTTGCGGGTTCGATGGCAGTAATCGCGGTGAGTATCGCGTCCCTGGCGCCATAAGTGACGTCGCCGAGCGCGATCTTGTACGCCTCGAGGAGCGCCGGAATCATCGCCGCGGACTTGAGCTCGCCGAGCGCCGTCGCCGCAGCCGCACGGACGGCAAAATCGTCGGCCTGCAGCTTCTCGAGCAGGATCTTCTCGAAACCCTGGGGCTTGCTCGCCGCCAGCGCCTCGAGCGCCGCGGGCACCACGCGCTGATCGCGGTCCTCCAGCAGCGCCCGGAGCCGTGGGAGGCTGCGCTCGCCCGGAAGCGTTCCAAGCGCCGCCGCTTCAGCCACGCGGACGCTCCAGTCCCGGTCCGGTTCCAGACCCGCAAGCGTGGCAATGAAAACGTCGGGATCCACCCGCGCCAGCGCCCGGAGCGCTGTGCCACGGATTCCGGGCAGCGGATCCATCATCAGGTCGATGAGCAGATCTGCGTGTTCAGCGGCCGCGAGCGCGCCGATGCTGGTCGCCGCCTCCAGCCGTAACCCGGGATCGGCGGATCGATCCGCCACGATCTTGACCAGCAGTGCGATCGCGGCTGGCTCCGCGAGCGCTCCCAGACCGCGCACCGCCTGAATCACGACCGCCGGATGGGCTTTCCGCGCCTCGACGATCTGCCGCAAAGCGGCCGCCGCCTGCGGCGCTTTGAGGCCGGCCAGACCGCGGGCGGAAAACGCCGCCGTGTAACGCCCCGGCGTAGTGAGCAGCGCGAGGAGGGCCGGGGCGGCGCGTGGATCATTGATGCGCCCGAGCGCGTACGCCACCGGCCACCAGCGCGAGACAGGCTGGCCGGAAGCGTCGAGCACCGCGGCCGCAAGCGCGTCGTATGACCCGAGCCGCACGAGGGCGTAGATCGCCAGTCTCGCCGCGTCCGCCGCGGGCGCCAGCGGATACGTCAGATCGTCGGGCTCGATGCCGTTGAGCGCACCCGCCGCAATCTGCCGGCGAACGATGCCGCTGACCGCGTCCGCATCGGCGCGATTGCCGATCGAGCCGAGGGCTTCAGCCGCCCGGCCCTGGACGATCGGCTCGGGATCATCGAGCGACTTGAGCAGCGCCGCACGCGCCGACTGGTGCCCAATGAGGCCGAGCGCAAAGGCCGCCATCTGCCGCACCTCGACGTCTGCGTCCGCCAGCAGCGGAAGCAGCGGTTCGACTCCTTCGACCAGCCCGACGCGCCCGACGGCAAGAGCGGCCCGCCGTCTGACGCGTCCTTCTCCGTCGCCGAGCATCGGAATCAGATCCGACGGTGCGGGACGCGCATAGACCGCCGGCGTCTTCAGCGTCGCCGGCTGCAGGATTGCCGGTGGCGGCGGAGAGGGGTCCTTGAGGATCCGCTGGTCCTCGAGCCTGATCACCCACGCGAGCTTCTCTTCCGGCGTGATGTCGGGGGGCGGCGCTGGGGCGGAGGGAACGACCGTGGCAACCGGGACGGAGGCACACGACGCGGCCGCAAGCGCAAGGCAGAATGAAAGGAGCCGCCATGCGTGCATTCGCGGCGATGATAGCATCCTCATCTCACCAGTCATGCACCGGTACATCGCGATCGAGGGGCCGATCGGCGTCGGCAAGACCGCGCTCGCCACGCGTCTCGCCAGCCGGCTGGATGCAACGACGGTGCTCGAAGAAACCGAGAACCCCTTCCTTGCGGATTTCTACGCCGGACGGCCGGGCGCCGCGCTGCAGGCACAGCTCTTCTACCTGCTCAACCGGCATCGGCAGCAGATGTCGCTCCGCCAGGGAAATCTTTTTGCGCAGGCCACGGTTTCAGACTATCTGTTCGACCGCGACAAGGTCTTCGCCTACCTGAACCTCGACGACAACGAGCTGTTCATTTACCAGCGCCTCTACGATCTGCTCTCCAAGGACGTGTCTCCACCTGACCTCGTCGTTTACCTCCAGGCACCGACGGACGTCCTGCTCCGCCGTCAACGGGATCGGGAGAAGGAGATCGAGGATGACATTCCGGAGCCCGCGGCGGACTATCTGCGCGAGCTGAACGAGGCGTATCAGCATTTCTTTTTTCATTACACGGCGACGCCGCTACTGGTGGTGGAAACGTCCCAATTCGACCTGGCCGGCAGCGACACCGCGCTCGACGACCTGATCAGGCAGATCCGCGGAATGGGCCGTGGAACGCAGTACTACGTGCCCAGAGGCTGAGTTCGCGGACTGCGCGGTTTTTCTGCCGCGGCTTTGACTTTTCAGTATCGACTTGTCTTAATACCCCCTGATGGCGTGGTTCAAGAAGGCGCGCAAGCCCATTGCATCCTCCACCGCCGAAAAGCCAAGCCGGGTTCCAGAAGGTCTCTGGATCAAGTGCCCTGGCTGCGCACAGCTCATCTACAAGAAGGACCTGGAAGAGAGCCTCAACGTCTGCCCGAAATGCGCGCATCATTTCCGCATCAACGCGACCGAGCGGCTCCGCGCCCTGTTTGACGGCGGTCGCTACACCGAACATTTTCCGAACCTGATTTCAGTTGATCCGCTCCGCTTCACCGACACCAAGCCGTACCGGCAGCGGCTGCAGAACACCATTTCCGCCACCGGCCTGAACGACGCGATCATCGTCGCCACGGGTCGGCTCGACAGCCTCGACGTCGTCGTGGCCGCGATGGAGTACTCCTTCATCGGCGGCAGCATGGGGGTGGTCGTCGGCGAAAAGATCGCCAGGGCCGTCGAGATGGGGCTCGAGCAGCGGCAGCCGGTCATCGTCATCTCGTGTTCGGGCGGCGCCCGCATGATGGAGGGAGCGCTGTCGCTGATGCAGATGGCCAAGGTCTCGGCGGCGCTGGCACGGCTCGACCGGGCGCGGCTGCCGTTCATTTCAGTCCTGACCGATCCCACGACCGGCGGCGTGACGGCGAGCTTTGCGATGCTCGGCGATTTGAACATCGCCGAGCCGAAGGCGCTGATTGGGTTCGCGGGGCCGCGCGTGATCGAGCAGACGATCCGGCAGAAGCTGCCGGATGGGTTCCAGCGCAGCGAGTTCCTGGTGGAGCACGGCATGCTCGACCTGGTCGTCGATCGCCGCGAGATGAAGGCGACGCTTTCGCGCGCGCTGCGCTTCATGCGCGCGGAGCCGGCTGCAGTGGAGCGCGTTCCGGTGGGTGTCGGAATACTCTCGCGGGAGTCCTGACCCCGGCCACCCCTTGTCATTAGAACGTCTGTTCGCGCTCGAGAACTTCGGGATCAAGCTGGGTCTGCAGAACATGCAGACCCTGTGCGACGCGCTCGGCCACCCGGAACGGAGCTTTGCCTCGCTGCACGTTGCCGGCACGAACGGCAAAGGGTCGGTCACCGCATTCGCCCATCGTGCCCTGCTTTTGCAGGGCCTGCGGGCGGCGCGCTACGCCTCGCCGCACCTCGTCGATTTGTCGGAGCGGTTCGTCATCGGTGCGTCACCGGTCGATCAGCGCACCCTTCAGCAAACCGCCGACGACGTGCTCGCGTGCGTCGATCGTCTGCAGTCCGACGGCACCCTGACCGTCACGCCGACCTTCTTCGAGGTGACCACAGCCATGGCCTTCGAGATGTTCCGGCGCGCCGGCGTCGAGGCGGCGGTGATCGAGGTCGGGCTCGGCGGCCGGTTCGACGCAACGAACGTCATAACGCCAGCCGTGGCCGCCATCACCACCATCGGGATGGATCATCAGCAGCACCTGGGATCCACCATCGCCGCCATTGCACGCGAAAAGGCGGGCATCATCAAGAAGGGAGTGCCGGTCGTCATCGGGGATCTGCCGCAGGACGCAGTCGACGTCGTTCGAGCGGTCGCCGAAACGCACGGCTCGGAAGTCATTCCCGCACACGCGGGTGCGGACGTCGGCGTCACTCTGGAAGACGGGCGGGCGCGGCTGACGCTGGAGACACCGGAGGACCGTTACGGTCCGCTCACGCTGTCGCTCCGTGGATCGCATCAGGTCGGCAACGCGCTCGTGGCCACCAGGCTCCTTGAAATAGCTCGCGGGCACGGCATGATCGTGTCGCGCGACGCGATCGCGCAGGCGTTGACGACGACGGAGTGGCCGGCGCGCCTGGAGCTGCTGACGGTCGACAAGGGACGCCGCGTATTGATCGACGCGGCACACAACCCGGATGGCGCCGAAGCGCTGGCGGCCTATCTGCGCCAGCAGCATCCGGAGAAGCCGCCGCTCGTCATCAGCGTGATGCGCGACAAGGACATCGGTGAAATCCTCGAGACGCTCGTGCCGGTCGTGTCGCAGGTGATCGCCACCCGCGCTCCTTCACCACGCGCGATCCCCGAAGCGGAGCTCGCGCGAAGAGTCGCTGACGTCCAGATCCGGTTGGGCCGCAGCCCGGCGGTCTCGACCATCGCCGATCCAGCCGCAGCGGTCGCCGCGGCGCTCGAGCACGCGAGCCTCGTGTGCGTGGCCGGATCGATCTTCCTTGCCGGCGCCGTTCGCGATTCCCTGCATGCGCGGGCGATTCTGCGCTGATGCGGACGACACGATGGTGCGCGTGATCGTTTTTCTGTGGTTCGTTGGTGCATCCGCGGTGTCTCCGGCGTTCGCCGGGCAGGCCGGCGCGCAGGGCGCGCCAGCGAATCAACCGGCCCCGGCTCCCGCGCCGCAGTCCGACCTGTTCGAGCTACTCGAAACTTTTCAGGGCGCGATCGAAATCGAGGGCGATCTGTGGCGCCTCAGAGAACGCGTGAACTTCCCGATCCCGCGTCATATGGGCTTCCGGATCTTTGCCGATCGGATCGAGATCAACCTCAAGACGGAACACATGATGGCGACCGGCAACGTGACATTCGAGGGACCAACCAGCCGGATCAGCGCGGAGCAGATCGAATTCAACATCAAAGACGGCACGGCGACGTTCATGAACGCGATCGGCACGCTGACCATTCCCGACGCCGATAAGGCCGTCTTTGGCAATCAGGATCCCGACGTGTACTTCTGGGGAGACCTCATTGAAAAGGTCGGTCCGAAGAAGTACGTGATTTCGAACGGGCGCTTCACGACCTGCGTGCAGCCGACGCCGCGTTGGGCCATGGGGAGCAACAAGATCACCATCGACCTCGACGACCACGTGCTGGCGCACCACACGGTGTTCCGCGTCAAGGGCGTCCCGATGATGTATCTGCCGGTGATGTATTACCCGTTGCACGACGACGAGCGCTCAACCGGTTTCCTGATGCCCAGCTTCGGAACGTCCACGTTCCGCGGGACGGCCTTGAGCAACGGCTTCTTCTGGGCAATGGGACGAAGCCAGGACGCCACGTTGTTCCACGATTGGTTCACGCGCACGGGTCAGGGTGCCGGTCTCGAGTATCGCTATCTCAGCGGCGTCGGGTCGAGCGGACTGTTTCGGTTCTACCGGCTCAGCCAGCGCGAAACCGTGTTCGACGAGGACGATTCGACCGCAACGCTGCCGGCGCAAACGAGCTATCAAGTGGACGCGGCGGTGAATCAAAGCCTGGGCCGCCGCCTGCGTGCACAGGGCAATGTGGAGTACTTCAGCGACGTATCGACGCAGCAGCTGTATCACCAGAATACCTATCAGCGGTCGATGAGCCGCCGGCTGGTGTCGGGCGGAATCACGGGCGTCTATGGGCCGGCGACGATCGGGGGCTACTACTCCCGCTCGGAGCAGTTCACCGACACGCGCAGTTCGACGGTGTACGGTTCCACCCCGCGGGCGACGGCGAACATCGCGCCATCGAAGCTCTTCGGCTCGCCGGTCTACGCGTCACTGAGCACCGAATACGTGTTTCAACCGAACCGCCGGCTCGAGGACGGCATCGTGATCGCGGACGAGAGCCTGGCGCGCTTCGATGTGGCACCGACGCTTCGCGTTCCGCTGTCGAGGCTGACCTATCTGTCGGTCACCGCAAATGCGGCGTACCGCAGCACCTACTTCTCGCGCAGCGTCGATGCATCGGGCGCGTTCGTCGACGAGGGCGTCAGCCGCCAGTACCTGTCGCTGCAGACAAACGTCATCGGGCCCGTGCTGTCGAAGATCTGGGATACGCCCGACAGCGGATATTCCGATCGCATGAAGCACGTCATCGAGCCGGCCTTCAACGTCGAATACATCACCGAGATGGCCAACGAGGCGCGTGTCCCGCTGAGCGACTCCACCGTGGTTGCCGTTGGGGGCGCCGCGAAGGTCACCTACGGATTGACGAATCGTCTGATCGCCCGGACTCGGGGAGCCGGCGAAGGGCGCGGCTCCACCCGCGAGTTCCTCACCGTCGGCGTGCAGCAGTCGTATTACACGAATCCGGAAACGAGCCTCTTCGACACTCAGTACGTGAGCTATTCCGGGCGGTTGAAGCCCGTCGATCTGTCGCCGATCGCCCTGACGGCGCGCCTCTCACCGACGCCGGGGCTCGACGCCAACGCGCGCCTCGAATACGACGTCACCGGCAACGGAATGCAGATTCTGACAGCCGGCGGAACTCTGACGACAGGAGCGAGCTCGTCAAACGTAGGCTTCAGCCGTCAGCGCTTTACGCCCGAATCGGACGCGAGCAGCTATCTCACCGCGTCCTCCTCGTGGCGATTTGCGGAGGGACGAACCACCGCCTTCTACGCACTGAACTGGGACATCGACGCGAAGTACATCTACAGCCAGAGCCTCGGCGGCACCTACATGGCGCAATGCTGCGGCGTGCGCGCTGACTTCCAGGTCGTCAACTTCCTCCCATCCGTCAGCTCGCCGATCCCGAGCGATCGACGGTTGAACTTCGCCTTCGTGCTGGCGGGCCTTGGAACCTTTTCCAACTTCTTCGGCCTGTTTGGCGGTCAGCCATAACGCGTGAGCGGCACGGTCGTCCTCGTCACCGGTGCAGCCGGATTCGCCGGCGGTCACCTTCTCGAGCAGCTCGCCGGCTCGACCGACCTCGTCGGCTGGTCGCGATCCGATCCGCCATCGCATCTCGCACCGCTTGCCCGGTGGCAGCGCGTCGACATTCTCGACGGCGGGAAGGTCTACGACGCGCTGCTGGCCCTGCGGCCGCACGCGATATTCCATCTCGCCGGCCAGGCGCACGTCGGGGAATCGTGGAACGACACCGCCGGTCCCCTCGCGGCGAACGTTCTCGGAACACACCGCATCCTCGACGCGGTCGATCGACTCGGCTACCAGTGCCGGATCCTGGTCACCGGCTCAGCGCAGGTGTACGCCTCATCAACCGAACCAATCAGTGAAGACGGTGCCGTTGCGCCATCGAGCCCGTATGCGCTCAGCAAGCTGGCTCAGGAACAGCTCGCGCTGCGGGCCGGCACGGGGCAAATGGAGGTCATCGTCACCCGTCCGTTCAATCACACCGGTCCGCGCCAGAAGCCATCCTTTCTGGCGCCAGCTGTAGCGCGCCAGGTTGCGCAGATCGAACGCGGCGAGCTCGATCCGGTTATCAAGGTCGGCAATCTGGATCCGATCCGCGACGTCTTCGATGTACGCGATGTGGTGCGGGCATACGCCGCGCTCATGAAGCACGGCGTGCCCGGAACCGTCTACAACATCGCGTCTGGTGTCCCGCGGCCCGTCCGCACGATCGTCGAAGCGCTCGCCGCTCGCGCCCGCGTACCGATTCGCATCGAACAGGATCCGTCACGGTTCCGGCCGAACGACGTCCCGGTTCTGGTTGGAAACGCCAGCCGGCTGGAGCACGCGACGGGCTGGCGGCCGGAGATTCCGTTCGAGCGGATGATCGACGATCTGCTGGATTTCTGGCGCAAAACGCGGTCGGCTTGAAGGCGAACATAAGACGAAACTAGACTGGGACATGGAAAGCCGTCCCCGTTCGCGCGCCGGCAACGTCGCGCCGCTGCTGTTCGACTTGGGCACGCCGAAACCGACCACACGCGACATTGCCGATCTGATACGCGTCGGGGGTGGCGCCGCTGCCCTGACCGAAGCCGTCCGGCGCGCCGACGCCGCGCGGTATCAGGAGATCCGCTGCCGGTCGGCGCTGAATCCCGTGAAGGGAATGCCGTTCGAGTGGACGTTGAATCCCTATCGCGGGTGCACCCACGGCTGTCATTACTGCTACGCGCGCCGCTACCACACGCAGTTCGAGCTCGGCGCGGACGACGAATTCGCGTCGGTCATTTTCGTGAAGACGAACTTCGTGGACGTCCTTCGCCGCGAGCTGCAGAAGCCATCATGGCAGGGCGATTACGTTGCGGTAGGAACGGCGACCGACTGCTATCAACCGATCGAGGGTCATTACAAGCTCACGCGCGGCGCGCTCGCCGCGCTGTGCGAGCGGCGAAACCCGGCCGGCGTGGTGACCAAGGGGCCGATGGTGGTGCGCGACAAGGACATCCTGGCGGATCTCTCCGCCCGCGCCGGCTGCAGCGTCTACATCAGCGTGCCGTGCGTGGACGAGGATGTCTGGCGGCAGCTCGAGCCGGGCACGGCGCCGCCGCTGCAGCGTCTGCGGGCGGTCAGGGAGCTGGTCGATGCCGGCGTCCGCACGGGCGTCCTGATGAACCCGATCGTCCCCGGTATCTCGTCGCGCACGGCGCTGATGGAGCAGACGATGAAGGCGATCGCGGACCACGGCGCGCGATTCGTCGGCTGCAACGTGATGTTTCTGGAGGGCGGGACGCGCGATCATTTCATGCGCTGGCTCGACGCCGAGCGCCCGCAGCTCGTCGGCGGATATCGGAACCTCTATGCACGGAAGTACGCGTCCGCCTCATACCGCAAGGACGTTCATGCCGTATTCAATGCGCTGCGGGACAAATACGGGCTGAATCGCCGTGACGACCGCCACCGGCCCGAGGACGAGCCGGTGAAGGTCGCGGAACAGCAGATGCTGCGGTGGCGAGACTAATTCAGAATTCAGAATTCAGAATTCAGAATGCAGAATGCAGAATGCAGGCAGAACTCAGGTCGTGCCTGAATTCAGAATTCTGCATTCTGCATTGCCAGGATCCAGCTAGACCGCCATCGCGTCCGGGTCTGCCGAAGCCACCAGACGCGGGCTGGCAGCCTCCACCACGACCTGACCGTCGCGGACGGTCGCACGGAAGGCGGTCGCTTCCTTCCAGTGCTGGCTGAGCGGCAGCTTGATCCGATCGTCGATCACCCGCTTCAGGAAACGGGCGCCGTACGCCAGGCTGTAACCGTCGGTCACGATCTTCTCGAGCGCGTCGGGCTCGATGGTGATCGTCTTGTTCCAGCGCTTCAACGTGCCGGTCACCTCGTCGATGTACTTGATCGCGATCTGCCGCACCTCGTCCTTCGTCAGCGGCTCGAACACGACGACCTGGTCGATGCGGTTGCGGAACTCCGGCGGGAAGCGCCGCTCGAGATCCCGGTTGATCTCCGACTGCACTTCCTCCATTCGCATCTGGCCCGATCGGAACCCCATCGGGCTCTGCAGCTTCCGGAAGTGCTCCGATCCGGCGTTCGACGTCATGATCACGATGGCGTCCGACAGGTAGACCCGCTTGCCGCGTCCATCCGTCAACCAGCCTTCGTCGAACGCCTGCAGGAACAGATTGAGGAGGCTCGGACTCGCCTTCTCGACCTCGTCGAGCAGGACTACCGAACACGGATTGTCCTTGAGCTGATTGGTCAGGAAGCCGCCGCGCTCGCTGCCGACGATCCCGCGGGGCATGCCGATCAGTTTGTCGACGGAGACGCCGCCGTCCTGGTACTCGGACATGTCGACGCGGATCATCTTCTTCTCGTCGCCGAACAGGAACTCGGCGATCGCCTTCGCCAGCTCGGTCTTGCCAACGCCGGTCGGGCCGAGGAACAGCAGGACGCCATCCGGACGATCGAACCCGTCCTTGAGCGGCCCCTTGTTGAGCACGAGCCGGTGCGCAAGGGCCGACACGGCCTTCTTCTGCCCGACGACACGGCGGCCAAGCCGGTGCTCGATGTCCTTGAAGCGCTCGCCGACGTCGCGGAAGACCATGTCGCGCGGGATCTGCGCCGCGTGCGAGATCACGCCGATGACTTCTTCGGCGCGCACTTCCCACCGGCGATCGATTTCGGCGCGGACGGCCGCGGTGTCGAGCCAGCCGATCACCTTGTCGGGAAGATGCAGATGCCGCTGGTAGCGCGGCGACATCTCCAGCGCGGTTTCAATGGCTTCGTCGAGAAGACGGACCGAATAATTGCGTTCCAGACGCGGCCGCAGGTTGTAGAGAATGCGCCGTGTTTCCTCCAGCGACGGCTCGGCCACCTGCACGGTGCGGAATCGCCGCGCCAGG
Organism: Vicinamibacterales bacterium; assembly: GCA_035711805.1. GTDB lineage: Bacteria > Acidobacteriota > Vicinamibacteria > Vicinamibacterales > UBA2999 > Gp6-AA40. The sequence continues at coordinate 94,581 of DASTBV010000155.1, forward strand.
GCCTCGTCCTCCTGGATGTATTCCTTGTATTCGCTGAAGGTGGTCGCGCCGATCATCCGCACCTCGCCGCGCGCGAGGACCGACTTGAACACGTTGGCCGCGTCGGACGGTGCGCCGAGCGCCGAGCCGGCGCCCACCATCGTGTGCGCTTCGTCGACGAACAGAATCAGGTTCGGCCGCTCCTTGATCTCGCGAATGACGTTCTGGATCCGGTCCTCGAACATGCCGCGGAGCATGGTGCCGGCAACCATCGTGTTCATCTGCAGGTTGACCACCTGGCAGTCGCGCAGGCGGACCGGCACCGATTCGGGCTCGAACTCGATCCTTCGGGCCAGACCTTCGACGATGGCCGTCTTGCCGACGCCGGGTTCACCGATCAGCATCACCGAGTTCGATCGCTCCCGGTGGCAGAGGATCTCCAGAACCTGCTGAATCTCGGGATCGCGGCCATACACCGGCGCGATCTTGTCCTGGCGCGCAAGGAGATTGAGGTTGGTGGCAAAGTGCTTGAGAAAGGGCGGCAGCTCGAAGCGCTTCCGCAGCCTCTCCTCCCTCACCTCGTTGTCGCGCATCCGGGTCGCAATCCGTGAGACGAGCACTTCCGGCTCGACGCCGTGGCGCCGGATGATCGAGACCGGCACGCCCTGGCTTTCCTCGAAGATGGCCGAGAACAGGTCGGACGATTCAATCGTCTGCCGGCCGGCACGGCTCGCCTGATGGAACGCGAGCTTGAAGACGAGCTTCGTCGCCGGAGCAACGCGCAGCTCGCGATCGGCGAACGTCGGCAGCACCTGCAGGTGCTCTTCCAGGCCCTGCAGGATCTCGTGCGGGTTCAGCTCGAGATCGCGCATGACCTGTGAGAACGTGTCCCACTCGACTTGCGCGAACGCGAGAAAGATGTGCTCATTGGTGAGGAGCGCATGATCCCGCCGCCGCGATTCTTCAATCGCGCGATCGACCACACGCTGGGCGGATTCACCAATCTTGCTTTGTGCGATGTCGAAGTCGTCCACGAGTCGGTCCTCCTGCCCACGCGGCCGTCAACGACGACCCGTGGTCGCCGATCCCAGTGGCAAGATGCAGGCCATCGAGGATGCCTGCGTTTGCTGGATCAATCGGGCGGGCAAAAGGAGCGGAGACAACGACTTACGTTCCTGCCGTCTCAACCGAGGACGAACGGCCGTGGGTTACCACTTCTATAATGCGGTGATGGTGCGCTTGATCCTTTCCTGTGTCCTCGTTGCGGGGCTGACCGCCGCCGCTCGCGCACAGACCCCTCAACCATTCCCGCGAGCGGGCACCGCGCAGCCGCAGAAGTCGGCAACCACTCCGCCGCCGGCCGTGCCGACGCCACAGGCGCCGGCCGCGCCGGTCGATCCGAACGCGCCTCCGGGCGCCGCGCTCGGCGTGACCGTGTACCCGGGAGCTCAGTTCCTGGGGTCGTACGACGCCGGCCGCGGCCAGCGCTACTACCTGTTTGGGGCGACGGCGAGCTTTGCCGAGCTGGTCGGCTATTACAGAACCCAGATCGGCGAGAGGGGCGACCTCGTTTTCAAAGACCCGCAGACGCACATGTTCACTGGCGGGACGCTTGCGCGCTACCGCGAGGAAACGATGGCGTTCCCGCCCAGCGTCACGGTGAAGGACTGGACGGGTGGTGGATCGGCCGGCTACCCGAATCCGAAGATCGGCGCGCAGCCGCAGCGCTTCCCGACGGTGATCATGATCGTCCCGCCGCCGCCCGGCACACCGGCCGCCCGTTAGACGGTGAAAGGCCGACCTGCCCGCTGGTGAAGCTATGGCGGGGCCGCCGTAGCCTTGGCGGAGGCGGAAGGCCGGCCTCTACCGATTTTCAACGTGCGGCATATTTCTCTTCCAGGTACCGCAGATACGGTTCGGGGCTGACAGGAGAGCCGGTCACGCGCTCCACCAGCACCTGCGGCTCGAATTTCCGGCCGTGCCGATGAAGCTCGCTTCTCAACCACGACAGCAGTGCCGAGAAGTCGCCGCGGCCGATCTCCGCATCGCGCGCCGGGTGAAGCTGGCCAAACCGCTCCCACAGCTGCGCCGCAATGAGGTTTCCGAGCGTGTAGGTGGCGAAATAGCCGAACAGGCCAGCCGACCAGTGAATGTCCTGCAGCACCCCGCTGGCATCGTCCGGAGGGGTGAGCCCGAGATATTCCTGCATTCGCGCGTTCCACGCGTCGGGAAGATCGGACACGCGCAGCGAACCCTCGATCAGCGCGAGCTCGAGCTCGACGCGCAGCATGATGTGCAGGTTGTAGGTCGCCTCGTCGGCCTCGACGCGAATCAAGGTCGGCCGGACACGATTGATCGCGGCGTAGAACGCCGCAGCGGAGACGCTCGCCAGCTGGTCCGGACACGCCGCCTGCAGCCGCGGGAAGAAATGGTTCCAGAAGGCGCGCGAGCGCCCGACCATATTTTCCCAGAGCCGGCTCTGCGACTCGTGGACGCCAAGCGACGCTCCCCCTTCGAGCAGCGTCCGCTGGTGCTCGTCGCCGACACCCTGTTCGTACATCGCGTGCCCCGCTTCGTGCATCGTTCCGAACAGAAGGGCCAGCGGCTGCCCTTCCACCCAGCGCGTCGTAATGCGCACGTCGCTGGCGCCAATGCCGGTGGCAAACGGATGTACTGACTTGTCCTGCCGGCCGCGCGTCCAGTCGAAACCAAATGCCGTCACCACATCGACGGCGAAACGCCAGATGTCGCTCTCTGCATATCGCGCGCTGAGGAATTCAGCCGCCGGCGCAGGCCGGTCTGCAACCGACTTGATGATGGCGACCTGACGCTGACGCAGTGAATCGAAGAGCCGTTTTACGGCGGCCGTCTTCATCCCCGGCTCGTAATCGTCGAGCAGCACGTCGTACGGGTGTTCCTCCGGGGGGAAGAACGAGACATACCGTCTCTTCAGATCGATGACCGTCTGCAGGTGAGGGGCGAACGCGGCAAAATCGGATTTGCTGCGCGCTTCCGCCCATACGTGCTGGGCCGCAGAGATCGCCGCGGCATGCTCCGCCACGAAATCAGCCGGAACCCGGGTGGCGCGCGCGTAGTCGCGCGCGACGACGGCGACCATACGGGCGGCGGTGGAGTCGGGATCGTCACCCGCCACATCGGCGCGGGCGGCGTCGAGCGCTGTGCCGACGCCGTCGGACGTGAACTTCTCGTGCGCCAGCCGGCGAAGCGCCGCGCTCATCTCGCCGTGAACGGTGACGCCGCCGGGCGGCATGTAGACCCGCTCGTCCCACTCGATCAGGTCGGCCGAGTGCCGAAGGTCCATGACTTCGGCGATCAGCGTGCGGAGTTTTTCGACGGAAGCGTGCACGAATTACTGCTTCACGTAAAGCTCGCCAGCTTTCCGGAACTCGACGGATTTTTCCTGCATGCCGGCGTCCCGGATCTGCTGCGTCAGCTCCATCGAGCAGAACTTCGGGCCGCACATGGAGCAGAAGTGCGCGACTTTCGCGCCGTCGGCCGGCAGCGTTTCATCGTGGTAGGCGCGGGCGGTCACCGGATCCATCGCCAGATTGAACTGATCCTGCCAGCGGAACTCGAAGCGCGCCTTGGACAGCGCGTCGTCCCACGCCTGCGCGCGGGGGTGCCCCTTGGCGAGATCCGCGGCATGCGCGGCGATCTTGTACGCAATCACGCCTGCCTTCACATCGTCTCTGTTCGGCAGCCCGAGGTGCTCTTTCGGCGTGACGTAGCACAGCATCGCCGTGCCGTACCAGCCGATCATCGCCGCGCCTATCGCCGACGTAATGTGGTCGTAGCCCGGAGCCACGTCGGTCGTCAGCGGACCGAGCGTGTAGAAAGGCGCCTCGTCGCACCATTCGAGCTGCTTCTCGACGTTCTCCTTGATGAGATGCATCGGGATGTGGCCCGGCCCCTCGTTCATCACCTGGACGTCGTACTCCCACGCGATTTTCGTCAGCTCGCCCTGCGTCTTCAGCTCCGCGAACTGCGCTTCGTCGTTCGCATCCGCAATCGAGCCGGGCCGCAGGCCGTCGCCGAGCGAGAACGAGACGTCGTAGGCGCGCATGATCTCGCAGATGTCGCGGAAGCGCGTGTAGAGGAAGTTCTCCTGATGGTGCGCCAGGCACCACTTCGCCAGAATCGACCCGCCGCGGGAGACGATGCCGGTCACGCGGCGTGCGGTCATCGGGATGTAGCGCAGCAACACGCCGGCGTGGACGGTGAAGTAGTCCACACCCTGCTCGCACTGCTCGATCAGCGTGTCGCGATACACCTCCCAGGTGAGATCTTCGGGACGTCCGCCAACCTTCTCCAGCGCCTGATAGATCGGCACCGTGCCGATCGGCACCGGCGAATTGCGGATGATCCATTCGCGCGTCTCGTGAATGTTCCTGCCGGTCGACAGGTCCATCACCGTGTCGGCCCCCCACAGGGTCGCCCACTGCAGCTTCTCGACCTCGTCTTCAATCGACGAACGGACGGCGGAGTTGCCGATGTTGGCGTTGATCTTCACCAGGAAGTGGCGGCCGATGATCATCGGCTCCAGCTCCAGGTGGTTGATGTTCGACGGAATGATGGCGCGCCCCCGTGCGACCTCGGCGCGCACGAACTCCGCGGGCAGACCCTCCCGCGCGGCGATGAACTCCATCTCCGGCGTAATGTCGCCGCGGCGCGCGTAATAGAGCTGCGTGCCGACCGTACCGGACGCACGGCGCGCGGCAATCCACGGCGCACGGAGCTTCGGCAGGCCGGCACGCACATCGTGCCCCTGCGGACCGCTGGTGTCGTAGAGGCGCACCGGCGCCTCGCCGCCGCTGAGCGCAACCTCGCGCATCGGCACGCGTACGGTGATGTCGGCGCCGGCGGTCAGCGTCGCCGTCCGCTCTTCATAGACTTTCCTGGAATTCGGGTATGCCGCTGCAAAGTCGATCATGGGAGCTCTCGATGACCGTGCGGGGCAGGCGGGATCGGATCAGGATCGCCGCGCTCCCTCCGCCGGTCTGAACCGGGTCAGGTTCCAAGGGTCTGTCTCAATCCCGGTACTCCGGGATACCCCTGGCGGCCTTTGCGATTATACGTCGCTGTCCGCGACCACTCCTGACCATACAATTCCAGTATGGTTATCGCATTGCTGCTCAGCTTGCTGCTGGCGCAGGCCACGACGCCTCAGAAACCGCAGCCCACGACGCCTCCGAAACCACAGCCCACGACGCCCCCGAAGGCTGCGCCTGCGCAGCCACGAACAACCCCGCGGCAGCCCGCGGGAACTCTCGCCGGGATGGCGATTACCGTGAGCGACGGCAGGGGCAATCCGTTCTCCGATGTCACCGTCGAAATGACCGGTACCGTCGAACGCAACGGGAAGACGGATGCCGCCGGACAACTCAGCTTGCCTGGGCTGCGAGCCGGAACGTATCGACTTCGCTTCTCCGGTGACGCGGTGACCGCATTCGAACGGGAGGTCACGCTCAAAGGCGGTGAGATCGCCAAGCTGGCGATCACGCTGTCGCCCGCAGCGCCGGTCAAGGTTGCGCCGGCGCCGCCGCCCCCGGCGCCGGTGGCGCCGCCAGCACCCGCCGCCGGACCAGTGGGCCAACCGCAGCTCGGATCGTTGTCCAAGGTTGCAGATCAGTATCGGAACACGAAGGAGCGCCGCGAGGTGATCCTGTCCTGCAGCGGCAACACGCGGAATATGCTGCTCGCACTCACCGACGAACAGCCGCAGCGGATCTACGACACCGCCGAATCGACGTTCTACGTCCTCTCCGGCCAGGGGGCGGCAATCGTCGGCAAGATCCAGAGCGTCATCTCGACCGGTTCCTTCATCGCCGTCCCGCGCGGCACCCCATTCGTCCTCGCGCGCCAGGGCAATCGCCCGCTCATCATGCTGTGGACGTTGAGCGGCGAGCCGTGCGAGGCGTCGAAATAAGGAATGGGAGCGACGGCCGATCGGCAGGGCGTGATCGTCAGCTGCCCGTCGTGCGGCCGGTCGAACCGCCTGCGCTACGACACGCTTGGCAAGACGGTGCGCTGCGGCAATTGCCGCGCGAACCTGCCGCCACTGTCGGCGCCGATTGAAATAGCCGATTCCGCCACCTTCGATGCGGCGGCCGCGGGCAGTTCGCTGCCGCTGCTGGTCGATTTCTGGGCGCCGTGGTGCGGCCCATGTCGCATGGTCGCGCCGGAACTGGAACGCGTGGCGCGAACCAGTGCCGGCCGCTATCTGGTCGTCAAGGTCAACACGGACGTCGTCACGGACGTGGCGGCGCGATTCACCATCCGCTCCATCCCCACACTGGCGCTCGTGTTCAACGGCCGCGAGATCGATCGGGTGACCGGCGTGCGGCCGGCGTCAGAGATCGAAGCGTTCGCCGCACGCGCGCTCGCCGCCGCCACACCGCGCGCTTCCTAAGTCCCTGGTCCTTGGGGACCTTACTGGAGCCGCACAACCAGCGTGGCGCGATAGTCGTCCGGCTCGATCGGCGTCGAGCTGAAGGGATACGGCTGCAGTTCCACGAGCGAAATCAGATAGCGCCCGTGTGCCACGGTCGCGCGTGACGCGTCGCCGGTGTGCAGCTCGTACGAGGCGGTGCCGTTTCCGGCCACTCGAATCCGTACGATGGCGTCGCCTCCCTGGATACAGAGCGCGTCAGCAGGACAGCGTGAGTCACCGCTCACCCCGAGGAACTCGATCACCAGGCCGGCGCCGGAAATGCTCGTGGCTTCGCCAACGCCGATGGTGAAGGGCCTGTCGATCGGATTTATTGGACCGGCCACGGACGCACCGCAGCCGGTCGCGATCACGAGGCAAAACAGAAAGAGAAGCGTCCGCACGTGGACGGATAAAGCAGAGGTCGTACCACCAGGCTACCAGCCGGGGCGCAGCAGGAAACCGACGCGCCATCCGTTCGGCGTCCGATCCATTGGACGTGCGGCCGTCACTTCGATGACGAATCCGCCGAGGTTCGCGCGGCCGCCGAAGCCGACGCTGCGGAACCTGGCCCGGTCCGACGCGCCCGCGGGGGTCTTCGTCCACAGAGCGCCCCCGTCCGCGAACGCAATCAGCTCGATCGGTACCTGCCGTCCGTAGTCCAGCTCCCCTGTCAGGAGGCCGACGAGCGGCGCGCGCAGCTCGAGATTCATCAGCGCCAACCTGCTGCCGGCAAGCTCGTCGAGCACTGCACACGCGGTTGCTGTCCGCCCGCACGCGTCGGCGGCAAACGTCCGCAGGTCGTAGCCGCGAACGAGCGTCTGCAGTCCGACCACCAGCGGCGCGAGGCGCGGGTCCGAGGCCCCCGAACCGTAGCGGCCGACATGTTCGACGCGTGCGGCAATCGTCAGCGGACGGATCGGCATCCAATAGCGGCGGGCGTCTACCCGGACGTCCGTGAACGGCACGCGGCCGAACGCCGGCTCGAGTTCAAGGCGAAGACGTTGACCGAGTACGGGACCCAGCGGGCCCGACACCGCGGTGTCGTAGACGAACGCGAGCTGCGCCTCCGCCTGGTAGAGCGCCGCGTGCGCCGGCGACTCCGCGAACGTCTGATTGACGATCTCTCCGGCCGGGTCCGTGACGCGCGTCGCCGTCTGCCACGCGAATCCGGTCCTGCGCACGCCAACTCGTGCATCCAGGCGGCGCACGGCGTTGAAGTGGTAGCGCATGGCCAGGCCGCCCCATTGATGGTCGTAGCGCAGGCTGGTTGTTTCTCTCGTCGTCGCCTCTGCGCCGCGCTCGATTGCGCGGCGCGCACCGTAGAAACGGGCAGGCGCAAAGCCGGCGGTCACGCCCCAGTTCCACCGCCCACGGCGCGTGGTGTAGGCAAACTGCGCCGCGAAGTCGTCCAGATCCGTCCCGACGCGGAACAGCGTCTGCAGCTGCCGATCGCGCAGCAGATCTCCAAACGACGCTCCGAAGCTCGCGCGCACGAGCCCGCCAAAGGCGTTGCCCGTACCGCCGCCGATGAAGGGTTGCGCCACCGTTTCCAGACGCAGTCGATCGTCGTACGGACGCTGTGTGAACGTGTCGGCCTGCGGCAGCCCTGAGGCCGAATCCCGCAGGGCGTCCGCCACCGTCATCGGGTGCGGTGTCGCGGCGGTGACCGGCGAGACGCTGTCCGTGACAGGCGCGCATTCACCGCAGCCTTCGACGATCCGAATGCGGTACGCGCCGTTCGCGAAAGCCGTGAAGGCGACGGTTCCGCTGTCCGCCGCAACCGCCAGCGCGGGACTGGTCGCCGTGATGCCACTCACTCCCGCCTGTTCGTTCGTTACCCGCATCAGCTCACCGGTGGCCAGCGTCCGCCGGTACACGTTGCTCGTCCGCTCGTGGTCCGCGATGTAGTAGAGCGCGCTGCCATCCGGCGACCACTGCGGGTTGATCTCCTTGTCGGACAGGATCGGTGTGGCTGCCGACCGCTCGTGGAGTGGACGAACGAGTCCCGATTCCAGATTCAACAAACCGATTCGCAATGGGCCGAAGCGCAGCTCGTCGACCGACGAAGTAAAGCGATCGGTTGCGAACGCCACGGTCGCGCCGTCCGGCGACCAGGCCGGTTGCACATCCGCGTACGGGTCCGCGGTCAATTGGCGCAACGTGCGAGTTTCTACGGTGTAGATAAAGAGGTCAGAAAGCCCGCCCTTCAGTCCGGAGACGACGATCTGCGAACCATCCGGCGACCAGCTCGGGTTGAAGAGTTGGCTGACGTCCGGCAGGCGTGTCTCGTCGCGGCTGCCGTCCGCAACGTCGATGAGGACGAGCACCGCTTCTCCATCCTGAACCGCGGCCATGGCGAACCGCGCTCCCGTCGGGTCCCAGGCGCCCGCCGAGTTGATGTATTGCAGGCTGTCGAAGTGCGGATCGGCCGCCGTGCTGACGACCTTGCGTCCCTCCGCGTGGTTCGCCGTATCCGCAACGAACAGATCAATCGACAGGCGATCGCGCTCGGAGAGAAACATCACGCGGCTGCCATCCGGACTGATCGCCGGGGCGAGCTGCATGCGGCTGCGGCGTTCGCCGCCGATATCGCGCCCGGCCTCCGCGTCGGGCACCGCCTCGTCAATCGAGCCGTGCCACGCCGCCGTGATCTGCGCGGACGTTTCGCCGGTGACCTCCTCAATCCGTTTGATCGCGTCCTTCCCGCGCGTCCGCAGCACCTTGCCGAACACGCCGTCGCCGAACCGCTCCGCCAGGTGCGACCACAGCGCGTGACCGTACCGATAGGGGAAGTAGCGCGGATCGTTCAACTGTTTCAACGTGGGCAGACGGTCGTGGCCGGCGGCATCGCGGACCCACATCGACGTGTGGGCGTTTGCCGGGCCGAGCGACAGATACTCCGCCATGCCCTCGATGAACCAGCCGGGAAAGGCAAACGCGTCCTGCTTGACGCTGCGGGCGATGTCGATCTGAAACGCGTGCGCGATCTCGTGGCCGAGCACGTGGTCCGTGTCACCCAGCCCGGGTGCGAACGGCATGGCGATCCGCGATTTGATGCGCTCGGTGAAGCCGCCCGTCCCTTCACCGATGAATCCGCCGGTCAGGTTCGTCTGCGCGAAGTGCGAATGACTGGCGTAGAGGATCAGCGGCTGACGCCGTGCGAATTTGTGCCCGAGAATTCGCGACAGCCGCGCATACCAGCGCTCCGCCATGCGCGCGGCGTGGACCGTCGCGGCCTCTTCCTCGGCGTAGTAATGGATGTCGAAATGTTCGGTCTGCAGCAGCCGGAATTCGAGACGATCGTACCGAACCTTGTTCCGACCGAAGTACTGCGCGTCGGCGTTCGTGGACGAAAGCATCGCCACGACCGCGAGAGTGATCACCGCGGACGTCCGGACCATGGCACCCCTGCAACTCGGACTGGAGGGGCGTTACTCTATCAGCGTTGCGGGTCGTACACAAACGACCAGCGTGTTCCGCCGTGACGCAGCCCGGTGGCGACATCGGCACGGAAGGTTCCAGGCGCGCCCGGCAGCGCCAGACGAACGCCGACTCCCGCATCGACATCACCGCGCGCGTCATCATCGGCGCGGTCTCCAACCCGCGCCGCATCAACGAACACGGCGGCACCAGTGCGAACGATTCCGGCCGACCACCATTGCTGCGCTTCGACGGATGCGTGCCAGAACCGCCGCCCCATCTGCTCGATGCGAAGGCGGCCGTCATCCACCAGCGGGTGCGCGCGAAGCAGCGTCTCGCGCGTCTGCCCGGTGTCTCCGCCGAACCAGAGGAGCGGCGGCAGATTCGCGCTGCCGGCGGCGGCGCCGCCGCGGGCGAGATAGACGCGGCCGGTACGCGCCGCAGACGAGGCAGCGGCAATATTCACGCTGACGCGTGAAAACGACGCTGCACCAGCCCACATCTCGCCATCAGCACGGACGTTGACGCGGCTTCCGCGTGTCAGCATCTGCACCTGCGCGCCGGATCGACCGAGAGTGCCGAGGCGATCCCAATCCTCCACGCCGGCTCCGGCCGTGATCTTCACGACCGCATTGGTCCAGGTGGACCACTCGACGAATCCGCCCGCGCGCTCCTCGTCGGGCGGTCCGGCGTCGCCGAACCGCTCGTGTTCGCCGAACCCGCCGACGCTCCAGACACCTCCCCATGGCGCTGGCGCGTCAACGGCGACGCCGAGGCGCGGCCGGCCGGGCCAGAACCGCCATTCGGCCTTCAGGCGTTCGCCTCCGCCCGTGAGCGACCCGGTCCCGGCAGCGAGCTCGCGCCGCGAGGCGGCCACCGCGCCGAGAGCAACGTAACTCCAGACATCCGCGGGAAACACCGGTCGCTCGTTCACCGTCGCGCGGAGTTCCGCCAGGCCGCCTGCCGCCGGCCGCAGCTCGAGACTGGTCGAAACCGCCGCGGGAAGCTCACCTAACCGTCGCTCGCTTCGCAGCAACAGGTTCGGCGTCACCACCGAGCCCGCCTTCACATCGACAAGCCGTTCAACCACCCGCTGGCGCGTACGGTCCAGTCCCGCCACGCTCAGCAAATCAAGCCTGGGCTCGGAAACGCGGTTCCATGCCGCCAGCGCTCCGTCGCGGTTGTTCTGAACGAACCGGCTCGTTCCCAACAACCGCCAGCCGTATGCGTCGCCGGGGTCTGTGGCAGTGGCTGCGCTGCTGAGCGCCTCGACGTCGGCCCACCGGCGCTGGAGCACCCTGACGCCGGCCAGCTCGCGCATCGCCGCCGCGCCGCTGCAGGAAAGCGCGGTCGTGAGGTGCTGTTCCGCCGCGGCGAGATCGCCCGCCTGCGCCCGCGCGACACCGGCAGCAATCAGCGCATCGCATGGTTCAGCCGACGGCAACGCGCTGACGGGCGCAGCGGTCTCGCGCTCGCGCTCACCCGGGACGACGACGGCCATCCATCGCTTCGCCGGCTGCCAGCGCCGCTCGAATTCCTCGCGGCCGACGACACGCAAGGGTGCCCGTGCGGGATCGTGAAAAACCACGGCGTCCGGTGTTCTGGCGACGATGACGATGTAGTGAAATCGCCCGGGCCGATCCTCGATCAACGTGAGCACCGGCCGGCCGCGGCGCAATTCGGCGTCGATCGCCTCGCCGCTGCCGGCCAGTGCGGCCGCCATCCACCCGCGCGACCGCAGCTCGCTCACGAGTGCGTCGGTGCGGATGCCCGCGGCGCTGCGATCGACGAGATGGCTGAAGGACTCGGCGCTCAGCCCGCGCTCGCCCCAGTAGCGCAGCACCATCGCCGCGGCGGCGCCGCCGCAGAGCGCCTCGGATTGTGAAATGAAGGGAACGTCGAGGATGGTAAGGGGCGCTGGCTGCGCATCCACGTGCCCAGCCAGCGCCGCAACCAGAAAGAGCGCGCGCGCCCTGTCAGTCCACTGCAACGATGATCAGGATGAGCACCAGCAGCGCGATGATGATCAGCGTCGTCGAGATGACGATGCGCGACTGGCCGCCGGCCAGCGCACCCTCAACCTGCTGCGCCTGTGCCGCCACTCGCGCCAGATCCTCGCCCTGCAGGGTCGACACCGCGCCCGTCGCCCGGCGCAGATCGATGCCGGCCCGTTCGGCGACAGCTTTAACTTCGGAGCGACCCAGCACACGCAGCACGGCCTCCCGATCGGCCGCGGTCGTGTCTACGTGCTGCCGCACGGCGGCGTCGAGCGCCGATTGCGGTGCGGCATGAGTGGTTTGCGCCTGCAGCCGGGGCGCGGCGGCAGTCACCATCAGCAGAATTGCAACAAGTGAAACGAACAGTCGCATGCGTGCCCTCCTGAAATCGCATTGTAGCGGAGCCGCCGCCGTTGAGTCGCCAATTTAACGCGGCTGCGGTGCAACGTCGAACGACCGCGCCTCCTCGTTGACGGCCACTGTGAACAGACGGTCGAACCCCTCCTCGTACGCCGGTCGCTCGAGCCGTTTCCGCGCGGCGAAGATCGCGACCGCGGGAACGCGGTTCCGACCTTCGCGCGCCCGGTTGCGCCGAAGCGCGTCGGCCGCTTCCGTCGGGAAGAAATAGCCTGCAACCTCTGCGCCGTGGCGCCGCGCGATGGCGATGATCGCAGCGCGATCGGCGGCGGTGGGATTCGTGTTGTCGACCGCGACGGAACGGCCGGCGGCGAGCGCCGCGTCGATCAGCTCGTTCTGGCGGCGCTGCGGCTGCCGGTTGTGGCGCATGGCATCCTTGCTGACGTGCTCGTGTGTGCCGGCAAACCGCTCCAGATAGAACGTCGTCTTGCCGGACGCCGGTAAGCCGATCAGGATCACGCATTCCATGTGTATCTCAGCGCAGGACGAACGCTTTACCCGGTGGCTGGCGTCGCTCGAAACGCGTCATCTTGCCGACTTCCGGGTGGCCGAAGTCACGCGCGCCCTCCGGGCATTGTCGTCCGCATATGTACAACGCCGTCAGAAACTTGCTGCCGGCGCGGCCCTCTCCTCTGCCGGCAAGCGGGCGGCATTCGCGCTGTTTTACGGTCCGCTTCACCTGCTGACCGTCGCGCACATCGTCCGCGCCGTCGGCGGCGGCAGTCCGGCCCCGACCCAGATTGTCGATCTTGGGTGCGGTACCGGAGTCGCGGCGGCCGCCTGGGCGCTCTGTGCGGGTACGGGTCCTTCGATCCTCGGCATCGATCGTCATCCGTGGGCAGTGGAAGAAAGCCGGCGCACCTATCGGGATCTGAACCTGCGCGGGCATGCGCGTGTCGGCGATCTGAAACGCCTTCCCGCGCTCGGCTCGTCCGGCGCAGTTATCGCGGCCTATACCCTCAATGAGCTGGACGACCGTCAACGACACGGCGTGGAGATGCATCTGCTCGAGGCGGCGACTCGCGGGACGCGGCTGCTCATCGTGGAGCCGATTGCACGGGCGGTCACGCCGTGGTGGGACGAGACCGCCGCGCGCATCAAAGGCCTTGGGGGTCGGGAGGACGACTGGCGCTTTCCTGTTGACCTGCCGCCGCTGTTGCGCCTGCTCGACAAGTCGGCTGGACTCAACCATCAGGAACTGACAGCGCGAAGCCTCTATGTGGGGTGAAAGGCCGGCCTGAAGGTCGGCCTTTCAGGAGATCCGTCTATTTCATTCGGCCGCTGATCTGTTCAGCCCTTTCGAGATGCTTGGTTACGGTCGGCAGGGTCTTGGTGGCCCACTGATTCACGGCGTTGTCCAGCCGTGAGTCGTCCGAGACACGGCCGCTCGTCCCGGTCGTCGTTGGTGTCCGGTTGGCGCGCGTCTCGACCATGCTCTTCACCTCGCGGTGACCGTCGACCATCGCTTTCATGTACTCACGATCGAACTCGGCACCGCTCAGTTTGCTGAGACGGTCGTGGAGAGCCTGATGCTTCGCATCGAGCTGTGCCGGCTCTTCCACGCCCTGACCCTTCACGGCCTCCTTCAGCGTGTTCAAGCCATTCGTGTGCTCTTTCACCATCATCTGCGCGAATGCCTTGACGTCGGCGCTCTGCGCTTTCTGACCCGCCAGCTCACCAAGCTTGACCTCGGCCTTGTTGGCGAGCATCGCCTGTTTCGCGAAGCTTTCCGCGCTGACGGCGTCGCCGGCCGGCGCCTGCCCGCTTGGCCCCGCTGCCAGCACCGCGACGCACGCGGCGGTCGCACCCCATACACACAATCTCATCGTCACCTCCCGGAACACATGCGGAGTCCAGGTGCAAGTGAGGTGACGTGACGACGAATCGGGATGGCGGGAATCAGGCGTGAATGGCAGCGACAGCGCGGGCGTATTCGTCGGCGACACCCGGAATCGTCGAGGCCACGAAGCCGAGATCGCGAAGCAGCCCGTCCCGCAGCGAGTAGATCCAGCTGTGGACCGACAGTTCCTGGCCCCGGGTCCACGCATCGCGGACAACCGTGGTCTGGCAGACGTTGCGTGCCTGCTCGATGACGTTGAGCTCGCAGAGGCGATCCATCGCGCGTTCGTCCGGAGTCTCCCGGCCGATGAGGTCGCCGTGCCGGTCGTGCACGTCCTGGACGTGGCGCAGCCAGTTATCGATCAATCCGAGCGAGTCGCGACGGTAGGCGGCCTGAATCCCGCCGCACCCGTAATGGCCGCAGACGATCACGTGACGCACGCGCAGCACGTCGATCGCGAACTGCAGCACGGACAGGCAGTTCAGATCGGTGTGCACGACGACATTCGCCACGTTGCGGTGGACGAACAGCTCGCCGGGTGCGAGGCCGACGATCTCGTTGGCGGGCACACGGCTGTCCGAACAGCCGATCCACAGATACCGGGGCGTCTGTTGCTGGGACAGCTTGAGGAAGAACTCGGGCTCGCGCGACGTGATGTCGCGTGCCCAGGCGCGGTTCTGCGCAAAGAGCTCGTGAAGCGGTTGTGTGCTCACGGTTTCAACAGGCTGCGGAGTTGTTCGAGATGGTGGCGAAGGTGCCTGACGTAGTCTTCCATCAGAAAGCCCAGAGTCACTACATTGCCGTCAGGACCCTGGCCGGAGCTGGAAAGCGCTTCCACAGGCGTCGTCGCGATGACGTGGGCCAGGTGCCGGTTATACGCCGACCAGAGCGCGACGATGTCCCGGAATGGAACCTGCGCGTAGCGCTGCCGCCCGACCCAGTCGTCCTGGTTGTATCCCTGAAAAACCACTGGGGACGCGTCCCGCCCGATGACGAAGCGCCGGTGGTTGTTGCAGGCGGAGTCGACGAGGTGGCCGAGAACTTCCCGGGCACACCAGCCGCCCTCCCGAGGCCGCTCCGATGTCCTCGTTTCGTCCGCACGCTGAAACAATTCGAGGCCGTCTCGTATGGCGGCGTGCAGATCGGCGGCGATGGCTGCGGGCGTCATGGCGGTAGAAACAGGCCGGAAACTTGCGTTCGAGCCGTCACATGATACAAATTGCCGGTATTCGGTAGTTCTTTTGTAGTATCTGATCGTTTCGGGTCTGCCCGCGGGGGGCCTCAGGTTGCGCTTCGGAAAGGAGCCACGATGCGGATTGTGTCCAGTTCAATAGTTTTGGCGGCGTTTGTTCTCGCCAGTGCCAGCACCGTCGTCATCGCGCAGGGCGGCAAGCCGGTGACGGTCGAGCAGCACGCCGCCACGATGAAGATCGTTCAACAGAACATGGGGGCGGCGAACAAGGCGCTGAAGGGCGGCGATGCAGCAGCCGCGGCGCCGGCCGCCGAGGCGCTTGTCGCGGCGTTCACGACGATCGAAATGTTTTATACCCAGCGGAACAAGCCCGATGCCATCAAACTGGCGCAGACCGCAAAGACCGGCGCCCAGGACGTTGTCGCGGCGCTCAAGGCCGGCGACACGATGAAGGCGCAGATGTCGCTCGGAAACACCCAGGGCACCTGCAAGCAGTGCCACGGGATGTATCGCGAAGGCGACGCACAGACCGGCTACAAGTTCAACGCCGCGTCCGGCATCACCCCTCCGTAAGCGTTCACCCGGGTCACCGGTGGCGGATGTACGTCCGCTACCGGTGCTCCATTCTTGCCGTCCGGACGAGTGGGCCGTGCCGGAGTTTCACGCCGAACCGTATCTCCACCTTGCCAGCCTCTCCGACACCTCCGCGCTGATCGCCTGGGGCGCGTTCTATTTCAAGACGCGTTCGAACGGCGAGTGGAAGCTCGTCGACGATCACGATCTCCGCTACGTTCATCCGCCACGGCGCGACAGCATCGGCGCGCGCTCGGCGCCGTACGGCCCGGCCCAGGTCAATGTCTACGCGCTCGACGGAACGCTTGCCGCAACCGCGAGCACCGACACCACGAACTTCTGCTGGATCACCGGTCTTCAACCTGACACCCGTTACCGATACGAAGTCATCGTCAAAGGCGAGCGCTGGGGACACGAGGAACGGTGGGACTGGTCGCACACCGACGTCGAAGGCCTGGTGCAGCGCGGCGGACGTTACGTCAACGAATTCCGCACCTTTCCCGATTCGAAACAGCCGCTCGACGCGCCAGTGACGTTCATCGTGCTCGGCGACTACGGCACCGGCATCCGGCGATCGACGCCGAAGCGGCGTCAGCGCGAAATCGCGCTTGCCATGCAGGCCGTGTTCGACCGGCACGACGTTCGCTTCATCATCACCGCGGGCGACAACATCTACGCCGGGACGCGCATCCTCGGGCTGCCGCTCGGGACGAGCACGGGCGACGAGGACGACGACTGGTTCTTCACGTTCTTCCAGCCCTACCGCTACCTCGTGAACCGGGTTCCCGTCTATCCCTGCATCGGCAACCACGATACGGCGGAAACAGAAGATCGCGATGACCGCGAGCAGGTGCTCGACAACCTCTACCTGCGCGAGCGGTTCGCGGCTGATGCACAGTCGGGCCGGGCCTCGCTCGATCCGGGACTCTTCTACCGGTTCCACTATGGGCGCGACCTCGAGTTCCTGTGCCTGGACACGTCCAAGGAGCACTTCTTCCGCGGCAAGCGTCTCTTCGAATATCCGAAACATCGCGAGTGGCTCGAACGGGCGATGGCATCCGACGAAAGAACGCGTTGGCGCATCGCGTTCTGCCATCACCCGCCTTATTGCGCCGGGCCGAAACACGGAAATACCGACCGCATGGATCAGTTGATTCCCCTGTTTGCCAGCGGCGGTGTGCGGGCGGTCTTCAGCGGGCACGAGCACAATTTCCAGCACTCCTCTCACGGCGGCATCGACTACTTCGTGACGGGCGCCGGAAGCAAAGTCCGCAAAGGCTCACCAGACAAGTTCGAGGAAGCGCATACGCGAAGCTGGTCGGACCATGCGCATTTCCTTCTCGTCACCGTCGACTACTCCATGCTGCGTGTCGATCCGATCGGCGAGCTCATCGACGGCAACATCCAGCCGCTGCCACGATTCGATCGCCATGGCTTGCCGGTCACGGATGGAATCGTCGTCGAACGATGAGTGCTATCCGCTTCGGCACCCTCGTTGCAACGTCCCGGGCGGGGGAGTACGTGCGATATGGCAGAAGTTCTGGTGTCATTCGACCAACCGGTTCGTGACGAGCTTGGCGAGTACCACGCGCGCGCCATCGGGAGGCCGGCGGACGATGGCATGTGGGAAGGGTGGATCGAGTTCACGCCGATCGACGGCAGCACCGAAGTGCTCGTTACAGGCACTGAATCGCGCCAGCCGGAACGCGAACACCTTGTGTATTGGGCGACCGGACTGACGCCGATCTTCCTCGAAGGCGCCCTCGAGCGGGCTCGCCGTCCGGTGACGGTTCGCGTGCGGCCGGTGGAGATTCCGAACTCGACGGAGCCAAAGCCCCGCGACCCGGTGCTCCCGCGCGTCATGCCGCCGGGACCGGAGCCTGTATTGGATCCGTTCGAGGTGGGTGGAAAAAACCTCGATATCCTGCGCCAGGAGCTCGGCGCGCTGAACCGCCCACGCCTCCTGAACATCATCGCCGCCTACGATCTGAACCCCGCCGGGGAGGACGTGTCCTGGATGTCGGATCGGCAGCTCATCCAGTTCATCGTCACCGCCGTCGAGGCACAAATCACGCTTCGCAGCCGCATCTGAAGCGCGGCGGGTATAATTCGCGCCTCTGCCATGGGTCCGCCTGAAGCGGACGCTACCGATGGCAGAGGTCCGCCACTATGAGCCCCCAGAATCTCGAACAACTGCTCCGGACCGTCAAGAGTCCGGTCGACATGCTCCGCAACTCGCAGATCGGCCCGTATGCGTTTCCGGTCGTGCGCCACGAGTTCACCAACTGGCGCGACGAGCAGCGCTCGTGGCGTCATACGTGCGCGCTGTTCGACCAGTCGCACCACATGACCGACCTGTATGTTGAGGGCCCGGACGCGCTTCAGCTGCTCTCTTCGCTGGCCGTCAACAGCTTCAAGGGTTTCAAGGTCAATCAGGCCAAGCAGCTCATCGCCTGCAACGACGATGGATATGTAATTGGCGACGCCATCTTGTTTTATCTCGACGAGAACCGTTTCAGCCTCGTCGGCAGGCCGCCGGTGGCCAATTGGGTCGAGTACCACGTGCAGACCGGCCGCCTCAACGTAAAAGCTGAGCGCGACGAGCGTTCAGCGGTGAATCAGGGGCGGCGCAGGACGTTCCGTTTTCAGGTCCAGGGGCCGAACGCCGCAAAAGTGATGGAGGCGGTAACGGGTCAGCCGACGCCGGATATCCGCTTCTTCCACATGGGCGTCTTCACCATCGCCGGCCGCCAGGTGCGCGCTCTGCGGCATGGGATGGTCGGTCAGCCCGGATGGGAACTGTTCGGGCCGTGGGATGACGGCGATGCGGTACGCGACGCCATCGTTGCGGCGGGCCAGCCACACGGGATCCGTCAGGTCGGCGCGCGAACCTACCCGACGAGCTGTCTCGAGTCGGGCTGGATTCCCTCTCCGCTGCCGGCCGTCTACACCGGCGAATCGATGAGGCCGTATCGAGAGTGGCTGAAGCCGAATAGCTATGAGGCCATGGCGTCGCTCGGCGGAAGCTTCCGTTCCGACAACATCTCCGACTACTACCTGACGCCCTGGGACCTCGGCTACGGCCCGTTCGTCCGGTTCGACCACGACTTCGTCGGCCGCGCGGCGCTCGAACAGATGGCGGCTCGCCCGTCACGCACGAAGGTGACGCTCGTCTGGAACGGCGCTGACGTCGAGCACGCGCTGGGGACGCTTTTCGCCGATGGCAGCAACGCGAAGTTCATCGACCTGCCGCTTTCGAACTACGCCACGCTGCCCTACGATGCGGTGCTGAGCGGCGGCCGCATGGTTGGCCTCTCCACCTACACGGGCTACAACTTCAACGAGCGCGCGATGCTGTCGCTCGGCATCGTGGACAACGAGCTGAGCGAGCCGGGAACGGAAGTGACCGTCGTGTGGGGAGAGGAAAACGGCGGGACCACGAAACCGACCGTCGAGCGGCATGCGCAGATAGAGATCCGCGTCACTGTGCAGCCTGTGCCTATTTCTGAAGTTGCCAGGGTCGCATATCGCCCCAAGGCGTTGGCATGATCACCGTCATCAACATCCCGTCGCGAACCAGCACCTCTATCCCGGCAGGGCGTGTGAGAACCGTCCTCGCTCCCAGCGAACACGCCACGCGCGCCGAGGTCGCCGTCATCGACATCGAGCCCGGCAGAACGTACCAGCTCGGCCGAAGCGACAAGACGCGCGTCGCGTACGTGCTCGAAGGAGAGGCGTCGCTGACGCACGCGAGCGTCGGCGCGACAGCCACACACCACGCGCCGCGGCGGACCGGAATCTACCTGGAGCCGGGTGAGGAAGCGACCATCACCGCTTCCGGATCAGCCGTCAATCTGCTGCTCGTGACTGTACCCAAGCACGCGGGCAAAGCCGGCGGCGACCAATCGCCTGCTGGTTATTTCTTCGAGGAAGCACGCCTGAGAACGCTGATCGACGAGAAGGGCTTCCGCAGGCGCACGTTCTGGGTCAATAAGGAAACCGGACTCTCGGGCGCGTGGGACCTGCAGCTCGGCCGGATGAACTACGCGGCGCACGCCCATTCGCCGCGGCACGTTCACCACGCGTCGAAGACCAGCCCGGTCGTGCCGGAGCATTTCTACCTGATTGAGAAGGGCACGGGCGAAGTGAAGCACGACACCGGGAGCCTCCCCGTCGGACCCGGAAGCCTCGTGCTGATCCCAGCCGGCGAATGGCATCAGCTGATCGCCTCCGACACGGGATTCGACTACATCGAATTCCAGGCGCCCTTCGACTTCGTCACGACGATGGACCACGACCCGCTCGGAAAAAACTGGTACATCAGCGGGACTGACGACGGCACGGGGAAGCCTAAGCTGTGGGTGCAAAGCTGAACTCGAACACCACCTTCTGCACCCATTGAACCGTCTGAACCTCCTGAACCGTCTGAACCTCCTGAACCTCCTGAACCTCCTGAACCACTCTACCTAGCCGCGCGGAATAGTTCGTCGGCGGAGCTCAGAATCGTCCACCGCAGCCGTTCCGGATACCGCGGACTCTCCGCAAGAAACGCCCGCACCGTAGCCGCCGCCTCGGGCGAGCGGTGGCCAGTCAACGTTGCGTCCATCCATCGCCCCGGGAAAAAGATGTCACCGGTGCGCCTGATCTCCGACAGCAGTTCGAGTGCGGGCCGGACGAAACGCTGCGCGTGCGACGCGCGCAGCGGGTGATTGAGATAAGCCACAGAGTCGAGCACCCACGGCTCGCGCCGTCTGTTGTCCACGCTGCTGAAGCGCGCGAAGGCCTGCTCCCGCACCGCCGGATCGGCAGACAGAGCCGGCATCACGAACGCGAATCGCGCCTTGCGGTCGGGATTCTGCGTGCGGGCCAGCTGCGTGTCCAGAATCTCCTTCCAGTCAGGCACTTGGCGGACGGCAAGCTCCATCGCCATCGTGATCTCATCCGGCTCGGCAAACATCAGGCCCGGAATCCGCTCGTCGCGCCGCCACACGCGCTCCAGCCAGGCAACACCGTCGCGCGAGAGAACGGTGTCCCGATACGCGTTGAACCAGGCCGCCTTCTGGCTTTGCGTCGCGGCGCGCTGCAGGCCCTGACGCAAGGCCGCTTCGAGCACGGGCGAGCGCGCCGCCCGTTCCGCCTCCGGCAGATACTTCCAGAACGTCCGGACGACATACGTCAGCACGCGCTGAGCGTTCTGCTCGTCGGATTCGCGCGGAAGCGCCCGGAGCGCGGCATCGACGAAGACACCGGGGCGAACTCGTCCCTCCAGCAGGTTGTCCCACAACGTCACCCATGCGCTCCCACGCGTCAGCGCGTCCGGAATCTCCTCGATGTGTTCGAGCAGATACACGCGGCTGGCATCGTCGAGAACAAACAGTCCGTAGCCGATCCCGCCTCCGTTCGGCAGCACGTAGCGTGGACGTTCGAGGCCGGCGGCAGCGCGAACCACGGTCACGCGTCCGCTGATCGTGACCGGCAGCAGGCGCACCTCATCCCGATAGCCGAGCGCGACGCGTATCCGCTGCGGCCACAGCAGCCCGCGGTTCAGCGGATCCGTCATCGTCAGGGTCAACGATGAAACCCGTCCCCGCCCGTCCGTGTCGACCGCGGTCGTGAACTCGGGCCGGCCCCGCTCCTCGACCCACGCTCGACTCCACGCAGCCACGTTCTCGGGCGTACGCGCATCGAGGATGCGCACCAGATCCAGCCACGTTGCGTTTCCGAAGGCGTAGCGCTCGAGATATTCGCGCAGTCCCTCCCGGAACGGCTGCTCGCCGAGCGTCTCTTCGAGCTGACGCATCACAATCGGCGCCTTCTGATAAATGATCGCGCCGTACAGCTGGCCCGCCTCGTTCAGGTTTGCCAGCTGCTGGCGAATCGGGTTCGTGCCGGCCGTGCGATCGACCTGGTATGCCACCGGGTAGTGCGCGAGCAGGAAACGAAGGTCGTGGTTCACCTGCGGGAACGACGGATTCACGATCTTCGCCGCCATGAAATTGGCGAACACCTCCTTCATCCAGACGTCGTTGAACCATTTCATCGTCACGAGATCGCCGAACCACATATGGGCCGTCTCGTGCGCAATCGTGCTGGCTCGATCGAGCAGCTGATTCTGCGTTGCCGACTCGTCGAGCAGCTGGCGCTCCTGGTTATAGAGAATCGCCCCGGGGTGCTCCATTCCACTGAACTGGAACGAGGGGATCATGACGACGTCGAACTTTCCGAACGGGTAGGGGATGCCTGTGTACTCCTCCAGCCACGCCAGCGCGCGGCCATGCAGGTCGAAGATCACGTCGCGGTTCCGGGCAACCTTCGCCGCGTCCGTCTCGCGGTGAAACATTCGCATCGGGCGGCCATCGCGAGTGGCCGCCTCGACGAAGAACCGGCCGGCGACGAATGCGAAGAGGTACGTCGGCAACGGCTCGGTCTCGGCGAACCGTACGCGCCTGCGGCCCGCCGGTGGGGCACCTTGCCCGCCGTCGCCGACTTCGCGGCCATTGGCAACGGCCTGCCATGATTCAGGCACTTCGAGGGACAGCGTGTAGCGCGCTTTCAGGTCGGGCTGATCGAAGCACGGGAACGCCAGCTGGGCGCGCGACGGGACGAACAGCGTGTACAGGAACTCGTCGTCACGGTTGAGCGCCTCGTCGCCGCTGATGAATTCGATGGTGATCTCGTTGGCGCCGGCTCTGGTCTGCTCCGCCGCGACCACGAGATGTCCATCGGCAATTCGCGGGCGTGCCTCCCTGCCGTTGACGGTGACTCGGGCAACCCGATCGGGCGGCTGCGCGAAGTCGAACACCACCCGATGCGGTGCCTCGAGGGTGAGACGTACGGCGACCCGTCCCCGGACCGGCTCCTTCCGGTCCGACGGGACGATGACACGCAGGTCGTAGCGGACGTCCTGAAACGCGGCACGGCGTTCCGACGCGAGCGCTTCCGACACACCAGGACCGATCGGAGCCGTCGTCGCCGCCTGCATCGTCGTCAGCAGCGTTCCAAGAAACAGAGTAATCATTACGCCGGGAAGAACACGCGCTCGACGAACCAGTAGGTTCCTGCCGCGATCACGACGATCGAGCCGGCAAATACCACACGCTGCCGCAGCGTTGCGCTCTGGCGCCGGATCGCCTCGAGCAGTGCCGCCACGAGCAGGACGATCGCCAGCTGACCGATCTCGACTCCGACGTTGAACGAAAATAGCGACCAGCCCAGCGCCTCGCGCGGCAGACCGAATTCGCGCAGCACGTTGGCAAACCCGAATCCATGCACCAGGCCGAACACGAGCGCCACCCAGCCGCGCAGATCCCGCCCATCGCCGCGCACGAGGTTGTCCGCGCCGACGAACACGATGCTCAGCGCAATCGCCGGCTCGATCACGCTCGCCGGTGGAGTGACGACGTTCAACGCCGCCAGCGTCAGCGTCACGCTATGGCCGATCGTGAACGCGGTCACGATCTTCACCAGCGCCATCGCCGATCCGCCGAGGAGCAACAGCCCGACAAGAAAGAGAATGTGGTCGGGGCCGATCATGATGTGATGAATTCCTGACTTGACGAACGTTTTCATCACTTCGATTGCGCCCTGCGTCGTACCCAGATAGTAGGTGCGCGGTTCGGCGCTGGCGTTGAAGATGAATTGCTGCCGCAGTTCGCGGTCCTCGTAGACGTTGATGAACGTCTGGTGATTGGGATCGTACGGGAAGAGATTCGTGTCGATGGCCAGGGCGCCGGGCGCGGCGCCGGGAATCCGATAGGTCAGCTTGAGTGCCTGATCGTCCCTGAGCAGTTCGATGCCGGTCCATGTTGGGGAAAGCCGACCGTCAGCCTGCAGGAGAATCCGCGGCCGGAGCAGCTCGCCGATTCGCTGCTCGTTCGTCCTGACAACGTCGGCGTCCATCAGGTCGGCAGGGGGTCTGCCGAGCTCGTGCGCGACGTCGATGACGTGGACGACCAGCGTTCCGTCGATGCTTCCGTCCCTGAAGACGATATCGAGATAACTGAACGGAGCAGGGTGCGCCGATACACGCGGAGCCAACAGGAAAAGGACGGCTGCTGTCGCCAGGAACCTGAGGGACATGAACTACCGGATTTTATTCCGGTTCAACTCCAACCCTCCCTGAACGGATCGTCGTCGTCGAGCAGAAAGGTGTGCTCGCCCGTCAGCCACGCCGTGCCTTCGACTTCAGCGATCAGCGCGGGCGACTCACCGGCCAGCGTGCGGCGGACCGCGCGGCCACGGAAGAGGGCCCCTGTGGCGCTTTCGTGCACGAAGTGCCGATCGTCGGCGAGCAGACCCATCGCATCGAGAACCGCCATCACCGCAGCCGTTGCCGTTCCTCCCGGCGAGCGATCGACCACAGCTCCGGTCACAACAACGCTGCGGAGATGCGCTTCCGGATCCGTGGGAGGGCCGGTGAAGATGACGCCGGAAATACCCGACGTTTCCGCGTCGGCGGAATGAACGAAGTCGGCCGCCGCGTTGAGGGCCGTCTGCAGCTGTACGCCGAGCAACCGCAGGTCATTCAGGCGTTCCGGACGAAGTGGAATGCCAACCGCCTCGGTGTCGACGATGGCGTAGAACAGTCCGCCGAAGGCGACGTCGACGCGCATCTCCCGCGTGCCGAGGCGCACTGTGTGCGCCGCCGTATGCACGAACGACGGCACGTTCGTGAAGACCACGGAGTGAATGCGCCGGTCCGACCCCTGCGTCTCGGAATGGACGACGGTGCGGACGACGCCCGCCGGTGTATCGAACGCAAGGCGGACGTCGTGATCGCTCGAGATGCCGGTGAAGACGAGGCCCCGGGCAACGGCGATGGTGGCGGCAGCAATGATTCCGTGTCCGCTGATTTCCGGATAGCCGCGACCGTCCATGAAGAGGATGCCCGCGTGCGCGTCGGGAGAGACCGCTTCGGTCAGGACGCCGGCGACCATGTCGGCGTGTCCGCGCGGTTCCAGCACCACAGCGCGCCGCACACCGTCGGCGCGTTTTCGCAGCCAGGCACGCTTATCGCGCATCGTGCGCCCCGAAGGGTGCGGCAGTCCCTCGACAACCAGGCGGAGTGTCTGGCCGCCAACGTGTGCGTCCACGGTCCTGACGCGGTTCGTCACGCGCGGAACGCTAGCATGACGGTTGGTGGTTGGTGGTTGGTGGTGGTTGCAAAACGCCGCCCGCAGGGGACGTGTGGTCAGGTCATCCGCAGCGGGCGCCGGCGCCTCAGCCCGGCAAAATGGGCCGTTTCCACTGATTGAGGGTTATTTTCCGTGGCTCATCGTTTGCACCATCCGAGGGTGCCAGCCTGGGAGCCCATGTCATGCGGAAACGAATCTGGAGCGCGCTGATGGCGCTCACACTGGCGTGCGCGGCGGTCGCGACCCCTCTCGCAAGCGACGCCGGGCAGGGCCGCGGCAGGAAACGCGGCGCTGAGGAGCCGACAGCGATTACCCGGCAACAGGAAAACCCCACACGCGGCCGTGGCAATTCCTCACGTGTTTACAAAGACGCGGCAAGCCTGAAGGGGTATGAATCCGGATGGGATCTCGGGCTCGTCGACGGACGTGACGGCCAGCGCTATGACCCCGTCCGCCATCGCGATTACCGGGACGGAGACCGCGGGTATGCATCGTCGTACGGCTCCCGCGACGGATACCAGACGAAATTCCGCGCCGGATTCCGCCAGGGATACGAGGACGGCTACCGTGAGGGCACGCGCTCGCGGAAATAGGCCCTCCTTCGCCCGTTGGGCTACGGCGCGACAAGCCTTTACTCCGCCGGAAGCGTTGTTTAGCATTACAGGGTTACCCGCCTTCGCGCTGCGCGCTTCGGCGGGACAAGCCCCAGTGCCGGTATCGTCTAGGGGTTAGGACGGGTGGTTCTCAGCCATCAAACCGGGGTTCGAATCCCCGTACCGGTACCACAAACTCCGCCACACGTTTCAGGAATCCCTGCGGCGCTCTTCCTGACGCTCAGACTGAAGTCAGGTATCTCAGCCTACCCTCGTCTGCAATGCGCGAAATGGTCAGAGCTTCAGAAACGGTGACGCGGAAAGGAATTCCCGAACGGTCAGGTTTCGCTGGGCCACGAACGCGGCGGCGTTCGTCGAGCCACTGGCACGCAGGTAGCGCAAGACCGGCAGCAACGCGGCCGCGTCGTGATAGTTCAGATGAGTGGTGCCAACGGGAGCGACGCGCTGCGCGTGATCAGGCAGGAGTCTATCGTTGATGCCCTCGTTCGCTGCGCTGTACATCATCAAATACGGCACGTGGATTTCGCGGGCGTTGCGGCTCCCGTACATGCCTCCATCGAGATTCGCGACACTGCGTGCACGCGAATCCCGCTCTGCCGTCACCGTCGCGACCGCACCGCCCAGCGAGAGGCCGACGAGGTGCGGGGCCGATGTATCGACGGAATCCGGCCGCAGGCCGGGAATCGCAGCAAGCGCCGCACTCGCATTGTCCATAACGAAGGACGTATCCGCGGACCTCGCGATCACGATGCGATTCGTGGTGTCGGCACCGGCGAAGTACTGCGGTGCCAGCTTAGCCCTCTCGTGTGCCGACGCGACTCTGAGCTTGCGCTCTAGCTCTTCTCGAGCCGGTCGTTTGCCGCCACTCCCACCACGAGCTAGCGCGCGACGCTCCGCCAACTGATCGGCGTGCTCTATCGCAAGCACGGTGTAGCCATGACTCGCCAGCTCCTCCATCAGTGACGTGTTCTCCGCCCTGAAGGAGATCAGACCGTGGTTGTAGATAACCAGTTGTGATGCCGTCACGAGCGGGCTGATCGCCGCACACGGCACGGTTGCCGTGCGCACTCGCAAGCATCGGAGCAGCAGCCGTATCGGCAGCGGCGTTCGAGCATCGCGGCGCAGCTCGGCCCAGAGCAGCTCTGGCCGAGTCGTAGTACTCGCAGCGGGATACCAGACCTTGAGGAGGAGGCGCCTTCCCAACGCCTCGCTCGCCAGATGCACGACGCGTCCCGCATCGACGAGCTCGTGCGTGATCGAGCCGACGCAGTATGGACCGCCGGGCTTAGGAATCGCCAACGGCTCTGGTTCCGGCGGCGTGCTCGCCGCACGTCAGGTAGCGATGCGCGAGCGAGGCGAGCGCTTCCGCGAACTGTTTGCGACTGCCCAATCGTGAACGCCGCATCTCCTCGCCGTGCAGCAAAGGCCCAAGCAGCATGAAGTTGAACAAATAACAGATCAGCGCGGCGGCGTGATCGATATCGCCAACCCTAATCTGCGCCGACCATTGGTGTAGAAACGTCTTGAAGCCGTCCAGCGCCACCTGCTCGAGGCGCGCCCACTCCTTGCCTGCACGGTCGGGCCGGTGGCGCGAGTACAGGTACGCCGGGCGCATGACGTAACCCAGCGCGGCCACTTGGTCATGAGCGTCGCCGGCAATGGTCACCAGGGCCTCGAAAAGCGACTCGGCGCGCGGTGACTGACGCTTGCGCCGTGCCCATGCCTCGACATGCCGGAAGTAGAGCTCCATGAGGACCGAAGCCGTCGCGTCTGCGTTGCTGAAGCGCTGATAGATCGTTGCCTGAGCCACCTTCGCCTTCGCGGCGAGATCGGCCACGCTAATCTCAGCGAATGACTTGCGCAGCAATAGCGCATCCATCGCGGTGAGGATGCGATCCCGCTTTTGTTGCGATCGTTGCTGGCTCGTGGGCTTGGCGCGCATCGAATAATATGAATATTATTTATATTCGTGATTAATGTCAACGACACGTCGCGACCCTCGATTCGCACGGCGAAGCATGGTGGGCGCCGCGGGTTACGTGAGAGCGGCACTCGGACTTCGGACTTCGGATAGCTCGCCGTCATTTCCAGCGGACGGAGAATGTTGTCGAGCATGAAGCGCTCGAACGACTTGCCGGTGATCTCTTCAACGACTGACTGCAGGTAGCTGAAACCTTCTCCCGGGTATTGATATCGAGAGCCCGGCGCGAACTGAATCGGGAGTTCCGCCCCCTGTCGCCAATTGGGAAACCCCGTCGTGTGATTCAGCACATGTCGCGCGGTGATCAGCTCGATGCGCGGATCCGTGGTGATGCGCCGCTTCGTGTACTGCGTCAGTGGCGTATCGAGATCAAGCAGACCACGCTCGACCAGCTTCATGACACCGTAGGCGAAGACCGGCTTGGTGTTGGAACACGCGGCGAACACAGAGTCGCCGTCCACCGGCTCGTTCGTCCCGGTGTCCTTGACTCCAAACGCGCGCCGCCAGGCGAGACGGCCGTCGCGGACGATGGCGATTGAGGCAGCGGGCAATTTCGCTTCCTGGAGCCATTTTGGGATTCCGGCGGTCCACCCCTCGATCAGTGAGTCGAGAGAGGGGTCTCTGGCCCCTATCGACGTCCTGCATCGACAGGCCTACTGCGGCGAGACTCGTTTCGATCAGGAAGTCACGGCGTAGCATGATGCTCGATTATTACGTGAGAGCGGCACTCTTAGGTCAGGCCGCTGTCCTCGGTGTCCGGCCTTGCAGCGGATAACACAACCGCCCGAATCCCCGTACGGTACCAAATCCATCAACAAATTGCCGTGTCGTATCGCGACTAGTTCTGCGAACGACTCCGTAAAATCGAGTCCTACGAACGCGGTTTCCTGGCGGCGATGACGTGGGCTACGATCTGCGCTTCAAACCGACGACCCGAAAGGAAGTGCTCCATGCACAAGGCGGCCTGGCCTGTGATTCTTCTGTTGGCCCCCCTCGCCTGCGCACGGTCTCAAGATGGCCCTCCTGCGGCAGGCGATCCCAGCGTGCAAGAATTCTTGCCTCGCTGGGAGAACGCCCAGGCTCGATTCATCAATGGTGATCCCAGTCTGTGGAAAGAGAATGCTTCGCAGAGCGAGGAGGCCACCGTGTTCGGTGCGTTCGGCGGCTACGAGAAGGGCTGGAAGGAAGTCGGCCCGCGCTATGACTGGGCGTCATCGCAGTTCAAAGAAAGCGGGGCCACACAAAGGATCGAATACGTCAACACGGGCAGCAGTGGTGATCTGGCGTTCACGGTCAGCATCGAACGCCAGCAGGCACGGGTCGGCGGCCAGGGCAGCCTCACGCCGCGGGCGTTGCGGGTTACCCAGGTGTTCCGACGGGAAGCTGGCGGCTGGAAGCTCCTGCATCGGCACGCCGACCCGCTTATGGAAAGGAGCGCACCATCGGCGGCTGCCCAGAAATAGGACATGGACCAGGCTCGATCAAACTCGGTTGAGCAGTACGCGGTTCGTGATTCCATGCGACGTCGCCGGGACCGGTGTCCGGAGTCAGGCGGCAATTCCGCCGAACTCCACGCTCCAACTTTTGTCATGACCCCGTACCGGTACCAACCTTCGATCATGACTCGCGCGAAGGTTGCCCACCATAGCTCGCAATGAATTCGACGCGAGCGACGGTGGGCTTACTCCGCTCGGACTGAGCTACGGTTGGCAAGCCGAGCGAGCTCACCCCACAGGCGCAGCAGTCCATCGTAGCGCGCGCTGACAAAGCGCCGGGCCACGGACAGAGGTGCCGCCCATGGCTTCCGACTCAACTCAATCGCGCGGAACGAAGCTGTACGTCCCGTCCCAGTGCCAATTTACTCCGTCCCCAGGCGGCGAGACATGGGCAGTGGCACTGAATCCCGTGAACTTTCCGGTCCCGCCCGAGAACGTGCACAATCCGAGACCGGTCGCGAGATTGGCGGCGCAATGGCCGAACGCCTTGTTGTTGCCGGAGCCCGGCGGGTCGAGGAGGACGTCACTATCCAGCGAGGTCCCAACAGGGGGCTGGGCATAGACGACCCTCGAGCCGACCTCGATCGCCTTGACGTTCGAGGACGTGATCGTGCAGAAGGAACCGGCGAGGCCGGTATACTCCGTGCACTCTTTCGTCACATGGAGATCTCCGCTTCGCGGGGCCGCCGACAAACCAGACACAGCCGCGGTTGAAGTAGCGCTTGGACTTGTCGGAATCCTCGTTCCGTCGGCGCACCCGACCGCGACGAGCGCCCCACCACTGAGACACAGAATTGCCACGAATTTCATAGACCCTCCTTCGGCGTTGCCGCCCGTTTCGTAATGCGCCGATGCCCGACGCACCGACGATCTCGAGGCGTCGTCGATAGGAGATCGCGTAAGGGGCATCCGCAGTGGGTCAACGGGCCGAAAGGCAGGTCTCGCGGTGCTATGCTCTGGGTCAATCCAACGATTGAAGAAGGCTCCGATGGTCTCGCCTCGCGACGTCACGGCACTGCTCGGCGACTGGAGTCGCGGCAACCGGACGGCGCTCAACCAGTTGCTGCCGCTCGTCTATGCGGAGCTCCGCCGCGTCGCCGCGCGCCAGTTGCGGAAGGAGCGGGCCGACCACACTCTGCAGCCAACGGCCCTCGTGCACGAGGTGTTCATCCGCCTCGTCGATCAACGGCAGGGAGACTGGCAGAACCGGGCACATTTCTTTGGTGTCGCCGCGAACGTCATGCGCCGCATCCTGGTCGATCACGCCCGTCGTCACAACGCGAGCAAACGGGGCGAGGGCGTGCGCTGCGTGTCAATCGATGAAGCCAACGACGTCGCCGCGTCGAACGAGATGCCCGTTCTCGCGCTGGATCGCGCGCTCGATCGCCTGGAAACGGTCGACGCCGACCTCGCCAGGATCGTCGAGCTTCGCGCGTTTGGCGGACTCACGATCGAGGAAGCGGCCCACGTCCTCAGCGTGTCGCCATCGACCGCCAAGCGCGACTGGCGCACCGCGAAAGCGTGGCTCACTCGCGAGCTCGGCGCCGAGGTTCGCCCGTGACGGACGAACGATGGCGGCGCGTAAAGGCACTGTTTCAGGCCGCGGTGGAACGGCCGGCCGACGAGCGCGCCGCCTTTCTGGCCGCGGCAACCGGTGACGACGCGGCGCTCGGTCGTGAAGTCGAGTCGTTGCTGGCGTCGGACGCCTCGGACGCCAGCTTCCTCGACCGGCTGCCCGTCGCCAGTCCGTCCGTGCTGGCTGACCCGCTCGGCGCACTCCCGGCGTCGATGGACAGGGCGCTGTCTCACGCAGTCCTCGCCCCTGGCCTTCGCGTCGGTTCCTATGAGATCGTCGCACCGCTCGGGGCGGGCGCCATGGGAGAGGTGTACCGTGCGCGCGACACGAAGCTGCATCGCGACGTCGCGCTGAAGGTGCTGCCCGAGCGGTTCGCCTTCGATCCGGACCGCGCGGCGCGGCTCACGCGCGAAGCGCATCTGCTCGCAACGCTCAATCACCGGAACATTGCCGCGATCTACGGCCTGGAAGAGTCGCTCGGCGCGCAGGCGCTGGTGTTAGAGCTGATCGATGGACCGACGCTCGCCGAGCGAATCGGGTCGATTTCGGTCAAGGAGGCGTTGACCGTCGCGCGGCAGATTGCCGAAGCCCTGGAAGCGGCTCACGAGAAGGGAATCATCCACCGCGATCTCAAGCCAGCGAATATCAAGATCGCCGGCAACGGGGTGGTCAAGGTGCTCGACTTCGGGCTGGCGAAGGTATGGGATGGCGCCGCACAGCCTGACGTCTCCGCGTCACCGACGCTGACCGCAACAGATCTCGGGAAGCGGCCGGTCCTGGGCACTCCGGCCTACATGAGCCCGGAACAGGCGCGGGGCCAGGCGCTGGACAGACGGACGGACATCTGGGCGTTCGGCTGCGTGCTCTACGAAATGCTCACGGGCCGTGCGCCGTTTGCCGGCGAGACCATCTCCGACACCGTCGCCGCGATCCTCGACCGCGAGCCTGACTGGGCCGCGCTGCCCGCCACCGTGCCCGCCGCGGTGCGTACGCTGATCCATCGATGTCTGGAGAAGGACGCCCGGCAGCGGATCGCGGACATCTCGGCCGCGCAGTTCGTCCTCAACGACCTCGCGGATGTTGCGCGAGCCACTGAGTCCGGCAAGCCCGCGGCGATCGTTCCGCGACCACCGCTGTGGCGCCGCCTGGCGATACTTTCCGGCGCGTCGCTCGTCGGCGTGGCGATGGCCGGCAGCGCCGGCTGGTTCGTGTTGCGCTCCACCACACCGCCCCGCGTGTCGCGCCTCCTCATCACCCCGCCGAGCGCGGCAACGCTGTCCGACAGACCCGGACTGGCCCTCACGCCCGATGGCACGCGCGTCGTCTACGCCGGCGCCAATAACACGGCTCTCTTCGTGCGCCCGCTCGATCAGCTCGATGCCACGCCGCTCGCCCGGGTCGGCGAAGCGTATGGGACGTTCGTCTCGCCGGACGGCCAGTGGGTCGGATTCTTCGAGGGAGTCTCCTCGCTGAACAAGGTCGCCATCACCGGCGGGCCGGTGGTCACGCTCGGTCGCCCCGGCGGCACAGGGTTCGGTGCGAGCTGGGGCGCTGACGGTACGATCATCTTCGCGACCAACGATCGGACGACGGGCCTGCAGCGAATTGCCGCCGCAGGCGGCGAGCCGACCGGGCTGACGCGGCCGGATCGCGCGCGCGGCGAAGACGACCATCTGTGGCCGGAGATCCTGCCGGGCGGCCAAGCCGTGCTCTTCACAATCACCGCCACGACCGGCGGACTCGACCGGGCGCAGATCGCAGTCCTCGATCTGCGGACCGGCGCGCAGACGGTGTTGATTCGAGGCGGCCGCGCCGCACGCTACGTGTCGAGCGGGCATGTGGTCTACGCCGCGGCGGGGAGGCTGCACGCCGTCGCCTTCGACCTCGCCCGGCTCGTTGTCGCCGGCACGCCGGTGATTGTCCAGCCCGAGGTGCCGGTGCCTGCGAACGGAGGTTGGGCAGTGACGGCCGATGGGACACTGGTCTACGTCTCGGGTGGTGTACCGATAGTCGAACGGAGTCTGGTGTGGGTAGACCGGCAGGGCAGGGAAACACCGATACCCGCCGCACCGCCGCGTAACTATGCTTTTCCACGGCTCTCGCCGGACGGAACACGCCTCGCGCTTTACATTCCCGATCAGGAAGTAGACATCTGGCTGTGGGATCTGGCCCGCGCAACGCTCAGGCGCGCGACCTTCGACCCGACGGTCGACATCTTCCCGGTCTGGCGGCGACCAGATGGCCGCCAGCTCCTCTTCAGCTCGAACAGGGCGGGCGCGGTGAATCTCTTCGCGCAAGCCGCCGACGGAAGCGGCGACGTCACGCGGCTGACCACGAGTCCCAATATCCAGCACGCCACATCCGTCTCCCCCGATGGCACGCGGCTCGTGTTCACGGAGACCGCGCGGACAACGGCTCAGGACGTCATGGAGCTCCGACTGGACGGCACGGGTGCGGTGAGAACGCTCGTGCAGACGCCCGACAGCGAGCGCAACGCCGAGGTATCGCCCGATGGCCGGTGGCTCGCCTACGAGGCGAATTACTCGGGGCGATACGACATCTACGTGCGGCCATTTCCGGACACGCGGAGCGGCGGCTACTGGCAGGTGTCAACGGACGGCGGCACGCGGCCGCTGTGGGCGCGGAACAGTGCAGAGCTGTTTTATCTGAGCCCGACGGGCGCCCTCATGCGCGTCGGCGTGGCGCTTGGGCCCATCTGGGCGCCGACCGCGCCGACCAGGCTGTTCGAGGGACGCTACGGGGTCGCAGCCAGCCAAGCAGGCCGGACGTACGACATCGCGCCCGACGGCAAGCGGTTTCTGATGATCAAACCGATCGACTCCGCGGACCAGACGCCCGCGAGCCTCGTCGTCGTCCAGAACTGGCATCAGGATCTGAAGCGCCTCGTGCCCACCGACTGACAGTCTCTGAGGTTGGACGGTGACCGGCGGGGAGTCAGGCGGCAATGCCTTCGAATGTCACGCACCAACCTCTCGCATAACCCCGTACCGGCACCAAGAAATTCTTTTCGAATCGCCGAGGCCTACGGCAGACGATTCGGTGGGCCGGGATATCGTGTCTTGATGAGCTGGGATCGGTAGGTTCTGTGTGCACTTATGAACTGCTGGCGGGAACATCGGCGGATACGCTTGCTCAGAGGAGCATCAGCATGAGTGCAAGCCATCGCCGCACCGACATACATTTGCGTCAACATCGGGCGAAAAAGCGGGGCAAGCTGCGCGCGCGGATTGCGGCAGCACCGGCGACCGGAGCTGCGCTCGAAGTAAAGGTGCAGCGAACTTATTCACCATTCCACTCGATGATGAAAGAGAAACTGCCTCCAGCAGTCGTCTAGCCCCGTGGATCGAGGTCGTGGAGCACGTTAGCGCCGATCGCGGCGGCCGTCGCGATCATCCTTCTCGTGATCTGCCTGGGCAGCAGACTTAGGCCGCTTGGAATGACGTGACGTTTCGACCAGGCCAGACCGTCGGCAGATACGAAATCGTGGGGCTTCTCGGTGCCGGAGGCATGGGGGAGGTGTATCGCGCCCGCGATTTGACGCTGAAACGCGACATCGCGATCAAGATATTGCCCGACGCTTTTTCGAGGGATGCTGAACGCCTCTCACGATTTCGGCGCGAAGCCGAAGTGCTCGCAGCACTGAGCCATCCACACATCGCCACCATCTACGACTTTGGAGAGTTTGGCGATGGCCGTTTCCTGGCGCTCGAACTGGTCGAGGGCGAGACACTCGCGGATCGCCTGGTGCGAGGCCCGCTGACCCTCGATGAATCTCTACGAACGGGCATCCAAATCGCACACGCGTTGGAAGCCGCTCACGGGAGAGGGATCACGCACCGGGATCTCAAACCTGCAAACATCCAACTGACGCCGGCCGGCGACGTGAAGGTTCTCGATTTCGGACTGGCCAAGGTCGCGACTGACACCGCCAACGTGTCCGACTCTCCCACGACGATGGCGGCAACTGCGCAAGGCATGATCGTGGGCACGGTGCCATACATGTCGCCCGAGCACGTCAACGGAAAGGATGGGGGCAACGCCGCAGACATCTGGGCATTCGGATGTGTTCTCTTCGAGATGCTATCCGCGCGCCGCGCATTCGACGGCGATTCGGCCAGCGAGATCCTCGCGAGTGTGCTCAAGAGCGAGCCGGACTGGCGGCAGCTGCCGCCGATCCCTGACGGAATCGCGAGGCTGATGCGACGGTGCTTGCGCAAGGATCGTACGCACAGGCTGCAATCCATCGGTGACGTGCGCATCGAACTTGAAGACGCACTCAGCGAGCCCAGCGTGGATACCAATCCGGTTTCACGCGGAACTCCCAAATGGGTCCATGCCGTAGCCGCCGTGCTCGCCTTGGCTGCGTTGATTACTGCGGTATCCGCTCTCACGGCCGCCCGACCGCCGACGGCTCCCGAAATGCGTCTCGAAATCAGCGGGCCCGCGACCACCAGTCCCGCCTCATTGGCCATCTCGCCCGATGGGCTTCAAGTCGTGTATCTGGCCGAGCTGGATCAGCGCCCGCAACTCTGGATCCGTCGATTGGACTCTGATGCGGCACGGCCGCTGCCTGGAACCGACTATGCGCAATTGCCATTCTGGTCGCCGGATAGCAAGTCCCTGGGATTTTTCGGGGGCGGCAAACTCAAACGACTCGAAATTGCCGGCGGATTTCCGAAAGACCTCGCGGACGCGCCTCAGGGTTATGGCGGTGCATGGAACGAGGGCGGCACCATCATCTTCTCTGCGGACAACCGTGACCTGTTTCGCATCTCTGCCGAGGGCGGCGAACCGACACAACTGACGCACCTCCAGCGTCCCCAGCAAACGTCCCATCGTCACCCTTGGTTCCTGCCGGATGGGCGTCACTTCCTGTACTTTGCGACCGGCCCTGAGGGTCGAGGCATCTATGTCGATTCGCTGGATGAATCCACGCCGAAGCGCTTACTCGGCACCGACACGGACGGGGGGCCGGCGCTCACATCCTCGGGGCAACTGCTCTTCGTCCGTAAGCGAGCACTCTTTGCTCAAGATCTGGATCCCAAATCACTCGTGTTGAAGGGGACTGCACTCCTGCTGGCTGAACCGGTGATTGCCGAGGGGACGACGGCGGCGTTCTCCGCATCGAGTGCCGGTCCCATCGTTTATCGCATGGGTTCGGAAGAGGCCGGCAAGCAGCTCATTTGGTTCGATCGATCCGGCAAGGAGATGGAGCGTGTCGGTAGCCACGACAGCGCCAATCTATGGATGTGGTCACTCTCACCCGATGGCCGCCGGGTCGCGATCAATAGAACGGTCAAGGGCGATTTCGACGTCTGGTTGCTCGAAGCGAGACGCGGACTGTTGACGAGGTTTACTGTCGATCCAGGCTTCGACTGGGCCGGGGTCTGGTCGCCAGACAGCACACGGATCGCATATCGCCACGACGATCGGCTCTACGAAAGGTCCGTCGCGGGTGCTCCAGGAACTGAAACGCCTTTGTTGTCATCGACGACAGTCGATACGCCAACGGACTGGTCGATCGACGGGCGCTACCTGGTGTTTCAGAGGGCCGGTCCGAAGACGGGTCTGGATCTCTGGGCCTTGCCGTTTGATCGCGATGGAAGACCGGGCACGCCCATCGTCGTGGCGCAGACTGACGCCGCTGAACAGCACGGCCAACTCTCGGCCGATGGAAAGTGGATCGCCTACCAGTCGAACGAGTCAGGCCAGGCCGAGATTTACGTCCAGCCATTCCCGGGCCCCGGACCGAAGTCGAGAGTCTCGACCAATGGCGGTATTCAGGTGCGATGGAGACTGGATGGTCGGGAGTTGTTCTACCTTGCCGCCGACGGCCGACTCATGGCCGTTCCGATTCGAGCTGGTTCGAGTGGTTCGACCATCGAACCAGGTGCAGCCATCCCCCTCTTCTGGACCCATATGTCGGGGGCGGCACAATCCGATACCGTCTTGTTTCCGCAGTACAGCGTTTCACCTGATGGACAGCGGTTCCTCATGAACACCCTCTCTCAAGTGAACGCCGGTCCAATCACCGTCGTTCTCAATGGACGATTTCAGCCGTCGGCGCGATAACGACGACTGCGAGTACCGGTACCAGAATTTCACTGCGCCGGCTGCTCTTATAATCGCGCCACGCCGATGCCGCTCAGCCCCGGCGCCCCATTTGGACCATACGAGATCCTGGCACCGCTCGGGGCGGGCGGGATGGGCCAGGTCTATCGCGCCCGCGACCTGACGCTGCAGCGGGACGTGGCTCTCAAGGTCCTGCCGGACGCGGTCGCGCGCGACTCCGGCCGGCGTGCGCGTTTCGAGCGCGAGGCGCACGTTCTCGCGGCCCTCAATCATCCGCACATTGCCGCGATCTACGGCGTCGCCGAGAACCAAGGCGTCACGGCTCTCGTCCTGGAGCTGGTGGAAGGCCCCACCCTCGAACAGCGCCTGGCAGCCGGGGCGCTTCCGCTCGAGGAGACGGCGGCCATCGCACGTCAGGTTGCCGAGGCCCTCGAAGCCGCCCACGAAGCCGGCATCGTCCATCGCGACCTCAAACCCGCCAACATCAAGCTGCGGCCCGACGGCGCGGTGAAGGTGCTCGATTTCGGACTGGCGAAGGCGATCGAGGGCCACTCGGCCATTGCCGCCGAACGCTCGCACTTGCCGACAGCAGTCGCCGACGCCACTGCGGCGGGTCTGATTCTCGGCACCGCGGCCTACATGGCGCCCGAGCAAGCGCGCGGCCGGACGGTGGACAAGCGCGCGGATATCTGGGCGTTCGGTGTGGTGTTGTGGGAGATGCTGACCGGCCGCCCGCTCTTCCACGGCGAAACACTGACCGACACGCTTGCCGCCGTGCTCACGCGAGAAATCGATTGGAGCCTGTTGCCGGGTTCGACGCCGCCGGCTCTCGTGGACCTGCTGCGGCGCTGCCTCGAGCGCGATCCGAAGAAGCGGCTGCGTGACATCGGCGACGTCAGGCTCGACGCAGGCGCGCTGGCGCCGGTGTCAGCCGTCGGTCCGGCATCGTCAACCGCGCGGCGCTGGTGGCTGTGGGGACTGGCGATTGCTGCGGCACTCGTCGCCGGTGTCGCGATCGGCCGGATCAGTCCGGGGGTGGAGACAGGTGCCCCGGCGCGGGAAGTGCGGTTCACGTTTCCGGCGGACAACCCGAGCTTCGCGGCGATCTCGCCGGACGGGTCGATGGCCGTCGTGGCGTCGGGCGGCCCGCTGCGTGTGCGCGACCTCGCCGGTGTGTCGTTGCGAGAGCTGAGTGGCACGGACGGCGCGATCAAGCCGTTCTGGTCTCCCGACAGTCGAACGATCGGGTTTGGCCGGGCGGGCCGACTGTGGCGCGTGAGTACGACCGGAGACGCGCCGGTCGTCATCTGTGACCTGCCGGGGGGCAGCTGGGATCAGGATGCCGGTGGCGCCTGGCTGCCCGACGATACGATCGTCTTCACGACCGGCGGCTCGCCGCTCATGCGTGTGCCGGCAGCCGGCGGAGACCCCGTGCGGCATCTGGCTGCCGACGCCGCCGGTGAGCTGCACTTTCACTTCGCGCACCCACTACCCGGAGCGCGAGGCCTGCTGTATGTCGTGCATCGCGAGTCCGGGCCCGACACGCTCGAGGTGTTCGCGGGCGGCAACCGTAAGGTGCTGTTGCACGCGCCAGGCCAGACGATTCATGACCCCGTGTACTCCCCGACCGGGCATATCCTGTTCGCCCGGGCGCCCGTCAACGAGGGCGTCTGGGCCCTGCCGTTTTCGCTCGAGCGGCTGGACGCGACCGGCACTGCGTACCTCGTCGAGGCGGGCCTGGGGACGCCGAGCGTCTCGGCGACCGGCACGTTCCTCTACCTGCCGGCCCCGACTACCATCCCCACGCGCCTCCAGTGGCGCGCACGGAACGGGACTCTGCTCGAGGCCATCGGCGAGGCGGCGCTCTTCGAACCGTTTCCCGAGCTGTCGCCCGACGGCACACAGGTCGCCATCGGCGAACGCGTCTCCGGTACGTGGGGTCTCTCCGTGATCGACCTCGCGCGAGGCACGCGCGTGCGCCTCGCCGGTGGAGAGCGCGTATCGACACCGGCCTGGGCGCCTGATGGCCGTAGCATTCTCTACAGCGCGAGGCCTCCCGGAGCTGCCGACCAGGTCATCCGGCGCGTGTGGCTCGACGGCTCGCCTTCCGAGAGCCTCGAGCCGGGGTTTCGACCTGCCTCGCCCGATGGGTTGCGGTACTTCTTCGATCGCCTCCGGAACAACGACTTCGATCTGCTGGTCGGGACACTCGACCGGACCGCGCCGACGGAGACGTTCGTCGGCGGCGCACTCGCCGATGTGGCTGCGCGACCGTCGCCCGATGGCCGGCTCGTCGCGTACATGTCCATGCCGTCGATCGTGGTCGGGAATCCCGAGGTCGTGTTGAGGCGTTACCCGCTCACTGACGCGCGGTGGCAGGTTTCGTCGGGCGGCGGATCACATCCGCGCTGGAGCGCCGAGGGCGACCGCGTGTATTACATCACCGCGGACGGTATCTACGAGGTGGCAGTGACGACGAGTGGCCAGACGGTGAAGCTATCGCCGCCGCGTCGCCTCTTCGCCCGTCGGGCGCCGTTGACCGAGATCGGGCCGGATGGCTTCGACGTCGCCAGAGATGGCCGGTTTCTCCTCCTCGAACAAGTCGCGTCCTCGACCGAGCGCTTCGTGCACGTAGTCTTGAATTGGACCGCGCGGCGCGTCCCGGGGACGTGAGTCCACGCCGAGAAGCCGCTTCAACAGGTCCGTGCCTCGGCGCCCTCGTTGTGTCGCGATCGCGATCGAATCGTCTGCTTCCGTCAGCGATTGGGGTTGAGGGTCTGGAATATGGTCAAGGATTCCAGCATCAGCCCGCTCGCCGCGTCGGTTTGGCCCTTCAGATCCTCTGGCGTCAGACTCCAGAAGTGTGCGAACCAGCCGCTGGCGATGCCGCGTGAGCGACGCAGGAAATCGGCGTACTCGGCCGGCGTGCAGTTGAGCGGAAACGTCTCCTCGACGACCACCGGCTTTCCTTGCCTGTAGCGGGCCAGCGACTCGAGTGCGACGTCCACCTTTCCGCTCGCCGGGTACACATGCACCGCGAGGAAGTCCACCTCGGAGGCGATCTCCGCGGGCGGGAACCCGGCCAGGTTCTCGGGCTTTGCATTGTCGACCCAGATCAGACCGACCGTAATCAGGTGGCGCCGATCGTGCCTGCGGATCGCCTCCGTCATCTGCCGCAGCCACGCGCGGGCAATGTCCGGAGCCCTCCGCCCTGCGGGATCGAGGTTGATGTATTCGAGATAGCGCATGCCTTCCAATTCCGCGGGATGCGTCCACTCCCCCGCCGGTCTTGGCATGGTCGAGACAAGCGGCTCGTTCATCAAGTTGTAGGCAAAGACACCCGGACGATTCGCGCAGACCTTTGCGATCGCTTCCCAGAATGCTGCTTGCGCAGCCCAGCGTTCCTTCTCGGTGAGATTCCGGTACCACGACGGCACATCGGCGAGACGGAACGTTCCCAGGCCGGTCACGTCCAGGTACACCCCCACGTCTTCGGCGAGGCCAATCAGCTTTTCGAGACGCGCCAGGTTGGCCTGATTCGGCGAGCCTGGCGCGTCCATGAATCTGATGAACTGCAGGCTGACGCGGACCACGTTGGCGCCGAGGCGCTTCATTTCGCGGAAATCGCGCTCGACCTTCGGCCAGCCGTCACGCCCGTCACCGTGCCAGTAGTCCTCGAGCAGGCGGAACCGCTCGTCGCGGAAGTAGTTGAAACCCCAGGGGATGAACACGGTGCGGTCGTTCGAGAGGACGAACCCCTCTCGGGCCTCGTTCACAGCGACCCACAAAGGTGACTGGGCGAAGGCCTGGACATTGAAAGCCGCGAGAAGGAGCACGAGCCGAAGCGAGGACGTCATCACTGGTTTCACGTGCCTTTTGGACGCATGGCCGGTTAGACGGGTTGTCCCGGAGCTGCCGTCATGTCGATCCGAGTATGAACGCGCTGAACGTCCCGTTCTCTTCACGTTCGACGACGACTAGAAAATACCCCGCCGTCATGCTGCTTCCGTGGGGCTGCGTCTCTACCGCGTCCAAGGCCGCGTCCTTTCGGCGACAGCGTCATTGAGCCTGACGGTTATCAGCATTGCCTACGGCTCTCGGATCGCAGGGCCGGTCGAGCGAATACGAGGTAGGATCCAGGGCATGCAGGCACGCAAGATCCAAGTCAAAAACGGCCGCTTGGTGCTGGACGAGCCGACAGATTTGCCAGAGGGAGCCGAGGTCGAGGTCTTGGTGATCGACGACGAGCTGACGGCCGAAGAACGGGCTGCACTGCACGCGTCTCTGGATCGGGCCTTGGACGACTCCGAGGCAGGCCGAGGTATTGACGCCTGGGAGTTCTTGGACCGGTATCGGGCGCGGCGTGAAGATCGTCCTGCTCGATGAGGCCCAAGAACGGTTCGAAGCTGAAGATCGCTGGTGGCGTGAACACCGTGACGCGAAGGAGCTCTTCGTAACAGAGTTCGAAGAGGCAGTGCGACACGTTGCCGCCGCGCCCGGCATT
Source organism: Vicinamibacterales bacterium (assembly GCA_035711805.1). Taxonomy (GTDB): domain Bacteria; phylum Acidobacteriota; class Vicinamibacteria; order Vicinamibacterales; family UBA2999; genus Gp6-AA40. The sequence continues at coordinate 135,848 of DASTBV010000155.1, forward strand.
GGCCAGCAGTATCGCCGCACTCGAGGCAGGCTGATTCAGCGCGTCCTGATGCCCAAGACTCGCTGCCACGTCTACTACTTCTACGACTCGAACCGCGACATTCTCGAGATTCATTCGATCTGGGGCGCACGACGAAAACGTGGACCCGGCCTGTAGTCAGGTCCTGGCCTGCCTGATCGGTCAGCGGAGGTCAGAGATTGCGATTCGTCTCGCGCTGGGGGCCACACGCTCGGAGGTGGTCTGGCTCGTCGTCAAACGGGGGTACTCCTGGCCAGTGCCGGTGTGACGCTCGGGTTGACAGCGTCCTTCGCGCTTTCACGAATAGTCGAGAGCGCGTTGTTCGGCGTCAGCCCGGTTGACCGTCTGACGTACGCGCTTGCTCCGACGCTCCTTCTGATTGTCGTGATCGCCGTGTCGTCGGTGCCGGCATGGCGGGCGACCCGGGTTCCGATGATCGAGGCGTTGAGAACTGACTAATGGGCCGATCTACGGCAATCGACGCACATCAACAAAATCTGATCAGTTGCGAAAATCGCCCAGCAGTTAGCCACGGTGGATGGCCACATGTTTCAGGCTTGCCTCAGGGCGTCGCTTGGATTGATCCGGAGCGCGCGTCTGGCGGGCCCGATGCAAGCGAGCAGACACGCGGCGAGCATCACCGCGGCCGTCACTCCAACATATCCGGCGTAGAGCGCAAGGTCGTCCGCGCGTCGATCGGGCGGCGCTGCCACTGCGACGGCCAACAGCAGAAGCGCGCCGCCGGCGGTGGTTCCGCTCCCCATGAGCACGATACCTCGGGACAGGATTCCGGCGAGCACCTGCCGTGGGCTGGCACCGAGCGCCGCGCGCAGCCCGATTTCGCGCGTCCGCCGCGACACGCTGACGGACATCAGCGAGAAGATTCCCAGCGCCGACAGAAACAGGACGAGTATGGTCACCCCCGCCTGCACTCCGGCTGACCTGGCCAGGTTCATGTCCCGCTGCCGGACCCATTCGCTCAGCGGCAGCGCGTCGCGGACGTACACCCTGGCATCGACATCGGCGGCAATGACCGGCAGCCGCGCGGCGAGGCCGGCCGGATTGCCGCGCAGGTGCACGCTCATCACCAGCGGAGAGACCGTTCCCGCCGACGCTGCGTGAAACACGAACGGCCGTTCGTCGCCCAGGTCGTCAGGATCCAAGCCGACGTCGCGCACGACGCCCACGATCTCGAACCACGTCTCCGCTGCTGACGTGTCTGGCCGGCCGGATGACGCGGGATAGCGGAGGCGGGCGCCGATCGGCGAGCCCCTGCCCGCATCTTCTGAAAACTGGCGCGCGAACGCCTCGTTGACGATGACCGTCCGGACAGTGGGACTTCGGTCCCCCGCGTGGAACGCGCGTCCGGCAACGATCGGACGATCGAACGCCTCGAAAAATCCCGGCCCCACCGCAAGCGTCCAGAACAGATCTTCGTACGCCGGCTCGGCGCCGGGAGAGGACTCGACCTCTCCGAATCGGGTTCTCGGCCCTGACCCCGGCGCGCCGTCGCCAAAGGTGACCGCGATCACGCCAGGTTCCTGCGCGATGCGCCGCTCGAGCGCCGCGAACGTCTGCGCCCGCCGCTCCTCGAACGCAGGCGTGGTCTCCTCCTCGAACGGCCGATCCACGTCGATGCGGGCGGCGAGATACTCTCGACTTGGAAATCGAGCGCGGATGTTCAGGTTGCGCACGGCCTCGCTCGCGGTCTCCAGCGCAGGCGGGATACCGATAGCCGTCAGCGCTACCTGAACGATCATCGCTCCTGTCCAGACGCGCCCGAAGCGCAGCGTGGCGCCACCGGTGCCCCGGTTCGCGAGCTGCCATTGCACGTGCGCTCGCGTAGCCTTCAGCGCAGGCAGAAGTGACAACAGGACCGCGCTGATGATTGCCAGGCCACCGGCGTACAGAATCGTCGAGAGCTCCAGGCCGGGGGTTATCCAGAACGGTGCGCCTCCCGTGGGTCCGCCTCGCGCGCCAGCCCCGTTGACGTTCGCGATCCCCCACCTGATCGCCTGGTCGGCGGCCATCACGCCGACCGCGGTTGCTACCGACGCGAGCACAAGAGCCTCCACGAAGAGTTGGCCGATGATGCGCGAGCGGCTCGCACCAAGCGCGTAACGCACGGCGATTTCCCCCTCTCGTGTGGCCGTTCTCGCGTAGACGAGGGTGCCGACGGTCAGGCACGCAATCATCAGCACCAGCAGCGCAGGCAGGTTCGTGATCGCGAACCGCGCGAAGTCCGGGACGTCGGACGCTTCCCCCGGTCGCATGACGCGCGATCGCAGATGCGCGTGCGTCGCCGGAAGCGCCGCGGCCGACCGCTCGCTGAGGACGCGTAACTCGGCATTCGCCTGCTCTCGCGTGACACCAGGAGCGAGCCTGCCGATCACGCTGACCGCACCGCCCTCCAGCGGCTCGTACGAGGCACGAAGCGACAAGGGGGTCCAGGCGTCGTGGTTGACGGGGTACCTGAAACCCTCCGGCATCACACCGATCACGGTCGCCGGTGTGTTCCCCAGCCTCACGACCGATCCGACGACGTCGCGCCGGCCGCCGAAGGAGCGCTGCCACACGTCGTAGCCGAGCACAACCACTCTCGGCGCTCCCGGTTGCTCGTCCGAATCGATCAGGGCACGACCAAGCATCGGGGGCACATGTGCCGTGCCGAAAGCGGTGGCCGTGAGATCCGCCAGCCGGATCGGCCCTGGAACCGCGCCGACGACGATCAGATTGCGGGTGTTCGTGCTGTACGCACCCAAGCCCTCGATCGTGTGCAGCTCGCGCCGCCACTCGAGGAAGTCGCGCACGACCCGCGGCTCTGGCGTGTTCGTCAGGGTGTTCTGCGTCTCGATCAAGACGATGCGGTCGCCGTCGGGCAGCGGGATCGTCGGCGCCAGAAGCTTGCCTGCCAGGTCGTACCAGCCCGCCCCGATCCCGATGGCAACGGCGAGCGCCAGCCCGCCGGCGATCGTCAGCGCTGGGTACTTCAGGAGCATCCGGAGTCCGAGCTTGTAGTCCTGCAGCATGTGCCCTCGCCTGGATCCAGGGCCCTATCTCAAACGGGATGCCAACCGGTGGCGACGAAACATGCCACAAAACGACGCGCCGGGCGCGCCGAGTCGGCGCACTGTTCGCCGCTGGGACGAGGGTGTTCGTTTACACACTCGGTGGAATCCGGAGCGTTGTCAGGACGGTCCAAGAAACCGCGACGCTTCAGTTCGACTTGCGAAGGTCAGAGGCTCCGGAGGAACGCCAGCAGAGCGTTTCGATCTTCGATACTCAACGACAGACCAAACGTATGGCCCGGCACGGGGCGCCTCGTTACACCGGGCGGATTCCAGCCGTTCGGCTCGTACGCGGGTGAGGTACGCATCGGATCGAACATCTCTTCGAGACTCGTCAGCGAGGCATCGTGAAGCAGGCGCGGTCGATACCAGACACCGCGCAACGAGGGAATCTTGTAGAAGCCGGTTCCCTTGCGCGTTTTGAGTGCGAGTCCTGGATCGGTCCCTACCGACACCGAGGTAATGTCATCGCGATTGGGATGATTTGCCGGCGGCTCCCAGCCCTGGGCGACCGTCAGCCGTCCGCTGGTGTAATTGGGCGGCACGTGACAGTTCACGCAACCTTCCCCGCGAAAGACCTGTTCGCCGCGGGCGATCAGCCGCGCGGGAGCCGCATTCGGATTCTTCGGCGGCTCGAGTGCCATCAGATACATCCCGATGGCATAGAGCACTTCATCGGCGTACCGGAACCGCACGCGCCGCTGCGCGTCTGTCAGGATGCGGTGCGGTCCGAAGTCCATTGGATCGGCGCCAGTGATGAACGCCGCGTAGCGGGCCGCATCCTCGGGCCCTCGCAACCGGTGCGTGCCCGTCGCGTCGAGATAACGGCTGTAGCGCAGGATCTGCAGATCCGGAATCTTCGTTGCGTAATACGGGCTGCCGTGCGGGCGATTGACGACGCCGGGTTCTCCCGCCGCGAGTCCCTGGAGTCCGTCCGCCGCCGCGTTTCGCAGGCTCTCGACACGCTCGTCGCGCGCCCAGGGGACGGTCCACATTCGCCACGCAGCGGTGGAAACCGGATCGCCCTCGTAAAAACGCTGCATCGCCAGCGGAGCAGCCGCTGCGATAGCGCCGAGGCCGCGAGGGATCAGCGGAGGGCTGCCGGGAGGCCGCGGTCCCCTGGGACCCGCGAACGCGACTCCACCATCTGGCCGAACGGTAAAGTGACAGGCGCTGCACGCCGGCGAGGTCAACTTCACGCCTTCGCTGGTCACCAGCCAGCGCGGTCCGAAGGCGGATCCGTCAGGAAGCCGGAAGACGCCTGCAAACGTCTTCGGATCTCGAGCCTGAGCGATGAGAGCCGGATCGTCCGTGCGGCTCCAGAAATTGTCGACCTCGCGAAACGCCCGTTCACCCGCTGCGACCCAGTCCGCCGTGCTCCGGATCTTCGACACGTCCACCAGCGGCTCCGGCTTCTTTTTTTGCAGCTCCTCCCAGTAGCCGGGCGGTTCGCTATCTGGATGATAGACAGGGTAGGTTCGCAGGTTCTCCGCCGGCACGCTGTAATACTCGGCCGACGAATAATGCGTTGGACGAACGTTCAGTGTCGCAACAGGGGTAGCCCAGTCCGCCAACGCGGCGTCATCCCAGATGCGCGGTACCTGCGTCCCCCCTTGCGCCAGAAGGGCCGCGGACAGCGTCGCCAGAAGTCCGAGTTGCAATACCGCCCGGGCAGCCTTCATCGCAACCACTCCGCGGAACAGCACCATCGCGATGGTCCCCGAAAATGAACGCGCCGAGGATCATATAGCCCACACCGCGCTACAAGCTCAGCCGGAACGAAATCACGCACTGATTCCCTCGTCGATCGTGGTCGGTCCGACCACGCCAACTGAAAGCGGGAGGTGCGGCAGCCGTGCCAGTATTGGACTACGTCAGCACGGTGTTGGCGCAACTCGAAAACAGGAAGTAGCGATGCAACTCGGCGGAGCGATGCTGTTCGTAAAGGATCTCGATCGGATGACGGCGTTCTATCGCGACATCCTGCAGCTCCAGCCCGTCGAGGACACACGCTTGGACAATTGGGTGGAGTTCAACGGCGACGGTGCGCGATTCTCGCTGCACGCCATTCCGCCGGCAAGTGCAGCGAGCATCCACATCGACTCGCCGCCGCGGCCGCGCGAGCAAGGGGGCATCAAGCTCACCTTCATCGTGCGCGACGTCCACTCGACCTTCGAGAGAATTGCCGCGATGGGACTGCCGCTTCTCCAGCGCCCGTGGGGTGGCACCGACGCGGTCGATCCGGAAGGCAACGTCTTCGCCCTCAGCGCACAGGTCAGCGGCGCGCGAACCACGCGAGCCGAATGAGCTTGTCGATCCTGACTTCGACGATGGCGTTGCACCTCGTTCCGCCCCGGCCCCCTCATCCTTTTGGCGATCCGCCGAGGGCAATTCCCCTCTTTGATCGCCAGGGAGCGTCACGTGCTGCGAATTCTACGCCTGGATGTCGGCACTCGCGCGTTCGGAACTCGGACTCCCAAGGTCGATCGCGCTGATCGATCACGCTGATTGACAAACCGTGCGGGTGAGGCGTATACGTGGCGCCCGCGTGCCCGGCGTGGTGGGTCGGTGACGCGTTTCGTCGTCCATCAATCATGGCGAGGGGGACTTCTATGCTGCAGTCGAGGAAAGTGAGATTTGCCCTGCTGGCGGCGTGTCTGCTGACGATCCCGACCACCGCACTGGCCCAGGAGGGGACAATCGCCGGCACGATCCGCGACATCCAGGGCGCGGTGTTGCCCGGGGTCACGGTCGAGGCCACGAGCCCGGCGTTGATTGGCGTCCGGACCACCGTCTCCGACAACCTCGGGCAGTACCGGATCACGAACTTGCCGATCGGTACCTACACCGTCGCGTTCAGCTTGAGCGGGTTCCAGCGACAGCAGCGCGACAACATCGAGCTGACGAGCGGGTTCACGGCCAACGTCAGCCCGGCGCTGGGCGTCGGCAGCCTCCAGGAGACGGTGGCGGTAAAGGCCGAATCGCCGGTCGTCGACGTCCAGAACGCGCGGCAGGCAGTCACCTTCACCGGCGATCAGCTGCAGGAACTGCCGACGTCGCGCAACATCGTCAGCCTGTTGCAACTGACGCCGGGGATCGGCTCCTCCTACCGACCCGGCACGGCGTATGGCATCTGCAACGGCGGCGTGGGGACGTTCTGCAGCCCGGCCGTCCAGGGCTTCGACCAGGGAGAAGAGCTGGGCGGCTCGCTCCTGGCCTCACAGGGCCAGGTCAAGGTCGACGGAATGGTGCTCAATTCCAACGCGAGCCTGACGCAGAGCGTGGCCGGCGGCCCAATCGTCGGCCTGCTTGGCGGGTACATGGCCGACATCGCGAATGCCGCGGAGGTGTCGATTCAGCTCTCGGGTGCGCTGGGCGAGTCGGAAACGGGCGGCGCCACGATCAACATCGTGCCGCGAACAGGGGGGAATCGCTACGCCGGCGACTTCAATACGACCTACACCACCAACTCGTGGTTCGCAAAGAACAACCAGGCCTACGAGACCGTAACCGTCACCAACCTGGTCAAGTACAACTACGACATCTCGGGCGCCTACGGTGGTCCGATCCGCCGCGATCGGCTGTGGTTCCACTCGGTGGCGCGCGACCAGGGTAAGAAGCAGCTCCCCGGCGGCGGCGAGTTCTTCCCCAACCTCCACTACGGCAAGTGGGGCTACAACTATCAGCCGGATCGCCCCGCCGGAGTGCTGTCGTACTCGAACCGCTGGCAGAACGTGAACGCCCGCGTCACCTGGCAGGCGACGCAGAAGAACAAGTTCAACATCTTCTGGGACGAGCAGAATTTCTGCCAGGATCCGTGCCACGGAATGGTGGCGACCTTCGTGGCGCCCGAGGCGTGGTGGTCGGTGCAGGTCAAGCCGAACCGCCTGCAGCAGTTCTCGTGGACCAATCCGTTGACCAACCGGATCCTGCTGGAAGCACGATCGTCGATCACCGTACAGGACAATCACACCGACAGGCACCTGGAGTGGAGAAATCCGCGAGAGATTCCCCGAGTGTCGGAAATCGGCAATACCGCGGGCGGCGACGCCGTGGCGTCGCGGGTGAACACCACCGCCGGCGGTGGCTTCGCCCCGCTCGCGTCGGGGTCGCTCAACACGGTGTTGATCGGGACCGGGTCGCGCGCGCAGCTGATCGACTCGGACAACTTCCGCATGAACGCGTCGGCGTCGTACGTCACCGGGACGCACAACATCAAGATCGGCTACGACGGCGCCATCATCGCGCAGGCGCTGTACAACGCGGCCAACGACCCGCGGATGACGTACAACTACACTCAGCCGAGCCTCAACGTCTGCAATCCCTTCGTCAACCCGGCGCTCACGGCCTGCGGCAACACGCACCTCGGCAACCAGTTCGTCGGGCCGCAGTTCAGCACGCTCGAAGAGCAGCGCAACTACTTCCGTCGCCCGCGCCCCTCCAGTGTCGTCATCAATACGGGTGATGGGAGGGTGGCCGAGCAGCTCAACACCCACGCCTTCTTCGCGCAGGACCAGTGGACGTTCAAGCGGCTCACGCTGAGCGGCGCGCTGCGCTACGACCGCGCGACGAGCAGCTACGACTCGACCTGCGTCGATGCGGACGTGTTCGTGCCCGCGGACCTGGCCTATTGCACCGGGGAGCACGACGGCGTCTCCTTCAACGACGTGTCGCCGCGCTGGGGCGCCGTCTACGACCTGTTCGGGAATGGAAAAACGGCCATCAAATTCAATTACGGCAAGTACCTGGGACAGGCGGCGCTCAGCGGCGTCTACGCCGCGGCCAACCCGGCGCGGCGAACGGTGAACGATGTCACGCTGAACTGGGACGATCTCAACGGCAATCGCATCGTCGATTGCAACATCGGGTTCATGCTGACCGAAGCGCGGCGCCGGCAAGCGAACGGGGTTCCGAACGCGAACACGGTATCGGGTGGTGCCGAGTGTCCCAGTTTCACGGCCGGGTCCGACACGCTGCGGTTCGGCAGGAGTCCATTCGCGCTCGACGCGGAAGGCAATCTGCCGGGACTGCCGCTCACCCAGTGCGGCCTCACCTTCGGCGTGCGGCCGGAGGTGCTCCAGTACTGCGAGGCTTATGGCGAGTCGCTGGTCAACGGGTGGGGCCGTCGCGACTACCGGTGGCAGTCAACGCTCGGCATCCAGCATGAGCTCCTGCCGCGGCTCTCCGTCGAAGTGACGTGGAATCGCCGGAAGACCTCCAACGTGACCGTGACCGACCGGCTCGGCCAGGGCTGCGATCGCTTCAACGACACCACCGACGTCCGGTCGTGCAACGAGATGTTCCTGAACTACACGCACCCGGACTACCACTTCTACTCGTACGTCGCGCCCAAGGATCCGCGTCTGCCTGGCGGCGGGGGTTACCGGATCACTGGGCTCAACTCGGTCAACAACGCGCAGTCCACGACCGGGCCTCAGGTGCAGACGTTCATGGAGGAGCGGAGGAGCATCTGGCACGGGATCGACACCAACTTCGTGTGGCGCGGACCCGGCGGCCTCAGGCTCAACGGCGGTACGAGTTCGGGGCGCAGCAACCTGAACACGTGCTATGCCGCGCTGGACAATCCGGACGTGAGGGGGAGAGATGGCGATTATCGAGGTGGCTGCGACGGCGTGAATCCATGGAACACGCGCATCAACGGTACCGCCGCCTACGTCATCCCGTGGATCGATGTGCTCGTGAGCGGCGTCTTCCAGGGATTCCGCGGGATCGAGCGCGAGGCCAACGTGCAGGATGTCCACAAGAGCCAGGTGATCTGGGAGCCGGGCAGCGTGTCCCGGCTGAACGATCCATGCACGGGCACGGTTGCGGTGGAAGGCCGCGGCTGCTTCGGTGTAGACCGGAACACGGCGACACAGGACATCAACGTGCTCGTCGACAACGAGCTCTTCGGCGAACGCATCATGTTGTTCGACCTCAAGCTCGCGAAGAACATCCGGTTCAAGAATCGCCGCGTCACCATCGGGGTGGACGTCTTCAATGTGTTCAACTCCGACGCGATCGACGACTACAACGACGACTACATCCTCCCGGAGAATCTCGCGCCGGGCCAGGTGAATCCCTGGGGCACGCCGACCAGTCTGGTAGCCCCTCGGTTCGCTCAGTTCTCGCTGCAGTTCAACTTCTGAGGTACTCAGTCCGGAACGGGCTGCTCGATGCTGTCGATGACGATCACATCGAGCGGCCCTTTCGTGGATTGGAGCTTGAGGCCCAACTGCTCCTCCAGCGCGACGAAGAACGTCGGCCGCGCCGGATCGGACGGTGCGTCGGGCGCGGACGACCCCAGCGGCGCGAAGGCGAGGTCGAAGTCGTACCGGCCGGTCAGCCCGGTCTTGTCGATCACGGGCCGCCCCTGGCGCTGCAGAAACTGGGCGAACTGTGACATCGAGAACGCGCCCGCGATCAGCCCGATGTCACCGGTCGGGCCGACAGGACCATTGCTGATTCCACACCGTGGACGGATGCCGGCCTCGGGCCGTGTCACCTGGCCTGCCGCGAACAGCGCGTCACAGTCGACGTCTGACTTGCGGAGGCCTGCGGCGCCCGGGCGTATGACGACCAGTTCGTAGGCGGGGAGCTCCCTGGGCTCGCGGTGAACTTTCAGCTTGAAGCGATCTTCGAGCAGCGACCGAAGCATCAGGAGCATTTCCGCGGGCGGGCCCGGTGGCGTGGGACGAAACTCCCGCGCCGCTTTCGCGGTGATGTCGTAGCGCGCCGACTGGACCCACTCAGGCCCGCCGACGATGCGGTCGATCGCTCCAGGCTGGTTGCCGATGTACGCGTCGGCGATGAGGAGCCGCAGCGGCGTGTTCACCGCCAGGAACACGCCGCCAGGACGCGTGGCGGTCTGCATCTTCCCCGGTCCGTCAACGTTCGGCTTGACGCTCGCGACCTCGAACTTCGGCGACGGCGCTGGTTGCGCCTGGACCTGCCCGGTACCGGCCAGCATGGCGCCCGCCAGAACCAGAAACTGGATGTATCTCATGCTGCGTCTCTCCATCAGCCCAAGATACTCTATTCCATAAAGTTCTTTGGAAGCAAGCGGGCGCCGGCCGGCGTCACGCGTGCGACGACAATTGCCGATAGAGCCAGGCCTTTGCCAGAGCCCATTCGCGCTCCACTGTCGCTGGCGACACGCCGAGCGCTTCCGCTGCTTCGTCGATCTTGAGCCCCGCGAAGAATCGGAGCTCCACGACCCGACACTGCCGCGGGTCGATCGCGGACAACGCATCGAGCGCCTCGTCGAGTGCCAGCACGTCCACGCTCGACGTCCAGGCAGCTGGCGACACCTCGCCCAGGCTCACCATCGTCACGCCGCCGCCGCGCTTGTCGGCGCGCTGGCGGCGGGCGTGATCGACGAGGATCTGCCGCATCAGCGTGGCCGCGACGCCAAAGAAGTGTGCACGGCTCGTCAGCGTCATGCGGTCCAGGTCCACAAGCCGCATGTAGACCTCGTGAACGAGCGCCGTCGCTTGCAGGCTGTGGCCCGGAGATTCGTCGCGGAGACGACGGCCCGCCACGCGGCGGAGCTCGTCGTAGACGAGCGGGATCAGGCGGTCGAGCGCCGCGGTGTCGCCCTGACGCCAGGACAGAAGCAGGCCCGTTACATCGTGCGCGGAGCGCTCGGTCATCAGCCGCTGAGGGAAGATTCCGGGAGTTTGCGCTTCATAGCTTACAGGACCGTTTCAGGTTCCTCATTCAATGGAGCGCACCATGAAATACGCAATTCTGGTCTTCTGTCTCTTCGCCGCGGCGTGCAGCCAGCCGCTGTCGCCATCCGCACCGTCGATCGTGGGTGCGGGAGGTGCGCAGACGCAGGCCAAGGGCGGCGCAAATGTCGAAGTCAGCTTCACGAAATGGGTCCCTGCCTTTCCGACGTTGGCAGGTGTCACCGGGGGGGACGTCCCTGGCACTTTCGCCGGGGCGGTTCTCCGGCGCGAGCCGTTCGACAACGGCAACATTGTTCAGCTCGAGGCCCGGTATGAGGTCATTGGTCAGAACGCGGCGCACTCGTTCGTCGCGCATATCGAGGGGAAGCAGAATAACGAGACGCAGGAGGCCGTGTTCAACGGCACCATCATCGAAGGCTGGCTGCTGGGGGCCCGAGTACATGTGACCTACGACGTCATCGTCCCGCCGGCGGGTACGTCCTGCGTGCCGCAGGCGCCCGTGAACAGGAACTGCTTCCAGGGCACGATTCGCATTCTGCCCGGCTCGGCGAACTGAGGCCATGAGCCGATGAAGCAACTCAGTGCGAGGGCACGCTCACCGTGCCAGATTCATCAGCACGATATCGGCGTTGTCCCGGAGTCGATCGAACACGATCTGCGTACCGTCAGGCGACACATCGAAGTTCTGAATCACGAAACCGGCTTTGAAGTTGGTCATCTGACGCCGCTGCCCGCTCTCCAGATCGACCCAGTGGAAGTTCTGCGCGCCGAGATTGCCTTCGAGCGTGATCAGCGCCGTTCCGTTCGGGACGAAGCGATACGGCGTTGCGATCGTGTAGCCGACCCGCACGTCAGGGAAGGGGACTACGACTTTGTCCGGCGTGATCGCCTTCACCTGGAATGCCCCACCTCCCTGCTGTTCGGAATACACGATGAATCGGCCGTCTGGCGACCAGACAGGATTGAAGGACAGTTTGTCGAGCAGCCGGACTGGCGGCCCGCCGCGCAGGGGGACCTTGAACAGACGCGTGCCGTCTCCCTGATTGGCGGCGACAGCCACCCAATCACCCTCGGGAGACCAGGAGGCGGCGCCGCGTACATCAAAGGAGTCCACCACCGTGCGAACGTTTGTGCCGTCCGCGTTCATGACGTACAGGCCCGCCTTCCCTTCTTTTCGGTACGAAAAGCAGATCAACCGACCGTCAGGTGAAATAGCCGGCGGAGCCACGACGCCACCATCGTCACCTCGCCAGAGTTCCAGCGCCACTCCGTTTTCCAGCTTCCACAGTCCGTTTGCTCCGCCTTTCGAAGAAAGGAAGGCCAGATAGCCGAGAGCAAAGCGAGGACCAAGGGCACGCGTGTTGGGCATTGCCACGCGCGTCACCGCCGCGTCCGTCTGAACGCTGCCTTTGATGGGAACTGCCCACAGGCTCGCGGTGGGTGTGGCGATGGTGGTGACCACACGCCGCGGTGCGGCCGCGCTGACAGCCACCGATAGATACTGTTCCGCAATGCCGGAGCTCACCCGGTGGGGGATGCGATGTTCGACATCGATCGCATACAGCCACTGGCCCGACCCGTCTTCAGCGGTGGCCGAGTAGATCAACGTGCGAGCATCGAGCCAGGCGGGGTACTCCACCCGAGCGTTGTGAGGCGTGATCCGCTCGGGTGTCGCGGCGGTTTCGGTCGGGGCCACGGGGATGCGCCAGATATCCAGTTCCTCCGTCTGGGGAATCCCGCGAACGAAGTAGATGAAGCGACCGTCCGGCGACCACGTCAAGTAGTGGTCGTGGACGCCCGGCTGCGAAGCGAATATCCGTCTGGGATTGCTTCCGTTCCGGTCCGCGATGAAGATGGGATCGCCAGGATCGTTGGTGTGATACGCGAGGCTCGTTCCATCGGGCGACCAGATGGGATTCATACCGCGTTCGACAAAGCGGCGCGGCGCGCCGCCCACGACGGGTGCCAGCCATAACTGGTTGCTTCCCCGCCATCCTCCCAACTGCTGAAACCACACCTGCGCTCCATCACCCGAGAATCCGGTGTAGCGGATCGTGCCGTTGTAGGCGAGCGTATGGTCCTTGTTGATGGTCTCGAACGCGCCGCTACCAATCTGGCTGATCCAGGCATCGATCGGACCGTTACGGTCAGAGAGGAATACGGTGAACTTTCCATCTGGCGAGATCGCCGCGTCGAACTCGTCGCCCGGGAAGTCCGTCAGACGTTCGACGGTGGCGCCGGCGAGAGGATTCCTCCAGAAGTAATCCTGTTGCCACAGGCGCCAGACGCCACCCGCCGCGACCACGACGGCGACAGCGGCAACGGCCGCGAGCGTTGACCATCGCCGCCGCCGATTTTTGGATGGGACTCCTTCTGAAGGTGCCGCTACCGCTCCCCGCAATTGGATCCGGTCAGAATCCACGACCGTCTGGGCAGCCGGACCGGCCAGGGTGTCGTCGATTTCCAACCGTGCAGCCACGGAGGAATCGAGCCGGCGCGCGCGATTCTTTTCCAGGCACCGCCGAAGCAATGTGCGGATCGTTGCGGGAGTCTGCGCCGGCAGTCTCGTCCAATCCGGCTGCGTCCCAATGACAGCCGCCAGCACGTCGGTCGCGCTGTCGCCACCGAACGCCCGCTGCCCGGTGAGCATCTCGTAGAGGACGCAGCCAAACGCCCAGAGGTCCGCGCGTCGGTCCACGGCTTTGCCGCGCGCCTGCTCGGGACTCATGTACGCCGCCGTCCCGAGGATGAGGCCGGTCTCGGTAGCATGCGCGCTCAGCGTCGGCGAGTGCATGATGTCCATCCCCGCCCGGCTCGCGAGGTCGAGGCCCGTGGCCAACCCGAAGTCCAGCACTTTCACCGTGCCGTCCTCGCGGACTTTGATGTTCGCGGGCTTCAGGTCCCGGTGGATGATTCCTTGCTCGTGCGCGGCTTCAAGGGCAGCCGCGATCTGCGAGGCGATCGTGAGCGCCTCGATGATGGGGATCGGCCCGCTCACGATCCGATCGGCGAGCGTCGGACCATCGACCAACTCCATCACCAGGGCGCGCACGCCGTTGGCGTCCTCGAACCCGTGGATCTGCGCAATGTGCGGATGGTTGAGCGACGCGAGCACCTGCGCCTCCCGGCGGAAGCGGGCGAGGCGATCGGGATCGTCGGCGATGGCGGGCAGCAAGACTTTGACCGCGACCAGGCGGTTGAGCGTCGTATCGCGAGCCTGATAGACCTCACCCATCCCGCCCGCGCCGATGCGCGACGCGATCAGATACTGGCCGATGCGCTGCCCCTCGAGGCGGCCTGTCACCCCGGTTTCGTCCGCTCGCACCACCGCGGGCGACTCGAGAAAGCTCTTCGCGCGCTCGTCCGCCGCCAGGAGCGACTCCACTTCCTGACGCAGCGCCTCGTTGCCGGCGCAGGCGGTGGAGAGGTAGGCCTGCCGGTCCGACGCCGGCAGCGCCCGCGCGGTAGCGAACACCTCTTTCAGGCGCTGCCGATCATCAGAGGGGAGTGCCACGTGCTGCGAATTCTACGCTTGCGCTGGCGGCGGAAACGACAGCGATATTCACTTCCGGCCGGTTTGCTGATACTCCGGCGCGAGCTCCTTGCAGGCTTCGACCTTGAACGGCGCATCCGCGGGCAGGACGCTGTCGGAGTCCACATACTTGTCCACGAAATACTCGGGATCCTCGGCGACGATGTCGCGGGTCAGCTCGAGCGTTGCGGGATTCAGCGTGAAGCGCTCGATGACGTGCAGTTTGCTGCTGTGCGGGAGTGAGCCTGCCAGGGTGCCGGGCGCGAAGCCGACAGTGTCGACGACGAGGGTGTCGCCGTCCCAGCGGCCGATCGAATGACCGGCGCGGCTCGGCGCGATCGTCGGCGGGTGCGCTTTCATGTTCATGTGCACGGTCCGCGTCAGGCCGACGCCATATTCCATCTTGATGACGTTCGCGCTCTGTGTGATGCGGCCGATTGCGCCGTCGAACACCCAGTCGAACAGGATGCTGGTGGGCTGGCAGGAGAGCCGTGGATTCTCCGACGTCGGCCGTTTGCGCAGCGCATCCGCTGCCGCCTGTCCCGCAGCGGTCAACTTCACAGGGGGCGGGAACCAGCCGGCGGGTCCGGCCGGCATCGGCACTTTGCCGGCCCTTATCGCAGCGGCCTGGCTGATCGGGACCAGCCCGGTGCGCCCACGCCCCGGGGGCGGTGTTGCCAGGACCTGTTGCTCCTGCGCCCAGTCGCCAGCGAGATTTGGTTTGCCATTCGACAGGCGGAACGGTCGTTTCGCGCGATTGACGGATTTGGCGTCGCTCAGCTGTTGATAACGCTCGAGCGTCGGCGCAGTACCAAGCGTCATCGTGTCAACCGTGCACGCGGTCGGATCGTCGCGATGCGGGCTGCCAGTCACCTTGATGGACGCCCCCCGCACGAACATCTCCGGCGACCAGCCCGAGCGCCGGAGCACCGTGGCTCCCCGTGTCTCGCATTTCATCGCGATGACCTTACCGTCGTCACCGACGACATCGAAGTAGACGTATGTATGCGGGTTGACGAAATCGACCCGTGTCACCTTGCCCTGGAGCTCCACCTTCTGCCTTGGATCAAAACGGCCGGCACCGTGGTGCGCGTCGGCGCGTTCGACGAGCAGCGGTACCGTGAGCAGGGTGACGACGAATACCGCCCGTATCACTGTTGTCATGTTGTCCCCTCGGTGTTCCGGACAGGCCGACCAGGCCGCGACATTGTCTCACTCTTGCGACTTCGTCTGGCCGAAAGTGCATAGTCACAGCGGGGCGGGGCACTCATATTCTGAGCGCCGCCGCACGGGTGTCGATCGATGCGGTGCAGCGCATGGCAGGCACGCATGACAGACGACGAATGGCGTGAGTGGACCCGCGAGCATCGTGCCCGGTATGAGGTCCGGCCGTTGGTGGCCATGCAGCGCGACCAGCAGGTGCAGATTGGCTTCGAGGTCGAGCTCGCCGCCAGCCTGCCTGCCCGGGCGACGCCTGGTGAATCGCGCGAACCAGCCATCCGGAGCGTCATGACCACGCTGGGCGACCTGGCGAGACTGGTTCTTCCCGCCGAAGGCAAGCTGGCGCGCTCGGACCTGGCGCCGTCGCGCGGTCTCGTTCAGTTGTCGAAGGAGCCTGAGGAGACCGGCTTCCGGCCGGAGGTGCGCCGGGCCGTCAAGATCGTTCACCGCGACGACCTGTGGCGGCCGGTCGAAGAGGGCGAACGGGAACTGCTGGCGCCGTTCGAGCGACGCTTCAAGGAACTGGGGGTACGGGCCGGCGCCCGATAGCCGGCGGACGGGTCACGACTTCACGGACGACGAAGTTCGCCACAGTGCGAGCAGCGCCTCGTTGAGCGGTGCCCCCGCGAACTGGATCTCGTGGCCCGCGCCTTTGACCACCATTCGGGACGCGCCGATCCGTTCAGCCACGTCGTCGCAGATGGCATCGAGTGCTTCGCTGTGTCCGCCCGAGACGACGAGCTTTGCGAACCTCGCCGATGCCAGTTCAGTGAGCGGCAGTGCGGGGTCCCAAGGCGGTCGGCCCTGCCGAAGCACCGGCACCAGAGGTACCGCAGCGTCGAGCAGTTCCTGTGAAAGCGCGTCCGCGCTGCCGACGATCCTCAGAAAGCGCACGACCCATTCATCATCGGGAAGGTCCTGCTCCCAGAGGTGACGAACATCGTCCAGGAACACTCGCCCCGCCGGATTGCGCTGGCCGAGGCCGAATGCGCCGGGCTCCAGCAGCGTCACCGACAGCGTAGCTTCCGGCCGTCGTGCGGCGGCGCAGAGAACGCCGAGCCCTCCGTACGAGTGGCCGAGGAGATGGGCGCCGTCGCCCATCAGGCCGGCGATGTCCTCGCCGTCACGAACGAAGTCCTCGCCCGACGCCGACGGGCTTCGCCCGTAACCGCGTCGATCGAACACCAACAGCTGAAAGCCCTGATCGGCAAGCGGCCGCTGCGCCTGCCACTCGTCTGCCCCGGTGGCGAGCGAGCCGTGCACCAGCACGACCGGAGTTCCGCTTCCCCACCGTTCGACATAGAGGTCGCTCACGTCTCTGCCCTCGGCTGGATGTCTGGTTCAACGACGAGTCGGATGGGGTCGTTGCAGGGGCGAGAATATCAGCCGAACGCCAGGTCGGAGAAGATGGGTCTGCTTCTGCAAGAATCCATGTATGACTGACCAGCCATCGCTCCGCCACGTCCCCGTCATCGACGTGTCAGCGCTGGTGGCACGGGCGGGCGATCGAACGCGCGTGGCAGACGAGATCGGTCAGGCCTGTCGCTACTCAGGCTTCTTCTACATCGTCGGGCATGGTGTCGACGAGGGGTTGCAGCGGCGACTCGAGGAATGCAGCCGCCAGTTCTTTGCTCAGGACCTCGCCTGCAAGATGGAGATCGCGATGGAGCAAGGCGGACGCGCGTGGCGGGGATACTTCCCGGTGGGAGCGGAGCTGACGTCCGGAAAAGCCGATCTCAAGGAAGGGATCTACTTCGGCACGGAGCTCGCGCCCGATCACCCGCGCGTCAGGAAGGGAACGCCTCTGCACGGCGCAAACCTGTTTCCCCGTACGCCCCCGGCGCTGCGAGATGCCGTGCTCGCGTACATGGATGCGATGACGCAGCTCGGTCACGTCCTCATGGAAGGCATCGCAATGAGCCTTGGGCTCGACGCCTCGTATTTCGCCGACCGCTACACGCGGGAGCCGCTCACCCTGTTCCGCATCTTCAACTACCCTCACGAACCCGCGGCCGTGGATGAGGAACCTCCCTGGGGTGTGGGAGAGCACACGGACTACGGCCTTCTGACGATCCTCAAGCAGGACGACGCGGGAGGACTGGAAGTCAAGTCCCCGGACGGCTGGATTCCCGCGCCTCCTGTTCCGAACTCGTTCGTGTGCAACATCGGCGACATGCTCGACCGCATGACGGCGGGCCAGTACCGCTCGACCGCTCACCGGGTTCGCAACCTCGCATCCCGCGATCGGCTTTCATTCCCCTTCTTTTTCGATCCGGATTTCGACGCCGCCATCCGCCCAATCGTGGAAGCGGACGCGGCCCTCGTGGCCGCGGATCGAGATGAACGATGGGATCGCGCCAGCGTTCACGAGTTCGAAGGCACTTACGGGGATTACGTTCTGGCCAAGGTATCGAAGGTGTTTCCGCAGCTCCGTCGAAGCACGTCGTCGTCGCCCGGTCCTGGTTGAGCGGCTCACGTTGTGTCAGGCCAAGTTGCCGTCGTATCCTGCTGACCGTCGCCGTGCGCAACCTTCTCATCCGTCTGATTGTCGTGGCCGGCATCGGTCTGGCCTTCCTGGAAACGACGCCGGCCGCCCGCCAGGACGTCACGCCGACCAACGTCACCTCCATCACCCAGGCCGAGTTCTTCTCGCCGACGAAAGTCTGGAAGGCACACCTGACGATGACCGGCGCGGCGTGGGAAGCAATGCAGCCGCGGCAGGGGGCGGGCGGCGGCGGATTTGGATTCGGCGGCGGGGGCGCCCGGTTTCTCGGACGGGAAGGCGGCCGCAATGGTGTGGCCGGACGGCAGGGCATCGAGTTCGACTACGTCCACGGCACGCTGCAGATCGACGACTGGACGTTCCGCGACGTGGCGGTCCGCTACAAGGGAAACGGGTCGTACCTTCGGGCAGCGCGGGCCGGCAGCGACAAGATCTCGCTCAAGGTAGACCTCAACAAGCATGTAAAAGGTCAGAAGCTGGCCGGGCTCACCACGATCAACTTCCAGAACAACATCACCGATGTCGGTTGGATGAACGAGGTGCTCGCCTACCGGCTGTACCGCGACGCGGGCGCGCTCGCGCCGCGAACGACCTACGCGCAGGTCTATCTGACGATCGAAGGGCAGGGCGAGCAGCGCTACCTGGGGCTCTACTCGATCTCGGAAAACGTCGACGAGAACTTTGCCGACGACCGGTTCGGCACGAAAAAGGGCGCCATCTTCAAGCCGTCCACGCAGGATCTGTTTACGGACTGGGGCGCGAACTGGGCCGCCTACAACCAGTCCTACGATCCGAAGACCGACTTGACCGAGGCGCAGAAGCAGCGCGTCATGGCGTTCGGCCGGCTCGTCTCAAAAGCGACCGATGAAGAGTTCGCCGCGCAGATTGGCGACTATCTGGACCTCGACGACTTCGCGCGCTACTTCGCCGTGCTCGTCTGGATCGCCAACCACGACAGCCTGCTCCAGAACGGCCAGAACTTCTATACCTACCTCCACCCCGACACGAACCGGATGCACTTCATCGCCTGGGATCAGGACTTTTCGTTCGGCAACGGGCGTAATTACAGCGGCGGGGTGTCCATCTATTCGCCGTGGAACGGGAACAACCGGTTCCTGTCCCGCGTGTACGCCGTCGAGGCGTTCCGGGCGAAATACCTCGCCCGCATGGCCGAGCTGTCGGAGAGCCTCTTCGTGCCCGACCGGTTCGCGCGGCAGGTTGCCGAGATTGGGCCGGCCATCCGTCCGTCCGTCGCGCTCGAAGGCAAGGAATGGCTGACGGCCTTCGACGAGATCGTCGCCGGCGGGGCGGGCATCGTGCCCTACGTCACCAACCGGGCGACGTTCGTCAAGGCGGAACTTGCGAGGGAAGGAGGTAGGAGGTAGGAGGAGCGACGTAGCTTCCGCCCTCAGGCGGAAGGACTCAAGCCGTGCGATCGAGCAGATAGCCGATGACGCCAACGATCACCAGGCAAGCAAGAACCGTCAGCGCGGTGGGAATCGTGACGATCATCTCAGAACGACCTGCCCAGGAAAGGAAGCATACGGCCCGCGTAGAGCACGCCGAGCCACGCGGTCAGCGACAGCAGCGCCATCGCCTTGTCGCCCGCGTTCGCGGTGAATCGGTCGTTGTCGCCGTCGCGCCAGGCCTTGCCGAATACGGTGAGATAGAGAAAATTCGCGCCGGCGATCATCAGAAAGATGACCTTCCAGTAGAACGGGTTGCTTTCAACGTACTGACCAGGCTGCCCGACGAAGAAAAACATGCCGGTGATCAGGTTTGCGCCAAAACCGAGCATGCCCCACGGCAGCAGACGATGCACGTCCGCGAACGGGATCTGCTTCATCACGCCGAGGATCCGCAGATTCACGGCCAGCAGCACACCGAACGACAGTGAAAGACCGAGGAAGTGCACCGCCTCAGCGGCGGGCCACATCCACCGGCTGTACACGGCCGTCTGATTGATCGAATACTGGACGAAGCGTTTCGGATCGCCCGGCGTGGCTGCGGCGGCATCAGCGCCGCGAATCTCAGGATGGCGAATCTCGCCACCGAGATTCGCCGCCCGGCCCATCACCGCGAGCGACACGATCAGAAGCGCCGTGGCAACTGGAACAAGCCCGCGCGCGGCCGCGCCGCGGCGTCGCCACTGCCACAAGGCAAGCCAGGCAATGAATCCGGCGAGCTCCATCCAGGCAAAACCGAAGAGCGCCACATCCTGGTGAATCCTGATCGCGTCGTCCGAGACCTCCTTGATCTCGCGCAGCTCCCGGTGCGCGGCGACGCCGCTCACGTAGACCGGAAGCGTGAGGACGGCGATGACAAAGAGCAGCTCCAGGCCGACATGCTTCAGGTGCTCGTTGCGCCGCGCATAGCCGAGAATCAGCAGTGCCAGTGCGACCACCGATCCGATGGTGGGCACGTGGTTCATGATCAGGTGCAGGTGTGCGAGGGTCACAGCGTCCTACACAACCGTATAGGCGAGCAGACGGCCCGCGGTGACCGCCGCGCTCCAGGCGAGAATCGAGGCCACGGCGAGCAGTCGCGCGTTACTGCCGACATCGCGCGCTTCGTCCCCGCCGCGTAACACGATTGAGCGTATCGGCAGCAGCGTGGCGACGCTGGCGACAACCAGCGCCATCTTGACGAAGAACGGCAGCGCCGCCCCCCAGACCGTCGCGTTCTTGATGAAGAGCAGCACGCCGGTCACGAGATTGATGACAAGGCCGACAGCGATGGTGGGAAAAACCCAGCGGAACGCCGACAGCGGAACGTGACGGCCAATACCGAGCAGGCGGAGATCGAGCACCCAGCTTGCCCCAATCAGGACCGCCAATCCGACAGTGTGAAGCGTGAGCACCATCGGAAAGGCCCACACCGACGGCGACTCACGCAGCCAGAGTCCGAGCTGGCTCGTTTCAATTGATTCCAGCAATCGTCGTCCGTTCCAGCCTCAATGCCGCATCTGGGTGCTGACTTCCTTGTGCTCGCTCTCCGTGCAGCTGCCGCGCTCGCCGATGATCGTATTGTTGGGCGCGAGATTCAGCCTGCGGTCAGGCATGACCCACGGCTCGACGAGCACTTCCGGATCCTCGACCGTCACCTGGTAGAGAAGCTGGTTGCCGGTGCGCGTGAACTTCTCGATGACGCGCATCTGGTCGGAATGGAAATAGCCGCCCCGCGCGAGCCACGTCTCGTCGGAGAACCCGATCGAGTCGAGGACGAGCGTGTCGCCCTCCCACCTACCCACGGTGTACCCCATGTAGGTGTAGTTGGCCGCCCGGCGTGGATCGTGCGGCTTCCCGTCGAGCGCAATCATGCGGTGCTCGGCGTATCCACCAGCACCGTCGCTGCCGCCCCTGTAGATCATCGTGATGTCGGTGTCGGTGTGGAAGATCCGCGCCGGCGCGCCCTGCCGGGGAATGCCGAGCGGCAGGCAGGTCATGACCGGATCGTCCCGGTTGGACCATTGATCCATCTCGATCATCTTGTCCCAGTGCTCGGGCTTGTAGATTGGCAGGCGCATATCGAGCCGCGCGGTCGACATGAACGGCCAGTCCTGGCTCTGGTTCGTCCACTCCATACACGTCTTCGCCTGGAAGGGCGTGCACCGCCGGAACATGCCGCCGACTGTCGCACCCGGAGCGCCGGAGCCGGTGAAGTTCCAGCCTCCGCCACCCCAGGAGCCGGTCAGATCAGGCTTCCCGTTGGCGAGCCGGGGCGTCGGTAACGTTGTCGGATCGACCTGCGGCGCGCCGCCGCCACGGCCGCCGCCAAAGCCCCCCTGCGCCATCAGGGACGAACCGATCACAGTGAGGACGGCCGCCGTGCACGCCACAAGGCGCAGTCCGATAATTCGCTGATTGGTCATCGCAGTCCTCACTTTCCAGCCTTACGCACACTCTCGGGCACGGGCATGATCACGTAGATCTGGCCGATCTCCGTGACCTTGGCATTCACGCTGCGAACGACTGTTCCGTTCTTGCGTTCGACCATCGTGCCGGCGTAGAGCGCATCAATCTTGAACAGCGGGTTGTTCCAATCCGCCCACTTGCCGTAGATGAATTCCGTCTTGTCCGCCCCGTTCGTCACGACCACGCTGTCCGGCAGGTAGTTGGTGAGCGTCGCCACGGCGGTCGCACCAGGTACGCCGGGAACCGGGAACGTCAGGACGGCCTTATCCGCCTGCCATTCCAGCGTCGTCGTCGGTTTCACGCCAGCCTTTGCCTGGGCATCGATCAGCACGGCCGGATTCTCGCCAAACGATTCAGCCGGCGACATGCCGGCGGCGCCGGCAATGGCGGCCTTCACCGCGCCATGGGGACTCGCCCAGAGACGGATCCGCCGTTCCACGAGCGAGGCGGGGTTCGGTGTCGCCTTTCCCTTGCCGGGAACGAGCTCGGCGCCGGGGATGTCTTCGTCCCACGCGTAATCCCCGCTCAACGTCTCCACGTTCTTGTACGTCTGCTTGTTCTTGAACGTGCACTCGATCTGCGTCCGCCAGCCGGGCACCTGGTAGTTGGCCTGGATGCGGTACTTGGTCAGCGTGCAGGGCTGCCCGTTCACCTGTATGGTGCCACCGGCGGCGTGGTAGTCGAGCGTCTTCACCAGCTCGGACTCGGCGCCGCTGCGCAGCATCCCCATGCGCCACGTCCAGTTGAAGAGGACACTCTTCAGGTCCTTGGCGCCCTCCGTGGGCGTAAAGGGGCCGGCAGCGCCACGGCCGGCGCCGCCGCCACCGCCTCCGCCGGCTCGACCCGGAGGCGCTCCGCCACGTCCGGGCGCCTGCGGTGCTGTGCCTCCGGGCGCCTGCGGAGGAGCCTGGCCCTGGGCCAGTTGGGACATCACCGGGCTCGCCACGACAAGGAGGGCGAGCACACCGATGGCGAGAGTTCGTCGTTCAGACATGGCCAACTCCAGGTCTCCCGGAACGCCTTGACGGCGTTCCTCAAGGGATCAGCTATTCGACGTCGAACTTGAAGTCCTTGTCGCCGAGCGCGAGACGCCGAATGTATCCCGCCGGGTTGCCATTGATGGCCGGAAGAATGGTCACCTTGAGCGGGTCGCCAGGCTTGATCGTGCCCTTGCTGAACCCCTGCGTCGTCAGAGTCGTCACGGAGGCAGTGGTCAGCGTCCAGTCCACGATCTTCTTGACCTTCTTATCCTGGACGGAGAGCACGATGCTCGCGTGCGGATTGACGAAGTTCAACTTCTTGAGCTTGCCCTCGAGGACCACTTCTTTATTCAGGTCGTAGATACCGGCCACGGCATGATGGGCTTGCAGCGCGCCGCCAGCGAGTATGACGCCGAAAAACAGGAGTCCGCTTAGTCCCAGCACCCGAGCGGTTCGTGATTGCATGGTTTTACTCCATTCGCAGGATTGCCGCCGGATAGTAGCAATTTGCCGGCTCCAGCCGCAAGAAGTGCCGTACAGTGTGGCTGTCAGGCGGTCATTGGCAAACCACGCCACTACCGTGTCTCCATCTCGGCCATGAAGCGGCGCGATTGGCTGCGCGCGGCCGTTTACGGCGCGGCGTCTCTGCTCCCTGCTGGAAAGCCCGCCCTCAGGGCTCAAGGCTCGGCGACCACCCGGAGCTACCGTTACGTCCATCTCGACGTCTTCACCGATCGAAGGCTCGCCGGCAACCAGTTGCACGTATACCTGAACCCCGAAGGGCTCGACGCGGACGCGATGACGCGCCTGACGCTCGAATCGAACTACTCGGAAAACACATTCGTGTATCCCCCTGATCGGCCCGGGACCGATTTCCGCGTGCGGATCTTCGGGCGAAGCGGTGAGATCCCCTTTGCCGGTCATCCGACCATCGGCACCGCGTTTGCGCTGGCGCATACCGGACGTATCAAACCGGCGACGGGGGCTACGGTCTTCGGCCTTGGCATTGGGCCCACGCCAATCGATCTTGAGTGGAAGGGCCCTGACCTGGCCTTTGCGTGGATGACGCAGCAGAAGCCGACGTTCGGCAACTCTACGGCCGACGCCGCCGGCGTGGCCGCCGCGCTCGGCCTTCAGGCGACCGACATCGCGGCAGGTCGCGCGCCGGCAGCACAGGACGTCAGCACCGGCTCGGCCTACATCATCGTGCCGCTCGCCAGCCGCAAAGCGGTAGATGCGGCTGCCATCGATGGACCCAGGCTGCGCGCGATACGTGCATCGAGCGGTCTGAAAGGGTTTGCGGTCTACGCGTTCACGACCGAATCGGGCGATGGAACGACGTCGTACAGCCGGCTGGTGCCGCCTCCTGGAATCATCGAAGACCCGGCTACCGGATCCGCCGCCGGTCCACTCGGCTGCTTCATGGTCAGGTATGGATTCGTGGCGGGCGACAGGGCCGGCTCGATCGTCAACGCGCAGGGCGTGCTCGTCAAACGCCCGAGCCGGATTCACATCAGAATTGCTTCCGTAAACGGCGAAATTACCCAGGTGAAAGTGGGCGGCGCCAGCGTTGTCGTCGGCGAAGGTACGGCGACGCTTTAGCGCCGGCGCCGCCTTGCTTTCAGTTACTTGTCGAGCGGCAGCAACGCCTCTCGGCCCGGCGGCAGACGCTGATCCACGGCGTTCAGCATGATCCCGACCCGCAGGTAGTCGCCCATGATTGTCATGAGCTGCACCGTCTGCTGGCGGCCGAAGAGCCGCACCATGTCGGCCCAGACCGTGCTGCTGACGCGATGCTCACGCAGCAGGGTCCGTCCGAAGGTGATGAAGGCTGCGTCCTTCTCGGACAGGCCCGCGACGCTTCTCCTGTGCTTGACGACGTCGATGACGGACTGTTCCAGCCCCTGCCGGAGCCCCGCCGGCTCGTGCGCGGTCCACTCGTACTGCTGGTTGATCTCGCGCGCGACGATGAGGACGGCCAGCTGGAAGAAGCGCGCGCCGACGGGGCTTCCCTCGCCGGTCGGAATGCCGAGCGAGCGTTCCCGCGGGCTGTAGTTCGTGATGTGTGTTGGCCCCGGTCCCGGCTTGGACTCCGGCCGCGCGGCCAGAAGCCGCCGCCCTTCTTCGTCGAGGTCTCCGGGCGTTACCGGCGGCAGCCGCGACAGCGTCACCGGATGGATGTCAGACGGCACCGGCGCCTGGGCCGCGGCCAGAGATGGAAGCGCCGCCAGCAACAGAATGGACAATCGCATGCTCATCTCCCGCCTCCTTTCGTCTCCCTATTCCGCCGGCTCGATCTTGAGCATCACGCCTTCCGCCTCGTCGGTGAGCAAGTAGAGGAAGCCGTCCCGTCCCTGCTTGACGGCGCGAATTCTCCGGCGCAAATCGCCGATCAACGTTTCCCGCCGCAGCTCCTCGAGATTCTTGTTGATCAGGATCCGATCGAGACGTCCCGTCCCTGGAATCTCTCCGTAGCGCATGCCACTGACGAAGACGTCGCCTTTCCACTTCGGAAGCTGGTCACCGGTGTAGAACTCGATGCTCGACACGGCGATGGCGGGCATCCAGTAGATGACCGGATCACGGAACCCTTCCTTCGTGAACGGCCCCTGCCATGGGCCGCCATATGTTCGACCGAGGCTGATGAGCGGCCAGCCATAATTCGCACCGGGGGCAAGGATGTTCACCTCGTCGCCGCCATTCGGTCCGTTCTCGATCTGCCAGATCGCGCCTGTGATCGGGTGCTTCGCCATCCGAAGGAATGTGCGATGGCCCATCGTGAAGATCTCGGGCCTCGCATCGGCGCGCCCGACGAACGGATTGTCCGGCGGCACCTTGCCCTCATCGGTCAGTCGAAGGATCTTGCCGCCGAGTGTTTTGAGCGACTGGGTATCGCCGCCGCCGTGCGCGACATACAACATGCCGTCGCCGCCGAACACAATCGGCCCGCCGCTGCCGCCCTCGCCGACGAAGATGTCTTTCGTGTCGGTGAACTGCTTGCCATCCCAGACGGCACGCGCCACGGCCACCGTCGTCCGCGGCCCCCCGCCTCGCCCACCTCGTCCCGCGGCAGGAGCGGCGCCTTGTCCGGCAGGCGCAGCGCCTTGCACCGCGGCAGGAGCGGCTTGTCCCGCGGCTGGAGCTGCGCCTCGTCCCGCAGCAGGGGCGGCTGGCTCGAGCTGCTTCGTGTAGCCGATGTAGACGAGGCGATTGCGCTCGAAGTCGGGATGCAGCGCCAGATCCGTGCCTGACAGACCCGCGCCAATGGCCTGGGGCCCGCCGGCGACCGGCTGTGGATCGACGACGCCGTTGCGCACGACTCTGATGGCGCCGCCGCGCTCGGCGACGAGAATCGTGTCGGCCGACACGAACGCCATGCTCCACGGGTTGCGGAAGCCGCGCGCGTATACCGACACGCGGATGTTCTGTCCCTCCGCCGTCTCGTAGCGAACCGGCGCGTCCGGCAGCGGCGGAATCTTGATGCCCTGCGGCGCGACGGGGGTGTTGCCGCGCATAGGCACTTCCTGCTGGGCAGCCAATGGCACGGCGAGGATCCCAAGCGCGGCGACGGCAAGACGGCGGATTGATGTAGTCATGTGTCGATCTCCGGGTAAATGACGAAGACCGGTGGATTGTAATGCCAGTGGGTCAGGGGCCCGCGCGAGAAGTTATGCGAGCAGTTCCGGAATCGAGACAAGAAATGCGTGGACAGCGACAATGTGCCGTCCATCTGCGACGAACTGAAATTTCGAGGGGTCGACGGTGTGCATTCCTCGCCCGGCCTCCGGGCTCACGTTCGCCAGCATCACGGGACACTCATCGAACAAGGCGCCGAGCGCCGCCCAGACCAGCAGATCGAACGGCGCCAGGATGTCGAGGCCGTTGCGGGCCCTCCAGGGCGTGCCCGCCTCGTGCTGTCTTCGCAGTTCGCGCGCGAACGCCTGAAACTCGAACTGCGCGTCGCGATCGCGCGGCCGCATCGCGTCGAGGATGTCGAGCAGCCGCGCGGATGCGGCCATCGACACGTCGCGGTGCAGGACGCTCCACCCCACCTGGAACACGGTCGTAAGCGTGTGGGCGGGCGCCGGCGCCCAGCGCACGGGCCAGTGGGCGATGCCGAGATTGCATGTCGCCGTTACCGCGTCGCTCGCCTCCTGCCGCTCGAACGACCGGCCGAGGATCGAACATCCGGCGACCAGCGCGTTGGCGATGAACGCAAACTCCTGCTCCCGCTCGACCCATTCTGCATCAGCGGAATCAGTCGACAGCTGCAGCGCCTGATTCGACTGCGGCTCGAACCTCCCGGCGCGCTGCGGTTCTTCGGCGAGTGAGACGTGGCGCGCAGCCTCGAGAAAAGCGCGCGCCCGCTCCGGCGTCACGAACCCGCTCCGATCCCGCCGCCGCTCGCGGCCGAGGGCAAGATCGAAGCGCCGCTGGTTGCGGTCGGACAGCAGATCGTCGAGACCGTCGCGCTCCCACCCGGAGTTCGACAGCGTCCGGCACGCGTGCATCAGACGATGAAACGCGTCGGCGTGATGCTCTTCGAGCGACCGCAGCAGATCGGCGATCGCGTCCCACGCGTCGGACCGTCGCGCGACCACGAGGTATCCGCCGATCTCCGCGTGCAGGCCGTGCTCGTGCCCTGCAGGCGAGACGGGGTCGGCGCCGCTCGGTTCGACAGCAGGCGAGAACACGGCGAGGTCGGTCACCATGATGCTGGCGGAGAGTCCCGCAACAACCAGCGCGGCATCGAGCTGCATCAGGCGTGCGGCGGCCGCCGCGGCCCCGGCGTCCACGAGCACCTCGAGCCATTCGCAGAATCGGGCGCCATCGAACTGCTCGTCGCCGCCGGCGCGATCGGCTTTCCACAGATCGAGATCGAACACGGCCGACAGCTGTTGCGACGTTGCGGCGGCGAGCAGATCGCCGGAATCGTGAAGTCCCCGCTGGAGGATCAGCGCATGGAGAGACTCTGGCGGGAGGAGCGGGAGGACACGAAGAAGCTCGACGTGCCGATCGCGATCCTCGGACATGGGCCGGCGATGATATCGGCCCTCGAACGCAACAAACAGTCTTGAAGGTGTGTGCCGGTTACGCGATACTAAATGCAGAAAGGGCGCCTCGAATCGCGGGGCGCCCTTTTTTGCGTTTGCAGGTCCGCCTGATGGCGGACACTACGTACGTCCTACACGAGTTTCTGTTTCGCGAACGGCATCTCGCGGACGCGGCGGCCCGTTGCCGCGTAGATCGCGTTCGCCAGCGCGGCGATGACCGGCGGCACACCGGGTTCACCAACGCCGGTCGGCAGGTCGCCGCTTTCGGCAAAGTGCACGTTCACCTGGATGGGCGCGTCGTTCATGCGCGCGACGCGGAAGCCATCGAAGTTCCTCTGATCGATTCGTCCCTTCGTCGCGGTGATCTCGCCGAACATCGCCAGGCTGACACCCATCACCGCCGCGCCTTCGAACTGCGCGCGAACGCGATCGGGGTTGATGACGACGCCAGGGTCCGCAACCATGTCGATGCGCGGAATCCTCACGCGTCCCTGTCGATCGACTTCGACTTCGACGACCGACGCCACGTAGGAGTTGAAGCTGCGGTGCGCGGCGACCCCGATGCCGGAGCCATTGCCGCTCTTCCGCTTGCCCCAATTCGATCGCTCGCCGGCCACTTCGAGCACGCGGCGCAGCCGCCGGCTGTCCACGGGGTATTTGTCGATCGGCGCACCGTAGTTCGTGTAGTCAACGCCCTGTGCCTTCAGATCGATCACCTTGCCCGGGCCCAGCAGGTCGAGCAGGAACTCGAGCGGGTCGCGCGTCGCGGCGTGCGCGAGCTCGTCGGCGAAGCTGTGCAGCGCGAAGGCGTGGAAGTTGTTGGTGACGGCGCGGAACCAGCCGATGCGCACGTGGGCGTCGGCGCCGGCGTTTTCGGCGCGGATGTTCGGCACGTCGAACGGGCTGTCGTCGAGGCCCATGTTCAGCTCGAAGTTCATGGGCGCCGGAACGCCGAACGTCGACGCGATTGGCGGGAACACGGAGCGCTTCAACCACGCCGTCGGCCGGCCCTTCGCGTCGACAGTCGCCTTGTGATACACCGCCGCGTTCGTGTGGTAGAAGTCGTGGCGGATATCGTCCTCGCGCGTCCACACGACCTTGACCGGCCGGCCCAGCTTTCGCGCCAGTACCGCCGCTTCAGCGGCGTAGTCCGGCTTGCTCTTCCGGCCGAAGCCGCCGCCCAGCAGCGTCACGTGACAGATGACGTTCGACTTGTCGATGCCGAGCGCGGCCGCCACCGTCTCCTGCGCCGCCTGCGGATTCTGCGTCGGACACCACACCTCCGCCTTGCCGTCCCGGAATTCCGCCACCGCCGCCGGCGGTTCCATCGACGCGTGCGCGGCCATCGGCGTGTAGTAGACGGCTTCGATCACCGTGCCGCCCTTCGCGAACTCGGCGTCCACGTTGCCCAGATTGCGCGCGACCTTGGCCGGCTGCCTGACCTTCTCGAGCATCGCCGTCCGGAACGCTGCGGAGCTGTAGCTCGCATTGGGGCCGTCGTTCCACTCCACCTTCAGCTGCCGGCGTCCCTGCAGGACCGCCCATGTGTTGCGGCCGATCACCGCGACGCCGCCGAGCGATTGAAACAGCAGCGGCGGCTTCGGCGCCTCGAGTGTCTCGGTCTGCAGCACGCCCTTGACCGCGAGCGCCGCCTTGTTGTCCAGGCTTCGGACGGTACCGCCCACAACCGGCGGATGCTCGATCGAGGCGAAGACCATGCCCTCGCGCTGCACGTCGAGCCCGAACTGCGCCGTGCCGTTCACGATCGGGGTGAGGTCGAAGATCTGCGTCTCTCTACCGACGAACTTCCAGTCGGTTCGTGGTTTGAACCGCAGTGTCTCTTTGGCGGGCACCGCCAGTTTGGCCGCGGCAGGAACCAGCGCGCCGTACCCGACTCGCCTCCCGCTGCGTGCGTGCACGACTTCATGATTCGCCGTCGTCAGCTCGCCGGCCGGGACGTTCAACTGCGCGGCCGCCGCCGTAACGAGCATCGATCGCGCCGATGCGCCGGCGACGCGGAACGCGTCGTAGAAGTCGCGAATGGAACGCGAGCCGTCGGTGTTCTGATCGCCATAGCGCGGGTCGCCCACCCCCTGCTCGATGCGGCAGCGGCTCCAGTCCGCGTCGAGCTCGTCGGCCGCGACGAGTGGAAGCGTGGTGCGGATGCCGGTGCCCATCTCGGATCGATGCGTGACGAGGAACACCGTGCCGTCGGGCTCGATGCCGAGGTAGACACTCGGATGCAGCGCGGCGGTGTCGGCCTTCGTGTTCAGGATCGCGGCGGCGGACGACTGTGCCAGCAGCTCCGCGGGGACCAGACGCGAGGCGACGACGAACGCACCGGTCGAGAAGAGGCCGCCGAGGAACTGGCGCCGGTTGAACGAGATGTTTTCGACGACCATCACGCACGCCCCTTCGCCGCGGTCTTGATCGCGGCGCGGATGCGCTGATAGGTGCCGCAGCGGCAGATGTTCCCCGCCATCGCGCGATCGATGTCCGCGTCGCTCGGATTCGGGGTCGTTCTCAGCAGCGCCGCCGCCTGCATGATCTGGCCGGACTGACAGTAGCCGCACTGCGGCACGTTGTGAGTGATCCACGCCTGCTGCACCGGGTGCAGCCTGCCGCCCTCCGCGAGCGCATCGATAGTCAGCACCGTCTTCGCTTCGAGCGTGCCCATCCTGGTCTGGCACGAACGAACCGCCTGCCCGTTTACGTGCACCGTGCAGGCGCCACACAGTCCGGCGCCGCAGCCGAAGCGCGTGCCGGTGAGGCGCAGTTCGTCGCGGAGATACCACAGGAGCGGCATGTCCGGATCGTCTTCGTAGTTCTGGGGTTTTCCGTTCACTGTCAGTCGCATACGGCGGACCCTTTCGTCAGCCGGGCATTATCCCATGAGGGTGCGCCCGATGCGTGGCGGACGATGTCTAGGGGCGAGGGCTTGACGCGTCCGTCTGGCCGCGATCAGCAAACCAGTTCAGCATCACGTTCAGCCGGCCGGCCCCGGATTCCGGTTTCACCATGATGAAGCGCTGCCCATCGCGCGAGATGTCAAAGTTCGGAATCGTGATGCCCGCTCCATAGGTCTTCAGAGTCCCTGACGCCGGCTTCAGTTATCCAGACTGACGCTCCAGTCCTCGCGTACGTCGGTGAGGTTGGGGTTGTAGTACGGATCGACGTGCGCGAACCGGGACGCCCAGCGTTTCAGGAACCGGGAGTCATCTGAGGGCGGATGCAGGCGCCCGCGGCTGGAGCCTTCATGGTGGTACAGCTGCGCATGCGGCGTATAGATGACGGCATACCCGCGCTCGCGAATGCGCAGACACAAATCGACGTCGTTGAGCACCACGCGCAGCTCTTCGTCGAACCCTCCGACTTCCTCGAAGACCCGGCGCGGCACCAGCATGCACGCGCCGGTGACGGCGCTGCAGTTCCGCGGCAGATCCGCAAGCCGCGGAACACCGAGGACCTCCCTGGGCGCCCAGCGGAACGCATGGTGTGCTACGCCGGTGCGCTTCAGCACGACGCCGGCGTGCTGAATCGTCCCGTCGGAATAGAGCAGCTTGGCGCCGACCGCGCCGACACCCGGCAACTGCGCGTATTCGAGCAGCGCGGTCAGCCAGTCCGGACGGACAATCTCGATGTCGTTGTTGAGGAAGAGCAGCTGCTCCCCTTTCGACATGCGCACGGCGAAGTTGTTGATCGCCGAGTAATTGAACGCATGCGGCCACCGATGGACCTGAACCGGCGGTCCCAGCGAGGCCAGGTAGCTCAGGGCCTCGCTATCGGTGCTGCCGTTGTCCACAACCACGATTTCGTATGAACCGTAGTCAGTACGACTGCGGATGCTGTCGATCGTCGTCCGCAGCAGCTCCGCCTGATTGCGCGTGGGAACGATGATCGACACCAGCGGCCGCCCGGTCAGCTGAAACCGCGTGGCGTAGCAGCGCGGCCCGCGGCTCGTGAAGATTGGTTCGGCGCAGCCCGGGCGCTGCCGCCGCATCAGCGCTGCTTCGATCGCCCGCTTTTCGTCCCGCGTGGCGGAATGATGCGCGACGATGCCATCGCGCGTCATCGGGCGCGGCCGCAGGTGGCAGAGCACGTTCGGCACGTGGGCAATCCGGGCTGTGCGCTCGCTGGCGCGCAGCATCAGGTCATACACCTGGCCATCGCCGAACTCAGGACGCATCCCACCTACGTCATCCACGACGGCGCGGCGCAGCACCGTGAAGGGTCCCAGATAATTTGTGGCCAGGAGCAGCTCCGGATCCCACTCCGGTTTGAAGAACGGCTCGCGCCGCTGACCTCCCTCGTCGGTCACATCCTGGTCCGAATAGACGATGTCGGCGGGGGGATCCGCATGGAGGCGCTTCACAACAGCGAAGAGCGCTTCGGGGGCCAGTTGGTCGCCTGCGTGGACGAATGCCACCACGCTGCCGCGGGCGGTCTCCAGCGCGTCACACACTTCCCAGTGGTCGTACACCTGCGCGCGGAGGCTTTCGACCGTGCGGCGGCGCGCCTCCTCAGCCGCCCCACCAGGCATGATGAGCACGCTGACGAGCGGCGCGTCCGCGAGTTTCTGCCGCTCGACGCGCATCGCGGCATATGCGTCGGCGCCGCGTGTGGTGCGTGCGATCCATGTCTCGTAGTCGCCGGGACTCGGTGTCCAGGTATGGTCCTCGACCGTCAGCGGGCGGCCGCGCAGGGCCGACCCGATTTTTCGCGCCGCGAACTTGAAGACGAAGGCGAGCCCGTGATCGACCCAGATCTCGAATCCACGCCGCACGAAACGATACGGCTCGCGAAGAATTGGATTCCGCAGAAGCCGCTCGCCGATCTTTTCGAACCGACGCTGCGCACGCCACCCGAGCGATGCGTGCGCGCGGCGCATTTCGTCGAACGACTCCGCAACGGCCCGTTCCTGGGCGGCGACGAGCGTGGTCAGATCGGTGATCTCCGCGAGCAGATCCTCCTCGGTGCTCCGGCGAGCGTGAGGATCGTTCGCGTCGGCGCTCACGAGGGGCGCACCGAGATCTCGACAGGCACCCAGACCTGACCATGAATCGCCTTCCCCGACGCCGGCGGAGCCACGGTCACAATCAGCGCATTGTCGATCCAGTCGTAGTACGCCCTCGTGTAGCGGTCCGCGGCGATGGCGCTGCTGATGCTATAGGTCCCCGGGATGAGCGGCAGGCGGAGGCGGAAGTCGACGACGAGCGTCGAGCCGGCGGAGCGGGACGGCAGCGTAATCCCTTCTTCGAACGTATTCGTGCCGATCAGCTCGATTCCCGCGCGATCGCGAAAGCCAAAGCCGATGATGCTGCTGGGAACGTCGGCAAGGAACTCCGCGTGTACGCGAAGGATCGCCTCGTCGTTGAACGCGACCGCCGTCACCGGGCGGCCGCACGAATCCAACAGCTCGATGCGGCGAATCTTTGCGGCGCCCGTCCCATGCCGGAAGACGCGGGCCTGAGCATCGAAGTCGGGATCCGCTGCGAATCGTGGCTCGGCCGGCGAGGTGGTGATGGTGACGGGATCGTGCGGCGCCTGCGCTTGCGCAATCTGCGCCGATGCACGAGCGAAATAGAGGCTGGTGATTTCGGCCGGTCCGCCCTCCTCGAGGATCTGCCCCGCGTCGAGCAGGACGACGCGCGAGCAGACGGCTTTGATCATGCCCATCTCGTGGCTGACGAACATGATGGTCGTACCGTGTGCCTGCATCTCGCGGATCCGCAGCAGGCACTGGTGCTGGAAGACGGCGTCGCCGACGGCCAGCGCTTCGTCCACGAGGAGGATGTCGGGATCGACGTGAATCGCGGCGGCAAACGCCAGACGCACGAACATCCCGCTCGAATACAGCTTGACCGGCTGGTCGATGAACTCGCCGATTGCCGCAAAACGTTCGATGTCCGGCAGACGGCGGCGAATCTCCGCCACCGTCAGCCCGATCACCGTGCCGAATACCTCGACGTTCTCCCGGCCGGTGAGCTCGGGGTGAAAGCCGGCGCCCAGCTCGAGGAGGGACGACACACGTCCTCGCACCGTCACCCGCCCGCTCGTCTGCCGGACGATCCCCGCGATGATCTGAAGGAGCGTGCTCTTGCCGGAACCGTTGACGCCGACGACGCCGAGCGTCTCGCCGCGCTCGACCGTCATCGTCACGCCGCGCAGCGCCGGGAAATTGGTATGAAGAACGGGCGCGCCGGGCACCAGCATTTCAACGGCCCGGTGGCGGCGATTCCTGTACATCTTGTAGGACTTGGTGACCTCGTCGAGCTCGATGACAGGCTCGCGCATCAGAGCACGTCCGCGAACTCGTACTTCGAGCGCTGGAACACCCAGTATCCGGCGATGAACACGCCCAGCGACACCGCGCAGAAGAGAGCGAACGACATCAGCTCCGGTGCCCTGTTTTCAAGGACGGCACCTCTGTAGGCCTCGACGACGTAGGTCATCGGGTTCAGCCAGAACAGCCACTGCAGCCGCGGAGGCACCATGTCCAGCGGATAGACGATCGGCGTGGCGTACATCCAGAACATGAGCGCGAAGGCGACGATCTGCCGGGTGTCGGACAGGAGCACCGACAGCGTGGCCAGCACCCACGCCAGACCGGTGGTGAACAGGAACTGCGGAACAACGATGGCGACAAGGGCCAGCAGCGGCCAGCCAGGCACGCGTCCGTCGATGACCAACGCGCCCAGCAGGATGACGAGGCCAAGCGATTCGATGGCCAGCGCCACCAGTACCTGGTGGAGCGGCAGAATCTCCGACGGAAAGCGTATCCGTTTCACCAGCGACGCGTGATCGTGGATCGCGGTCGTCGCGCGTGACAGGCCGTCCGAAAACGCCAGCCACGGAATGAGCCCGCAGAACAGATACAACGCGAAGTTGGCGGCGCGCGGGTCATCGTCGAAGCGGACCTTCATCACCGTCGAGAAGACGAAGGTGTAGAGGGCGAGAAGACTGAGCGGCCGGATCAGCGGCCAGGCGAGGCCGAGAGCGGACGTGCCATAACGCGTGCGGATCTCGCGCTGAACGAAGGTCGTGATGACCGGACGCTGACGTACCAGAACCTGGAACGGGGCGACGAGCGCGTCGATCACCATTCGTGGATATTCTGTATTCTACAGCCCGTGCAGTCGGACCTGGCCAGGTTCGCCGGGTGGTGCTTCCTCGCCGGCGTCTTCCTGATGGTCACCGGCGACGGCCTCACCAACTTCGGCGAACCATTTCCCGCGCAGGCATGGCCGTGGCTCTATCTGCTGCCGTTCGTACTCGCGTGCGTGGCGATGCTCCTGGCCGGCCGGATCGGGCCACGGCGACCGGCGCGGGCCGCCATCGCGTATTCCGCGCTCGCCGGATTACTGGCCGTGTTCGCGCTGTCGACCCTGCTCTCGCAGGAACGGGCGCTCAGCGCGCTGGCGCTTGGGTACGTCGGCGGCATCATCGTCTTCTGGTGGTTCTCCGGGCAGATGCTCGAGGATTCACGTCTGCTCGAAGCGACGTGGGTGGTGGCCGCGCTGGCGGTTCTGGAGCTCGCCGTTCGCGTCATCGTGTCGCGGCTCGACGAGGGACTCGATCGGATCCCGCTCGAGGTGCGCTCCGTCACGTGGCTCGGGAAGCACCAGATCACCTGGGTCTTCAACCTCGTGGCACCGTTTCTGTTGGCCCGATTCATTGGCGACCAGCGGCGGTGGGTCTCCCTCTTCAACGGCGCCGTGTGGGCCGTCGTCGGCCTCGCCAACTACCTGCTCCTGGCCCGAATGGGTTTGCTCGTCTTTGTCGTTGCGACGCTCGGGGTGTGCTTCCTCAACGCCGCACACTGGCGGCGATGGATCGGGCTGATGGGAACGGCGGCAGCCGGCGCAGCGATCGTCATCGCCAATAACCTGCGGATCACAACCTTTGTCGCATCGACGTTCCTCGACCGCGCGCTGAATTCCGGAATCAACATGCGGCTGCAGGTCTGGGAGGAAGCGTGGACCATGTTTCAGGCGCATCCACTCGTCGGCATCGGCGTCGGCACGTTTGACAAGATCACGTATCAGATGCCGGCCACGCAGGCGAATCGGGACTTTCAGCTGAGTGGCTGGCACGCGCACAACGCGCCGCTGCACATCCTCACCGAAGCGGGCGTGCTCGGCCTGGCGGCATGGGTGTTCCTCTGGTATGTCATCGTCCGCGCGCTCGTCCGCGCGTGGCGAGGCGGAAGCCGGGAACAGCGCGTCTACGCCGCGGCGGCGCTCGGGTCTGTCGTGGCGTTTCAGATCCTGTCGATGACGGAGGTGCTGATAGCGGCGCGCGCTCAGGCGAGCCTGCAGATGAATCTGCTGATTGTCCTTCTGATGGTGCTGGGACTGCGCATGTCGCTCCCTCCGCCGAAACCAAAGTCGTAGCGCACCGTTTCAACAGGTGGAGGGCACGCTTTCAAGCCACGCCGCCGACGACCATCCGGCGCCGCGCTATGATGCGAACAATGCGCGGCCTGCTGAAGTTTCTCTTCTATCTCATCCTTCTCGCGCTCATTGCCGGCGCGGGTGCGTGGTTCTGGGCCGGACGGCTGGACGGGCCGGCCATCGAAATCCGTCAGCCGGGAAAGTTCATCGGACAGGCAAGCTCGCTCGAGATGATGGCGCAGGCGCCGGGTGGCGCCTTTTCGCGCCTGACGGTGGCTATCGAGCAGGGCGGAAAGACCTATCAGGTCTTTACGCTGAACACCGACGAGGGTGCGGCAAAACGGTCCGCTGACCGACTTCTCGTGATGCGGCCGATTGGCAAGCGGGCACTGCCGGAGCTGAGGTCGGGCCCGGCGCGGATTGTGGTGCACGCGGCGCGGCCGGTGCTCTATGGCCTGCGCGACGCGGAATCATCCGAGACACGCGACGTGCAGGTGCGGCTCGAACCGCCGCGGCTGACCGTGCTGTCGACGTTTCATTTCGTCAATCACGGCGGCAGCGAGTTCGCCGTCTTCCGCGCGACGCCGGAGGATGTGCAGTCCGGCGTCCGCGTCGGCGACAAGGAATACCGCTCGTTCCCGGCGTCGGGCATTGGCATCTCCGGCGATTCCGCTCTCAGGGTGGCGTTCTTCGCGCTGCTCTACGACCAGCCGACGAACACCCGGATCGACGTCTTCGCGCGCGACGAGGCCGGCAATCAGGTCATCGTTCCGCTCGACTACCGCGTGTTTCCGAAGCAGTACAAGAAAAGCCGCATCGAGATCGACGACCGCTTCCTGCAGAGGGTCGTTCCGGCCATCGCCTCAACCTCGCCGGACGAGCAGATTCAGACCGACGACATCCTGGCCGGCTTTCTGAAGATCAACCGCGACCTCCGCCAGAAGAACAACCAATACGTTCGCGACCTGGCGAAAAAGACATCAGCGGAGCTGCTCTTCATGGACGCCTTCCAGCAGCTGGGTAACTCCGCCGTTCAGGCACAGTTCGCCGATGCCCGTACGTATCTCTACCATGGCAAGGAAGTCGATCAGCAGGTGCACCTGGGGTTCGACCTCGCGACAACCGCGAACGCCCCGATCTCTGCCGCTCAGCGCGGGGTGGTCGTCCACGCGGACGACCTGGGCATCTACGGTAATTGCGTCGTCATCGACCATGGCCTTGGGGTGCAGTCGTTGTACGGGCATCTGTCGTCAATAGGTGTCAGGGTGGGAGAGACGGTCGAAAAAGGTCAGGAGATCGGCCGCAGCGGTCAAACCGGGCTGGCGGGCGGGGACCATCTGCACTTCACGACGCTCGTGGGCGGAGAACAGGTCACTCCGGTCGACTGGTGGAGCACGCAATGGATGCAGGACCGCGTTCTCCGCAAAATCGCGGCTGTCCGCGGCACCCCTTAATCGCAGCCCGCCTCTCTGGGATAATCAAGGGTTGGGAGTCGACACCCTTATGCGATCCAGGCTTCATCGTCTGTTCACGGGCGGTACCCTCGCGTTGACGGCCGCCGCGGCGCTGACCGTGGCGGCATGCGGCAGGAGCGAGGAAGCACCACCGCCGCCGGCCGCCGTCAGCAATCCCGTCGATCCGGCGACGGCCGGCGCCATCACGGGGCTCGTCACGTTCGAGGGCACGCCGCCCGCGTCGGAGCCCATCTCGATGGACTCCGACCCCTACTGTGAGAAACAGCCGCAGAACCGGACCGAGACCGTGGTCGTCGGCGAGGGTTCCGGGCTTCAGAACGTATTCGTATACGTGAAGGACGGACTTGGCGATCGTGTCTTTCCCGTGCCGTCAACGGCCGTCGTCCTCGACCAGAAAGGCTGCCGTTACGTGCCGCACGTTCTCGGCATCCAGGTCGGCCAGCCGCTGGAGCTTCGCAGCAGCGACAACACGCTGCACAACATTCACGCCGTCCCGCAGCAGAATCGCGAGTTCAACAGAGCGCTTCAGCTGACGGGCATGAAGCATACGCACACCTTCAGCACCAAGGAGGTGATGGTGCCGTTCAAGTGCGACGTCCATAAATGGATGAGCGCATACGTCGGCGTGCTCGACCATCCGTTTCATGCCGTGACGACTGGGAATGGCCGGTTCGAACTGAAGGGGCTGCCGCCGGGCACCTACACCATCGAGGCGTGGCACGAGAAGCTCGGGACACAGACACAGATGGTCACGATTGGCGAGAAACAAACCAGCGACGTCGCGTTTACGTTCAAGGGCTAGTGGCACTCAGGCTCTACACGCGATTCGTCGCATTTTCGACCGCCGTGCTCATCTTTGCCGGCGGCCTGGTGACGAGCACCGGGTCGGGATTATCCGTCCCGGACTGGCCGAACACCTATGGCTGGTTCATGTTCACGTTCCCGCTGGAAAAGATGGTGGGCGGGATTCGCTACGAACATTCGCATCGCCTGATCGCCAGCACGGTCGGATTCCTGATCCTTGTCCTCGCGGTCTGGTTATGGCGCGTCGAGCCGCGGCGTTGGGTGCGGCGGCTCGGATACATCGCGCTGGCCGCCGTGATCACGCAGGGACTCCTTGGCGGCATCACCGTGCTGTGGTACCTGCCGGATCCGATCTCGATTGCCCATGCCGGTCTTGCGCAAATCGTCTTCTGCCTGACGACCGCCATCGCGCTGTTCACGTCGCGCAGCTGGGCGAGCGCGGCCTCGCAGCCGGTTGACGACTCCATGCTGCGGCGGCTGACGGTCGTGACGACCGCGTGGATCTATGTGCAGATTCTGATTGGCGCCGTGATGCGGCACACGGATGCAGGGCTGGCGATTCCCGACTTTCCTCTCGCGTTCGGACAGCTGATTCCGCCGCAGTGGGATCCGAAGATCGCCATTCACTTTGCCCATCGCGTCGGAGCGCTGGTGGCCAGCGCGTTGATCCTCGCGACAGCCGGTCACGTCTTCTACCATCACCGACGCGGCGGCGCCCTCGTGCGCCCGTCGGCGCTCCTGCTCTTGCTCCTCGCGGCTCAGATCACGCTCGGCGCGCTCACCGTGCTGACGGCCAGGCACTACGTCATCAACTCGCTGCACGTCGTGACCGGCGCCTCCGTGCTCGTCACGTCGCTCGTGTTGACGCTGCGCGCGCACCAATCGCGCCTCGGCGCACTTGGCGCAGGCACGGCTGCTGCGTCCATCGGCGTGGGGCGGGTGCCGCCTGAGCGGGGCGCCTTCGAAGGCGGACCCGCCGGGCCGACCAGGACAGGCGCGCGCGCATGAAACCGGGCGCGCCGGCGGCCGGCGTTCATCCACACGGAGCGGCGCGACCCGATGCGTCCGTCGCGGTACACCGGCTCGCCGATTTCGTTGCGCTGACCAAGCCGCGGCTGAATCTTCTGGTTCTGGTGACCACGCTTGCCGGTCTGTATCTGGCGTCGCCGGCCGGCGTTGAAGTGACCCTGCTGGTGAACACACTGGTTGGGACAGCCCTGGTTGCGGGCGGAGCCGCCGCGCTCAACCAGGTGTGGGAACGCCGCACGGACGCGCTCATGCGGCGAACCAGCACGCGGCCGCTGCCTCGGGGCCGGCTCGGGACCGGCGAAGGCGCCTCGTTTGGGGTGGTCCTCTCCGCCATCGGGCTCGCGCAACTCGCCATTGCCGTCAACGCCACCGCTGCCGCCGTCGCCGGATGGACACTGATCAGTTACGTCCTGGTCTACACACCGCTGAAACTGCGCACGCCGCTGGCGACGCTCGTCGGCGCGATTCCGGGGGCGCTGCCACCGGTGATCGGATGGAGCGCGGCAACCGGACGCATCTCGCTCGAGGCGCTGGTCCTCTTCGGCATCGTCTTCTTCTGGCAGATGCCGCACTTCCTGGCGATCGCCTGGCTCTATCGCGATGACTACGCCAACGCCGCCATTCCTTTGTTGCCGGTCCTCGAACCCGACGGACGCCGCACCGGTCAGCAGGCGCTGGTCTACTCGGCAGCTCTCTGGCCGGTCAGCCTGTTGCCCGCCGCCGTCGGCCTTGCCGGCGTCCCGTACATGATGGTGGCCACTGTGCTGGGGCTGCTGTTCGTGTGGCTCGCGCTCCGCTTCGCGCGCGCACGTTCGATGGCAACGGCACGCGCACTGTTTCTGTTCTCCATCACGTACCTGCCGCTCCTCCTCGGCGCGCTCGTTGCCGATCGGCTCTGGCTCTGACGCGGCACCCCCGATGGAGATCGCCGACCTCCCGACGCTGAACGCGAGTCTCAACGCGCTGGCATCGGTCTTTCTGGTTGCCGGTTACGTGATGATTCGCAGCCGGCGGATCGACGCTCATCGGCGCTGCATGCTGTCGGCACTCGGAACGTCGGCGCTGTTCTTGATCAGCTACGTCATCTATCACGCCAACGCCGGGTCGGTCCCGTTCCGTGGCACCGGCGCCGTGCGCGTCGTCTACTTTGCCGTCCTGATTCCCCACATCATCCTGGCGGCGGCAATCCTGCCGCTGGCACTGGTTACGACCGCACGCGGACTCCGCGGCGACTACACGCGTCATGTGCGCATCGCGCGCTGGACCCTGCCCGTGTGGTTGTACGTGTCGGTGACGGGCGTAATTGTCTACCTCATGCTGTATCACCTGTAGAACAGGCCTCAGGGCTCAGGCCTCAGGAATCAGATAAGAGTTGAGGATCGGGTGATTGAGGACCGGGGGTAAGATGTTCGCCCGGAGGACAAGTATGGTCCGATGCCTGCGCGTCGTCATCGTCGTGGTAAGCGCCCTCTGGCTGGCGGTGCCCGCCTCTGCACAAACAGCCAGGGCGACGGGTACGGTTCGCGACATCGACGGCAAGCCGATCAAGGGCGCCACGATTCGTGCGGCGAATCCGGACCTGCAGCCGCGTGTAGGAATCACCACCTCCGACTCCAAGGGCCGCTGGGCGATGATCGGGCTGCGCATCGGTGTCTTCACCTTCGTTGTCGATGCCCCCGGGTTCGTTGCCATACAGGCCGAGGCGATGGTGCGCACGGCGGCGACGCCGCCGCTGGACTTCGTACTGACGCCTGAACCCGGGCTGACGCCCGGCGCACTGCCGTCCAACATCCAGGCGCAGATTGGAGCGGCAAACATGCTGCGCGAACAGGGTCGCATCGATCAGGCGATCACCACCTACGAGCAGATTCGCGCGAAGCACGCGAGCCTCACGACACTCAACCTCGTGATTGCCGCCACCTATCGGCGCAAGGCGGCGCTCGAGTCGGACCCAGTGGCGCGGCGCGCGGCGCTCGACCGCGCGATCGAGTCCTACACTGAAATGCTCAAGGTCGAGCCGGACAACGAACACGCCAAGACGGAGCTGGCCGCGGCACGCGCCGAGGCGGCAGCCGTAAATCCCGGTTAATGCCAGGTCCCTCGCGCAAACTGCGGCCGTGGGTGGCCGCGGGCATCGTGTCGGCGTTGGCGATCGCGGTGGCGGGTTCGGCAGCCGCCGGCTGGTGGTTCGCCCGCGAGTCTCCGCCGCATCAGGGACCGATCGTAATCATCTCCGTCGACCGCATGCCGGCGACCGCCCTGCCGGTTTATGGAGCGCCGAGCACGGACACTCCGGCGATCGATCTGCTGGCGTCTGACGCGGTGGTCTTCGAACACGCGTACGCGCAATCGCCGCAGACGCTTCCCGCTCACGCGTCGCTCCTTTCAGGTCAACTGCCGCTGCACCACGGCGTGCGCGATGACGCGGGCTTCGTCCTCAAGGAGGACGTGCAGACGCTTGCCGAAATGCTGCGAAATCGCGGCTTCGCGACGGGCGCGGCGGTCTCGTCGTTCCTGCTCCGGCCCGACACCGGAGTCGCCCAGGGATTCCGTTTCTACGACGCGGAACTTCCCGACAGCGCCGCCGCGGACAGCGAGCCGGTCCTCGTGCGCAGCGCGTCCGAAACGCTCGACGCCGCCGAGACCTGGATGCGCCTGCAGGACGGCAGGCGCTTTTTCCTCTTCGTCCAGGTCGATCGGCGCGACGCCGACACGGCCGTCACCCGCTTGACTGCACTGCTCAAGAGCCGGGATCTGTACGACGGCGGCACGATCATCCTGGTTGGCGATCGCGGCGAGGAACCATCGCAGACGCTCGACGACGCGGCGATACGCGTCCCGTTGATCGTGAAGCAGCCCAACAACGAGGGTGCGGGCCGGCGCGTTGACGGCCCGGTCCAGCACATCGATCTGGTGCCCACCGTGCTCGACCTCGTTCGTGCCCCCGTCCCCGGTTCGCTGACCGGCCGATCGCTGCGCGCCGTGCTCACGGATGACGAAGCGACGCTGAGCGATCGACCGCTGTATGCGGAATGGCTCTCACCATATTTCAGCTTCGGCGGCCATGCCGTCTATGCGATGACGACCGGCGTGTACCGATACGTTCACGGCGCGAACGAAGAACTGACACCGCTCGCGTCCACTCCCGTGGATCCGTCCGGAACGGCCACGCAGACGGCACGGCTGCGCGATGAGCTGGATCGGTTGACTGCCGCCGCAACGCCGGTACTGCCCGCACGGATTGCGCCGGCCGACGAGGAACGCCTCGCGCTGCTCGGCTACCTGGCGAGGCCGCACGTGTCCGTCGTGCCACCATCGTTGTCGTGGCAGGCTCAGGCGCTCTTGATCAACCAGCATCGGGCCGCAGCCCTGCTGATCGGCCAGAAGAAATACTCCGCAGGCATCCGCGCGCTCCAGGCGATTGTCGACGCACATCCGGAACTTGCGGTCGTCCAGTACCAATTGGCGTCGGCGCTGATGCGGGCGGGCCGGCTCGATGAGGCGATCTCCGTGCTGCAGGACGCTCGCGCGCGCCAGCCGGACGAGGCGGACTTCGCCCTGGCCCTCGCCGACGCGCTGATGCGCGCCGGCCGCGTCGACGAGTCGCTCGAGCAGGTGGACGAAGCGATCGTGCTCGCGAAGGCGGGCGAGCCGGCCACGCGCGCAGCGGCGCACGAGCTCGCGGCGCGGATTGCCCTCGCGCGGAACGACGCCGAGGCTGCGACCCTGCACGCGAAGGCTGCCCAGGAGGCAGATCCTGCGCTGCCGGTCGAGCCGTTCGTCCGCGGACGCCTGCTGTACAACGACGCGAAGTACGAGGAGGCTGCCGCTGCCTTTCAGGAGGCGGCGACGATGGCCCGGGCGCAGAAACGAAACATCCCCGATCTGTTTCTCTACCTGGGCGAGTCGCTCGCGCATCTCGATCGCTATGCCGAAGCCGAGGCGCAGTATCGCGAGGAGTTGAAGAGCTTCCCGCGCAGCGTCCATGTCTATTCCCGGCTGGCGATGCTGTACGCGGCAACGAAGCGCCAGGAGGCGGTCGAGGACGTGCTGAACGAACTGGTCGCCGCCACGCCGACGCCCGAGAGCTACGCCGTTGCGGTCCGTCTGTGGACGATTGTCGGGGACCCGAAGCGCGCCGAGGCGCTCAGGTCGGATGCGCGGGCCCGCTTCCGCGGCGATCCGTCGCTGGCGCTCCTCGGGAAGGATGCGCGGCGATAAGCGCGAGACCGACCCCGACCCAGAACACACTGCGCACTTTCTTGATCAGGGCAAGCACCACCCCGGTGGCCGTTGGCAGTCCGAGGATGGTCGCCATTCCGCCTGACACCACCTCGTCCACCCCGAGGCGGAACGGAACGAACTTGAAGGCGATGATGATGGCGCGATCCAGCGCGCTGAACACGATCGCCTCGGGAACGCTTGGCGGCTCCGGCAGCACC
The DNA here is from genome assembly GCA_035711805.1 of Vicinamibacterales bacterium. GTDB lineage: Bacteria > Acidobacteriota > Vicinamibacteria > Vicinamibacterales > UBA2999 > Gp6-AA40. The sequence continues at coordinate 179,972 of DASTBV010000155.1, forward strand.
CACCGCAGGATCAGGTAAACCTCCGTGACGGCAAGAACCTGAAACAGCAGGTCGAGTCCGAAGACCGGCCACAGTCGCGCAGGGTTTCCGGCGGAGAATGCAAATACCTGTTCGCGTAATGAGGCCAGCCGGGCACGCCAGGGCGGCCGCTCGCCCCACTCCGGCTTCCAGGTCCCCCCGATCAGACGGATGGCGCCCAGGACGCCGATGACGATCGCCGCGAGCGCCGCAAGCGCGATCTCCCGCAAGCCGAAGCTGAGGGGCACGTTCGCGAGCAGCACGACGAGCCCGACGGCGATCATGGTGGCGGCGGACGTCGAGTAGACGACGAAGTCCACCGCCAGCGATGACGCAGCCTCACGGGTTGCCAGCCGGTGGCGGATCAGGAAGAGCTTCGTGGGTTCGCTGGCAAGAAGCCCCAGCGGTGTGACGTTTCCGACGGAGTCACCCGACAGATACGCAGCGAACGCCTGGCCGAGCGAGAACCTGGCATGGGGCGGGATACAAAGACGCCACGCAGCGGCGCGCAGGACGAAGCGCAGGCCCGACAGGATGAGAATCGGGATGAACCCCCAGCCGACGCGTTGGATGCCGCTGACGACATTGTCCCAGCCGACGCTGCGGATGGCGTAGGCGAAAAGAAGGGCACCGACCAGCGCCGCCGCAACCGGAACAAGCAGGCGGCGGCGCGTCATCGCTAGCGCTGGGTCCTTCCCAAAATCAGCTGCCGGCAGCCCGAGGTTCGTTGCTGACGGTACGCTTCCAGTTGAGACACACCATTAACTGGGGCGGGTGTTTTCGATCTGCCGGAACGTATCCTCGATCAGCCGCTCGTTGTCTTCCTTCGACACGTTGCGCTGGAGGATTTTGGACGCGATCGCCACCGAGAACTCGACCGCTTCGGCGCGAATCTGCTGGAGCGCGCGCGAGGTCTCCATCTCGATGCGCCGTTCGGCGTTCTTGACGATGGTCGCGGCCTCGGCCTGCGCCTTCTCCTTCATCTCGTCGCGGAAGCGATTCGCGTCCTCGCGCGTACGCCCGAGGATCGTGTCGGCCTCCGCGCGCGCATCCGCCAGCATCTTCGCCGACTCGCCGCGGAGGCGCTGCAGCTCCTCGCGCGCCTGCCGCGCATCGTCCAGCGACTTGCGAATCGAGTCTTCGCGCGCCGCCAGGGTGGCCTTCAACGGCCTCCACGCCAGGTAGTTGAAGGCGACGAGCAGCAGCAGAAACGTGACGATGGTCCAGATGTAGAGCCCGACGTCGGGCGCGACCAGCGGATTAGTCATGAGTGCACTCGACGCCCCGCTAGGCCTTGGGGATCATCAGCACGATGAGCAGCGCCACGACGGCGGCGATCACGGCCACGCCTTCGATGAGGAACATCGGCAGCTGCACGGCGCCGGTAATCTGCGCCGACGCGCTGGGCTGACGTCCAACCGCTTCGGCAGCCCCCGCCGCCAGTTTACCGATACCCAGCCCCGCGCCGATGGCAGCGAGACCAGCCCCGAGCGCGGCGCCCAGGTACGCGAGTGCTGCGATGTCGCCAGTCATTCTTTTTCTCTCCTTCAGTAACGTCAGTGGGCGTGGCCCCGTACCGACTCAGTGATGTGCGTGAATGGCCATGCCCACGAACACGGCCGTGAGTAGCGTGAATACGAACGCCTGCACCGGGACGACAACCACGGCTTCCAGCACCGAAATGCCGACAGCCAGCGGCACGGCAACCGCCGCCATCCCGAGGCCGACGACAGCGCTGCGCGCCGACTCGGCCATGATGAAGATCATCGCCAGCACAGCGAGGACGGCAATATGTCCTCCAGTCATGTTCGCCGCAAGTCGCATCGTCAAAGCGAAGGGCCGCACGAACATCCCCATGATTTCGATGGGGATGAGGAGGATCCACAACACCGGATGCGTGCCGTGGGGTACCAGGTTCTTCCAGTGACCGACGAACCCGTGCGCGCGGGTGCCGGCGACGATGATGGTCAGGAAGCTGATCGTGGCCAGCGCCGCCGTCACGTTCCAGTTGCCCGTCGGCGTCGTCCCGCCGTGCGAGACCTGCACGAGGAACGAATCCTCGGGGAGGTGCAACACGGTGTGGTTCAACAGCGCCAGCAGGTCGAAGACCGGAAACATGCCGATGGCGTTCGCTGTCACGATGAACAGGAAGAACACCATGATGAGCGGCGTGTAGGTATCGACCCACTTGCTGCCGACGTTGGGCGCGACAATCTCGTCGCGGATGCGGACGGCGACGTACTCGATCAGCCCCATCACCGGACCGGACGGGACCAGGGTGCCCCTGCTGACGTAGCGCCGGACCGCAACGGTCGTCACGATGAGCAGGAATGCGGCCGCGATCCACAGCATGAGCACGTGCTTGGTGACCGACAGGTTGATGCCGGCAATCGTCGGCAGATGGATCAGCGGGTGGTCGATCGGCGAATTGGCGACGTGGCCGAGGATGATCGTGCCAGCATCGAAGGCTTCGGGGGCGGCATGGCCCGCTTCTTCGGCGGCTTGTGCTGCAGGTTCGGCGTGTTGAAGCATCTCACTTAATCGTTGTCAGGCGCCTGAGAAACAGCGCCTGCATCGCATACAAGGCGATGAAGTAACTCACAAACGCGACCACGAACGGCACCGGCCTCAGCGACAGCAGCTTCAGCATCACCGTGAGGTACAACGCGAAGAACGCCAGCTTCAGCGCGAACCAGACGATCATGACCGCCAAGCCGCGCTCGGGCGCGGATCGGTGCGCCCGCTCGGTCGCGATCCACGAGGCGCACACTGCGGCCAGCGGACCGGCCATGCCGAACAGGCTCTCGGGATTGGCCCGGTCGCCGGCGATGGCGCTGACGGCGAGCCACGATCCAATCGCGGCTCCAGCCATCCACGCCACTTCCCTCATTTCCTGTAGGTCGTTTTGATCAGCTCGTAGAAACCGACGACCACCCCAAGCGCCAGGCCGCCGACCAGGAACCACGACGTCCCAAGCCACCGATCGAGCCCATAGCCCACCGCGCCGAACAGCAGGATCGCGCCAACCAGCGAATAGGCGGCGGCCATCGCAGGCGCCGCCTGCGTGACGTTCTCCTGCAGCGACTTGACCGAACGTGCGTACGAGGACTTCTTTTCTTTCCCTGCCATGGCCGCACGGTCCGCTTCGTCGTCCAGCGTACCGTCGATCAGTATACTCCGCCTTGTGAAAAGATTCACCAGCTGAGACAGTTCGCGCTGGCGGCGGCCGGTAAACGCCCGGCGCGCGGAGGCGTTACAAGTCGACTGGTAAGTCTTGTGTTTTCAACGCGTTTCGGCCACGATCGCAGCTTGACCCTCTTTCACAGCGGGCCCTATACTGGCCGCAGCGTCCCTCGCATGCGCATCCTCATCTGGCCGGCGCTCATCCTTGCCGTGATCGCCGGCGTCACGGTCACAACTGATTCCCGCGCCGCCGCGCAAACCGCGTCGCGCGAACGCACCCTGTTCGTCAGCGCCGTCGACGCGAAGGGCGCACCGGTCGAAGGTCTCGGGCCCGACGCGTTCGTCGTGCGCGAAGATGGCCGACGGCGCGAAGTGCTGCGCGTCTCGCGCGCCACCGAGCCGATCGATCTGGCGCTGCTGGTGGACAACAGCCAGGCGATCACCGGCGAAATCACCTACGTCCGCGAGGCCTTGTCGAAGTTCGCCGCCGCGATGGGGAAAGAGCACCGCATCGCGTTGATCGGCCTTGCCGAGCGCCCGACGGTGCTCGTGCCGTACACCACCGACAGGGAACAGCTTGCGGCAGCGATCAAACGGTTCTTCTTCACGACCGGCAGCGGCATGACGTTGGTCGACGCGTTGTTCGAGACAGCGCGGGGCCTGCGCTCGCGCGACGGCGAACGCGCTGTCTTCGTGCCGGTCGTCACCGACGGCGTCGAGTTCACCAACCGCTACTCCAAGGACGTCGTCCGTGAGCTGCGCGAGGCTGGCGCCGCGGTGCACGCCGTCACCATCGGCCGTTTCCCGTATTCGGACGAGCATTCCACGCGCGAGCGCGGGTTCGTGCTGGACGAGGCGCCCAGGGCAACCGGCGGACAGCGCATAACCATGCTGGCGCCACAGGCGCTGCCGGCGATGATGGAACGGCTCGCGCGCGAGTTGTCCGCCCAGTACAAGGTGGTCTACGGCCGTCCCGAATCGCTGTACGAATGGGACGTCGAAGTGACGTCGGGCCGTCCTGGCCTTACCGTGCGCGGCACACCGGCACGCCGCCAGCCTGGAGCCGCGAAATGATCGGCCGTCTGTTGGCAGCGCTTGCCGTGATCGTCTGTGGCACCGTGGTCGCCGGTGAGCAGGAGAAGCCGCAGCAGCCGTCGGGGCCGGCCTTCCGCGCCGCCATCGATATCGTCTCGCTCGCCGTGACGGTGACCGAAGGCAGCCGCTACGTCACCGATCTGGAGGAACCGGACTTCCAGATCTTCGAGGACGGCATCAGGCAGGAGGCCGCGTTCTTCTCGCGGAGACAACAGCCGATTGCATTGTCGCTGCTGCTCGACAGCAGCGCGAGCATGGAGGACAAGCTGCCGACACTCCAGGCCGCGGCCGGCAACTTCGTCCGCCGCCTGAAGCCGAACGACATCGCGCAGGTGATCGATTTCGACAGCCGGGTCGACGTGCGCCAGATGTTCACCGGCAACCAGCCGGATCTCCTCACCGCGATCGATCGAACTGCCGCCGGCGGCTCGACGTCGCTCCACAACGCCATCTACATCGCGCTGAAAGAGCTGCGGAAAGTCCGCGCAGTGACCGAACAGGACATCCGCCGCCAGGCGCTGGTCGTGTTCTCCGATGGCGAGGACACCTCGAGCCTCATCTCGTTCGACGAGGTGCTCGATCTGGCCAAGCGCTCGGAGACCTCCATTTACGCGATCGCCCTTCGAGGTCCCGACGTGCAGAGCAAGGGGTTTCGTGAGGCTGAGTACGTGATGAGGACGCTGGCGCTGGAAACGGGCGGCCGATCGTTCTTCCCGGGCAGGATTGACGATCTGGACAGCGTCTACGCGCAGATCGCCGACGAGCTCGCGAGCCAGTACACGATTGGTTACGCGTCCAAGAATCCGCGGCGTGACGGCGCCTGGCGCCGCATCGACGTGCGCGTGTCGCGCCCGAACGCCGCCGCCCGCACCAAGCGGGGCTACTACGCCCCGACCGGGCGTTGAATCTCATCCCGCTCATCCTCTACGCCGCCGCCGGGATCGCCTACGCGATCCATTTCGCGCGGCGCGACGCGGCCGTCGGTCGAACGGCCACCACGCTGCTCCTGCTTGGCGTCCTGTCCCACACCTTCGTCATCGGCATGCAGACGATGGAGGTCCGCCATGTGCCGTTCGCGAATCCGTCGCGCGCGGTGTCGACGTTCGTATGGCTGCTGACGCTGTCGTATCTGTATCTGGAGCTCACGACCGACGAGCGCGCGATGGGCGTCTTCATCCTGCCGATCATCGTCGGATTGCAGGTGATCCCGGTGCTGTCTCCCGGTATCGAAAACCGCGATCCGGTGCTCGACAGCCCGTGGTTCTGGGTGCACGTGTCGTCGCTGCTGTTCGCCTATGCCAGCTTCGGACTGGCCGGCGTGCTCGGCCTGACCTACGTGCTGCAGTTCAAGGAGATCAAGAAGAAGCACCTCGGATACTTCTACACACGCCTGCCGTCGCTGCAGATCCTCGATCGCATGAACTCACGGGCAACCGTAACGGGGTGGGCGTTCCTCACGCTCGGTCTCATCGTCGGCGTCGTCTGGACGGTCGAGGCGAAGAAGCTGGCGCCCGCCAACAGCAACCTGCAGGACATCGGCCTGTATGACCCGAAGGTGCTGTTTGCCCTCCTCGCATGGGCGTTGTATTCGTTCGCCGTGCTGGCGCGCGGCGCGATGGGATGGACGGGGCGGCGCGCGGCGTGGCTTTCGGCCGTCGGATTCGTGGTCGTGCAGCTGAACCTGGTGTTCATCAGCTACTTCGTGGAAACCAGCCACACCTTCCAGTGATTCGACCGCGATGCACCTGTTTCTGCTCGGCGTGAGTCACAAGACGGCGCCAGTCGACCTTCGCGAAAAGCTCGATTTCTCGAGCCGCGATGTCGGCGCGGCGGTCGTGGCGCTCGCCGCCAGATCGTCGGCAGCGGAATCGGTGGTGTTGTCCACGTGCAACCGATCGGAGATCTACGTTGCCAGCGCCGCCCCGGAGACCGCCCGCGAAGAGATCATCCGCTTCCTCGGCGAATATCATCAGCTGCCGGCCGACAGCTTTACGCCGCATCTGTTCTCCTTTTCCGAATCCGACGTCGCACAGCATCTCTTTCGCGTGGCTGCCGGGCTCGATTCGCTGGTCGTCGGCGAGCCGCAGATCCTCGGACAGGTGAAGGATGCATTCCAGGCGGCGGCGGAGAAGCGCTGTACCGGTCCCGTTCTGAGAAAGCTGTTCGACTGGTCGTTCAACGTCGGCAAACGCGTGCGCAGCGAGACGGCCTTGGGCGAGGGAGCGGTGTCGATCAGCTTCGCCGCCGCGCAGCTGGCGCGGAAGATCTTCGGCCGCCTGCAGGGACGGCGCGTCCTCGTCGTCGGGGCCGGGGAAATCAGCACGCTGACCGCCCAGCACCTGCGCGCGCACGGCGCCACCGAAGTGGCGATTACGAGCAGGACCGCGGCGCATGCACAGGCCCTGGCGACGAAAGTCGGTGGCCACTGGGTTCCGTGGGACGGCCTCGCCAACGCCCTTGCCGGCGCAGACATCATCGTCACCGCCACCGGCTCGCAGCGGCCGATCATCACGCGGGCACACGTCGAAACGGCGCTGCGGGGCCACCGGCGCGATCCGCTCTTCATTCTCGATGTCGCCGTTCCGCGCGATGTCGAGGCATCCGTCGGCGAGATCGAGCAGGTGTTCCTGTATAACGTCGACGACCTGCAGACGGTCGTCCAGGAGAACCTGTCCAAGCGCGCGTCGGAAATAGAGCGGGCCGAAGCGATCGTCAAGGAGGAACTCGGCAGATTCGCCGCCTGGCAGCGTTCCCGCGGCGCCATTCAGACGGTCGTCGCCTTGCGCGATCGCTTCGAGGCGGTGCGCCGTGCCGAGCTGCAGCGGCTGGAATCGAGAATGGGCGGGTTGCCGCCCGAAACGCGTGCCGTCTTCGATCAGCTTACGAGGTTGATCGTCGAAAAGCTGCTGATCGATCCCACGGAGCAGCTCAAGGCGCTTCCAGACGAAGAAACCCAGGCCGCCTACACCGAAGCGGTCAATCGGCTCTTCCGCCTCCGCGACGAAAACGGATCGACCGCGTCCCCGGATTCGGCGGACGACGAGACGTCGTCCCGCCGGCGGCCGCGCTGACCATGGACCGCCTCAGAATCGGCACCAGAGGCAGCGAGCTCGCGCTGTTCCAGGCCAATGCCGTGGCGGAACTGCTCGCCCGCCGGACGGGCGCTTCCTGCGACATCGTGGTCATCAGGACGTCCGGCGACAGGCTGGCGGACGCAAGCCTCGCTCAGATCGGCGGCAAGCGGCTTTTCGTCAAGGAGATCGAGGACGCGCTCGCGGCCGGCGACATCGACCTCGCGGTTCACAGCAGCAAGGACATGCCGGCGGTGCTGCCGGGCGGTCTGCAGATCGGCGCGGTACTGGCGCGCGAAGATCCGCACGATGCGGTGGTGCTCCCCGCTCCTGCGGGGCAGTCGCTTTCAATCCATGAAGTCGTGAGCGAGCTCGGCCACGCACCGCGCATCGGGACCAGCAGCGTCCGCCGGGTTGCGCAGCTCATCCGCGTGTTCCCAGGGGCGACGTTTCTGCCGGTGCGCGGCAATCTGGGCACACGTCTGAGAAAACTCGATGCGGGCGAGTACGACGCGCTCGTACTGGCCGCGGCAGGCCTGCGGCGGTTGGGGCGCGACGACCGGATCACCGCCACGATTCCAGCGGACGCATGCGTGCCGGCACCGGGACAAGGCATTATCGCGGTCGAAGTTCGCGACACCGACGAGCGCGCCGGGCGCCTGCTCGCCGTCATCGACGACGCGGATGCGGCGGCGGCGCTGCGATCCGAGCGTGCGGTTGTCACGCGCCTCGGCGGCGGCTGTCAGATGCCCATCGGCGCCCTGGCCGACATCGCAGACGTCGGACTCAGCGTACGGGGCGTGGTCGTATCACCTGATGGTCAACGGCTCGTGCGCGCATCGGCCTCCGGATCCCGTGACGATGCCGAAGCGCTCGGCCGGTCGGTGGCGGATCAACTCCTGCAGGCGGGCGCTGGAGATATCCTCGCAGACGTGCAGCGTGCGCATGCAGCCGTCGAGGGCATCCAGCCGTGACCCTGATCTATCTGATCGGCGCCGGACCGGGCGACCCCGGACTGATTACGGCCCGCGGCCTCGAGCTGCTCCGTCAGGCCGACGTCGTCATCCACGATCACCTCGTGTCGTCGGCGCTCCTGCGCGAGGCCCGGCGCAGCGCCGAGCTGATCGACGTCGGCACTGCCGCGCCGCAGCCGATGGCACAGGAGGCGATCAGCATTCTTCTCGCCGAGAAGGCGCGCGAGGGCAAAGTCGTCGCCCGGCTGAAGTGGGGCGACCCGTTCGTGTTCGACCGCGGCGGCGAAGAAGCGCTGTTCCTCCACGAGCAGCGGATTCCGTTCGAGGTCGTTCCCGGGGTCCCGGCGGGTACCGCCGTGCCCGCGTACGCCGGCGTTCCGGTGACGTATCCAGGCGGCGGCGACACGATCACGCTCGTTCGCGGCTACGAGGGAGAGAGCCGAACGGCGCCGGACATCGACTGGGCAAGCCTCGCGCGGCTGGAAGGCACGATCGTCTGCTACGCCGGCTCGCATCAACTCCTGGACATCACGGTCGCGCTCCTCGCCAACGGTTGGGCGCCGGACGAACCGACGGTGGTCGTCTACAACGGGACACTGCCGACCCAGGAAACGATCGCGATGACGATCGGAGAATTACAGCAGCATCTCGGCGCGCATCCGCCGCGCCGCGACGCGGCGATTCTCGTCATCGGCCGCGTGGTCGGATTCCGCGATCATCTGCGGTGGTTCGACGTCCGTCCGCTGTTCGGGCGCCGCGTGCTCGTCACACGGCCGCGCGAGCAGGCGCGGGATCTGGTCGATCGGCTGCAGGCGCTCGGCGCCGACACCGTCGAAGCGCCGATGATCCGGATTACCCCGCCGGACGATCCGACGCCGCTGCTCGACGCCGCAACGGATCCGTCCGCGTTCGACTGGATCGTCTTCACCAGCGCCAACTCCGTCGAAGGGTTCATGACGGCACTGCTCTCGCACCACCGCGACGTCCGCGCGCTGAAGGGTCCCCGGCTGTGCACCGTCGGACCCGGCACGGCTGAACGTCTGCGGCGCTACAGCGTGGTCGCCGACGTCGTGCCGGACGAGTACCGCGCCGAGGCGGTCCTGCGCACGCTCGCGGCGCAGGGCCCGCTGGAAGGCGCTCGCGTCCTGCTGCCGCGCTCGGACATCGGTCGGGAAGTGATCGCCGAGCAGCTGCGAAATGCCGGCGCGTCGGTCACCGACGTGATCGCCTATCGCACCGTGCTCGACGAGCTGCAGCGCGAAGGCGATCCCGACGTGTACAAGCTGTTGCTCGAGGGCCGAATCGACGTGGTGACCTTCACCAGCGCCTCGGCCGTTCGCAACTTCGTGCGCGTGTACGGAGCGGATCAGGTCGCGGACCTGCTCAAGAGCACGACCGTGGCCGTCATCGGCCCGGTTACAGGCCAGGCGGCCCGCCAGGCAGGGATCACGGTCTCCGTCGAGCCCGCCTCCTACACGATCGGAGGTCTTGTGGACGCCATCTCTGCCCATTTTGCCGAGGGAGCGGTCAGCAAGACCCGCTGAGGGATCTTCATGGCAAGATCGACCGACATGCGCGTCTCCACCACCTCGAAGCTCTCTCTGACGCACCGCCCGCGGCGGCTTCGGCGCACCGAGGCGATCCGGCGGCTGGTGCGCGAGACGCGACTGACGCCGGACTGCTTCATTTACCCGTTGTTCGTCTGCGACGGCAAAGGGGTGCGCCGGGAAGTGAGCTCCATGCCTGGCGTCTTTCAGCTCTCGACGGACGAAGCGGTGAAGGAAGCCGAAGCGGCACGGGCCGACGGTGTGCCGGGCGTGATCCTGTTCGGGCTGCCGTCAAGCAAGGACGACGTCGGCTCCCTCGCCTCCGACCCGGAAGCGCCCGTGCAGGAAACGGTGCGGGCCCTGAAGCGCGCGCTGCCCGATCTGGTCGTGATGACCGATGTGTGTCTCTGCGAGTACACCTCCCACGGCCACTGCGGCATCGTCGACGGTGATGAGATTCTGAACGACGCCACGGTCGCGCACCTTGCGCAGGCGGCCTTGTCTCATGCCGCTGCCGGAGCCGATTTCGTCGCGCCATCCGACATGATGGACGGACGGGTTGCGGCAATCCGGCGGACGCTCGACGAGTCCGGGTTCGAAGGTGTCGGGATCATGTCGTATGCGGCCAAGTACTGCTCGGGCTTCTACGGACCGTTCCGCGAGGCCGCGGATTCGACCCCGCAGTTCGGCGACCGCCGCACGCATCAGATGGATCCATCCAACGTCGAGGAGGCTCTGCGGGAAGTCGAAACCGACATCGCGGAAGGCGCCGACATCGTCATGGTCAAGCCCGCGCTGCCGTACCTCGACGTCCTCACGAAGGTGAAGGAGCGCTTCGGCCGGCCGACGGCTGCGTACCACGTCAGCGGCGAATACGCGATGATCAAGGCGGCGGCGGCACGAGGGTGGATCGACGAGCCGCGCGTCATGATGGAGACGCTGACGGCAATCCGGCGCGCCGGGGCGGACATCATCCTCACGTACTACGCCAGAGACGCGGCGCGTCTGCTTTAACGCAATGCAAGATTCAGAATGCAGAATGCAAACCCGGCGGTGATTGCGTTTGCATTTTGAATTTCGCATTTTGCATGACCGATGAAAAAACCCACCAAATCCCAGAAGCTTTTCGCGCGCGCACGCACGATTCTTCCCGGGGGCGTCGACAGTCCGGTCCGCGCGTTTCAGGCGGTGGGCGGAACGCCGCTGTTCATCAGCCGCGCATCCGGCGCGACCATCCGCGACGTCGACGGCAACACGTACATCGACTATGTGATGTCATGGGGCCCGCTCATTCACGGGCACGCGCCGCGCGCGCTGGTCCGGGCCATCGGCGCGGCGGCACGGTATGGCACGAGTTTCGGGGCGCCAACCGCGCTCGAGCACGAGCTGGGCGCTCTCGTTCGCAAACTGATGCCGTCCATGGAGCGCGTCCGGTTCGTCAGCTCGGGAACCGAGGCGGCCATGAGCGCGATCCGCGTGGCGCGGGCGTTCACCAACCGGCCGCGCATCGTCAAGTTCGCCGGCTGCTATCACGGGCACGCTGATGCGTTTCTCGTCAAAGCCGGCTCGGGCGCACTGACGCTTGGCATCCCGACGAGCCCTGGCGTCGCGCCGGCTGTCGCGGCCGACACGCTGATTGCCCGGTACAACGATCTGGCGTCGGTCGATGCCCTCATCCACGAGCACGGCCGCTCGATCGCCGCCATCATCGTCGAGCCGATTGCCGGAAACATCGGCGTCGTGCCGCCCGCCGACGGGTTTCTGCGCGGTCTGCGCGATCGCTCGACGGCCAACGGCAGCGTGCTGATTTTCGACGAGGTGATTTCCGGATTCCGCGCGGCGGCGGGCGGGGCGCAGGCGATCTTCGACGTGGCGCCCGATCTGACGTGCCTCGGCAAGATCATCGGCGGCGGACTGCCGGTTGGCGCTTACGGCGGGCGCGCCGACCTCATGTCGATGGTCGCGCCTGCAGGCCCCGTCTACCAGGCGGGCACGCTGTCGGGCAATCCGATTGCGATGACGGCCGGCTTGTGGGCGTTGAAGCGGCTCACCCCGAAGCTCTACAAGGATCTGGCACGGCGCGGAACCATGCTCGCGGCCGGACTCGCGGATGCGGCCCGGGACGCGGGCGTGCCGCTTCAGGTCAACGCGTTCGGTTCGCTGGTGACGCCGTTCTTCACGGACGGGCCGGTGCGCGAGTACGAGTCGGCCGTCCGCGCGAACACCGCTGCGTACGCGACCTTCTTCCACGGGATGCTGGCGCGGGGGATTTATCCGCCGCCGTCGCAGTTCGAGGCCTGGTTCCTATCCGCAGCGCACACGGACCGGGACGTAGCGAAGACAATCGCCGCCGCGCGTGGTGCCATGAGAGAGGTAGGGTAGGGAGGGGATCCCCGCTCTACCTGATCTGCAGCGGCGCGTCGACACGAACGCGCAGCACGGTTCCCTGCGGCAACTCGACTTCCTTGCCCTCGGTCGCAGCGATCGTTCCGCCACCGCCGATCAGCACGCCCAGCACCGCGCCCTTCACGCCGCCGAGCACGGCCCCGATGATGCCGCCAACCGCGGCTCCAGCGCCCGCCCGCGTCGCCTCGCCGCGGATGCCTTCGCCTTCAATCGCCTGCGTCACCGTTCCACGCATCGGATAGGAGCGGCCGTTCACCGTGACCTGATCGAAGCTGACGGTCATGCGAGCCGTGCGGTTCGTCCGCGTCGCAGGTTCCACGGCCGTGACGACGCCGCGCATCACCGACCCCGCGGGAATGAGCACGCGGCCGTTCACGTTCAGGTCAACGAGGGTGGTGGCCTCGAAGCGATCTTCGACCTGCGCCGTGCCGGAGTTCAGGCTGTTCTGCAGCCGCACGTCCAGCTCGGTACCTGCCGGCACTTCATTCGCCGACGCCGTCGTCTGCGTACGCGCAGGTGCGGGCGGAGGCGTAGTGTCACGCGGCGCGACCGGCGGCGCAGCGCTGACGCGGTCGCCGCGAGCGCCGCTGCGGATGTCCTCGATCCGATCGCGGACGTCCGCGTACTCCGCGCGCGTCACCGACCGTTCCTTGCGCAGCTTGACTTTGAGGTAAATCACTTCGTCGCGGAGATCATCCAGCTCGTCACGCAGCTGGTTCGCCCGCGCCGAATCCCGGTTGCTCATCTGATTGATGTCGCGCTCCGCCTGAAACACGTTGTCCTGGAGCCGCTGAATGTCTGCCTGGGTCACGCTCGATTGAGCGAGGGCTGGCGCGGCGAGACTTACCGCCACGAGTGCAGCCAGCGCAGCCCGGATCATAAACGTCATCCTGCCTCCTTCCGATCGATCGTGTTAGTGCAAAGAGCAGGCCGACGCGCGCCGGCGGCCTGGCATGGATTATCGGCGCTAATTCCGCCAGGGCATCAGGCCCTCGATCCAACTTACGCGCGTGAGATCGTTATAAATGACAGTCACCATCAGCATCATCAACGCGACGAATCCGGCCAGCAGCATCTTCTCCTTGACGCGCATGCTGAAGTCGCGCCGCGCGACACCCTCAAGCAGCAGGATCAGGATGTGACCGCCGTCGAGCACCGGAATCGGCATCAGGTTCAGGATGCCGAGATTGATGCTCAACATCGCCATCAGCGAGAACAGCGCAACCCAGCCCTCGGAGGCGGACTCGCCCGACAGCTGGGCGATGCCAACGGGACCCTGCAGCTGACGCACGGACGTCTCGCCGGTGAAGAGGCCGGCCAGCGTTGTGAAGATCAGAGCGCTCGATTTGATGTTCTCCTCGACGCTCAGCTTCACCGCCTCAAGCGGACCCGGCGTAAACGACTTCCGCCGCTCCGTCAGTCTGATGTCCAGCATCGCACCAGAGCCGCGTTTCTCTGGTGTTGCGCGAATCCGGAGCGTCTCATTTCCGCGTTTGACGGTCAGCTCGACGTTCCGGCCGCCGTTCTCCGAAATTTTCTCGATGAATTGCGAGCTGAAGACGATCGGTTCGCCATTGAACGCGAGGACCTCGTCCTGAGCCTTGAGGCCGGCCCTGTCTCCCGGTCCGCCCGCGATCACCGAAGCGACGATCGGATGCGCGTCCGGCAGCACGCCTAGCGTGCCGACTTCCAAGCGCCCTTCGGCTTCGGGGCGCACGGACACGATGATCGTCTGGCCGCCGCGGGCAATCGCCAGCTCGACATCGCGGTTCGGCTTCATGCCGATCTGCAGCAGCAAGTCTTCCCACGTGTCGACAGTGTCCCTGTTCACGGAGAGAATGCGGTCGCCGACCATCAGCCCGGCCCGCTCTGCGGCTGATCCCGCCACGACCACACCAACGACCGGGGCTTCGTCGCGATAGGCGGCGACACTTGCGCCCTGCGACAGCACGATCGCCAGCACGACGACCGCCAGCACGATGTTCATCAGCGGCCCCATGATCAGGATCTGGAACCGCTGCCACTTCGTCTTCGACAGGAACTCGTCCGGCTGCCCGGACCGCGGATCGTCGGGGTTCTCGCCGGCCATCTTCACGTAGCCGCCGAGCGGTATCGCGCTGACGCAATACTCGGTGTCTCCGCGTGTGAATTTCAGGATCTTGGGGCCGAAACCAAGCGAAAAGGTCAGCACCCGCACGCCGACGCGGCGGGCAGCAAGAAAGTGCCCCAGCTCGTGAACGAAAACGAGGACACCCAGGACAAAGAGAAATGCGAGAAGAGTGGTCACTACACTGTCAATTCTAGCGCCCGCGCCTCGTCGAGCGCCTGTTCGCGCGCCCACCGATCGACACGGCGCACGGTTTCAAGCGTGGAGACGGGCTCCACCTGGTGCGCGTCCATCGTCTTCTGTATGACGCGCGGAATGGCCGTAAAGCCGAGCTTGCCGTCGAGAAACGCGTCGACCGCCACCTCATTGGCGGCGTTGAGCACGACCGGCGCCGTTCCGCCGGCCCGGAGCGCGCGATACGCCAGCGCAAGGCATGGAAAACGGTCATGGGCGGGTTCATGAAACTCGAGCCGGCCCGCGCGCGCCAGATCGAGCGTCGGCAGCTGCGTTTCCCACCTGTCCGGGTATGAGCAGGCGTATTGAATCGGCAGACGCATGTCGGTGACGCCGAGCTGCGCGATGACCGAGCCATCGGTCAACTCCACCATCGAGTGAACGATCGACTGCGGGTGGATCAGGACGTCGATCCGGTCGGCGTCGACCCCGAACAGCCAGTGCGCCTCGATGACCTCGAGCCCTTTGTTCATCAGCGTCGCCGAGTCGATCGTTATCTTCCGGCCCATCTGCCACGTCGGATGTTGAAGCGCTGCTTCCGGCCGCACCCGCTCCAGATCCGCTTGTGTCAGCTCGCGGAACGGACCTCCGGATGCCGTCAGCACCAGCCGGCGGACCTCGCTCGGATTTCGGCCGTGCAGGCATTGGTGAATAGCGTTGTGCTCGCTGTCGATCGGCAGAATCGCGACGCCTCGCCGGAGCGCCGCGCCGGTGACGAGCGCGCCCGCCATGACCAGGACTTCCTTGTTCGCCAGCGCGATGGTCTTTCCAGCCTCGATGGCCGCAAGCACGGCTTCGAGCCCGGCCGTGCCGGCGGAGGCGCAGATCACGACGTCCACGTCAGGATGCGTCGCCACTTCCACGAGCGCGTGCGGACCCGACGCGACCGTCGTTGTCGAGGACCCGAGCGCCGCCGTGAGCCGGCCGAGCCCGGCAGCGCTGGCGATCGCCGCGAGATCGGGACGATATCGCTCGATCTGCGCCGCAAGCAGCGACGCGTTGTCGCCCGCGGCCAATGCGGCCACGCGCAGTCGCGTCGGATGGGCATCCACGACCGCCAGCGCACTGCGGCCGATTGAGCCGGTCGAGCCAAGGATGGCAATGCGCTTCACCTGACGACCCCGAGCGCGATTGCGTACGCCGGCGCGACGAACAGCAGTGAGTCGATCCGATCCAGGACACCACCGTGCCCGGGAATGAGCGACGAGCTGTCCTTGACGTTTGCGTCGCGCTTGAGGCGCGACTCGAACAAGTCTCCAAGTATTCCGAGCAGCACCATCACGAATCCCAGCACGGCCAGAAGAGGCCACGGACGCTCTGGGAACTCGAAGCTGCCGCCAACGAGCATGAACAGCGTCCCCGCGATCACGCCGCCGATCGCCCCTTCGATCGTTTTCTTCGGGCTGATAGTGGGGGCCAGCGCGTGACGGCCGAACGCGCGGCCCGTGTAGTACTGCAGCGAATCACTCACCACAATCGTGGCAATCAACAGGGCAGTGGCGCGCCAGCCGTGAACGATGTTGAGGAGGGCGAGGAGACCGAGCGGCATGCCGATGTACACGACCGAAAAAGCACCCAGAACCGCCTGCTGCCCCGAGTTACGTTTGAGGAACACAGCGGCAACGGCCGCGATGAAGAGCGCTGCTAACGCAACAACGCTCATCCGGCCGCTCGACGACAGGGTCCAGGCCGTGTACGCAACCAGGAACACGAATGCCGGCCGCCCGCGCCGGTCATCGATGCCAATCAGCGCAAGGTATTCAAACGCCGCGATCGCGGCAACGATTGCGGCGACGAGACGCAGACCCGCCGGTGGTAGAAACAGAAGGGCCGCCAGCGCCGCGGCGGCAAGAAGAACGCCGCTGAACACGCGTGTCATCGCGCTGTCATTTCGCGGCGGTCATTTCGCGAGGGTGACCGCCGGAGACGAAATGATGCCGCCGTATCGCCGCTCGCGCTTTTGATACGCGAGGACCGCCTCGAGCAGATGGCGCCGCCGGAAGTCCGGCCACAGCGTGTCGGTCACGTAGATCTCGGCATATGCGATCTGCCAGAGCAGAAAATTGCTGATGCGCATCTCGCCGCTCGTCCGAATCAGGAGATCCGGATCCGGCTGGCCCGCGGTGTACAGCAGGCTCGCAAAGCTCTCCTCCGTCACATCCTGCGGCCGGAGGCCCTCGTCTATCGCCCGCTTCACCGCGTCGAGAATTTCCGTGCGGCCGCCATAGTTCAACGCGATGTTGAAGCGCATCCCGCCGTTGGCGGACGTCCGCTGCATCGCCGTCTGCAGTTCTTCCTGGATATCCGCCGCCAGCTCCTCCATCCGGCCGACAACCTGAAAGCGGATGTTGTTGTCCAAAAGCGTGTGCAGTTCCGACCGTAGATAGCGTTTGAGCAGACCCATCAGCGTCCCGACTTCGGACGCCGGACGCTTCCAGTTTTCGACGGAGAAGGCGTAAAGGGTGAGGACGTTTATCCCGAGGCGGGCACCGGTCTCGACCGTGTCGCGGACGGCGTCGATGCCGGCACGATGTCCCTCGACTCGCGGCAGGTGGCGCTGCGCAGCCCAGCGGCCGTTGCCGTCCATGATGACCGCGATGTGGGCAGGGAGGCGCTCGAAGCTGAGCTGCTCCACGAGCGCCCGGTCCGCGTCGCCAGGCGGGATCCACGCCAGCAGCTCGTCACGCGCCACGTGGCATGTCCCCTGTCTGCAAGCACTTAATCATAGTCCACGGATACGAGGAACAAGCCGAGGGGCGGAGCCGTTGCCCCGGCATGAGCGCGCGTCGCACCGGCCAGAAGCGCCGGTATTTCCTCTGGCCGCCGCCAGCCGCGGCCAATCTCGACCAGCGTCCCGACGATTGCCCGCACCATGTGCCGGAGAAACCCGTCGCCCGAAATCTCATACGTGAGCAGGCCCGCGTTGTTTCGCCACTCCGAGCGTGTCACCGTGCGCACCGGACTGGAAATCTCGCTGCCGGCGCTGCGAAACGCGTTGAAATCGTGCGTGCCGATCAGCAGCGCGGCCGCGTTGGCCATCGCGCCGAGCGAGAGCGGCTCCGGCACGTGCCAGACGAACGCGCGATCGAACGGGTCCGCAACCGCAGTGTTTCGAATCTGATACCGATAGGTTTTGCCCGTGGCGCTGAAACGCGCATGAAAGCCATCGTCAACATCTTCCACGCCGACGACTCGCATGTCCGCGGGAAGATGTGCGTTCAACGCCTTCATGAGTGTTCGGGTCTCGTGTGCGAATGTCACACGCGCGCTCGCGACCTGACCAAGGGCATGAACGCCGGCGTCCGTGCGTCCGGCGCCGTGCGCCGAAACGGGGCCGCCCTCGAATCGTGAGAGCGCGTCCTCGAGCAGCCCCTGAATCGACTCACCCTGCGCCTGACGCTGCCACCCGACGAATCTCGTGCCGTCGTAGGCGAGGGTAATCTTCAGCGTGCGCATCCCTCATGCGCGCGAGCCGGGCTTCATCACCGGCTCACCACGCGCACAGAGCGGACAGGCGTCCGGTTGGTAGACGGGCAGGTCAACGGTGGCGAGGGCGTGGAACGGCACGTCCAGATCCTGATGGCCGCCGCTGCGGTCGATTATCGCGCCAGCCCCGACAACCGTCGCGCCGGCGGCGCGGGCGACGGCAATGGTCTCGCGCGTCGAACCACCCGTGGTGACGACGTCTTCAACGACCAGCACTCGCTCCGCCGCATCCAGCGAAAAGCCTCGCCGCAGCGTCAGCTGGCCCTCCTGACGCTCCGCGAAAATGGCGCGGACGCCGAGCGCGCGCGCAACCTCGTGACCGATGACGATGCCGCCGAGGGCCGGCGAGAGGACGGCCGTGGGTTGAAGCTCGCGGACGCGCGCCGCGATCGCCACGCCGCAGGCTTCCGCTTCGCGCGGATGCTGCAGGACGAGCGCGCACTGCAAATAGCCGGGGCTGTGCAGCCCCGAGGTGAGCCGGAAGTGCCCTTCGAGCAACGCTCCTACACGTCGAAAAAGGTCCAGCGTCGTTTCAGTAGTGGCGGGCGGCACGCCGCCGAGTATACCTTTTGCAATAGGGCGAACTTCCAACGCCGAACATCCGACGTCGAGGGATCGTCCTACAACCCGTCATCTCTCAGTAATCGAGGAACGCGTGGCGTTCCTGCATGTGGAGCCCGGTTTCAATGCGTACGCCTGTATTTCGCCTGGTTGCCTGCACGCTGGCCGTGACCGGTCTTGCGTCAACAACGTCCGTTTCCGCACAGACTCCGTCGGCCGCGCCCGGTGTAATCCTTCCCGCCGCCCAGCAGACCGCCGCCGCCGGAACGCAGGTGCGCCGGCTGACGGCTGACGAGGCCGTTCGGCTTGCCGCGGAAAACAACCTCGGTATTCAGATCGCGCGTTTCGATCCTCAGATCCAGAATCTGAGCATCGTCCAGGCGCAGGCGGCCTGGAACCCGACCCTCACCTCGTCCATGCAGCAGAACAGCAACACGCAGCCGCCCAACAGCTTCCTCTCGGGCGCCCAGGGGTCGCTGAATACCGACCAGTTCTCGATGACCACCGAGGTTCAGCAGGCGCTGAAATGGGGCGGCGGCATATACGCAGTCGGCTTCGACAGCGCGCGGTCCACGTCGAACAACTTCTTCACCAACTTCAACCCGCAGCTCAGATCGTCGCTGTCCGTCAACTTCACCCAGCCGATCCTGCGCGGATTCAAGATCGACAGCACGCGCCAGCAGGTGGAGCTCGGTCAGAAGAACCGCGAAATCGCAGAGGTGGGCCTGCGCGAGACGCTGACAGCCACGTCACGGACCGTTCGCAGCGCGTACTGGGACCTCGCCTACCAGATTGCGTCGCTGCGGGTCGCCCAGCAGTCGCTCGAGCTCGCCGAAGAGTCGCTGCGCAACACGCGCGCACGCGTCGAGATTGGCACGACGCCGCCCGTCGACGTCATCGAGGCGGACGCGGAGGTGTGGCAGCGGCGGGAGGCGGTGATCGTGGCGCAGGCGCAGATCGCGACCGCCGAGGATACGCTCCGTGCACTCGTGTACAACCCGTCGACGCCCGATTTCTGGACCCTCCGCATCGAGCCGGCCGACCCGCCGGCGTTTGCGGCGGTGAACGTCGACCTCGATGGCGCAATCCGGAACGCGCTCGATCGGCGTACGGATCTGCAGCAGGCAAAGAAGTCGATGGAAGCGACCGACGTCAACATCCGCTTCCTGCAGAATCAAAGTCTTCCCGACCTGAGCGCGCGGGTCGACTACGGCCTGAGCGCGCTCGGCGGGGTGCAGTTCGTGCGCGCACCTGGCGTCGGTCTGGCGCCAGGGGAAATCATCGGGGAGCAGCGTCGGGGATTCGGGTCTGTCATCGGCGACCTCCTGGCCAACGACTTTCCGGCGTGGACGGTGTCGCTGAATCTGAGCTATCCAATCGGAAGGAGCCCTCAGGAGGCGAATCTCGCGCGCACGCGGCTGGAGAAGACGCGCACCGAGACCGAGCTGCGGAACCAGGAGCTCCAGGTCGTGACGCAGGTCCGCCAGGCCGCGCGACAGGTGCTCACCAACCAGCAGCGCGTGCAGACGACGAGGGCCGCGCGCGAGCTCAACGAAAGCCGGCTCGAGGCGGAGCAGCGCAAGTTCGCGGCGGGCACCTCGACGAACTTCCTCGTCTTCCAGGCACAGCGCGACCTCGCCGTCGCCCGGAACAACGAGCTCCGCGCAATCCTCGACTACAACGTGTCGCTGATCGACTTCGAGACGGTGCAGGAAGTGCCGTTGCGGTAAAAAGGAATTCAGAATGCGGAATTCAGACTGCAGATGCGTCTGAACTCCGCCTGTGCATGCTGAATTTTGCATTTTGCATTCTGAATTACCGGCGTCAGAATGCCTCGCGTGCCCGTAACCGTCACCATCATCACGCTCAACGAATCGCGGCATATCGCGGCCGCGATCGACAGCGCGGCGTGGGCGGACGAGATTCTTGTCGTCGATTCCGGCAGCACCGACGACACGGTGTCGATCGCCGCGGGCAAAGGCGTCCGGGTCATGAGCCGGACGTGGCCCGGGTACGTCGATCAGAAGAACTACGCTGCGTCGGTCGCCGCCAACGACTGGATCTTCTCTCTCGATGCCGACGAACGCGTGACGCCGGCGCTGGCCGCTGAAGTCCGCGCCATCGTCGATGGCAGTCCGGCGGAACGCGCGTTCCGCGTGCCGCGGGTCACGTTTCACCTCGGACGGTGGGTACGCACCACGGATTTTTATCCGGACTATCAAACACGTCTGTACGACCGGCGCACGGCGCGCTGGCAGGGCAGGTACGTTCACGAATCGGTCGCCGCCGACGGTCCCGTCGGTCAGCTCAAGAACGAGCTGGAACACTACTCGTATCGCGACCTGAGCGATCACCTCGATCGCATCAACCAGTACAGCACGCTGGCCGCGAGGCAGATGTACGAAAGCGGGCGCCGCGCGAGCCCGATCGATCTGCTGCTCCACCCGCCGGCGGCGTTCGTGAGGAACTACGTCCTGCGCGGCGGGTTTGCGGACGGCATGGCCGGCCTCACCATCTCGCTCGTCAACGCCTACTCGGTGCTGCTGAAGTTTGCGAAGCTGTGGGAGTTGCAACAAACTCCCAACGCCCAATTTCCAACTACCAAAAGCTGATGAACCGCTGCGACGTGTTCGCGTTTGGGAGTTGGTGGTTGGGAGTTGGGAGTTGATCCGTGTTTTCCCTGCACGTCGACACGGCGACGACCTGGCGCGGCGGGCAAAGTCAGGTCCGCTACACGGTGCTGGGACTGCGGGCGATCGGCCAGCGCGCGGCGCTCGTCGCGAACCCCGACGGTGCGCTCTTCCAGCGCATGTCGGAAGGACTGGATCTGGTGCCGCTGTCGTCGCGCGGCGAGATCGATCTCGCCGCCGCATGGCGCCTGTCGCGTGTGCTCAAACAGCTGCGGCCGGACATCGTGCACGCCCACGATCCGAACGCGGTGGCAATGGCCGCGACGGCGCTCTCGATTGCGGCGCCGCGGCCGCGCCCGATGCTTGTCGCCTCTCGCCGTATCGAGTTCCCGATTGCCCGCAATTCCTTCTCGGCCTGGAAGTATTCCCAGGTGGACTGTTTCCTGGCGATCAGCCGGGCAGTGCGCGATCGCCTGATCGCGGATCGGATTCCACCCTCGAAGATCGAGGTGGTGCACGAAGGCGTGGACGTCGAACGGGTCGTCGCGCTGCCGCACGGCAACCTTCATGCGGCGCTCTTCCTCCCGACCCATTCCCCCATCGTCGGCAGCATCGGCGCGCTGGTCGCCCAGAAGGACCACCATACGCTGATCGAGGCCGCAGCCATCGTCGTCAAGCAGGTTTCGGACGTCAGGTTTGTCATCCTCGGCGAGGGCGAGCTCCGGCCGCAGCTCGAAAAGCAAATCAAGCATCTTCACCTCGAGCGCCATGTGTTCCTGGCCGGCTTCCGCGCTGACGTGCTCGAACTGCTCAAGGACATCGACGTCTTCGCCCTCAGCTCGACGCACGAGGGCATGTGCACGTCGCTCGTCGACGCCATGGCGGCCGAAAAACCTGCGGTGGCCACTGCGGTGGGCGGCGTGCCTGAAGTCGTCGACGATATGGAGACCGGCTTCCTTGTCCCGCCTCGTGAACCAGAGGCGCTGGCACGGAGAATCACTCAGTTGCTGAAGGATCAGACGATCCGCCGTCGCATGGGCCACGCCGCCCTGGATCGCGCGCGCCGCCTGTTTACTGTCGAACGGATGGTCGAGGAAACCGCCGCGGTCTACGCCCGCCGCGGCGCGCAGAGCCCTCGCAACGGACAGTTGGCGTCGCGCTGACGCCGCCCATACCCGCACGCATTCATCATCCCGACGTGACAGAGCGAGAAGTCGTAGCGGACAGGATCGGCCGGGTCGAGGGCGCGCAGCGCGGCCGTGATGTCCGCCGCCATTTTCCAGCCTGGTGAGGCATAACGGGTCAGACGGAGACATCGGCCGAGCCTGATGACGTGCGTGTCGAGCGGAACGACGAGCCGCGCCGGGCTGACCCCCGTCCATACGCCAAGATCGATCTCGTCCTTCCGTACCATCCACCGCAGAAACAGGTTCAGGCGTTTGCAGGCGCTGCCCGCGGACGGACGGGGAAAGAAGTAGCAGACGCCCGGCCGTTTCGGCGGCCTGGCGCCATAGGCAGGACGCAGATCTGTCCCGAGCGCTCGTTCCGAAAACGAGTTCAGAGCCGTGCCGACGTCGGGCTGCGCCGCATCGTCACCGACGAGGAAGAACGCTTCCACCGAGCCCGACTGGCGCAGCATCCGCTGGAGGATCAGCAGCAGCGCAACGAGGTCGCGTCCGCGAATCCACCGGTGGACGAGCGGCTCCAGGGGGCCGCGATGGCGGCCTGCGTCAAAGTTCCTGACGAACGCCGCGGGACGGGGACCCATTGCGTCCAGGAGCCTTTCAATCGACTGCAGCACGCTGGCGACCCGGCCGAACGCCAGCGCCGACGCACAGAAGCCGACGATCTCCCGATCGTCAGGCTCCGAGTACCGGCGAACGATATGGATCGGATCCGCCGCGGAGTTGACGTGATCGAACGTGCGGTACAGATCGTCCAGACGGCCGCGTGCGTCCGACGTTTGCAGCCTGGCAGGAAGCTTCATCACACTCGAAGCGGTGCGGCGGCGCTGCCGGCGCGTGCACAGAACCAGACGATGGCGCTGCTGATGAGACCTGCCAGCAGCCAGAACCGCGGCCGTTGCACCACGTAAATCGGATAGGGCACGGCGTCGCTGACGTATGGATCCCGCGTGCGCCCTGCAAGGCTCCGTTCGACCGCGGCTTTCTGCTCGATCGACCAGCGACCCAACCTGTCGAGCACGGGTGCGTAGAACCGCTCGAGGATCACGTTTTCCCCCCAGGCAGCGTCCCAATCGCCTGTGCCGACTGCATCATTCCGGCGTGTGACGTGCCACTCACCCTCGGTCAGGTAGTGGTCTTCCCGGCTGAACCCGCGTCGCGGCGGTGGTGAGGCATCCCAACGTGCGGCGCGGTTCATCGCTGCAGCCGCCAGATCTCGTGCATCGTACCGCGATCGAAAGACGACTGCCTGACCATCGTGAACTTCGTAGCCAAGGTGGACGCGGTCCACAAAGCCCGCAACCGCGATGACCAGTATGGCGACCGACGCGCCGAGCGCGACACCAGAGCCGCGGCGGCGTGGGAACGCCAGCGACAGTGGGGGATGAACGCCTGTGCTGAACAGAAGTCCGCAGACGATCGCCACGGCGTTCAGCGTCACGTCATGCATTTCTCCGACGCGTCCCGGTACCAGCCACTGTACCCACTCGTCAGCGATTCCGACCGCAATGCCAGCACATGCGGCCAGCAGCACGCCGGAAAGGTCGGGACGCCTGCGCCACGCTCGATAGAACAGAAAGGCGACGAGACCGTATTCGACGAAATGAAACGCTTCGACCACGTCGACTTCGGGATCGCCGGTGCGTACCGCGCGCGCGTACCCTCCGCCGATTGCAACCGCTGCCGCGACCAGCCCGTAGCGAACGCGGATTGGTAACTGTCCAGACGTTTCTGCCGTCGTGGAGTCTCTGAATCGGCGCAGCTGTACGACCGCCGAGATGACCGCGATGACCACCGCCGCGGCGACGATGGCGACAACGATCGACCGGTAATACTCAGGAGCCGCTGACTGGATCTCGCCGCGGATCTCTCCGATGTAGGGCGACCCGAAGACGATGAGGAACGATGCACAGAGGGGTAAAAACACCGTAATTCAAAATGCAAAATTCAAAATGCAAAATGCAAAATGCAAACTCGAGCCGCCGTTTGCATTTTGCATTTTGAATCTTGCATTACCGAAATGCCTCAAAACGAGCTGATCGGGACTCCTGACTTGCAGAGCGGGCACGAAGCGGCCGCGTAGTTTTCCGGGGCCCTGTATTCGGCGAGAGGGTAATTCGGCACCTCGAGCTCGACGATCGATTCCATGCGATCGTAAATCTCGGCGGTGGCAATGACCGTTCCGCCGCCGCCGCGTACGAGCTCGGCGCAGCGTGCAAAGGTCTGTCCCGTGTTGCGCACGTCATCCACGAGCAGGACCCTCCGCCCTTTTACCTGCTCCTGATAAAAGCGGCTCAGCGTCTGGCCGCATTCCGCATCGACGCTGAACGGCGCAAACACCAGGCGCGGGCGCGACAGGTGCTGGCGGCTGTCGAGCAGTCCGGCCATGGTGTGCGCGAGCAGCGCGCCGCCCATGACCGGTCCGGCCACGACTTCCGCCTCTTCGACGATCGAGGCGGGCAGAATGTCGAGCAGATCCTGCGCAAACCGCCAGATGGTCGAGGGATGGCGGAACAGCTGATGGGGATTGAGGTAAACCGGACCGTGGTATCCGTTCCCGAAATCGAAATGCCCGTTGAGCATCAGCACTTCGTGCCGCTGCAGATCGGTGAGCGCCTTCTCGCGAATCTCTTCCCGCCGGTTCATACGTTCGTCAACCCCGCCTCCGCGTTGGTAAAGACCGTGCGCCCGCCGACGATGGTTGCGGCCACGCCGCCACGCAGGTTCCAGCCGTCGAACGGCGTGTTCCTCGAGCGCGAGCGGAACGACCGCGCATCGACGCGCACCTTGAGGTCCGGCGCCAGAATGGTGATGTCCGCCTGGGCGCCGGCGGAGAGCGTTCCTCCAGGAAGCT
Source organism: Vicinamibacterales bacterium (assembly GCA_035711805.1). Classification (GTDB taxonomy): domain Bacteria; phylum Acidobacteriota; class Vicinamibacteria; order Vicinamibacterales; family UBA2999; genus Gp6-AA40. The sequence goes on from DASTBV010000155.1 coordinate 205,322, forward strand.
TCAGAATCTGCGCCGGGTTGCACGAGAGCAGCTCGACGACGCGCGGCAGCCGGACCAGGCCGGTGTGCACCAGTCGATCGAAGGTCAGCGACACCGCCGTTTCGAGCCCGACGATGCCGAACGGCGCGCGGTCGAATTCGACCTGCTTTTCGTCGTAATGGTGGGGCGCGTGATCGGTGGCAATGGCATCGACCGTCCCGTCGGCGATTCCCGCGATCATGGCATCCCGGTCAGCGGCTTCGCGCAGCGGCGGGTTCATCTTGGTGTTGGTGTCGTACGCGATCGGCGCGCCGAGCGCTTCGTCGGTCAGCGTGAAATGGTGCGGTGCGACTTCGCACGTCACGCGCACTCCCGCTTCCTTGCCCTTCCGCACGGCGCGGATCGACGTGCGGGCGCTCATGTGGGCGATGTGCAGCGTCGACCCGGTCAGCTCGGCAAGCAGCACGCCGCGCTCGACGCCGAGCGCTTCCGCCGCGCCCGGTATACCTCGAAGCCCGAGGACCGAGGCGTGAAATCCCTCGTGGGCGACACCGTCTCCCTTCAGCGTCGGGTCCTCGCAATGCTCGATCAGCGGCAGATCGAACATGCCGGCGTACTCGAGCGCCCGGCGCATCAGCAATGCCGTCGCCACCGGATGCCCGTCGTCGCTGATGGCCACGCAGCCGGCCTGACGCAGTTCGGCGATGTCCGCCAGCAGTTCGCCCTTCGATCCCTTGGAAACCGCACCGATCGGATAGACACGCGCGAGACCCGCTTCAGCAGCCTTCGACAGAATCAGCGTCGTCACGTTTGCGTTGTCGTTGACCGGAGCCGTGTTGGGCATGCAGGCGACCGCCGTGAACCCGCCGGCGACGGCGGCTGCCGTGCCGGTGGCAACGGTCTCCTTGTGCTCCTGCCCCGGCTCGCGCAGATGCACGTGCATGTCGATCAGGCCCGGGCAGACCACCAGGCCAGGCGGAATCTCGACCACGGTCGCGCCGTCGGCGGGAAGATCACGGCCGACGCGCGCGATTCGCTCGCCGTCGATCAGGATGTCGAACGTTCCGTCGATCCCGTTACGTGGATCGACGACGCGGCCGCCCTTAAGCAGCTTCTTCATGGTCCACACCGCCGGCGAGCAGATACAGCACGGCCATCCGCACGGCAACGCCGTTGGCCACTTGATCGAGGATCACCGAATACGGTCCGTCAGCCACTTCCGACGCGATTTCGACACCGCGGTTCATCGGACCCGGATGCATGATGATCACGTCCGGCCGCGCCAGGCGGAGACGGTTCGTGGTCATCCCGAACACGTTGAAGTACTCGCGCTGCGACGGGAAGTAGGCCCCTTCCATCCGCTCGAGCTGAATGCGGAGGAGCATGATGACGTCGGCATCGGCAACCGCTTCGTCCACGTTGGCGGTCGCGGTGACGCCGAAATCGCGCATGCCGGCCGGAATCAGCGTCGGCGGGCCGGATACCCAGACGTCGGCACCCATTTTCGTCAGCAGCTGGATGTTCGAGCGCAGCACGCGGCTGTGCAGCAGATCGCCGATGATGGCGACTTTCAAACCGGACAACCGCCCCTTCCGTTCGCGAATCGTGAAAGCGTCGAGCAGCGCCTGCGTCGGGTGCTCGTGCGTGCCGTCACCGGCATTGATGATGCCTGAGCGGCAGATGCGCGACAGCAGGTGTCCGGCGCCGGACGAGGAATGGCGCAGGACGATCATGTCGGGCGCCATGGCTTCGAGGTTGAGCGCGGTATCGGCGAGCGTCTCGCCCTTCACGACGCTCGAGGTGCCGATGGCGATGTTCAGGGTGTCCGCGCTGAGACGCTTCTCGGCAATCTCGAACGACGTCCGCGTCCGCGTGCTCGGCTCGAAGAACAGGTTCACCACGGTCTTGCCGCGCAGCGCCGGCACTTTCTTGATCGGCCGGGTGGCGACTTCCTTCATCGCCTCCGCCGTGTCGAGAACCAGTGTGATTTCCGGAGCCGAGAGGTCGGCGATGCCAAGGAGATCCTTGCGCCGCAGCGTCGTCACGGCAGGCGGATCAGGCCCGCGAGCGGCGGTCGTGACGCTGTCGCCGTTCCGGCGGTCGATATCGTGAAGGCTCATGACGCCCCTCCCTCCAGCACCACTTCGTCGACGCCGTCGATTTCGATCAGGCGTACCTGGACGCTCTGCTCCAGAGACGTCGGCAGGTTCTTGCCGACGTAATCGGCCTTGATCGGCAGTTCCCGGTGCCCGCGATCGACGAGCACGATCAGTTGAATTGCCTTCGGCCGGCCGTAATCAATCAACGCATCCAGCGCCGCACGGGTCGTCCGGCCGGTGTAGAGCACGTCGTCAACGAGCAGAATCTTCCGGTTGTCGATGGAAAACTGAATTTCGGTGCGGCGGACGAGCGGCTGCGGCCCGACGGCGTGCCGCATCAGATCGTCGCGGTAGAGCGTGATATCCAGGGCGCCGGTCGGAATCTCACCGCCGGTGATCTCCTTCAGCGCCCGGGCAATGCGGCGGGCGATCGGCACGCCGCGCGTACGCACGCCGACGAGCGCCAGATCTTCGACGCCTTTGTTTCGTTCGACGATTTCGTGGGCGATTCGAGTGAGAGTGCGGCCGATGCGGTCCGCATCCATGACAACGGTAGGCATTACTGGGTCCTCCCAGCAAAGTTGCCGTTACCCACGACGTTCTGTTGGCGGAGATTCAGCGGCCGCGACAACGGAGCGGCCGTACGGAGAGCGAAGGAATGTGCCACGAAACCCTTCCCGGCCTCACAGGACCGAAATTAAAGAGTGGGTTGATTATAGCGCGGAAGGTGCGAACGCACTGCCGGTGGGCGGTGCGAGGTTTCTGACGCCGGTCGGTGCGAATCAAACTGACGCGGGTCGGTGCACGCAGGCTGACGCCCGTAGGTGCAAACGGACTTCGCGGTCGGTGCGAAGCGGATTCCAGTCGGTGCAGGCGGCTACTCGTCGGTGCTTGCAGCTCTGACGCGGAATGGTCAGACGGTCGGCACTCGCTCGATTGTCTACGACTCGACCGGATAGGGCCCTTCGTCGAAGACGGTCGAGTGATACCCCTTCGCGCCGACGATTCGCGCCACGGGACTGCCGATTACATCGGATACCCGCAACTGATTCAGGATGCGCGCGAAATCGTACACCGGTCGCCATCCGAGATCGCGCCTTGCGCGCTCGTTGACGTACACGCGCTCGATGCCCGGAAACATCGACCAGTTTCGACGCGTGTATACCTCACGATATCCTGGCACGAGCCGGCCGACGACGTCCGGTGCACGCGACCTCAGCTGATGCAGGTCCGATGGTCTGAATGGCGTCGTCGCACTGATGATGTATCGGCCGAACCCGATATCGTGAGCGGTGGTCAGCGCCAGGAGATGGGCGTCGACAATGTCCTGCAGATCAACTCGCCGATACAGGAACTCGTTGGCCTTGACGTTGAGATCCGCATAGGCCTCACGCGTCTCGCGGCGATCGTCAGGCTCGGGAAAGAAGCGCGACGTTCGCAACACCACGCAGGGCAGCCCGAAGCGCCGATGAAACAGCTCGCAAAGGTTCTCGGCAGCGACCTTAGTGACGCCGTAGATGTTCTTGGGCACCGGCGGGACATCCTCGGTGATCCATGCCGCCGGAGCGTCAGCGGCAGGAACGAGGGAATGTCCGAAGGCGCTGGTTGTGCTGGTGTAGACAAAGGCGCGGACGCCCGACGTCACTGATTCTTCGAGCAGATTGAGCGTGCCGGTGATGTTGGTGTCGACGAACGCCTGACGGGTATGTGTCGCTACGTGCGGCTTGTGGAGTGTCGCCGTGTGCACTACGGCGTCGATACCGCGCAGATGGCGCCGCACGAACTCGCGGTCGATGATTGAGCCGACGTGGTCGGTAAACACCGACGGCTTGAGATCGACGCCGATTGCCTCATATCCGGCGGCGGGAAGCGTACGCATAAGCGCTTCGCCAAGATGTCCCGCGGCGCCCGTCACGAGAATCCGCATATCGGTTCAATTGATTTAAGCGGGCCTGATCCGATTCAGTGGACAGTTTAAATCGAGTTCGATCGGCCAACGTACGTCGTCCATTGGGCGCTCATCTTGCACCGACCGGAAGCCCACTCGCACCAACCCGGATCCACTTCGCACCGACCCGGCGAAGC
>DASTBV010000156.1:0-6295 GCA_035711805.1 Vicinamibacterales bacterium
TCCAGGTAGTCATAGCCGTTGGCGGCAAGAGTCGCTTCGTCGGTCGGCATGCCGTCGGAGACGACGACCAGAATGCGCCGCTTCTCACTGCGGGCGAGCAGCCGCCGGTGCGCCCAGGCCAGCGCCTCGCCGTCGATGTTCTCCTTCAGCTCCTCGTCGCGCATGAAGAGGCCGAGGCCGGCGCGGGCGCGTCGCCAGGGCACGTCGGCGCTCTTGATGATGATGTGCTCCAGCGCGTTGAGCCGGCCCGGGTTCTCCGGATAGCCCGCCGCCGCCCATGCACGACCCGGCTCGCCGCCGTCCCACTCGCGCGTGGTAAACCCGAGTACCTCGCACTTGACGTTGCAGCGCTCGAGCACGCGCACGAAGATTTCGACCGTCAACGCCGCGATCTGCATCGGCCTCCCGCGCATCGAGCCGGAGTGGTCGATCAGCAGCGTGACGACGGTGCTCGGAAACGATGATTCGGTTTCCTCCTTGAACGGACGAATGATGCCGCGGCTGGCGATCATCGGCGCCAGGCGCGAGGCGTCGAGCAGGCCCTCGTCGCGGTCGAATCGCCATTCGCGCACCTGGCGGGCCATCAGCACACGGAGGAGTTTTTTCGCCAGCCGCGCCACCGTCGTGCGCGTGGCGCTCAGCTCGGCGTCCAGCTTTCGCCGCAGCTGCTCGAGCTCGTCGCGGCTGGCCAGCGTGGCGGCGTTGATCACCCGGTCGTGCGCGGTCGTGAACACCCGATAGCTGATCTCCTCGCCTGTCGGCTCGACCACGGTTCCCGCCGGTGACGCGCTGTCGTCGCTGCCGGTCGGCGCCGGCGGTTCCTTCTGTGCGGTGCGACCTGCGGACCCGACCGGACTCTCATACCGCCCACGACGCTGATACTTGTCGATGTAGCGCAGCGGCAGCGTAAACGTCTGGTCCGTCGCGGTCTTGGCCGCCTCGCGCCGAACGTGACTCCGCGCCGCGCGCACCCATGCGGCGGCCGCTGCGGCGAACCGCGTCTGATCGCGCGCACGATCGCGCAGGCCTGCGAGGTCCGCGAGGAGGTTCTGTGGCAGCGTTGTCCTGACGCGCGCCGTCAGGGCGCGTTTCTCCTTCGGAGCCGCCTGACCGCTGAGAACCTCGAACGCGAGCCAGCGCACGCCGTCGTCATCAGCGCCCGGATGCGCCAGCAGATTCCGCGCGATGCCCGGGAGCCATTGCGCGCCAAGCGCATCGAGGCGGGCTTGCTCGACGGCGTCGAACAGATCGGCGGCCTCGGTCTCGTCCGGCCGGTACCGGTGGTGCACCGCGACGTCATGAAAACGGCGCTGCAGGACGACGCGGTCCGCGAAAGCACGGAGTCCGCTGTGAGTCGCGGCGTTGGATTGCGCGAGGAGCGCGTCGGCGTCGGCGACGTTGCCCAGCGCGCGGGCGCAGGCGGCGACGGCGCGAAGGCGGCTTGAATCGTTCACTCTTCCGGGTTCCCGCGGAACCACGAACACTGAACATCGAACCGAACCAGAACACGAACCGGGAACCGGACACCAGGAAGAGTGAACAGTGGTTCCTTGTTCATTCCGCCGTTCAGTCCAGGTCCTGTCCGATGGACCGTTGGTAGTACTCGGCGACGATCGCGCGCTCGTCTTCGTCGCAGCGGTTCAGGAACGTCAGCTTGAAGGCGAGGCCGATGTCGTGGAACAGCGTGGTGTTCTCGGCCCACGTAACGACCGTGCGCGGCGACATGACGGTTGAGAGATCGCCATCGGCGAACCCTCGTCGCGTGAGGTTGGCCAGGGCCACCATTGCGCCGACCTGTTCGCGGCCCGCGGGCGTGCGGTACTCAGGACAGCGGGCGAGAACGACGTCGACTTCGCGGTCGCGCGCGAGGTAGTTCAGCGTGACGACGATGTTCCAGCGGTCCATCTGTCCCTGGTTGAGCGGCTGCGTCCCGTGGTAGAGGCCCGTGGCGTCGCCGAGGCCGACGGTGTTTGCCGTGGCGAACAGCCGGAACGCGGGGTGCGGCTCGATGACGCGGCTCTGATCGAGAAGGGTGAGACGTCCTTCAACCTCGAGGACGCGCTGAATCACGAACATCACGTCGGCACGGCCCGCGTCGTACTCGTCGAACACCAGGGCGCACGGCCGCTGCAGCGACCAGGTGAGGATGCCGGGCTGGAACTCGGTGACCTGTCGCCCGTCGCGGATGGCGATGGTGTCCTTGCCGATCAGATCCATCCGCGTGACGTGGCCATCGAGGTTGACGCGGACGCACGGCCAGTTCAGGCGCGCTGCCACCTGCTCGACGTGGCTCGACTTGCCGGTCCCATGGCGTCCCTGGACCATCACCCGCCGGTTGTGCATGAAGCCGGCGAGCAGAGCCAGCGTGGTGTCGCGGTCGAAGACGTAATCCGGATCGAGCGGCGGCACGTGCTCGTCGACCGACGAGTACGCCGGCACCTGCAGGTCGGTTTCGATGCGAAAGAGATCGCGCGCGGAGATGGTCGTGTCAGGCAGGCTGAGCGGTCCGGCGCCCGGCTGGGGACGACTGGTGGCGGTTTCCATCGCGGTTCTCTATTATCCGCGACTCGAACGACCCGAACGACCCGAACGACCCGAACGATCCGAACGACCCGAACGACCCGAACGACCCGAACGACCCGAACGACCCGAACGACCCGAACGACCCGAACGACCCGAACGACCCGAACGACCCGAACGATCCGAACGACTCGAACGATCCGAACGACTCGAAGGCTGTAGTACGCTTCGCGCGAGAGAGCGATGACCGTCGAATCCACCGACGAGTTTGATCCGGAGGCACAGCAGTCACATGGCGGCGCGCCGCGGCCGTCGATGGTTGTCGGCATCGGTGCCTCGGCCGGCGGCATCAAGGCGCTCGGTCAGTTCTTTGCCCACGTTCCGCCCCGCACGCCGATCTCTTACGTCGTCATCCTCCATCTCTCCCCGGATCACGACAGCCAGCTGGCCGAGGTCCTGCAGATGTCGGCGTCGATGCCGGTTGTGCAGGTGCGCGAGACGATGACGCTCGAGCCGGCGCACGTGTACGTGATTCCGCCCAACCAGACGCTGGAAGCCAGCGATGGGACGCTGCGCTTGTCCCCGATGCGCAGCGTCGAAGAACGGCGCGCGCCCGTCGACCTGTTTTTCCGCACGCTGGCGGACGCCTATGGGCCGCGCGCGGCGGCCGTGGTGCTGTCCGGTACGGGGCCGAATGGCTCGAGTGGCCTGAAGCGGATCAAGGAACACGGCGGCCTGACGATCGCTCAAGACACGGACGAAGCCGACTACGGCGACATGCCTCGCAACTCGATCGCCACGGGCCTTGTGGATTTCGTGCTGCCGGTCGCAGATATTCCAGAGCGGCTCCTCGCCTACCACGAGCGGATCGAGCGTGCCGACATCCTCCTCGACGATTCGTTCGGTGTCGAGCCGCCGCGCGGCACGACACCGACGGTCGATGCGCTCCAGGCAGCACGAGACTGGCGCGAGGTCCTGCGAACGCTGCGTCTGCGCACCGGTCACGACTTTTCGAACTACAAGCCTCCCACACTGCGCCGCCGCGTCGAACGCCGGCTCACCGTGCGCGGCGTGACTACGCTGGCGGAGTACGTGCGTGTGCTGCACGAGGATCCCGAGGAGCCGGCGGCGCTGATGCGGGAGCTGCTCATCAGCGTCACGAATTTCTTCCGGGATCGCGAAGCCTTTGCCGCGCTCGAGAACCGCGTGATTCCGTTGCTGTTCGAGCGCAAGCGCGGCGGCGATCAGGTGCGCGTGTGGTCGGCCGGGTGTGCAACAGGGGAGGAGGCGTACTCGCTGGCCATCCTGCTCGCCGAACATGCCGCGTCGCTCATCGACGGGCCGGGCGTTCAGATCTTCGCCACCGATCTGGACGAGGCCGCACTCGCGCACGCCCGCGAAGGGGTGTACACGGATGCTGACGTCGCGGATATCAGCCCCGAGCGGCTGCGGCGGTTCTTCCAACGCGAGAGCGGTGGGCATCGCGTGCGCCGTGAATTGCGCGAGATGATTCTCTTCGCGCGCCACAATGTCCTCCGCGATCCTCCGTTCTCCCATCTCGATCTGATTGCGTGCCGCAACCTGCTCATCTACCTGAACAAGCCGGCGCAGGATCGCCTGATTGAAACGTTTCACTTTTCCCTGCGCCCGGGCGGTTGTCTGTTTCTGGGCACCTCCGAGTCCGCCGATGGTCATCTCGACCTGTTCCGGCCGCTCGACAAGAATTCGCACGTGTTCGAGAGCCGAACGGTGTCGTCGCGTCCGTCGCTGCCGGTCGCCGAACGTTCCCTGTCCTCAATTCCCGGATTCCACCACGTGCCGGAACCCCAACTGCCGCGCGAACGCATGTCGAGCGGCGAGCTTCACCTGCGGCTGCTCGAAGAGTACGGCCCGCCGTCATTCGTGGTGAACGAGGCTCACGCGCTGATCCATGCGTCCCCTCAGGCGACCAGATTCCTGCAGATGCCGCCGGGCGAACCGTCGCGCGACATTCTGCGCGTCGTCATTCCCGGGCTGCGGGCGGATCTGCGCACGGCGCTGTACCTCGCTGCCCAGCAGCGGGCACCGGTGGACGTAGGCGGCGTCAAGCTGGCGAATCTCCCGGGCAGTCAGCAGTTGACGATCCATGTCAGACCGTCGCTGCGCGACGACGACCCCCATCGGGGGTATTTCCTGGTGCTCCTGCGCGAAGACGCGGCGGCCGCAGCGCAGGATGACGGCGAACGGTCATTGCAGCTGCGGAGTCCGGCTGAACCAGAGTCTCGCCGGCTCGAGGACGAAATCCAGAGTCTCAGATCGCAGCTGCGCCTGACGATCGAGAAGTACGAGACGCAGGCTGAAGAGGCGCGCGCTGCCAACGAGGAGCTGCAGACGATCAATGAGGAGCTTCGGTCGGCCGCGGAAGAACTCGAGACGAGCAAGGAAGAGCTGCAGTCGCTCAACGAGGAGCTGACGACCGTCAACCAGGAGCTGAAGATCAAGATCGACGAGCTCGGTCTGACCAACAACGACTTTCAGAACCTGATCAACTCGACGAACATCGGCACCATCTTTCTCGATCGGCTGCTGCGGGTGAAGTTGTCCACGCCGGCGGCGCAGGAGATCTTCAACCTCCTGCCGACCGACGTCGGGCGCAAGCTGTCGGACATTACCAGCCGCCTGCAGTACGACGGTCTGCAGGACGACATCGTGCAGGTGCTCGACACGCTGCAGACCGTCGAGCGGCAGGTGCAGACGCGAGAAGGCCGCCAGTTCATCATGCGCATCCTGCCGTATCGGACGGTGGACGATCGCATCGACGGAGTGTCGCTGACATTCCACGACGTCACCGATCGGTGGCGTGCCGAATCGCGGGTCCGCGTCAGCGAGGAGCGACTGCGCTTTCTGGTCGAAAAGGCGCTGGACTACGCCATCTTCACGATGACGGACGACGGCCGCATCGACTCGTGGAACCCCGGCGCCGAGCGGATGTTTGGATATCGCGCGGACGAGATCAACGGCCAGGACGCCGCCGTCCTGTTCACGCCGGAGGATCGTGAACGGGCTGTCCCGCAGCACGAGTTCGAGACCGCCCGCGTGACCGGCCGGGCCAGGGACGAGCGGTGGCACATCCGCAAGGATGGCACGCGCCTCTATTGCAGCGGGGTCATGACGCGACTGGGCGAAGGACTGAAAGTGGGTTTTGCGAAAATCGTTCGCGACCTGACGTCGCAGCGCGAGGCGCAGACCACTCTGCAACGGTCTCACGATCAGCTCGAGGTTCAAGTCGGCGAACGTACCGCGGAGCTGCAGGCTGAAACCGGGCGGCACGCCGATGCCCAGGAGCACTCGATGACCCTGTTGCGCACCCTCGTCACGGCGCAGGAGGACGAGCGCGCACGGATTGCGCGCGACCTGCACGATCAACTGGGTCAGCAGATTACGGCGCTCCGGCTGGCACTGGAACGCCATCGTCAGTCACACCGTGTGGGCGGTCAGGCTGACGACCTGGACAAGGCGCTGGCGCTCGCCCGGAGCATCGATTCCGAGGTCGACTTCCTCGCCTGGGAACTGCGTCCAGCGGCGCTCGATGATCTGGGGCTGGCAGCTGCGCTGCCGCGGTTCCTGAACGAATGGTCGGCGCATTACGGCGTGAAAATGAACTTCCAGACAACGGGAACCGTGCCGCCCCGGCTGTCGCCCGAGGCGGAAACGACGTTCTACCGGATCACGCAGGAAGCGCTGACAAACGTCGTCAAGCACGCGCATGCCACGAGAGTGGACGTCGTGCTCGAAG
>DASTBV010000157.1:0-7772 GCA_035711805.1 Vicinamibacterales bacterium
GCGTGCCACGATCCGGATGCCTTCACCGTCGGGCCCGACAATGCGGACGGCATCCTATCCCTTGCTGCGTCGCCGACATCGATTACGGCCAACGGGTTTTCCCGCACGACGATCACAGCAACGATCGATCCGCGTACCTCATCCGCCAACCGCACCATCACGTTCAAGACATCCACCGGGACACTGTACGCGCCAGGGAAATCCGGCCAGACGGTTGACGTGCCCGCGACATCGGAGGGAACGGCGATCGTCCAGCTCGAAAGCACGAAGACCACCGGCACGGCACGTGTCGACGCGACGATCGGCGCGATATCCCGCGCCATCGAAGTGCAATTCGTGGGTGGCATCGCGGCCGACATCATTACCGTCGATGCAAGCAGGACGACGGGACCAGCGGACGGAGCCACCATCACCTTCGTGGTCGCAACGATCTCTCCGGATCTGCCTCAAGCGCGGAGGACGGTTACCTTTACGACCAATACGGGTTCCTTCGGGCCTGAGGGATCCGACGAGAAGACGAAGGCGATCGTCGCCGATGCCGGTAACCGGGCGGTCGCGAACCTCCGCAGCCCGCAGGTTACGGGGGCGGCGCAGGTTCGCGCCGTGGTCGACGATACGTCAGCAAACATCACGGTCAATTTCATTGCGGCGCTGCCCGATCGGATAGCCGTGGCAGCGGACGAACCGAGCGTCCGCGGAAACGGTACCGACACGACCGTCGTGCGCACGACGTTATTGCGCGACATCGGCAAGGTGTCCGTGGGCACGCCTGTGATCTACCGGGCGTTCGACGCCGACGGCATCCAGCTCGGCACGTTCGCGCAAGCGACGCTATCGGACGCCGACGGCAAGTCGACGGCGACTTTCCGTCCGGGCGATATTGCCTACAGAGGTCTCGCCACCATCCGGGCGTTTGTCGAGGACTCTGTCGTTGGCACTACCGTTATCGAGATTATCGACTGACAGGACTGACACGCGTCTAGCAAGCAAGCCGACGTACCATCAGCCTGTCTCGTCATCCACGACGGCATAGTGCGTCATGATGAACTGGCCGGCGGTGACGAATCCCTCGGCGCGAATTCGAAGGCCGACGAGCGCCTGCACGTCCGGATCTGAAAATGGGTGTCCTCCCGATCGCCGCAGCTTGAACGTGCCTTCCTCGCTGACGAGCAGAGCGGCGTCGTGCTCGCTCTTCGAGCCGACGTTGATTCGCCTGCGGATGACGACGCCTTCCACGATCATCCGGGGCTAGCGGCTGTGCACGCGCCGGACGTGCACGATCTTGTCGCCCTCCACCGTGGCGATGATCGCGGAGATGCGGGCGCCTCTGGTCGATGTCCCGAGCGAACCCAGGGCCGCGAAGATCAGTCGCTTTGGCCTCCGGAGTGTATTCATACTGCGCGGCCGCCGCTGTGCAGACGGAAACGTCACCCGGTAGCTCTTGAACGTCGGGTCGAGCATTCCCGATTCCTCCGCTGCCTTGATCAGGAAGCGGCGGACAGGTTTCGGGATGGCGTCTTTCGACGGCACTGCGGCACCGAGCGTCCGCGTCAGGTTGGTGCCGGTGCGGGCGAGCCGCTCGCGGCGGAACGTACGCGTCTCCGAATGGACGAGACCTTTCGGCGCCTGGCGCACCGTTTTCGAGCGCGAGAAGGCGTGCGGCGTCGGATCGACCGGGTGCACCGACGGATCTCCGAGCAGCAGGAACTGCACGGCGGTCTTCAGATCGGCGGGGTCGGTATGGGAAAACTGCGCGACGAAGCGCTGACGCGCCTCGAGTGCGGCACGCCCGAGAGACGCACCCCTGCGCACCGCGTCGATGAAATACTGGCAGATCAAGTCGGCCTGCCCCTGGCCTTCCGAAGGTCCGTAGGCGATCGTCGTGCTGCCGAGGAATCCGATGGCGCCTTCACCGAGATACGTATTGGCAATGCCCGCCTGTCCCTGGGCTTTCGCTGGCTCGTACAGCTCCGCACCGTAACAACACTCGGCCGCGACGACCGCTCCCTTGCTGATCCGCGTCGGCAGGTGAACGGCGTCGTGCGCGTCGACGAAACGATTCGTCGGGTGCTCGCCGAAGAACTTCGGTGAGCAGGTGTCCCCGTGACAATTGATGAAGTGGATGCGCGGCGCCAGCGCGCGCTTCGGCCACCGCGGACCCTTGGGAGGCGCCGTCAGGACTATCGCACCGGGACCGAACAGATTGTCCATCGATTCAGCGGTGGACCTGATCCAGACCTTCGCACTGATCGCGAAATGGCGCGCATAGTCCTTTCGCGGCATCGGCCGGTGACGCGCCGCGGTGTCGATCAGCCGCTGGAGATACGACGGCTCGTCGGCACCGGCCAGATCCGGTAACCGGCCCACAACTCGTGACGGTCCCATGAAGTCCTGCGGCTGGCGGCTCCATCCTGCTGCACATGCGAACGGCACGTCGCTTGGCACCACGATGTCGCCGTCATCGTCCGGTGTTCCGTGCAGCGGATTGGCGAGATCGATGTGCGGCACGATGTCGGGAGCGCCGAGAATCAGGATGTAATCAGGCTGGTAGTGGCCGTAGATCGCGTCGACGGCCTCTTTCGCGCCCCGTTGATCGTTGACGCTCGAGACAGGCTTCCCGCCGAGGCGCTTCATCACCGCCGGAGAATCGATCGCCACGACCCTGGTGCGCAAGCCGCGCTTCAAGTCTGCCCGGACAAGCTTGGCGAGCGAGGTCCTCAGACGGGCATATTCAGGGCCGTATTTCGCTTTCAGGCCGGACACGTTGGTCACGACAACCTTGTGGACAGCCATCATCAAGCCTCCTGGCGCGATAGGCGTAACTATGGGTTGAACGCATGGCTCGCGGCGGGTTCCGCGCGGGGTGTCGCGCGGATGATCCGTGAGGCTCTACGGCATGTCAAGCGAAGCGCGGCGCGGTTACCGGCACACGAAATTCGCCGCGTCCTCGATGCTTCCCGAGGCCGAATAGCGCGCCCGCTGCGGATAGGGACAGAGCGGCCGCGTGCGGCCGGGCCACGGCGTCGCGGCGCGGGCGGTGGCAATGATGCGATCCGGGGCCGTGCCCTTTTCGACCCAGTCGACGAGCGCGCTGAACGCGTCGAACTGATCGGTTGACGGCCCGCCGCCGCGATGGTTCATGCCGGGCACGGCGTAGACGCGGGCGAAACTTGAGGCGCGGCCGCCTTCGACCTTGTTCAACGCGTTCCACCAGTCAACGGTGTCGGCGAGCGAGAAAACCGGGTCAGCGGCGCCGTGAACGATGATCAACTTACCGCCGCGGTCACGGAACGTTGCCAGGTCGGTCGAATCAGCTCTCATGAAATCGACTGCGGACTCGCGAAAGATTCCGGAGGGAACGGTCATCGCGCGCGCCGCCTGGGCGAGGTTCACCGACAACCCGTAGGCAACCGCTCCGTCCGCCGGATCCACTGGAGTCGGCGGCGTCGTGAAGATCGACGCCACGGCGCCGGACGCCAGGATCAGATCGAGCGAGTTATTCGTGATCGACGTGTAGTTGCCCAGTTTCCAGCTGCGCCATCCCTGATTGAATCCGAGTCGCATTCGACCGCCAATGCCTGGATCCCACACGCGCGGCGCATAAACGAGGCGTCCGTCCGGCAGTTTGGCCCCCGCGATGACCGTGGCCATCGCCGCGACTTGTGTGGCGGCAAGACATTGCGGTGTCTTCTCGGCTTTACAGGTGACGGCCTTGAGCTGGGGCAGCACCACCGCGTCGGTACACGCGGTGAAGTTCTGGCTCAGTCCGTCCACCAGGCCATCGAGCCGATCGCACGCTTCGAGCACCCCGCCCGCAACGAGCGCGAGGTCCTCGTCCGTAAATGCCTTTGTCAGGAGCGGCCGGCCTGCCGTGTCGGCCGCGCCGAATGCCTTGGCGACGGCGGCGAAAACGCGGCTGTCGGCGAGCGCCCCGAGCGCTGCCTGCGGCACATGCACGCCGGGAGCGCACGCGAGGATGCCGTCGAAATGCTGCGGGAACCGCCGCGCCAGCATCATGCCCTCGCGCCCCCCTTCGCCGCAGCCGGCGAAGTACGACTTTTCGACGGCTCTGCCGTAGTGTTTCGCGACGATGGCCTTGGCGGCGCGGGTCACCTCGTCGTACGAGCGATACCCGAAATCGAGCCGGGCCTCGGCATCGAAGCCGAAGCTGTGCGCCCCGCCACGCTTCGGGTCGCTGTTCGTCCTGTTGTCGTGGCCGGAATCCTGTGCGACGACGGCGTAGCCGAGCGCCAGGGCGGCAGTCGGTTGGTTGCCCTGCAGATCCCCGTGGGCGCTGCCGACGGTGCCGTTCGTATCGGAGCCTCCGTCGAAGAAGAGCCGCCCGTTCCATTCCACCGGCAGACGCAGCCGGAAGTTGATCGCAAACCGCTGCTTGTCGGCTCCGGTCCGTTCGCCCATTCGACCGAGAACCTCGCAGTGCGCCGGCAGCGCGGGATCACCGAAGGGCTGCAGCGGGCTCGCCTGGCGCTGGGTGGCTGAAACGATTTGCGTTGTTGAATTGGGGAGGTCTTTCCCTGCAATCGCGGCTGTGGAGGCGCATCGCTGCTCCGCTGTCGGAGCGCCCTGGCCGCGGAGCGTGACGATGCCGGCCGCCAGGGCCCAGAGTACGACGATCGCAAAACACGCATTGCGGGATCGTGTGCGGGTGATCACGTACCGCAGTATACGGACGTCCGCGGCGTACATGAATCCTCGCCCGGTTGGAATGACTCGGGTCGATCGCTCGGCGAATTCGCCTCAAGCTGGTCACGGCTGCTTGTCGTCAGTGACGGCCCACCGGAAGCCACCGTGGTGCGGCACGCCGGATTTGCACACTCGCCGTTTCGCCGCGCGCAGCGCAGGAATACGTCGAACAGCCTGACCGTCAGTGTTTTAACGCGAGCTCATCGCAGAGAGCGGCGTGCCGATCCGGACTGGCACGTGCGGTTGCACGGTGTTTGCTGCTCCCGCCGGGAGAGTGCGACTGTTCAGGAGGACGCGATGATAAAGAAGTGGGTTATGTTGGCCGGTCTCGCCGTGCTGCTGTCACCGGCGGCGGCGCGGGCCGACTGGTTGTTTACGCCGCACGTGGGCGGCTCGTTCGGTGGCGGCACAGGCTTCACCTACGGGGCGTCGATCGGATGGATGGGTGCCGGCGCGGTCGGCTTCGAGACTGAGTTCGCCTTCACCCCCGGGTTCCTCGATCTTGACAACGAGGCCGAGGTCAACCCGCTGTTGGATGCCGATGATGTTGACTTCATCGATGACAAAGCTAGAAGTGTCATGTTCAACGCGGTTGTCGGTGCGCCAATCGGTGGAACCAGCGGCACCGGCTTCCGGCCGTACTTCTCCGGCGGCGTTGGCTGGGTGTCGGCGACCGTCGAGAGCGATGAACTGCTGTTCGACGAGAGCGACAACAAGTTCGCGTTCAACCTTGGCGGCGGTGCGATGACGTACTTCGGCAACGTCGGTCTCCGGGGAGACGTTCGCTACTATCAAACGCTGTCGGATCAGAATACCGACAACGACCTTGGTATCGAGCTCGGTGACTACGATTTCTGGCGGGCCACTGTCGGGGTCACCTTCCGCTGGTAAGCCGGCTGTCCCCTCCGGATACGATGCGGAGCGTCCGACAGGCGTAGCGGGGGCGGCAGGTGCCGCTCCCGGCTACGCGCGCCGTGCAAAACCAGAGGCGTCGGCGCGTACTACTCAGCGTGATGGGGTAGAGGCCGGGGTCGCCGCGGCTGCGGCGTTCTCGGTCATCCAGCGCAGCAGGAACGCGCGGCGGCTCTCGAAGAAGCTGCGCAGTGTCCCGAATGCCGGATTATCCGGATCATCCGCCGTCGTTCTGAGGAACTCGTCGGTGGAGAAGAGCTTCCGCGTATCGCGGGCGACATCGTCCGCGATCAGCTCGCGATACCGCGCGACGACCGGTCCGACGACCTTCCAGTCGAGCGATTTCTCGGCTATCTCCCGGACGTAAGCGAGGTACCTCGCGCGCAGCGCCGGCACCGCCAGGACTTTCGCGATGATCGGCTTGGTCGTGTCGTTCTGCGCCACCAGCGGGCTCAACTCCACGCCGCGTCCTCCGCCCATGCTGAACATCTCGTTGGCATCGTGGAAGACGAACTGGAACTGCCCGTCCGGGTGACGATAGAGCGAGTAGTCCGAGCCGCGCTGAAAGAAGGCGTCGGCACTGGCCATAACGTTGTCGAGCGCGAGAAAACGAAGGTACGCGTCAACGTTCAGCCGTGACGCCAGGGCCGCTTCGAGCGATTCCGGCGGAGTCTCGGAGAGCGTCTTTGCGAGATCGATCAGCGCCGACCAGGCCTCGGGCTCGTCCTTCGACTTGATCTGGAACGTCCTGCGGTAGCGGTTCGGGTCGTCGCCCTGATACGTGAAACCACCGACCTGGCCATTCCCCTGCGGAACCTTCCAGCGCATCCCTTTCGTGGTGCCGAAGTTGTCGGCGGCGAATTCCTTGTTGAACTGCTGGGCGTTCGCGTACACGCCCCAGTTCTCGCCGTTGATGACGACGCGAACGAAGTTGGCCTTCGGTGCGGCAATGTACTGCCGTGCGATGTGCATCGACAGCACCGTGCGCATCAGCGTGGGGTCGCTGTTGGCGTTCAGGAAGTTGAGCGTCCGGTATCCGCCGATCGCCTGATCCTCGTGGACGAAGTCGAACGTCAGGTTCAGCGACCGCTTGTAGCCGTTGCCGACCGCGAACGACGAGTTCCCGCGGAAGTGGACTCCCACGTCGGGGTAGACGCGGCCGTCCACCGTGACCTTCGCCGGCACCTCGACGTCGGTGTTGTTGAAGGCCACCATCTCGGACTCCCAATCCGGATTCTCGAACTCGATGAAGAACGTTCTGAGTGTGGCCGCGTCGTACAGGGGGGCATCCGGGTAGTGCTTCACCTCGCTCGACGTGAGCGGGACACCGGGAGAGGGCGGCATCCGGTTGCCGCCGCCGCGACCGCCGCCGCGGCCGCCGAACGGCGCCGGCAGCGACTGACGCGCCGTCTCGCGCTCCGCCGCGTTGAGGCGCCCGTCCTTGTCGGCGTCGAACTGCGCCACCACTTGCCGCTCCTGCCCCGGACCGGCGTTGAAGAACTGGATCTGGGCCCTGACGGTCGGGACCGTGACGCTCACGGCGAGAAGAGCGACGGCGATATGGATCGGACGCGCTGGATACGGCATGGGGCGTCGAAACGAGTCTACTCCTTTCCAGCCCCTTGTCGCCTGAACGGGAACGTCATATCGTCGGATTCGTGATGCGCGGACGTGCAAAGTGGCTCCTGGCGGTCACGCCTGTCGTCCTGCTCGGCCTCGCGCACGCCGACCGGGACCCGGAATCGATTGGCAACTGGCGGCGGGCAAGCCGTGCGCCCGCCGGGCTGGCTCCCGATCCGGCAGTGACACCGGAGCCGGTCGTGCAGGTGTACGCCGCGCGCGCAGTGCGCTGGCGCGGGTATTTTGGCGTCCACACCTGGATTGCGGCCAAACCCGCACATACCGCGGCGTTCACGGT
Source organism: Vicinamibacterales bacterium (assembly GCA_035711805.1). Taxonomy (GTDB): domain Bacteria; phylum Acidobacteriota; class Vicinamibacteria; order Vicinamibacterales; family UBA2999; genus Gp6-AA40. The sequence continues at coordinate 7,535 of DASTBV010000157.1, forward strand.
CTACGAAGTGACCGGATTCGCCGTGCGGCGCGGAGGCAGCGCCGTGCGCGTCAGTCAGCGACCCGCTGATGGGCGCTGGTTCGGCAGCCTGCCGGTGCTGCTCGCCGACGTGCGTGGCGCCGGCGTCGACCAGTTGATCGCCAGAATCGAGCGCGCCGTCGAGGCGTACCCCTACCAGCGCAGCTACCGCATCTGGCCCGGACCGAACTCGAACACGTTTACGGCGTTCGTGCTGCGC
>DASTBV010000158.1:0-29907 GCA_035711805.1 Vicinamibacterales bacterium
GACGCGGCGACGTCCGCGAGCGATCGCACCTGCGCAACGATGCATTCGCGCAGGTCTTCGGCGGAAAGCCGCATCTCCCGCCGTCCGAAATGTTCGCGATCGGGGAAGGAGGGATGCGCACCGATGACGACGTCGTGCGCGCGCGCGAGAGCCACCGCCTCACGCATGGTGTCGGCGTCTCCCGCGTGGAGACCGCAGGCAATGTTCGCCGACGAAATCAGCGGCATTAATGAGACGTCCTGTCCGCACCCTTCGCCGACGTCGGCGTTCAAATCAACCGAGGTCCGAACAGGCATAAACACACTTGTAACCGGCCGCACATTCCTGACGGTGCCGCAGGCTCGAACGGTGCGATTTTCTCAGGAAATTGCGCGGCACAATGGTTGAACTAAGGGGTGCGTCGGTCTGTGGTTCGCGGCAAGGTGCCGCGAATATTGGGGGGAGCCAGGCCGGCAATTCAGGATGGGATGCCTCACGGTGTCCCATCCTTTCTTTTGCACCCTGTCTTTTTAGACGCCTGCGCCTTCGGGGTATTCCAGCGCCAGTTTCAGCTCCCGGGCCAGCGAGTCCACCGTGGTGCCCTGACGCTTCCAGGCGCCTTCACTCTCGAAACGCAGGTCACCAATACGGCGGCCCCAGGGCGCGATGACCCGGCCAATCGCGCGGAAGTCGCTGCGGTCGGCGTGTTCCTGATCGAGACGCCGGACGACGTCGGGGGCCACACGGACAAAGGCGCGCAGCGCGGCCGCCGACTTGATGCTGTACTTCCGGCCGTTCCAGGCCGCCCCGAACACCACCGAGACCTGCTTGAAGTAGTTCACGAAGAACCGCTTCGAGTCTTCGCGGAAATCCGCGGACTTGCGCGGACCGCCGAACGCATCGCTTGCAAACAGCTTCTTGAGCTCCTGGGCGAGCGGTGCCTGCGCCACGCGGCCGCGGCCGACGCCAAGCAGCTTGATCTCGCCGTGCAGCGGTGAATCCTCGCGGTCGTTCAACGCGCGAACCACATCGTGCGCCGCTGCGAGCGCATCGTCACGGTAGAGCTGACGGCCGGACAGACTGACCAGGTGCGAGGCGTTCAGCCGTGTGTGCTTGGCGTTGATGGTGACGAACATCTGGACGATGTGGTCCTCGGGCAGCCGGTCGAAGATGATGGCCGGCACCTGAAAGTCCTCGTCCTTCATGTTGTCGATGTCCGCGTGCAGCGCCAGCAGGCGGTGCTGTCCGTCGATCGCCCGAAGGATGCCCTCGCGCTCCGGGACCTTCAATTGCCCGACGTTCGACCCGCTTTCAACCGGATGGAATGTCAGCTTCTCGTCGCACGAGATGATCACCGCGCCGGGGATGGACGGCAGATCGTGGGCCTGCCGGCATTGCTCGTAATACTGGACGAGTTCGTCGATCTTTCGCCTGATGATGTGGCGCTGGTACGCCTTTTCGCTCGACGCGATGCGACGTTCCAGCAGGTCCCAGTTGACCTTGGATGGCGATTTCTTGCTGCCGCCCCTGACCGGCTGACCTGACTCGCCGTAGTTCAGGACCTCGAAGCGGACCAGCTTGTCGATGTCGCCTGCAGTCAGCGAAGCCTGGTAGAACTGCACGCCGAACTGCTGCATTCGGATGGCAGCGACATTAATCATGCGGTGTGTGTCCCCCGGGCGGCGCCCTGCCGCCTCATGAAAGAGGCGAATTGTATCGGGCTGATGGCCGCAAACTCAACTCGATTTTGGCGCAAATCAACGTGTCATCCGTCCTTGCTGCCGGAATCGTCGTCCGTAACACGCTAGGCCGTAACGATTTATATGGAATTGCGCGAAACAGGACGATTTGCAGACAACGGCGACAGTCGGACGGCTCCGCCTGATTCGGTCGGACGCCCTCGCCATCGTTGAATCGAATCCCTGAAGCGAACCAGTCCGAACATGGCGGCTGTGAAAGCCACAAAGGCGGCGACCGCGACCGGAAACGCGAGACGCCGATGAATCGGAGCCGACAGGACGCCGTACACGAGCTCGACGTGAATCCAATACACGAAAAGCGAAGCGCGGCCGAACTGCTGCAGGGCTTCCCATCGCCAGAAGAGACTCAGGTGATAGGCGGCCGCGACAAGGATCAGCAGCACGCCGAGCCGCAGGAAGAAGAACGTCGGTGACGAAGTCCAGAAGCTAGTTTCCGAGTAAATGGGCGGAAGAAAGGACGCGCCATACCCTCCAGCGGCCAGGGCGAGACCGGCCACCGTTACCCAACGCATGAGGGGTCGGTCGTCCGACGGCTGGCGGTCCTCCAGCCAGGCGCCGGCAACGCATCCTGCGGTGAAGAAGGCCGCCCAGGGAAACAGGGTGAAGTTCGTCAGGCCCGGCCGCGGGCGCAGATACGCCTCGAGCCAGTCCGGGAGAGGGTCGAGGGCGGACCAGCTCCGAATCAGCGGAGTGGCCATCGCCATGGCAATCGTGACCGCAGCGAAGACGAGAGCCCGTCGCTTCACGGTGGTCGCCGCTCCCCAGCCGAGCGCTGCGACAAGCATCGACACGCCCATGATGTTGAGGATGTCTACCTTCAGCAGCGCCTGAGGAAACCGCCCGCCGCTGATGAGAAACGACTGCAGACGGAAAAGAAACGCGAGCGCCAGTATCCAGCCGCCGCGCCGGACCGCGGCGCGCGTCACCTGCTGAAGGCTCAGTCCCTTCCGCAGGCGTCCGCCCGCGGCGAGCATCAGCGTGATACCGGCGAGAAACAGAAAGATCGGCGCCCCGTATCCGGCGATCAGAATCGCCCACTGGTACGCGGAGGACTTCCTGTCGGCAACTCGCGTCCACGAATCGAGGGTGTGCGCCTCGATCATGATCAGCACGGCGATGCCGCGCAGCCAGTCGAGGTACGGGCGCCTCACGGGACGATGGTATGCGCGGTTTCGAGCGCGATGTCTTCGCGGAGGGAATGCCAGACCGAACAGTACTTGTCGCGCGACAGCGCGATCGCCCGCTCGACGACGGCAACGGGGACGTCCCCGTGGACATGGAAGTGGAGCGACACCTTCGTGAGCCGGTGAGGGATCTGCTGCTGCCGCTCGGCGACGATCGACGTGCGAAAGGCGGTCAGCGCGTGGCGGCCTTTGCGGATGATGTCAACGACATCCATCCCCATGCACGCCGCCAGTCCAATGACCAGCATTTGCACCGGTGACGCACCGGCCGTGCTCTGCCCGTCGACGACGGTGGCAATCCTGGCGCTGGTGACGCCGAAGCGCAGATCCTCCGCCCAGACGAGCTCGGCGGTAACTGGCGGCTTCGGCTGCGCCACGCATCACCGCGCGGCGACTTCCGGCGGCAGCCGTTGCGCCCGCTTGTTGCCTCCGAGGAACGCGGCGAATGCGAGCCAGCCAAGCGGCAGCAGCACGAGCAGGTAGGTCAGGAACTGGCCGTACCGCCCGTCCGGCCCGTATGGCTCGGTGGCCCAATGCAGCCTCTCGCTGCCCGGGAAGAGGTTCGCCTCGGTCAATTCATGCAGGCCATAGATGACCAGTTGAACGACGAAGACGGCAAGAAAGACCGCCGTGACCTGAAAGAAGAGCGCCAGATTCACACGGTGGCCGTATTTCGACCACAGCCAGGCGACGAACGCGGCGCATAGCACGCCACCGGCAGCGCCGGCAGTGATCGCCACCGGACTGTTCTGGAATATCAGCGTTCCCATCAGCAGCGCGGTCTCCATCCCCTCGCGCGTGATCATCAGTACCGTGAACAGAAACACGCCGACGAAGGCCTTCGCGCCGAGTTGCAGCGCGGACGCTTCGAGACGCGTTTCGATTTCGCGCTTCAGGCGCTTGCCGTGCCGCCACATATGGACGATCAGCGTTGCCACCAGCGCCGCTGCGACCAGAGCGAGCACTCCTTCCCACAGCGCCTGGTTGCTGGCGCGTGAGAAGAGGAACGCGGCGCCGATGCTGATGAGAACCGACAGGCCGATGCCCCAATGAACGGCAGGCACGAGCCCGCTGCGGCCGGTCTTGCGGAGGTACGTCAGCGAAATCGCGATGATGAGGAACGCTTCGAGCCCCTCGCGGAGCGTGATCAGAAATGCTGGAAACATGGACAGCCCCGTAAACTGAGATTAAGTCTCAAGACTATTACGGGACCGTCCCGAAAGGCAAACGGTAGCGTCGACGTCGTGTCCCTCGACGTAGTGTCCGCCTTCAGGCGGACCTACTGGATCGGAACAGTGTAGTAGTAGACGGTCCGTCCGTTCACGTTGACCGGATCCATCTTCGGCTTGATGTCCGGGCCCATGTCGAACGCGTGAGAAACGACGCGCGTACCCGGCTTCAGTTCCTTGTTCAGCTTCGGAATCAGCTTCAGGTTCAGCGACGGCAGCAGATACAGCGTGACCACGGTCGCCTCGCTGATGTTGGTCGTGAAGAGGTCCTGGTTCAGGAACTGCACGCGCTGCAGGATCGTCCGGTCGCTCGCCGCCGCGGACTTCAGGTTTTCGTTGGCGTCGCGGATCCGCTCGGGGTCGATATCGATGCCGACGGCGCGCGCGCCGTAGACCCTGGCGGCGGTGATCGGAATGCGGCCGTCGCCCGACCCGAGGTCGTAGACGACGTCGTTCTTCGTGACCTTGGCGATTTTCAGCATGACGTCGACGACTTCCTGCGGCGTCGGGACGAAAATCACGTCGGGCGTGCGCAGCGGCGCCGGCGCCTGCTGAGCCAGTGTTGACCATGTCAATCCGACGATCAGTGCAAGCGCGGTAAGAAGCGTTCGAACGGCCATCTGTGCCATCTCCAATTCAAAGTCGCGATTATATCGGACTACGAACTACGAACTATCCAACTACCAACTAGTATTCTGGTCGCCATGGCGGTCATCGTCCAGAAGTACGGCGGCAGCAGCGTCGCCGACGTGCAGAAACTGAAGGCCGTCGCCTCCCGCGTGATGCGGACCCGCGAGCAGGGCCACGATGTGGTGGTCGTTGTCTCGGCGATGGGCGATACCACCGACGAGCTGCTGGAGCTGGCCAGGGAGGTGTCGGCCAACCCTGATCGGCGGGAACTCGACATGCTGCTGTCCGCGGGCGAGCGGATCTCGATGGCCCTGCTGTCGATGGCCATCCGCGAGCTCGGAGGGAACGCGATCAGCTTCACGGGCAGCCAGTCCGGGATCATCACCAACGACCGCCACGTCGACGCGCGAATCATCGAGGTACGGCCGTTCCGCATCCAGGACGAGCTGGCGCGCGGACGGATCGTCGTCGTCGCCGGCTACCAGGGCGTTTCCTACAAGAAGGAGGTGACCACGCTCGGCCGCGGCGGGAGCGACACCACCGCCGTCGCCATTGCCGCCGCGCTCGACGCGGAGTTCTGCGAGATCTGCTCGGACGTGGACGGCGTGTACTCGGCCGATCCGCGCGTCGTGCCGGCAGCCCGCCGCATCGGCTCGCTGTCGTACGAGGAAACTCAGGAGATGGCGGAGGCCGGCGCCAGGGTTCTCAACGCGCAGGCGGTCGAGTTCGCCAAGGAGAAAGGCATCGCGATCTACGCGCGCGCGACTGCCGGACCACTACCGGGACCCGACCCGTCGAGCGATGGCACGGTCGTCCGCAAAACGCCGCCGCGGATGCCCGGCACTGTCGTCGGCGTCGCCAGCGAGCGGGACGTCCTGATCCTCGAGAGCAGCGGCACTGCGGCGGATGTCCTCGCACTGCTCGACGAACGCGGGGTTCCGGGCAAACAACTGCATGTCTTCGACGACCGCACGACGGTGGTGATTTCGCGCGACAACCTGCACGACGAGCGCCGCCTTCGCGAGGCAATCGACAAGTACGCCGCCGCCGGTACCAGATTTGTCGACGGCCTGGCGGCCGTCAGCGTCGTCGGGGCCGGCATCAACGCCACCTATGCGAACGTCCGCGCCGGAAGCGATACCCTGCGGGCAAGCGGCATTGATCCGCGTGGAACGGCGACGTCGTCTTTCCGGATTACGTGGATGGTGGCGCGTGAACGGATGGAGGATGCGGTGCGCGCGCTGCACCGGCGGTTCGTCGAATCGCAGCAGGCGCTGCTTCCCTAGTTGGATAGTTAGATAGTTGGATAGTTCGTAGTGAGTTCTACGAACTATCTAACTAGCCAACTAGCCAACTAGAGAGTCGTCCGAGGAGCGCGACGCGCGCGAAGGTAAGGACCTGCCGCATTCGCCACGCGACTCCACACGGCGCGAAGGCCTTGCGTCATCGGCGAATGCCATGTCTCCGGTGGTGGTGCCGGCTGTTGCTGCGGCGGCGCTCCGCGTCGTTCCGGGTGAGCGATCTCGTCGCGATATTCGGACGGGGACGCAACGATGGCAGCAATGCCGCGGATCGTGTTGTTGGCGCGCCGATCGCCGTGGGGGAACAGGCGGCAGAACTCGTCGACGGTCTCGTCCGGGTCCATCCCGACGACCCAGGCGTAGCTGCGAATCCACGCCCGCGCGTAAAGTCCCCGCGGCCACTGGGACAGATCGTTGTTCTCCAGCGCCTCGAGCAGTTCTTTCTTGACCCTGGTGTCCTCCGCCAACTCCTCGAGCGAGATTCGGCATTTCTGGCGGTGTCGGCGCAGCCGGGTGACGAACGTCTCCTGGGGCGTCATGGTGTCCACGCCCCCCCGACCACAGCAATTCCCGCGCCTGCACTCTCTTTTAGGGATGGAAACCGGTAGTCGCTGATTCTGCGTGAGTTGGCTGAACGTCCCTGATCCGGCAGTGGAAACCGGCGTTCACAAATGACGCATCCCGATCACAGAACACGCCATCGCCTTGGACACGTTATTCCAGCGCCGGGATCGCGCCTCGAAGGTAGGCAGCCAGCTGGGCCGGAGCGAACTGGAGGCCTGTGTAGAACGGTCCGAACTCCGCAAAGCGTGCGCTCGCTTCGTCGAAACGCATCTCGTAAATCAGCTTCTTGAACACCAGCGGATCCTGCGCGAAGAGGTCCACGCCCCATTCCCAGTCGTCGAATCCGATGGAGCCGGAAATCACCTGCGTCACCTTGCCGGAGTACGTGCGCCCGATCATGCCGTGTTCGCGCATCATCGCCGCGCGACGTTCGAACGTCTCGGAGTACCAATTGTTCCCTTCCCCGCGCCGTTTGTTCATCGGGTAGAAGCAGACGTAGCGCGCCTTCGGCAGCTCGATGAACAACCGGTTCATCACGCGCTGCCGCTGCGTTTCCATCTCGGCGTCGAATGCGGATTCGAATTCATCGCTGCCGGGTTTGTGCCTGGCGCCCAGCTGCTGGTGCAGCTTGCCGGTCATCTCGTACATACCGAGCTCGACAACGGACACGTAAGAGGTGGTCGGCTGAAGAATCGTATGCAGCTCGGTGCGCGACAGCGCCACTTGCGCCTGCGCCAGCTGCTCGAAGTCGCGGCGGAAGCAGATGAACATCAGGTCGGCCTTGTGTCCGAGCATCTGCACGAACGCCGTCGCGCCGGCATCGGGAACCGCAAGCGCGCGCACCGCCTCATCGGACATCCGCTGCAGGTCGTCGTCGCCGAGACGGCGGACGCTGTCCCACCCCACGCGGTACATCAGGTGCAGCAGGCTCCAGCCTTCCAGCGTTTCAGGGACGAGCGGATTGTGCATGCGCCTTTGTACTACGCTTTTCAGCCGGTTCAAGCGTTCATGAGGGCAATAGGTTCAATGGGCCGGGGTACTCAGGTTCATGAAGGGCTGTGGGTTCCGCGAGGTTCAAGAACGAGACCCTCTGCACCCTTTGAACCTTCTGAACCCCTGAACCTATCGTTAAGCCAGTCGCGGGCATCGGCCAGTGTTTCGTAGACGGTCGGAATGACGAGCAGCGTCAGCAGCGTGGACGTAATGACGCCGCCGATGACCGCAATTCCGAGCGGCGCGCGGAAGTCTCCACCCTCACCTCCCCCGAGCGCCACCGGCACCATCCCGGCAATGAGCGCAAAGGTCGTCATCAGGATCGGCCGCAGCCGGACGCGCCCGGCCTGAATCAGCGCCTCGCGCCGGTCCATGCCCTTTTCCTCGGACCATTTCGCAAAGTCGATCAGCAGAATGGCGTTTTTGGCGACGATGCCCATCAGCAGGATGACGCCGATCATGCTCATGATGTTGAGCGTCTCGCCGGTCACTGCCAGCCCGAGCATCACACCGATCAGCGACAAGGGCAGCGAGAGCAGGATCGAGAACGGCTCGAGGAACGAGCCGAACTGGATCACCAGGACGAAGTACATCAGCATCACCGCAACGCCGAGCGCGATGATCATCTGCGTGAAGATCTCCTGCTGCGACTCGGTTTCGCCGCCCTGCCTGATCGCGTAGCCGGCAGGAAGCGGCACCGCCTCCTGGATCCGCGACATGATGGCGGTCGAGACGTCGTTGAGCGACCGGCCCTCGGTATTCGCCTCGATGGTGATGACCCGCTCCCGATCGAGATGGTCGATGCGCGCGGGACCGATCGACGGCGCCACCCGGGCAATCTGCCCGAGCGGAATCGCCCGCGGGCCTTCCTCGCTGTTGACGACCAGCGGCAGCGACTCGAGGTCGGCAACCACCGTGCGCGATTCGGGCGCCAATCGCACCGTTACGTCACGCGTTTCGCCGGACGGGTCGACCCAGTCGCCAACATCGATGCCCGCAAACGCCGGCCGCAACGCCTGGGCAACCTGACCGACGGTGACGCCGAGCGAGCCGGCCAGCGCGCGGTCGATCTGCACGTTGAGCTCCGGCTTCTGGCCTTTTGTTGACAGGCCGACGTCAACGGCACCAGGCACCTTCTTGACCTCCGCCGAGATCGCGTCCGCCAGGCGCGCCAGCGTTGCCGCATCGTCGCCCTGCAGCTGGAGCTGAATCTGCTTTTCGTCGTTCCAGCCGACGGTCATCGACGTGTCGACGCCGGCGAGCTGCGACAGATCACGGCGAATCGCCGTCACGATTTCCGCCTGGCTGCGCGACCGGTCGCTCTTGGGCGAGAGCTTGACGAACACGGTGCCCTCATCGACCGCCTCGCCCTGGCCACCGACGGAGGCGTAAGCGTAGAGCACCTCGGATTGGGACCGGGCGACGCGCGACACCTCGGCGGCCTTCAACTTCGTGTAGGCGAGGTTGGAACCGGGTGGCGTCTCGAGAATGATCGAGAATTCCGACTCGTCGGTTTCCGGCACCAGCCCGCCGCCGATGACGCCCATCGCCGGCAGCGCGAGCGCGCCAACGAACGTCGCCAGCGCCAGGACGATCATCGCCGCGCGATGGTCGAGCGCCCAGGCGACAACGCCCTTGTACGCGTCGGCCTGCCGATCGAACCAGCGATTGAAACCGCCGAGCGTGCGGGAGACCCACGACCGTTTCTCCATCGGCGTATCCGGATCAGGCCAGTACGCCGAGAGCATCGGGTCGAGCGAGAACGACACGAACAGCGACACCAGTACCGAGCAGGCGATCGTCAGCGCGAACGGCTTGAACCATTGCCCGGCAATTCCGGTGATGAACGCGACCGGCAGGAACACGACGACGATCGACATCGTTGTTGCGGTGACGGCGAGGCCGATCTCGTCGGTGCCCTCGAACGCGGCGCGGTAGTGCCCCTTCCCCATCTCGACGTGCCGTACGATGTTCTCGCGCACGACGATCGCGTCGTCGATGAGCACGCCGATCGCCAGCGACAGTCCAAGCAGCGACATCGTGTTCAGCGTGAAACCGAACATCCAGACCACGATGAACGACGCCAGAACGGACACGGGCAGCGCCAGACCGGTGATCACGGTCGACCGCCAGGAATTGAGGAAGAGAAACACGACGAGGACGGTCAGCCCGGCGCCCTCGAGCAGCGTTTCCTGCACGCCGCGGACCGAGTTGTCGACGCGGATGCCCGAATCGCGCACCACGCGCAGCGTCACGCCGGCCGGCAGCGTCTTCTGAATTTCTTCGACCGCCGCCCTGATGTCGGCAGCAACCGCCGTCGTGCTGAAGCCGCTGGACTTGATGATGTTGATGCCGACGGCTTCCTCGTCGTCGTACAGGGCGAAGGAGCGCGGTTCCTCGGTTGAGTCGCGGACATCGGCGACGTCGCCCAGGCGGACGACGCGGCCGCCCGACTGCGAGACGATGAGGTCCTTGAACTCCGTCGGAGCATCGAGACGGCCGCGCAGGCGGATCGTCCGCTCCTCCAGCTCACTTTCGAGGCGGCCAACCGGCGCGGCAAGGTTCTGCGACTGCAGGCTCAACACCAGCTGCGCCACGCTGACGCCGGCCGACTGCAGGTCGCGCGGCCTGATCTCGACGACCAGCTCCCGTTCGACTGCTCCGGCGAGATCGACCGACGCCACGCCCGGAATGCCGCGGAACTGCCTGGTAATCCCGGGGTCCGCCATTCTCGTCAGCTCGGCTCCGGTCAGGCCGGGCGACGACAGCGTCAGCGAGACGATCGGCTGATCCTGCGGATCGAACCGCGTGAGGATCGGCTCCTCCATCTCCGGCGGCAGCTCGTTCCGGATTCCCGAGATCTCGTCGCGAATCTCCTGCGTGGCGACGCGCGGATCCTTCTCGAACACGAACTCGACGATGATGTTGCCGAAACCGTCCAGCGAGCTCGAGCGCATGCGATCGACGCCGCTGATGCCGGAGATGACCTCCTCGATCGGCTCGATCACCTCGCGCTCGACGTTGTCGGGCGACGCGCCGGGGTACGGAATCGCGATCACGACAATCGGGGCGTCGATCTCGGGGAATTCGTCGGTGTCGAGCTGCGTCAGCGCGACGATCCCGAACACCACGAGGATCAGCATCGCCACGACGGTGAGAACCGGACGCTTGATTGCGGTATCTGAAATGAACATTCGAGTAATTCAGAATGCAGAATCCAGAATGCAGATTTACAGGCCTTGACGCCTGCATTCTGCATTCAGAATTCTGAATTATGGTGCTCCTCCATTAAGACTCACCGGCGTTCCAGGCGTAATTCCCTGTGCCGCGCCGCGCAGCAGCATGTCACCTTCGTTCAGGCCGGCCACCACCTGCACGCGTTCGGACCGCGGATCCTGGAGGCCGAGGCGAACGTCGATCCGCTCGGTCCTGCCGCCGTTGGCGCGCAGCACCCACGGCATCCCGCTCGCCATGTTCACCGCATTGAGCGGCACGACCAGGCCCTCCGCGGACTGGCTGACGACGCGGCCCTCGGCAAAGAGACCGGCCACGAGACGTCCTCCGACGTTCGGGATCGACACGTAGATGGGCACCTGCCGCGTCACCGGGTCGGCCTGCGGCGAGATCATCGCAATCCGCCCTTCGAAGCGCTGATCGTAGCCGCGCACGGTGAAGTCCACTTTCGCGCCAATACGCAGGTGGGACAGATCGTCCGACGGTACCGACGCCTCGAGCCGCATCGACGAGGGATCGATGATGGTGAAGAGCTCGGCGCCGACGCCGACCACGTCGCCGATGTTCACGGGCCGGTTGGCGATGATGCCGTTGATCGGGGCGCGCAGGACCGTATCGGCAAGCTGACGTTCCGCCGATGCCAGACGCGACTTCGCATCCGCCAGCTGCGCCTCGGCCGCGGTGATGTTCTGCCGCGCCACGTCGAGATCGCGGGCGGCCAGCGCTCCCGCCTTGACGAGCGTTTCGGTGCGGTCCTGTTCCCGCTGCGCCACCGCCAGCTGGTTCTCGGCGTTCCGCACGGAGGACATCGCCGACTGCCGGACGTCGTCCAGGGTGCGCGTTTCGATGCGGCCGAGGATCATGCCGCGTCCGACCGCCTGTCCCTCGCGGACGTTGACCTGGGTCATCGACCCGCCGATCTCCGCGCGCACCGTCGCCTCGCGTTCCGCACGCAATTCACCGGACACGATCGGGCCGATCACGATGGTGTCGCGCGAGACCGTCACCACGTTCTCGCCGCCGACGCGGACCGGAGGCGGCGCGGCCGGAGGCTTTTCCGCTTCCGTGGTGCAGGCTGTCACGAGCAATGCAGAATGCAGAATGCAGAATGCAGCCACCAGCCGCGCCGCCGCACTTCTTCCGATACGCGTCATCCCGTCTGCATTCCCCATTCTGCATTCTGCATTACGTGATCGTGTCATCGAGTCCCTGCCTGGAATCCACCCGTCTGGAAACCGCCGGCCTGAATCGCCGCGTTGCTGCCGCCCGGAACGCCCGGCGAAGGCTGCGTAGCCGGCGGCACCTGCTGCGGCAGCACCGGTAATCGAGGCGTCACCGACGCGCCGATTGGCAGATCGGGCAGAAGCGCCATCCGCGCGCGCGCCACCTGCAGGTCGCGCGCGGCCTGGGCGCGATTGACCTCGGCCTGCTGCAGCAAGACGCGCGCATCCGACAGTTCGAGCTGGGTTGATACCCCCGCGCGGTACCGAACGTCGGCAATCTCGTGCGCCCGCGCCGCCTGCTGGACCGTACCGGCGCTCGCCTCCCAGGCCGCACGGGCAGCGATCAGTTCGGCCCACGCGGCACGGGAGTCCAGCGCCGCCAGTTCCTGCGTCTGCCGCAGCTGCAGCCGCGCCTGCTCAAGCTCGGCGCGTGCCACCTGCTCGTCGCCCCGCTGCCGGCCGCCCGTGAGTACCGGAATGTTCAGCGTGGCGCCCACTGACCAGTTGCTACGGTCAAACGCGGGGAAAAAGTTCGATGGGTAGGCGATTCGTGAATACGTCGAGTTCAACGCAATCTGTGGCTTTTTCTGCGCCTCGGCCAGCTTGAGCGACGACTCGCGGAGTCGCAGCGTGGCGGCGGCTTCGTTGACCACGGTTCGATCGGGAACCGCGATGCCGGTGCGGGCCGCCGCGGTCAGGGCCGCCGCGTCCCCGACCGGCAGCGACTGCTCGAATGGCGCGACGCTGGCCGCAAAGGCCGCCGGCGGCAGGAGCCGTTCGTCGCCAAGGGAGTCGGCCAGCTGCAGGTCGAACTCCTGGGACAAATCGAGAAGCTGTTTCAGACGAAGCAGCGCGACCTCGCGGTTGGCGCGCTGACGGATCACCAGAGGAGTCTGCGTGTCGCGCGTGACACGCGCGCGGACGAGCTCGAACTCAGGTTGCGTTCCCGCGTCGAATCCGGCCTGTGTCTGGCGGAGCGTCGCGTCCGCCTGTTCGCGCGTCGCTTCCGCAATGCGCACGAGGCGGTCGCTCAACGCGGCGTCGTAGTACGCCTGGGTGACGTCGAACAGCAGCTGCGCTCTGGACGTCGAGACGCCCAGGCTCGCCGCCTCGCGTCCGGCCTCGGCGATCCGGTTCTGCGCGGATTGCCGTCCTCCGGTGTACAGGTTCTGTGAGAGCGCGAAGGAAATGCGCCACGTGTTCTCGCGGCCGAAGGGCAGATCTTCGAAACTTCCGTCCTCCTCGCCGCTGCCGAAGTCGGTGTTGTCGAAAATGCCCTCGAACTCGGACGCAAGCGCGCGGTCGTACGACGCTGACGCCGACAGCTGCGGGTAGAGTCCGCTGCGGGCGCGCGTCTGTTCTCCGTCGGCGCGCTGGACGGCGGCACGCGAGATGGCAATGGACTCGCTGCGCTTTTCCGCAAGCGTCAGCACCTGTTCGAGCGTCAGCGGGCCCGCCGGGACGTCGTCGGTCGATTGCCCCCTGAGCGGCGCACCGAACGTCGTACACAAGCCCAAGACCGCCAACGCGGCTACTTGACGGCGTGGATTCAACATCCTGATAGCTGTCCTTACTGGTATGTGCTTCCCGATTGACGACCGGCCGCGCCGTTGTCGCGGCCGGAAATTCGCGGTCGAACCTCGTTGCTGGCGGTACTCTTCCAGTTGATACAGACCATTAGAAGGCGTCGAAATTGGTCGCGGCAACCCAGGCAGGTAAGACGCGGGGAGGACCGACGTGGATGCAAGGTCTGCCGTGGCGCAGCACGGACGCCAGCTGCACCAGCCGGACGGCGGCACCGGCCGCCGTCCTTCTTCACGGTACACCGCTTATGGAAGGAAATAAAACTCGACTAGCGGCGTCTATACGCAATCGCCAGACCGCCGGCGGCCACCGCCGCTGCACCAACGAGCGCGCGGGTCGCGGGCGCCCAACGTGACTGCAGCAGATCCAGCCGCGGTCCGGCCAGGCGCCCTCTGCCCTGCAGCGCTGGCACCCCTTCGGATGAATCGTGCGGCGCAAGCTCGTTGATGACCGATCGCACGCCCCGCACGTCCGCCGCCGCCGACAGGAGGTCCTGAACTTCGGAGGAAAGAACGGGACCACGCAACGTCACCTGTCCACCCTGTGCCTCGACGTCAATAGCCCGCGGATGAGAGGAGACTCGCCCGAGGCGGGCCCGGACCCGCTCGAGCAGGCGCGCATCGTTGACCGCGCGCTCCTCGATCCAACCGCGCGTCTCAGCCGCAAAGCCTCGCGTTCGATTCGACAGGTCGCGCATCGTCGTCTCGAATGCGTCACTGGTCACCCGAGTCGCACGAACCGCCTTGTCGCGCAGCAGCGCACGACGCCTGGCACCCCGGCCGGGATCGAGGATCGACGCCGCGACCGCGCCGATGGCAATTCCGCTCAGCAGCGAACGTGTGTCCATGAGCTGACTTCACCTCCGAGAGTTGCCGGGGCGATCGCAAGCCGGATGCCTGTTCGGCAGTTCGGGGTCGCCCGTTAGCGCGGATTTCACTTCCGTGGCGCGAACGCTGCGGGTTCGCGAGGCGAGCCTGCAAGGCTCGCCCCACGACATCGCGCTAGGCGCATTTGAAAAATCCGATAGATCTCAGCGGCTGGGCTCGGACGTAAGGTCGTGAGGCTCGGCGTTCGAGTAGTAGATGGCGTTGAAGAGGAACTTGAAGGTAGCGTGCGACTGGGCGCGAAACGCAATCTGCGGGCCGAACACGATGAGCCGGCCGGCGCCCAATGGCACCGCGGCGGCGGCCAGTCCTCCGGCCAGCTGCTCCTGGCCTCGCGCCCACCCGCTGCGCAACGGCGAGGCCCCGTAGCGGGCGACGGGGGTCCCGCTTCCTTTCAGCCGGAAGACGGGGCTGTTGTCGAAGAACACGTCGACTCTCTTTTCGAATCCGAAGCCGATCGGCGTCGTGTTGTCGACTTCCGTCTGCAGGATGGAGCCCGGAATGTCGTAGGAGATCTCCTCTGCGGGCACACCAAGCGAAGCGGCGAGCCGCGCCGCCTGGCCGATCGTGATCAGGGTCCCGCCGCTCTCGGCGAAGCTCCGCAGGGCCGGAACACTGCGTTCAGCGGTCAGCACACCGGTCTGGTCCCGATACAGCGACGGGACGTTCATCGGCGTTCGATCCACGCGCTGTATTTGCGCTTCGTCCGGGAGAATCAGCACGTCGTACTTCGCGGCCAGATCGCCGCGATCGATGCTCTGCACGAAGGCGAGCTCGAAGGGGAACTCGTAACGTTCGAGAATCCATCGAATCCAGCCGCTGCTCGCTGCGCCACCGTATCGATCCCACAACCCGATCCGAAGCGGATGAAGGCGGAGCGTCGGTCCGGTGGGCTCGGTATCTGCCGCGGTTACGGCGACACCCAGTTCGCGCGCGGCGCGCGCGACGATGTCGCGCGCCCGATCGCCGGGACGAACATAAATGGATCCCGTACGATCCTCGGACGCAAGGGTGCGATCGCCCAGCCAGTACACCGGAATCCCGGCTCGCAAGAGCCGGTTGACGGCGACGGCGCTGTCGTTCTGGTGATGGCTCAGGAAGTATCCGGCGTGACCGCCGCCCCGTACGGCCGACCGCGGCGGCTCGACGACGTCGATCCGTTCGAACGGGCCGTCGACGGCCTCGAAAACGCGGTCGAACTTCACGCCCATCTGCAAGGCGAGCGTCCAGCCGGCTATGTCGTACGGCGCCTGGCCGTCGGGATAGTGCTGTGGTTCCAACATGTCGAGAACGTGCGCCCGGAATGGCTGCGCCGTTCTGACCACGTACGACCCGGCGGCGTACGACGTGCCGTTCGCGCGAAACGGCGAGCGCGCACGGTGAACAGTGATCCCGGCCTTCAACAGTGCGTCCACGAACTTGGTGGCCGTCGGAAAATCCGGCTGCGTCGCGGGAATCACATACGCGCGCGGCGCGCGCAGCCCGCGGTCGCGCCCGGCGGGCATCTGCATCCACGAATCGCGGCTTCCCTCCACGATCGCGTTTTTCGCCATCTCGTAAGCGTTCACGAGGAGCGTTTCGCGGGAGCGTGATGCGAAGTCCAGGACGGCTCGGTTCGCCGTCATCGAGTACTGAATTGCCTGACGGAAATGCCAGCGCTGAGGGGCGATCGGCAGCGGCAGATCAGCCGTCGGCACCTGGCGATCCGGAACCGGCGCAAGATTCATCGGCGTCGGGTCGCCGGTGGTCTCGGTCAGCAGGCCGATTTGATTGTGGAAGTACGCCGAGGTGCGCAGGCCGCCATTCCACCATCCGGAGTACGCCGCGCCGCCGCGCATCGTGACGCCCCGCTTGCCTTCGGCGGCAAACCGCGCCTGCATCGCATCGCCCACGAGATCGAGCGTCGCCGGGACCAGCGGATCGATCACGTAGTTGAAGGGCCCGCGAAACGGCGGCGCAAACATCACGGTGCCGGGCGGGCCCGGCTGATGATGATCGAGCACGATCTGCGGGAACCACTCCTTGTAGAGAATACGGTTCATATTGATCGTCTCGGCCTGGCTGGACAGAAAGAAGTCCCGGTTGTTGTCGTGGCCGATGTACTTCTGGTACGAACGCGGCAGCCCGTCGAGCGTCCGCCGCAGCGGATCGCGTTCGCGCATGTACCAGTCGGCCACCAGCGCGTGACCGTCCGGATTGGCATGGACGGCGAGCACGATCACGTCCTTCAGGAACCGCAGCGTCTCCTCGTCGTCACCGCGCGCAAGCTGGTAGACGAGCTCGATCAGTTGCTGTGCGCCGAGCACTTCGTCGGCGTGCAACCCGCCGTCGATCCAGACGATGGCCTTGCCTTCCGCGGCCAGCGCGCGCGCCTGCGCCTCGTCCGCATCGGCCAGCGCGAGTCGGCGCGAGATGTCGCGGTACCTATCGAGTCTCTCGATGTTTTCCGGCGCGGAAACCACCGCCATCCACTGGTCACGGCCTTCTTCGGTCCGGCCGATCGAGACGAGCCGCACGCGATCCGATTCCGCGTCCAGCTTCTGCCAATACCGCTCGAGCTGCTGATATGTCGCGAGGAAGTAATCGTCGCCGATGGAGGCGCCAAACTCCTCTGCGGGCGACGTGACGCTGACAAGGACCTGCGAGATCGTGCGCGACTGGGAACCGGCAATGCCGATAATCAGCCCGAGGACGAGGAGCGCCCGCAGCTGCGTCACGTCGGAATAATAGCCGGGGAGCGCGCGAACCGCGGATTCGATTACGTGGCGCGAACCCTGCGGGTTCGCGAGGCGAGCCCGACAAGGCCCCACGGGTGACGGCGTCTATTGCTCGGTGTCTCGGTGTCTCAGTGTGTCGCGATCACCGTTTCGCGAAGCGGCGGTACAGCCACGTCCCGGCCAGTGTCGCGGCGGCGACTCCGGAAACGGCGCCCCAGCGCACGCGGTTCGCGCGCGCCGACACCGGCAGCGTGCTGATGCGATCGCCTTCCGCGAAGGCCGGCTGAACGACGTAGCGTCCGTGCGTGGGGCGCACGCGGCGATTGAAGTCCCGCGCCAGCGCGGCAAAGTCGGCGGCGAGCGTGACATTCGATATTGGCTCGCCATGTCCGGCGGCCAGTATCGCCGGTCTCAGCGAGGCCAGGATCGCCGCCGAACGTTCGGCCTTGTCCCAATCGATCGTGAAGTACGCCGGCGGCCCGGACAGCTCACGGCGCTGCGCGAGACTCGAATAGATCGACGCCTGATCCGTCGTGGCGACGGCGTCACCGGCGATGAGCAGGCGATCGGTCGAGCGAAAGAGCGAAATATGGCCTGGCGAATGGCCGGGCGTGTGAATCCACCGCCAAGTCGGCATGGCGGGTATGCGGCCGTTCGCCGGAAGCGCCTGGACACGATCGCCGAGATCGACGCCGGCTTCGGGGACCGGAGGGGCCAGCCGGGCGAGCATGCCGCTCCCGACCGTCGCATCCGGCGGCGGAAAGTCTGCGCGTCCTGTCAGGAAAGGTAACTCGGCCATGTGCGCGTAAACCGGCACATCCCACACAGCAAGCAGGGCCGGGAGCGCACCGACATGATCGAAATGGCCGTGCGTCAGGACGACGGCCGCCGGACGCGACTCGACGCCAAACCGTTCAGCGGCGACGCGAAGGATTTCGGCCGCTCCATGCGCCAGACCGGCGTCAACGAGCACCCACACCGGATGCGCGCCGCTGGTGCCGTTGCTTTTTCGCGGCAGGCCCACGAAGTAGACGTTGACGGTCGCAATGCGCAGCCGCGCGACGTCAGCGACAAGCTCGTCAACCTCGTATTCCTCGTTCCGCGGCTGAGGCATACCGCACAAAATGCAACCGTCAGACCAGTATCCTGGTGCTCGTAGTGTCCGCCTTCAGGCGGACGCCGGCCCACCATGAAAATCGCAACCTGGAACGTCAACGGCATCCGCGCGCGGCAGGCGCAGCTTCAGGAACTGATCGATCGCGAGCAGCCCGACGTCCTCTGCCTTCAGGAAATAAAGGCGTCGTTGGATCAATTGCCCGTCTGGATCTGCGACCTCGAGGGGTACTGGTGTTACTGGCACGGCGGCAAAGGCTACTCAGGCGTCGGATTACATATTCGCAAGGCCAGCTTTTCGGAGCGGCCGGAATTTCATCATCCCGAATTCGACTACGAGCACCGCATCGTCGCCGCACGGCTGTCGTTACCGGCCGGCACAACCGCTGCGCCGGCGGCGGACAACGGTTCGCACCTGACGGTCGCATCGATCTATGTCCCGAACGGCGGCAAGGACTTTCCCGCCAAGATGCGGTTCCTCGAGTCGCTCGACGCCTTCTCCGCCTCACTCGAGGCGGCAGGGCAACCACGCGTCCTCTGTGGTGATCTGAACGTCGCGCTGACGGACATGGATGTTCACCCCAAGGAGCGGCGGCCGAACATCGTGGGGCAGCGGCCGGATGAACGCGAGCTGATGCAGCGCATTCTCGGCCACGGGCTGGTGGACCTGCACCGGCGGTTCGAGCCGGACAACGCCGACCTGTTTACGTGGTGGGCGCCGTGGCGGAACATGCGCCAGCGAAATATCGGCTGGAGGCTCGACTACGTGTTCGCCAGCGAAGCGCTCGCGCGGTGTGCAACGTCATGCGTCGTGCAACGCGAGACGGGAACGAGCGATCACGGACCGGTGATCGCGACCTTCGATGTTGGCACTCCTGAAGGAGCGCCCGACACGTAGGGCGCCCCTTCAGGGGTGCCCCTCGACGCGCGACCAGACGGCAGCCAGATCCTCGCCTACCGCCAGGTGGTTGAGCGCGAAGTCGGTGCTGCGAAACGCCTCGAGCAGCAGATCACGATCGAGCGCTCGGGCAGCGTCGCGACATTGACGCGCGCTTTCGATTCGCACCAGCGCCAGCGCCGCATCGAGGCCGCGCACGATCGTGGCAACGCCGCGGCCCTGATACGCCGTCCACGAGGCGAACGCCTTCGCGGCCAGGTAGCGATTGATCGGACGCGCAAAGGCACTCCACGAAGGGCGCACGTGATCGCGATACGCCTCCTCCAGTCCGTCTTCGTCCGCCGCGGGTTTGAGATCGTCGGGAATGGCGTCCACGACTTCGCTTCGCAGGCCATGACTTCCGGCAAGCGACGAGTGGGACGCTGCGGGCGTCAACGCTTCCGGCAGCAGACGGACCGCCTCGGCCAATGCGATACCACCCGGACGCCAGGTCCTGAGCCGCGAGGCATCTGCGGCAAGCGTCGCGACAACGGACTCAGGCATCGTGTCCGCGGCACACCTGCGCACCATATGACGCTCCCACGCCGAGTATCCGTCCGGATCCATCAGCATCGACGGCGACAGTAGCGGGGGCAGATCGTCCGTGGTCACCGTGAGCCCGTCGTAATCAGCGGGCGGAAACGCTGCCGGCCGTTGGACGATCTCCAGCCCGACGTCCTCCCGAAACAGCATCGACGCCGCCGTTGGACAGAAATGCGAGAGCGTCACGAACGTTCCGCGCGCGTCGGCAACGGCCAGACGGGGAAAGTGACGGCAGGTGGCCGGCAGCGCCTGCTCGCCGGCGTCGCGATGGACGACGCACAAGTGGGAATCGCGTTCGAAGAAGACGCAGTCGCCACGGTGCGTGCGTTCCAGCATTGCCGCGGCCCCATCGGGCAGATCGGGTTCGACGATGAATGGAGGCAGCGGCTCGGCAGCGGGAACA
Organism: Vicinamibacterales bacterium; assembly: GCA_035711805.1. Taxonomy (GTDB): domain Bacteria; phylum Acidobacteriota; class Vicinamibacteria; order Vicinamibacterales; family UBA2999; genus Gp6-AA40. The sequence goes on from DASTBV010000158.1 coordinate 20,279, forward strand.
ACGCGAAGCAAACCGCGGCGCACCTGTTCGTCGAGCGACCGATACACGGGGAGCTCGACGGGCACGTCCCAGTCGGCGGTACAGCACGCGCCCGAATGACGGCACTGGTAGTCGGCGTGAATGCTCAGCGCGAAAACCGGCGAGCTCATCACTTCCAGCATAACGAAGACCCAGAACATCAAGGAACGCCGCTAAGGCGTTCCGGCGGACAGGTTCGGCATTTGCACTTCATGCGTGCATGAAAATTATGGTGATCATCCTGTCCCTCCTCGCCGGAACGGCTGCGCTCGCGCAGGCACCTTCCGCACGCAGCACAGCCGCGCGACCCGTGCCGACCAGCGGCACATCGGACGAGACCCTGGCGGTTCAGGTCATGCTCGACCGCGCTGGCTTCTCTCCGGGTGAAATCGATGGACGTGCCGGCGCGAACCTCAAACGTGCCGTCGCGGCATTCCAGCGCGCCAAGGGGCTGGGAGAATCCGGACAAATCGATGAGCAGACCCGCCAGCAGCTGACCGAGGCGACGGGCAACCAGCCCACGTTGATCGAATACGTGGTGCGAGAGGCGGATGTCGCCGGGCCGTTCACGCCGAACATTCCGGCGGATCTGATGGCGCAGTCGAAGCTCGAGCGGCTCCACTACCAGAACGCGCTCGAAGCGGTCGCCGAACGGTTCCACGCAAGTCCACAGCTGCTGCAGCGGTTGAACGGCGGAGCGGCGATCGCGCAGGCGGGCGCGCGACTGATGGTTCCGAACGTCGAACCCTTCGAGCTGCCGCAGCCGCCGGCGCCTGAGGCACGCGGACGCGGCAGAAACGCCGCCGATCAGCAGGCGGCCGGCAGGGCCGCGGGCCGCGGCCGCCGCGGCGCCACCGAAGCACCTGCCTTCACGATTACCGTGACGAAATCGACCAGCGCGCTCACCGTCGAGGACGCGACCGGGCGCGTCGTCTTTCACGCGCCGGTGACGACCGGGAGCGAGCGCGATCCGCTGCCGATCGGAAACTGGAAAGTCACTACCGTTCAGGTGATGCCGAAGTTCCACTACAACCCGGACCTCTTCTGGGACGCGAACCCATCGCATTCGAAGGCGACGATTCCGTCCGGGCCGAATAACCCCGTCGGAGTGGCGTGGATTGACTTGAGCAAGGAGCACTACGGCATTCACGGCACGCCGCAGCCCTCGCGCATCGGGCACGTGCAGTCGCACGGGTGCGTGCGCCTGACCAACTGGGACGCGGCGCGGCTGCTGACCTGGGCACAGCCCGGCACCGCGGTGGTGTTCAGGGAGTAGACGTCGTGCGGCGTGTGGACCGTGTCCGTCTCGAAAAACGCCGCCGCCTGCTTCTGACGGTCGGGCTGGCCTTTACGCTCGGAGCCTTGACGGCCGGCGCGTTGATCTGGCGCGTCGATCATCTGGCTGCGCTCGCGGCCGTTGCGAACGAAGCGCAGCCGGACGCCGTCCCGACGGCTCGGTCTGTCGGGCCGGCAACGCCAGCCCCTGTGGCAACTGCCGGCTCGAACGAAACGAGCGGCGACGTCGTGGAGCTGCTCGAGCGGCGGCAGCTCGACGTGCCCGTTCAGGGAGTTTCACGAAGTCAGCTGCGCGACACATTCGACGAACGCCGGGCGGGCGGGCTTCGCAAGCATGAAGCGCTCGACATCATGGCTTCCCGCGGCACCCCCGTGCGGGCGGTGGAGGACGGACGGGTCGCCAAGCTGTTCACCAGCATCGCCGGCGGCCTGACGATCTATGTGTTCGATCCCGGCGAGATGTTCAGCTACTACTACGCCCACCTCGACCGCTACGCGAAGGGTCTGCACGAGGGGCAGCAACTCCGCCGCGGCGACGTCATCGGTTACGTCGGCTCCACCGGGAACGCCGCCGAGGACGCGCCTCACCTGCACTTCGCAATTTTTCAACTGAACGCCGGCCGCAAGTGGTGGCAGGGCACGCCAATCAACCCCTACCACGTGTTCCGCTAGCCGCCGACAACCTGCTCACGCCGAACGAGTTATCACGAGTACAGAAGTATTACAGAGCGTCGCGCCGTGGCCTGATATCGTCCTCTAGGCTTTTTTCCGATACCTCACCAGAGAGGGGACGTTCGTCCGATGGTCACACCGACGCTGATGTACGGCCGCAAGTACCAGCAGGGAATCAACACAATCACGACTGTCGCGATGACTGCGTTCCACCTGCTCGCAGTGGCGGCGTTCTTCTTCATCGACTGGGGCGCGATCGCGACCGCCGTCGTTCTGTATTTCGCCGCCGGCATGCTCGGGATCGGGATGGCCTATCATCGCCTTCTCACCCACCGCAGCTACAAGACAACCAAATGGGTTGAATACTTCCTGACCTGGTGCGGCACGCTCGCACTCGAGGGCGGGCCGATCTTCTGGGTTGCGACGCATCGCGTCCATCATCAGAAATCGGATCACGAAGGCGATCCGCACACGCCGCGCGAGGGAACGTGGTGGGCGCACATGGGCTGGATCATCACCGGCAGCGGCCTGCATCACGACGCGCACGTCCTGTCCAAGTACGCGCCCGATCTCTCACGCGACCGCGTTCACCTCTGGCTCTCGAAATGGCACTGGACGTCCAACGTGATCGTCGGTCTCATCCTGCTCGCCGTGGGGGGAATCCCGTACGTGCTGTGGGGGATCTTCTTCCGGACCACCGTCGGCCTGCACGCCACGTGGCTGGTGAACTCCGCGACACATAAGTGGGGGTCCCGCCGCTTCAAGACGAAGGACGATTCGACGAACAACTGGTGGGTCGCCGCCCTCACCTTCGGCGAAGGCTGGCACAACAACCACCACGCCCATCCGACCAGCGCCCGGCACGGCCTGGCCTGGTACGAAGTCGACCTGAACTGGATGGGCATCAGCACCCTGAAAGCCCTCGGACTGGCGTGGGACATCAAGCTGGCCAAGATCAAGCAGCCGCTGCCCGAGGAAGCGCCGGACGACGCACTGGCGGAGGAAGCCGTAGCTTAACTTCCGGTCATTCAGAATGCTGAATGCTGAATGCAGGACGTTGCATTTTTTGCATTTTTTGCATTTTGCATTTTGCATTTTGCATTCTGAATTCTGCATTACTGCGTAAGATCCCCACATGACCCGTCGCCAGAAGGCGATCGGCTTCTTCATCACCCTCTGCGTCCTGCTCGTCGGCGCGGCGATCCTCCTCAACATCTACTGGATCGTCATCACCGAAAAGCAGCTCGTCGAGCTGCTCGTCGGCATCTTGCTGTTTGCGCTCATCATCGCCGGGATCATCATCTACACGGTGTTCCTGGTGATGGAAATCAAGCGCAACGAAGACCACGACACCTTCATCAACGCCGTCACCCACGAGCTGAAAACACCGCTGGCGTCGATGCGCCTGTACCTCGATACCCTCAAGGCCCGGCCCGTGTCCGACCCGCAGCGCCAGGAGTTCTACGACGTCATGCTCGCCGACGTCGAGCGGCTGCGCCACACCGTCGATCAGGTCCTCAAGGCCGGTGTCGTGCGCGAGAAGCAGCGCGCGGCCGTCCGCACGCCGCTCGACATGGGTCTGCTCGCCCGCGAATGCGTCGACCTCGCGGTCACGCGGCACCATCTGCCGCCTGGAGCCATCGCGCTCGAAGCGCATGACGGGGCGTCGTTGATGGTCCGCGGCGATGCCGAAGAGCTCCGCACGGTGATCACCAACCTGCTCGACAACGCGGTCAAATACTCCGGCAGCGACGTGCGCGTGACCGTCTCGGTCGCCGCGCCGGCGCCGGACACGATCTGGGTGCGCGTGCAGGACCGCGGTGTCGGCATCCCGCGCAAACAGCTCAAGCGGATCTTCAATCGCTTCTATCGCGTGCAGGCGCGCGGAATCCGCCAGGTGAAGGGCACGGGGCTGGGCCTCTATATCGTCCGCACGATCGCGCGCAAGCACGGCGGCCGCGTCTTCGCGCAGAGCGAAGGCGAAGGCCGCGGCGCCACGTTCACCGTCGAGCTCCCCCGCTCCACGCTATGAGCCGCGTCCTCGTCGTCGACGACGAACAGCACATCGCGGAAGGCGTCCGTTTCAATCTGCAGGCCGACGGTCACGACGTCGTCGTCGCCGACACCGGAGAACGGGCGCTCGAGCTGCTGCTCGAAACGCCCTCCCCGTTCGACGTCGTCGTCCTCGACGTGATGCTGCCGGGGAAGAACGGATTCACCGTCGCCGCCGAGCTTCGCGCTGCCGGCCAATACGTGCCGATACTGATGCTGACCGCCCGCGGCCGGCCCGAGGACGTGCTCCGTGGGTTCGAGTCGGGCGCGGACGACTATCTTCCCAAGCCGTTCGAGCTCGGAATCCTGCTCGCGCGCGTGGGCGGTCTGCTCCGGCGGCGGCGGTGGAACGAGCGCGATGCGCCCGCGCCGGCCGAGGCCGTCGGCGACACCTTCACGTTCGCCGGGCGCACGCTCGATTTCAACGCGATGGAAATCAGGGCGCGCGGCGCGACCCATCGGCTGACCCAGATGGAGTGCGAGCTGCTCCGCTATCTCGTCACGCACCCGGGGCAGGTGATCTCCCGCGGAACCCTGCTCGAAAACGTGTGGGGGCTGCACGAGAGCACCGACACGCGGGCCATCGACAACTTCGTCGTGCGCCTCCGAAAGTACCTGGAAGACCGGCCGTCCACCCCGCAGTTTCTCCTGACCGTCCGCGGCGTCGGATACAAGTTCCAGCCTTAAGATCGATTCATGGGCAGACGGCCGCGTGCTGTTCGACTGGCAATCCCGGCCGCCTTCGTCGCCGTCCTGACGCTCGTGGCGCTGTGGCGCGTCAGCGGTCCGGTGGCGCCGGCGTCCGGCACCGCCGCGGCGCGGCCCGAGCCGCTCGCGCCGCTGACCGAGATCGCCGAGGTGCTGGCCGTCAACTCCGTCGGCCGCCGGGCGTCGCTCGAACGCGCCGTCGTTCGCGAGATTCCGAGCCCGCGGACGCTCTGGATCGGCACCGGCGACGAGCGGATCTTCGCGGTGCTCGATCCCGACGTCAAAAACGTGTCCGCCGTGCCCGTGCAGGTCGGTTCGCGCCTGACGCTGATCGGGCTGGTGCGCGCGGCCCCGCCGGAGGAGACGGCAATCCGCCAGTGGGCGCTCGACCCGGCCACCGCGGCGTCCGCGCGCAAACAGGGGACGTATCTTCACGTGACGGAGATACGGGCTGAGCCCGAGTAATGCTGAATGCAGAATGCAGAATGCAGACGGGGAATTGAATTCTGCATTCTGAATTCTGCATTACATAGAATCACTACATGTCCGCCAGCGATACGATCGAGGCGCGGGGCCACTTGATCGACTCGGGGCTCCTCTCCGCGATTTTCGACAAGATCATCGAGCACAAGGCCGCGTACGAAATCCTGAAGTTCGACATCGGCCGGACCAACGACGACGCCTCCAGCATCGAGATGCGCATCACGGCGGGCGAGCAGGCCGTTCTCGACGACCTGCTGCAGCAGCTGACCACGTTCGGCTGCCACCCGGTGCGCGAGCGCAACGCCTCCGTGAAACCGGCGGAGCGGGACAGGTGCGTGCCCGACGACTTCTACTCGACGACCAACCACCGCACGCACGTGCGTCTGAAGGGCCGCTGGGTCGAGGTCGGCAAGCAGCGGATGGATGCGGTCGTCGTCGCTGCCGGGGGGCAGGCGGAGTGCCGGAAGCTGCGCGACGTCAAGGCCGGGGATCCGATCGTGTGCGGACACGACGGCATCCGGGTCACGCCGGAGTTCCGCGAACGCGATCGCCTCGGCTTCGCCTTCATGAACAACGACGTCTCGTCGGAACGCCGCGTCGAGGGCAGCGTCGCGCGGATCGCGCAGATGATGCGCGAGGTGAAGAAAGGCGGCGGCCGCATCGCCGTCGTTGCCGGCCCCGTCGTCGTGCACACCGGCGGCGTCGAGCATTTCTCCGAGCTGATACGAGGCGGCTACGTGGACGTCGTGCTCGCGGGCAACGCCCTGGCCGTCCACGATATCGAGTTTGCGCTGTCCGGAACGTCGCTCGGAATCGATCTGGTTGCCGGCGCGCCGGTCGAGCAGGGTCACCGCAATCACATGGCCGCGATCAACACCATCAACCGCGCCGGCAGCATTCGCGCAGCGGTTGAAAGCGGCATCCTGAAGTCGGGCGTGATGTACGAGTGCATCAAGCACGGCGTCGACTTCGTGCTGGCCGGCAGCATCAGAGACGACGGGCCGCTGCCCGAGACGGTGATGGATCTGGTTGACGCGCAGGAGCAGTACGCCGCGGCGCTCACGAGCAACGTGCAGATGGTGCTGATGCTGTCGTCCATGCTGCACAGCATCGGCGTGGGCAACATGCTGCCGTCCTGGGTCCGCGTCGTCTGCGTCGACATCAACCCCGCGGTGGTCACGAAGCTCAGCGATCGCGGCTCGGCGCAGACGGTGGGCGTGGTGACGGACGTCGGCCTCTTTCTGCACCGGCTCGCCGAAGCACTCCGTAACTGAACGATCCGACGACTCGAACGGTTCGAACGACTCGAACGTTAGACTGCCCGTGCGGCGGCAGGCTGGCCGGCGAGCGACTGCCTGATGATCGTGAATGCCTGCTCCATGCCGGGACGCGTTCGCGGCGGGCCCAGGCACACGCGCACGGCGCGCGCGGGCTGGTCGGTGACGGCAAACTGCGTCGAGGCGTTCAGGATGACCCCGCGCGAGCGCACGTGAGCGGCGAACGACTCCGACGACCATCGCCCTGGCAGCTGCAGCCAGAGATGCGGGCTCGACGGATGCGTCTGCACCCGCTCACCGTCGAACAGGCGCCGGGCCATTGCCTGACGCGCCGCGAACTCGTGCCGCTTCCACTCCGCAATCCGCGCCGCCGTTCCATCCTCGATCCAGCCGCTCAGCAGGTCGGCTCCGATCGGCGACGCCATGATCATCGACGCCCATACCGACCCGGTAATCGCATCAAGCGTCTCCGGCGGGGCGGCGACACAGCCGAGCCGCATACCCGGGAAAAGACTCTTCGAGAGGCTCGTCAGGTACACCGTGCGGTGTGGAATCAGCGCCGCCAATGGCGCCTTCTCCGGCGACACGAACCCGTAGACGTCGTCTTCGATGACGGTGAGGCGGTACTTCTCGGCCAGTGCCGCAATCTGCCGCCGTCGCCGCTCCGACATCACCGCGGACGTCGGATTCTGGAGCCGCGGCATGCAGTACAGCGCGCCCGCCCGCGTGGCGCGGCAGGCGGTCTCGAGCGCGTCCGGACGCAGCCCTTCCGCGTCCATCGCGACCGCGCGAATCTTCAGGTGCTGCTGCTGTGCGACGGCCCGCGCGCCGGAGTACGTCAACTCTTCCATCAGCAGCGTGTCGTTCGGCTTGAGCAGCGCGGAGATCACCGACGACAGCGCGTGCTGAGCGCCGGCCGTGAGCACGATCCGGTCAGGATCGACACCGAAGCCGCCGCGCGCGAGCCACGCGGCCATCGCCTGCCGGTGGCGCAGGTGCCCCTTCGCCGGAACGTACCCGAGAATCTGCGTCCACGGCAGGACGCGGCGCTGGAAGAGGCGCGGCTGCAGGTTCGCGACCTCCTTGTCGGGCATCAGGATGTTGATGCTGAGATCGAAGGGCGCAGCCTCCGACGTTCGCTCTTCAGCCTCGTTCCCGCGGATGAACGTCCCGCGCCCGACATACCCGGACGTGAGGCCGCGGCGTGCCGCCTCGGCGTAGGCGCGGGTGATGGTCGTGACCGTGACGCCCAGGTGGTCCGCCAGATCGCGATGCGGCGGCAACCGCATGCCGGCCCGCAGCGCGCCGTTCTGGACGTCCTCGTCGAGCGCGTCCGCAATGGCGCGGTAGACCGGCCCGCGCCGTGTCTCCAGCTTTGGCAGCCACATTGTCATAGGACGCAAATATAGACAATCGGATGCATTCAATCCAATTGTCCTACCGCCATTGCTTGCACGCCCCCGCACAGGGCCACCATTTGCGCATGGCGCCCGTTTCGGGTCCGTCGGTTATCCTGATCCCATGGGCAAGCGCATCTTCCTGTTCATCCTGACCAACATCGCCATCGTCGCGACGCTGACGATCGTGGTCAGCCTCCTCGGGTTGGACCGGGCCGTCACCGACCAGGGTCTCAATCTCGGCGCGCTCGCGCTGTTCTGCTTCATTTACGGCATGGGCGGCGCGTTCATCTCGCTGCAGATGTCACGCTGGATCGCCAAGCGCGCGACCGGCGTGCAGCTGGTCGATGGACGGACCGGGAACCAGGATCTCGACTGGCTGTACGCGACCGTTCGGCGGCTGACTCAGCAGGCGAATCTGCCCATGCCCGAGGTGGGCATGTACAACTCGCCCGAAGTGAACGCCTTTGCGACCGGGCCGAGCAAGAGCCGCAGTCTGGTCGCCGTGTCGCAGGGATTGATGCAGGGGATGCGGCGCGAAGAAATCGAAGGCGTGCTCGCCCACGAGGTGGCGCACATCGCCAACGGCGACATGGTGACGATGACGCTGCTGCAGGGCGTGATCAATGCGTTCGTCATGTTCGCGGCGCGTGTGGTGGCCCATCTGATGACGCGGTCGAGCGACGGCCGCCAGGGCAACGGCGGCGGCATGTACTTCCTCATCGTGATCGTCCTGCAGATCGTGTTCGGCATCCTCGGGTCGCTGATCACGAGCTGGTTCTCGCGGCAGCGCGAGTTCCGTGCGGACTACGGCGGTGCAAGTCTCGCTGGACGCGATCGGATGATTGGCGCCCTTCGCCGGCTGCAGGCGAACCACGAGCTCGTCGATACCCGCCACGAAGGACTGGCGACGATGAAGATCAATGGCGCGGGACGCTGGATGGTCTTCTTCTCCACGCACCCGCCGCTCGAGGTCCGCATCGCGGCGCTCGAAAACGCGCGTCTCGAACGAAGCCTGTAACACGAAAGGCCGCGAGGATCGCCTCGCGGCCTTCCGCCCGCTATGCACAGCACGATTGTTTCTACAGATCTGCTCGCCGCGCATCTCGACGACTGGACGATCGTGGACTGCCGCTTCGATCTGCAGAACGAACACTGGGGACGGGACGAATACCGGCTGGCGCACATTCCCGGGGCCGTATACGCGAGCCTGAATGCCGACCTGTCTGGCACCCCGAGCGGGACCAACGGCCGCCACCCGTTGCCGTCAATCGATGCGCTCGCGGCAGTGTTCGGGCGGCTCGGCATCGATCGCTCCTCGCAGGTGATCGCGTACGACCAGGACGCGGGATCGTACGCCAGCCGCCTGTGGTGGATGCTGCGCTATCTCGGACATGACGCCTGCGCCGTGCTCGATGGCGGCTGGGCGAAATGGCGGCGCGAAGACCGGCCGTCACGGAGCGGCGACGAGGGGCGACGGCCCGCGACGTTTTCGCCGGCGCCGAGGGAACGGAATCGCGTGGGAATCGGCGAAGTCGTCTCGCTCGCCGCGCATGGCGAGGCATTGCTGATCGACGCGCGCGCCCCCGAGCGATTCGAGGGGCGCTCGGAAACGATCGATCGCGTCGCCGGGCACATCCCGGGTGCGGCCAATCATTTCTTCAAGCAGAACCTGGCCGCCGACGGCACGCTGCTGCCGCCGGAGACGCTGCGCGCGAATTTCGAG
>DASTBV010000159.1:0-4547 GCA_035711805.1 Vicinamibacterales bacterium
GATCGACGTGGCGGCCAGCAGCACGGCCGCGCAGATCGTGATCCTCATACCATCTCGAGCGGCTGCAGACGGCCCGTGCTCGTCCCGATCTTGTCCATGTCGATCCCGTAGAGATGCAGGATGCTGAGGAGCATGTTCGACGTCCGCTGCGTGTTGTCGGGGAACACGAGGTGGCGGTTCCCCTTGAAGGTGCCGTCGATGCCGCCGACGAGGATTACGGGCACCTTCTCGTGCGCGTGACGGTGCGAGTTCCCCATGTTGCTGCCCTTGTAGATCAGCACGTGGTCGAGCACGGTCCCGTCGCCGTCGGGGATCTTGCTCAGCTTCTCGCAGAAGTACGCCAGGTTCTGCACGTGGTAGCGATTGACCTTCGAGTAGTTGGCGATGTTCTCCGGTTTGTCGCCATGGTGCGACGTGCCGTGCCAGCCGCCGGTGAAGCCCGATTCCGGGAAGCTGGCCCCGCTGAGGTCGCGGCCGAGCATGAAGGTGATCGAGCGCGTGATGTCGCCTTCGAGCGCCAGTGCCATCAGGTCGTACATCAACCGGAAGTGCTCGTGCCTGTTCTGCGGCAACCCGAACGGGATGTCGCTCTCGGGCTCCTTCACCGCATTGCTCATCGCGATGCGGATGCGGCGTTCGAGCTCACGGATGTTGTCGACGTAGGTGTCTACGCGTGCCTTGTCTCCCGCGCCCAGCGACGTCTTGAACGATCCGAGCTGGTCGACGACCGCGTCCAGAATGCTGGCGTTGCGCTGCCGCTCGCGGCGGCGCTCCTCGGCGCTGGTGCCGTCGCCGAACAGCCGCTCGAACACGACGCGCGGGTTGATCTGTGTCGGCAGCGGCTGCGTCGGCGAGGCCCAGGAGATCGAGTTCGTATAGGCGCAGCTGTAGCCCCAGTTGCAGTTGCCGAAGTTGCCCGTGTCCTCGACGCCGAGCTGCAGCGACGACAGGATCGTGTCCTGTCCGTATTTCGCCGCGATGTGCTGATCGATGGTCGTGCCGAGGAACGGGCTGACCGCGTTGCGCCGCGGCCGGGCGCCCGAGAGCAGCACGGCGCCGCGGGCGTGGTCGCCGCCCGGTTCGTCGGTCGTGGCCATCGCCTCCGGCATGTCGAGCCCGGTGATGAGGACGACGCGGCTGCGGAACGGCTCCAGCGGTTTGGTGATGAACGAGAACTCGAAGTCGCGCCCTTCCTTGAGCGGACTCCAGTAGCCGGGCGCCGCGCCGTGCGGGTGCCAGATGCCGACGAAGCGCCGCACGGGCGCCGCGGCCGTCAGCCGCGCCGGCGTGAGCGCCGGAACCATCGACTCGAGCAGCGGCAGGGCCAAGGTGACGCCTGCTCCCCGAAGAAAGGTACGCCGGGCAATGTGCTTCTTTGCGATGAACATAAGTGCCTCTATCGCTTTCTGTCAGTGAGTCGCGTTCACCTTCTCGGCCGCCTTCTCCCGCATCTGGAACTGGGCGCTTCGCACCACGCCCAGCACGATGGCCGAGAACCGCTGATTCTGCCGCTCGGCGTCGCGCGCGATCGCGCGCACCGCCGGCATGTCCGGGTACTCGATCCCGCGGCCGATGGCGTAGGTCATCAGCTTTTCAACGAACATCCGCACGAACTGCGGTGAATAGCGCTGCAGCGCCGTCCGCAGTCCGGTGGGGCCCTCTGCCTCCTGGCCGTCCCACAGCTTCACCTTCGCGTCGATCGGCGTGCCGCCGTTGCCGCCCTGCTTCGACCGCCAACTCGCATCCGCATCGAGATTCTCGAGGGCGAAACCGATCGGATCCATGATCTTGTGACAGCTCGCGCACACCGGGCTGGCGCGGTGCAGCGTCATCTGCTCGCGCAGCGTCAGCAGCTTCCCGCTGTCGCTCTTCGTTTCTTCCAGCGCCGGGACGTTCGGCGGCGGTTCGGGCGGCGGCGTGCCGAGGATGTTCTCGAGCACCCAGACGCCGCGCTTGACCGGCGAGGACCGGAAATTCTGCGTCCACGTCACCGCCAGGAAGCTGCCTTTCCCGAGCAGCCCGCGGCGATAGTCCATCTCCGGCGGCAGCGTGACGCGGCGGAACCGCGACCCGTAGACGTTGGGAATGCCGTAGTGCCGCGCCAGCCGCTCGTTGACGAAGGTGTAGTTGGCGTCGAGCAAATCGAGGATGTTGCGATCCTCGCGGACGATGCTTTCGAAGAACAGCTCCGATTCGCGCTTGACGCTTTGCCTCAGCTCGTCGTCCCAGTTCGGATAGAACACGCCGTCGGGCGCCGTCGCCGGGAGATTGCGCAGATACAGCAGTTGCTGCGCGAAGTTCGAGACCAGGGCGTCGGCGCGCGGATCCGCCAGCATCCGCCGGACCTGCTGCTCGAGCACGCGCGGCTGGCTCAGACGGCCCTGGCTGGCCGTGGTGATCAGCTCATCGTCGGGAATGCTGCTCCAGAGGAAGAACGACAGACGCGACGCCAGCTCCAGATCGCTGATGCGATACACCTGACCGGCGGCAACGGCTGCAGGTTCCCGTTCGGCGCGCACCAGGAACTGCGGGCTGGCGAGCAGCAATCGCAGCGCGTACTCGATGCCGTCTTCGAACGTCGCGCCTTTGCGCCCCTCGCCGAAGAACGTCATCAGCGTCGTGATCTCCCGCGGCGTCGGCGGACGGCGGTAGGCACGCCGGGCGAGTGTGGTGACGATCTGCTGCGCGCACACGGGTTCCGGCACTGCGTTGGCGGGACGGCACACGAAGATTTTCCGCCGGCTTGCCGAGTCGGCCGGGCGCTGCGCGTTGAACGGTCCCTGAATCCGGACGAACCCGATCGCCGGGTAATTCTGGATCTGCGGGATGCTGTTGTTCTCGAGCGACTGCCGATCGTAGTGGCGGATCATGTCGAGGCTTGGCCGGTAGTTCGTCGCGATGAACGTCGCGCCAACCACGCGTGAGCCGGCTCGTACCGGAACCGTCACCTCGAGCGTCCCATCCGCCTCGGCCGTCATGCCGACATTTGCGCCGACGCCGCGATACGGCCACAGGTGCGCGCGCTCGCCGTCGATGATGAGCGCGAGCTGTTCGTTCGGGATGAAGCTGCCGATGCCGAAGTTCTGGATCGAGAATTTGTACTCGCCGTCGGCGGGGAAGTCGTGCGACGCGACGATTCCTCCGCGCGTGCCGAACGGCATTCCGTCCATGCGGTGGTTCTGCGAGGCGTCGTTGGTGGCCAGATAGGTCGCTTCGGTCGGCGACTTCCAGTAGCCGACCGCCATGCGCGACACGCGCGCCGCGGCCGTCGCGTACGACTCGAGCAGCGTGGGCGAGATCGTCAGCGAGCCGGCGATGTTGTCGAAGCCGTGGGCGGAGTCGTCCGGCGGCAGCAGGGCGCTGACGTCGATCCGCAGGTCGAGCAGATCGCGGATCGCATTCGCGTATTCGGTCCGGTTCAACCGGTGCAGCACGACTGAACCCGGCGGCGTGCGTCCCTTCGTCGCGCGATCGACGGTGGTTTCCAGCCAGTCGCGCAGCGCCTCGTATTCAGCAAGCGGCGGCCGCGGCATGTCCGGCGGGGGCATAACGCCCGCGCGCAGCTTCCGGATCACCTTTTCCCACACCTCGGCGTGATCCGCGACGTTCGCCAGGTCGAGGCCCTGGAGCGACAGGTTCTGCGTCTTGAGGCGATCGTTGTGACAGGAAACGCAGTACTTGTCCAGCAGTGCCCGGGCCTGCTCGGACGACAATGCCGCGGAGGCGGGTGCGGGTGCTGGCTTCGACTGGCCGCCCAGCGTCGTGATCGAGGCGACCAGCACGAGTGCCAGTCCGGCCGCCGAATACACGAATCCCGAACGGGCGCGACGCCGTGGCATACGGTGCCGAGGGTCGCACGCCGTCGCGGACACTTCAAGCCGCATAGTGCTTATTCCTCAACGGAATATCGCTGTCGAGCATAGCGCGATTTATTCCGCAGCGGAATATCGCTCATCACGATTGACGGTCCGGGTCCCCTTCGTCAGTATCCGGCCGCACCCGCGCTGCGGCGGGCCTGTCCAGGCTCTGCCGCCCAGGGTCACACCAACCGCTACAAGGAGGGTTCGTATGCGTGGAATCCTGAGGTTGTGGACGATCACCTCCATCTACGTGCTCCTTCCAGCGCTCGCGGCGGCGCAGGGCGCTGTAGGACGGGGAACCCTGACTGGAACGGTGCGCGACGCATCGGGCGGCGTGCTGCCCGGCGTCACGGTCGAGGCCGCGAGTCCCGCGCTCATCGAAAAGGTACGGACCGTCGTCACCGACAATGCCGGGATCTACCGAATCGTCAATCTGGACCCTGGCGTCTACACGCTGACTTTCACGCTGGAAGGCTTCAGTCAGGTGAAGCGGGAGGATGTTCAGCTCGCGGGATCGGCCACGTTGACCATTCCGATCGACATGCGCGTCGGCACGCTCCAGGAAACCATCGTCGTCACCGGTGAAACGCCGACAGTGGACGTCCAGTCCACGCGCCGCGAGGCGGTGATAGACGGCGACGTGATTTCGGTGCTCCCGGGAACGCGTTCGACGGGATCGCTCATCAC
>DASTBV010000160.1:0-65544 GCA_035711805.1 Vicinamibacterales bacterium
GGCGCCACGATCGACGTGGGGAACAGGAACCGCTGCGTCGCCGTGGGATTGACGGTGAACGCCTGATCGAATGCGGTCACGTCGCTGGAATTGAACAGGTTATACACGTCGATGCCGATGTCCGCGCGCCGGCTGCCGAAGCGCAGGATCTTGGCAAGACGCATGTCGAGCTGATTGACCCGCTCGTCCGGATACAGCTCTCCCGGCCGCAGCAGGTTGATCGTCGTCGTCCCGTTGGCGAGCGCGACCCCTGGCAGGCGACCGAGTGACGCCTGGATGGCGGTGTTCGCAACTGGGGCGTTGGCGTTGAGCGATGCCCCGTTGGTGGCCGACACACTACCGACGAGGCCGGGCAGCGCATTCGCGGGGTTCAGCGACCGGAAGTTCGCGCTGACCAGCACGTCGATCCACGGCACCTGGTAGCTGGCCAGGCCACGCACCGATGTCAACCACGGTTCGGTCACGTGACATGTGTCGATCCGCGCGAGGGGTGATCCAGCCCCGACCAGGAATTCCTCCGGGAGCGCGGCTGCCGTGTCGCACCGATCGCGGACCCCACGGCCGGTTGTCGTCCCGCCCTGCACCGTCAGCCCCCAGTTCAGCCGCGCGGTGGCGGAGACGGTCACGCCATGCCAGTACTGCGTGCGCGCGTCGCCGTAATCGGTCTCGAAGGTGATGTAATTGCGGGCCGGACGTGTAGCGGCCGCGGCGGTGATGACGTGCAGGTTGATCGGGTAGCCTCCGCCGCCAGGCAGCGCCTCGTGGCTTGGCGCGGTGAACGTCCATGGCTCGTAGTCCGAGGCGCTCACCGCCTGGTTGTCGGTGACGAAGAAGTTCTGGAACCAGCGCCGGTTGTAGCCGACTTCCACCGATACGCGCGGCAGCACCTCATGCTGCATCGACACGTTCAGCCCCCAATCCGACGGCCGCACATTCCACCCCTTGAGAATCTCGGGGTTCACGACCGTCGCGTTCGGATTGGGATTGCCGAAGTTGAGATTGTTGCCGGACAGCGCGCCGCACGTATCGAGCGAGCCGGTCGTCGCCGGACTCTGCGCGGCGAAATTCATCAACTGGCAGTCGACGATGCGGTTGTTGTTGTGATCGATCCAGCTGCGGTTGTTGACGAACGTGACGAACCGCGCGCCTCCGGCCGGATTGTTGATCGCGTAGTTCTCGTCGTTGGTGGCTGTCTGCAGATACTTACCGATGTTCGCCTTGACCGCGGTCCGGCCATCGCCGAACACGTCCCACGCCCCGCCGAAGCGGGTGGTGATGTCGTTGTATCCGGCAACGCTCACCGTGCGCGGGAAGCTGATCGGATTCGGCATGAACTGCGATGTCTGCGTCGACCCGTTGTTCTCTGCCGGCGCCCAGCTCCACGCGCGGTCGTAGCGAATCGCGCCCTGGACCGTCAGCCGGCCGAGCGTCCATTGATCCTGCGCATACAGCGACTGCGTGGCCGTGCGGTCGTTGATCTCCCAGCGCGGCGTCAGGTAGAAGCCGAAGCCGTTCGGCTGCCGGTTGTTGAACACGTAGCGCATCAGCGTGGTGTTCGCTTCGCGGCCCTGCAGCGATCGCTGAAACGACCCCTGATACCCGAACTTCATGTTGTGCGCGCCGGTGACGTAGGAGAGCGACGCCTTCCAGTTATTGGGATTGGCGTCGTTATCCGCGTAGGCATAGGCGATCGGATCGTAGATGCCGCGATAGCTGAAGTTGGCGCGATGCCCATCGATCGCCTGCGTCTCGGTGACCGGAATCAGGTTGATACGATCGGGCGGCGCCTGTCCGAACCCTGCCCACAGATAGTGGAATCGCGAGAAGCCGGCATCGAGCAGCAGCCGGCTCGACATCGGCGAGCTCCACGCAATCTGCGTCACATAGTAGGGGAAATCGTGATAGCCGGGCCACGCCTCGGGAGACGATGGCGTCCCTCCGCCGGTGCCGAGGCCGATCCATCCCTGGCCCGGCGCGCGGCAGCCGCTGCCTTCGCTCAGCGTCGATCCGGAACAGCGATGCTGGTACTCCTGATAGAACGTGATGCGGTTCCGTTCGGTGAGCTGGGCAGTGAGACGGCCGGAGAAGATGTCGCGGCTGTTGGCGGTGCGCGCCTGCAGCGACGGATCAGCCGCGTAATCCCAATGCGTCGGATCATTCGCAAAGCGGTTGCCGACGACGCCCTCGATGGTCTGGTAGTTGCCGTACTGCCGGATGTTGCCGAAGAACCAGACCCGATCGCGGAACACCGGTCCGCTCGCTGACCCGCTGACATCCCACAGTTTCAGAATCGTCGGCGGCGCAACGATTCCAGCCGATTCGAGAGCCGGCGTGATGTTGCTGGCCGCCGACCATCGGCCTGCACCGCTGTAAAAACCCTGGCCCCGGAACGTGTTGCCGCCCGACTGCGGGACGAGGTTGATGCGCGGCTCGCCGTTCTCCGCTTCGCCCAGGCCACCGGAAACGAGCACCTGCATCTCCGCCGCGTTCGCGATGTCGTAGGTGAACGTCGATACGCCGCCGCCGTTGAACGACGCGGCCACGGGCATTCCGTCGATTTGTACCTGGCCCCCGTTCTGCCGGCCGCCATTCGCGGTGAAGAACGTCATGTCGGGCGTCGCCATCGCGCTGGTGGACCCGGTATTGGTGCTGAGGCCGGGGATCGCGTTCAGGAGCGCGCCGTATGACCGCGTCGCCGGCATCGAATTGATCGTGTCGTTGGTCAGCACCATCTCGCGCCGCGTCGACTGCGTATCGACGAGCGGCGACTCGCCGGTGACGGTGATGGTTTCCTGCAGCGCGCCGAGACGTAAGTCGGCGTTGATCGGGATGACCCCGGACCCGCGCACCTCGACGTCGCCGCGTCTCACCACGCTGAACCCGCTGAGCGTGAACGTCAGCACGTAGGTGCCGGGCGGCAGTTCGGTAATGCGGTACTGTCCGGTTCCGTCACTGATCGCCGTACGCGATTTTTCGATCAGCGCCGGGCTGGACGCTTCGATCGTGACTCCGGGCAGAACGGCCCCGCTGTTGTCGCGGACGACGCCGGCCAGCGTCGCTTGCGCATTCGCGGCAGCCGGCAGGAGCAGCAGAACGAGGGCATAGGGGAGCGCGTCGCGCAATCGCATGTCAGGACACTCCTTCAAGAGCCAGGAAATCAACGTCCCCGCGCGGATCGATGCCGAGGTGAGGTAACCCGGGCAGTTAATACGCCTGATCGTGGCGCCGCGTCAACTCACGTCAGTCGAGGGGTGTTCGATTCGAGGTATCCCGTTTGCAACCGCGCCGAGGCGTGAAAGTCCTGCTCGTCGTTATCGATGCCGCCTCGCCCCGGGTCGTCAATCCCGCCATTCAAACCGGACAGTTGCGCAACCTCAGGCGCATTGCCGAGGCGGGCAGTCTGCATGCGGGCTCGTTCACGATCTTCCCGTCCATCACCCCTGCCGCAACGACGTCGATCGTGACCGGCACGTACCCGGCGGAGAACGGTATTGCGGGTGCGTCCTGGTTTGTCGAGGAGCGCAAAGAAGTCGCCTACTACGGGGACGATTTCTGGGTCATCGCGAAGCAGGGATTCGGGGCGTTTCTGCGTGACTTCCTTGTCCGCCTGAACGGCGACCGCCTGAAGGTGCCGACGATGTTCGAAATGGTGGAGGGCGAGGGCGGTCGTGCGGCCTGCGTGAACTATCTGGTCTACCGTGGCAACGTGCACCACCGGGTGAACGTGCCGTGGCTGCTGGCGATGCTGCCCGGCGTACCGCTCACGGAAACCGTCGACGGTCCGTCGATGCTGTGCCTTGGCGACTTCGTTACCGCACATACGCTCCGCGGCACAGTGGAGGGGAAAAGCGGTCTCCTGCATCGCTTTGGCATGGACGACGCCTCGACGGCAACGATGCTCTGTGAGCTCGCCGCTGACGGAGAGCTAGGAGACTTCACCCTCGCATATTTCGCGGACAACGATTACCGCAGCCACGAAGTTGGACCGCACGAAGCGTTGCCGGTCGTCGAACGCGTCGACGAGGCGCTGGGAAAAGTATTCGACGCCGCCGGAGGGTTCGATCGGTTTATCCAGGACACCACGGTCATCGTGACATCGGACCACGGACACTGCGAGATTCTTCCCGATGCGAACGAGTCCGTGATCGCACTCGATACGCTGCTCGGCGAGTTCCGCCAGGCCGACATCGGATCGCGGTGGCGGGACACGGACGAGATCATGATCTGCCCGAACATGCGTGCGACACAGATCCACCTGCAGAGCCGCGGCGCCGTGATCCTCGACCGGGTCGTCCGCGATGCGCTCGCCGACTCACGGATCGATCTGGCTCTGTGGCGCGACAGCGGCGCATCGCGTGATGCCCGATACGTTGCCAGGGGCCATGCCGGCAGGCTGGAATTCTGGCGGAATGACGGTGGCTCCGCGCAGGCGCGTGATGCATTCGGTACCGGATGGTGCTGGCGCGGTGAGCCGGCAGTATTGCAGCTCGACGTACAGGACGGGATCGTCCAGTCGAGCGAATACCCGAATGCCCTCGAGCGGATCGCGGGGGCCCTCGACGCCACCGGCAGCGGCGACGTATGGCTCACGGCGCGGCCAGGCTGTGAATTCAACGTCCGCGGCGGTAAAGCGCACGTCGGGGGCGGATCGCACGGCGCGCTGCACGCATTGGACTCGCTCAGTGTCCTGCTCGCCGGTGGCCCTCAGTCACCGTCCCTTCCGGCCGTGATGCGCTCCGTGGACATTGCGCCAATGTGCATGGAACTGCTGCAACTGCCGATGCGCTATAAGGTCGGCGAGCCGCGCAGCTAAAGAAACACGCCGGATTCACCGAATTGGATCAACAGCGTGTCCCTGCTGACCCCGATTGTTGGCCGCAATCCGCGCGCAACCCTGCTGCGCATCAGCTTCACCATTGGCCTCGCGGTCGTCGTGTTCGGCTGGATTCTCGTCCCGCTGCGCCTCTCGGGCATCAGCATGCTGCCGACGTACGAGGACGGCGCGCTGAACTTCGCGAACCGCGCCGCGTACTGGACGCATGAGCCGGTGCGCGGCGACGTCGTGGCCATCCGCCTGGCCGGCCCCCACGCCTTCTACGTGAAACGAATCGTCGGGATGCCCGGCGAGCGCGTCGAGATCGTTACCGGCACGGTGACCGTCAACGGCGAGGTCCTGATCGAACCGACCGTCGTGCGGCGGGCGGCGTGGAACATGGCACCGGTCGATCTGGCACCCGGCGAGTTCTTCGTCGTTGGCGACAACCGATCGATGAAGATCGAGAACCATGACCTTGGACGAGTGAGCCGCCGCCGCATCGTCGGAAAGCTGTTGTTCTGAAAATGATCCGCCTTCGCCGCACCAGCCAACGTGCGTACGCGGCTTCGGCGAGACTGGCGCTGGCCGGCGTCCTCGTCACATTCGCCGCAGCATGTGGGGACAGCGACGAACGCGCGATCAAAAACCAGATGTCAGCGATCGCAGAGTCGCTCAGCGTGCCGGAGAACGACGGGGAGCTCGGACGCATCGCGCGGCTTGCCGTGTTGCGCAACGTGCTTGCGCCCGGCATCGCGGTTTCCACGGGCGCTTCGCCCCGACCTGCTGCGGAGGTTCCGCCGGAGCTTGTCGGCCGCGACGCCGTGCTGGCGCTCGTCGGCCGCTGGGTGCCGCCCGCCGGTGGCGTCACCATCGAGTTCGTGGACATGCAGGTAACGCTCGACGCCACTCGCGCCACCGCACAGGTCTACTGCACGGCACGGATTTCATCCGGCCCGGACGAACGGCCGGTTGTCGATGCGCGCGAGCTGACGATCGGGTTTTCCCGGATCGACGGCTCGTGGCTGATTGCGTCAGTTCGTCCGGAAGACACGCTCGTGAGATAGGGTAGCTGGGTGGACTGGGTTGCCCGAGTAGCCTGGGTAGCGGGGGCACTCAGGCAACCGCGTTCACCTGCGTAACCGAACGACCGGGCAACCTAGGGCACCCAGGCAACCTAGGCCACCCAGGCAACCGAAGGCAACGCATGGGGATCAAGGATCCGACCGCCTGGAAAGACGATCTCACGTTCTACAAAACCGAGGAGGCCGTCGCCGGTGACATCGAGGCGATGGAGCCGCTGCTGCTGCACGGCGGCTCGAAGGTCGCGGCGGGCCTGTGGCTGGCGTTGGTCGGCGTTGCCGGCTCCGCGTTCGGTGCGGTGCTCCTCAGCCCCGACGTCAGACGGCCGCTGACGTTCCTCGGATTCGTCGTCCTCGCCGCGGTGCTGCTGCGGGGTTTCTACCCGCTGACGGTCCGCGTACTCGGCAAGGCCGTTGGATGGATGGCCGGATACGCGTTCTTCTGGGCGACGATGCTCGGCCTCGTCGTGATGCTTGCGGCCGGCAGGGAAGCGACGTGGGCCGCCTATAGCGTTGCCGTCGGCGGCGGCTTCTTCGTCGGGATGATGTACGGCTCATTCCCGCCAGGCGTCATCAGCAACCAGGATGCATGGGGCATGGCGTTCGTGATGGCGCCGTTCAGCGCATCCGCCGCTGCCTATCTGCTTCGTCATCCACCGGCAGTCGACACGCTTCCGCTGACCATCGGAGCCGGTGCCCTGGCCGGCCTGCTGCTCATGGGCGTCATGGGGATCCTGCTCGTGAAGCTCTGGGACGAGTCCGAAGGGATCGCCGAGCTCGGCGTGCTGTATCTCCACAACGCTGTCTTCGCGAAGCAGGCCGTCGCCTGCTTCGACCGTGCCATCGCGATGAGGGACGACAACGCGAAGTACTACAACCTGCGCGGCGTGGCGTTGTCGCGGGCGGGCGACGCACAGCGCGCGGCCGCCGATTGGGACACGGCGACGGCTCTTGCGCCAAACGACCCGGAGCCGTATGTGAATCGCGGCGTCGATGCGCTGCGCCGCGGCGACGAGCGCGACGCGATCCGATCGTTCGAAGCGGCCATCGAAAAGGATCCGAAGCACGGACGTGCGCACGGGTATCTGGCGATCGCGCTGGAACGGCTCGGCGACCTCACGCGCGCCTTCGAGCATTACGACCGGTCCACCACGCTCGCGCAAGACGATCCGAAAGTGTTTTGCGACCGCAGCGACGCACACTTCCGCAAGGGGGATTACGCCGCGGCGCTCAACGATGCCGAACGCGCCGTACGCAATCAGAGTCATCGCGGCAGTGCGTACGCCGCCCGCGGCCGGGCGCTGGCGAGGCTCGGTCGAGCGGGCGAAGCGCGCGTCAGTTTCGAGGAGGCGATCGAACTTGGCGTCGAACCTGCTCTTCACGAAGAGGCGCTGCGCACGTTGGAGGACTTGCGAGACGAGGAAGGGGCTGAGGCGGAGGCGTGATACCCCGCCTCAAGCTGGCGCTGCTCATTCTCGAGGGGTATGTCTACCTCACCCTGATTGCCGCGATCTTTCTCTCCGCGTCAGGGTTCCTGGTGTGGGGGCTTCTCGCGCGGCGTCCCTTTGTGGCCGTCGTCGCGATTCTGGTGGGCGTCCCGGTTGCGCTGACGACGGCGCGCGCGCTCAGGGCGTTGTGGCTGGTGTCGGGCGACGCCGAAGGCGTCGAGATTGGATCTGCCTTCGGCCCACGGCTTTTTTCCGCGGTTCAGGAGATCGCGCGGAAGGTCGGCGCGCCGCGCGTGCATCGCATGCTCGTCGGGAGCGCCCACAACGCCACGGCGCTCCAGGCTCGCTACGGGTGGATACCGTGGCGCCGGAACACGCTGATCCTCGGTTACCCGTTGCTGGCGACGCTGACGACGGATCAGGTGCGGGCGGTGATCGCACATGAACTGGCACATCTGACGCACGCGCACGGCCGGTTCTCGGGTTGGGTGCATCGCACGCGCCGGATGTGGATCCAGCTGCTGGACGTGCTCGAGCGGCACCGTTCGGTGCCTGCGCACGTCTACTTCCTCTATCGCTTCTACGTGCCGAGGCTGAATCGCCACGCCGCCGCGGTGTCGCGGCAGCATGAAGTCATTGCCGACCGTCTGGCAGCAGAAGTGGCCGGAGCCCAGGTGGCTGCGCAGGCGCTCCTGGCCATCGAGATCGGTACATACGTCCTCGAGCAGGGCTACTGGACGCGGTTCTACGAGCGCGTCGAGCAGGAGGCCGAGATCCCCAATCCGTACGCGGCAATGGCTCCAGGGATCTGGTCAGACGTGGAGGACAAGCCGGCGCTGATGAATCGCCTGCTCGCCGAGGTGACTCAGGCGTCGGATACTCATCCGGCGCTGAGCGATCGGCTGCGGGCGATCGGTCAGAGCCCCCGATGGCCGGATGCGCCTGCGGCATCAGCGGCGGACGATTTCTTCGGGCCACAGAAGATGGAAGTCGCCGGAATGGTGGCGAGAGAATGGATGGACGATCGTGGTCCGAACTGGCGCCGTCGGCACGACGAGATGCGTCAGCGCCGTGCGCGCCTTGCCGTGCTCGACGGAGTCGTGATGCCAACAGCGGATCAGGCGTTCGAGCACGGCTCGCTGCTGGAGGAGGACGGCCAGTACGACGCGGCTCTGCAACGGTATCGCACGGCCCACGATGCGGGCCACGCCGCCGCCGGCCTCGCCGCCGGCCGGCTGCTTCTCGATCGCGGCGATCACTCCGGCATCGCGCTGATCGAAGCGGCCATGGATGCCGATCGAGCGCTCGGTGAACAGGGCTGCGCCGCGATTGTCGATTTTCTGGAGGACCATGGACGGCGCCTTGACGCGCATCGCTACCGGACGCGGCTGAACCGGGAAGCGGCGGCGGCAAAGATCGCGCGGCGCGAGCGCAGCCAGCTGTCGGTTGTGGATCGGTTCGCCGCGTGCGCGGATCGCCAGATCGATCGGACGGCCCTCGCGCGGATGGTGCAGGCCGAGCCTGCAGTGGTGCGGGCGTACCTGGCCACGAAAGAGCTGCACCACTCGAACGGCACGCAGACCGTGTTCGCGGTCTTCTCGAAAAACGGCGACGTTGCCGGGCTGACGGACCGCCTTCGCCAGCGCGAGGCCGTGCCGAACCGCGTCGTCGTTGTCGTTCTCGGCCGGCACAGCGCGCAGATCGAATCAGTGCTTCGCGACGTCCCCGGCGCGCTCGTCTTCGAGCGCTAACGGGGGGCGGACGTTGTCACGTCCGCCTGGCGCGCCCCACGGCCACTCAACTACGGCGCATTCATGCGCTTCACAACCTCCGACGTGATATCGAGCGCGGGATTGGCCCAGGCGAGGAGGCCGCTGTCCTCGTTCAGCACGAACAGGAAGCCGCGCTCTTTCGCCACCGCATCGAGCGCCGGCCGCAGCTTCGTGAAGAACGTGTTCTCGGAGGTCTGCCTGATCCCGAGAAACTCCGCCTGTGCGTCTTCCAGGAAGCGCTTCGTATCGACCTCGAAGCGTTCGATCTCGGTTTCCCGCTGGCGCCGGCCGGCCTCGCCGAGCACCGACGCCCCGCGCTGCAGGGCGTCCTGCATGTCCTTCAACTTTGCGCTCCGGGCGGCGAGCTCCTTGCCGCGCTCGGCTTCGAGCGCCGCCAGTTTCGTCTGCGCCGCTTTGCCATCCGGCGACAGCGCGAACGCCCGCTCAGGGCTGAAGTAGGCGAGCCGTGACCCCGCCAGTTCGGCCAGCGCCTGGTCCTGCGCGGACGCCAGCGACGGGAGCGACAGCACACTTGCGATGAAGAGAAACCTGACCACGGATGCCTCCTTTCGGTTGCCTGGGTAGCCTGGGTTGCCCTGGGTAGGAGCAACGGCGGTTTAGACGTAGCTGATCAGGCGCTGGCCGGTCGTTTAACCCAGGCAACTCAGGCCACCCAGGCAACCCAGGCCACCCAACCGCGCCATGGACTTGTCACACCTTCGCCCCACGGGTGCCACATCACCGATCGTCCAATGAATCAATCGCCCCACAGAGGGCCGGAGGTAACCCAGATGAATCATCTTCGTGTGTACGCACTCATCGCCGTGCTCGGCGTTCTTACTGCCGGCGTCGCATTCGCACAAGATCAGGGCGCAGGCGGAGGCCGACGTGGCAGGGAACAGGCGCGCGCCGGAGTCGGCGGCCGCGGCGGCGCAGGGCTGGCCCTTCGCGGCGTGACGCTGACCGACGCGCAGCAGCAGCAAGTTCGCGTGTTGACGGAACAGCACCGCGAGCAGAATCGCGCGTCAGCGGAAAGGCTGCGGGTGGCCCTGGATGCGCAACGGCAGGCCGCGGACGCCAATCCGGTGAACGAGCAGGCGATCCGCATTGCCGCCCGCGAGGCGGCTGACGCGCAGGCCGAGGTTCTGATCGCGCAGGCGAAGCTGCGGGCGTCGGTGCTGGCGTTGCTGACGCCGGAGCAGCGGGCGCAGGCAGAGCAGGCCAGCTCGGAGCGGGGCGGACGTCGCGCCGTGCGGCCGTAGTGCGGACCCGGGACGAAGGACGGACCCGGGACCCGGGACGGACCAAGCACTAAGACCCAAGGACAAAGGACCAGTCAGACGGCTCTGGTACGCTAGCGGTCCATGACGCAAGCGACGCCGGATCCGGTGCTGGAATTCATACGGCGGATGTGGGCCGTCGATCATGAATTACAGCGCGTCTCGAAACGCATGGTGAGCCGCATCGGACTCACGGCGCCGCAGCGGCTGGCGGTGCGATTCATCGGCCTGCATGAGGGGCTGACACTTGGCGGTTTGGCCGAGCTCCTGCACCTGCACGCCGGCACCGTGACCGGCATCGTGCGGCGCCTCGAGTCGCTCGGCCTCGTCGTGCAGACGCGAAGCGCCGAGGACAGCCGCCGGCGGCACCTGACGCTGACGGCGAAGGGTCAGCGCGTCAACCGCCAGCGCAAAGGAACGGTGGAGGCGGCCGTCCGCCGCGTCGCGGAAAACACCACCGCCGCCGAGCTGGCGACGGCGGCGCGTGTCCTGGACGAGGAGGGGCAGCAGGTTATTCGACCGTAAACGCCAGGAACAGCAGCTCGCCGCGACGTTCGAGGTGGAGCACGACGGCATCGCCGGACTTCAACTGATCGAGCGCGGTGCGCAGTTCGGCGACGGTGGCGACCGGTTTCCTGTTCACGGCATAGACGACATCGCCGGCCGCGAGCCCGCCCTCGCGCGCGTCGATTCCGCGCGCAGCCGTCGAGGCGACCACGACGCCGCTCTTCACCCGCAGCACCGGAAGCATTGTCGCGATTCGCGGATCGAGGTCCACGCCGAGGATGCCCAGCCGCGGGACCAGGTTCTGTCGCGGATCGGCCGACTGAAGGCTGGAGAACGGGTCATGCCGCTCCGTCATCGCGACGGCGACCTTCAGCGTCTGGCCGTCGCGGAGCACGTCGAGCGCGATGACGTCGCCGATGAGACGGCGATACAGATTGACGTGGAGCTGCCGGCCGTTCTCCATCGCCTTGCCATCGAGCGCGAGCACGATGTCGCCGGGACGGATGCCTGCCTGCGCCGCGGGGCTGCCGGGGATCACGTCAGCGAGGATCACGCCGGAATTCCGCGGCAGCAGCAGTCCGGTCGCGAGCTCCGGTGTGATCGTTTGCGCGCGGATGCCGATCTCGCCGCGGCGAACGCGGCCGAACTTCCGGATCTGATCGTACACGGCGCGAACGATGTTGCTGGGCGCGGCGAAGCTCAACCCGTCGTTCCCGCCCGTCTGGCTGACGATCAGCGTGTTGATGCCGACCAGCCGCCCGCGAACGTCCACCAGCGGGCCGCCGCTGCTCCCCGGGTTGATGGACGCGTCGGTCTGCACGTAGATCATCGGCGACTCGGGTTCCAGCTGCCGCGCCACCGAGCTGATCACGCCCAGGGAAACAGAGTTGTTCAAGCCGAGAGGGCTGCCGAAGGCGAGCACCAGTTGTCCCGCGCTCAGCTCGTCGGAGTCCCCGAACGTGAGCGTCGGCAGATTGCGTTCCTCGATCTTGACGACGGCGAGGTCGGTCTCGACGTCGACGCCGACGATCTGACCGGTCACGCTGCGGCCGCGTGTTCGTAGAATCGAGCGGCCATCCGCTGGCACGGACAGCTCCACCCGCACCCGCTGCGCGCCGCGGACGACGTGGGCGTTGGTGATGATGTAGCCGTCGGCGTCGACAATCACGCCGGAGCCGGAGGCCCGTTGCGTCGAGACCAGGTCCGCGCTCCGCGCCACCACGCCGTCCCCGGGCGCGTACGACGTGGCAAAGATTTCAACGACCGCCGGGGTGACCACCCGCGTCGTTGCCGCCAGCGTCTGACTCAGGTCGCGGTCGGTTGCGGCCGCGGTCCTGGGTACGGGTTGGGCGGTGACCGGCGCCGCAGTCACCAGCAGAAGCGTAATTCCTGCCGCCGAGGGAACCATTCGGCGTCGTCGTCGCAATACCACTGAGATCTCCCTGTCGCCCCGGATATTACGGGAAGTTCCGGCTGTTCGGCACCTGAGTAGTCCCCAATCCCTGATCCCTGATCCCTGATCCCTGCTCCCTGATCCCTGATCCCTGCAGGACGCAGCCTCCCTATGCGCCAAACTGGCGCAAGTGATGATCGGTATGGAGGTAGGCCCAGCGCAGCCACTCTTTCCGCGACATCCGTCCGAAGATCGGATGCGTCGGGCACATCGCCTGCTGGTCCTCGACAAACCGTCGCAGCCGCGTGTCCAGTTCGCGCACATCGCTGACGAACTCCTGCGGCTTCGTTCCGCCGATTTCCTGATCGATCTCCGCCACCGTCCGGATCCCCGACGGCCATCGCAGCGGCAGGTAGAGCGCGATCCACTTGACGATCGTTCGCTTCAGCGGGCCGCTCACGGCGCCGGCGGTCTTCTGATCCGCCGCGACGAGCATCGCGTCGCCGAGGTGACAGATCATCTGGTGGGCCGACATGCGACCCCAGCGCGCGGCACTGCCGGGCCGTAGGGTCTGCAGGCGGCGCCGGAGATCGGCCAGATCGCCGGGACGCGCCAGCGTCCTCATGCCGCTCGAAGCGGCGGGCGTCCGAGCAAGCGCTCGCCGCCCGCCTCGCGGAATGCCGCGAGCGCGCGGTCGCGGCCGGCCTCTGCGTCCGCGAGCACGGCGCGGAACACGGGATTGGATCGCAGCGGGTCGAAATGACGGCTGCGGGCAAGCGTCGGTACGGCGAAGTACCCCTTGGCGACGGCGTGCGTCAGGTGCGAAAGCCCCGCGTCGATCGCGCCGGCCTCACAGAGCATCCATCCCTCCAGGAAGATCGCTTCCGGGTCGAACTGGATCTTCACGCCCGCGAGGATGTTGATGTGCTGCAGCATGTCCGCAGGGCGGCGATCGAGCCACGCCATGAGGTAGTCCCACCAGACGCGGAACGTGGGGAGCGTCAGGGTGTCGCGGAGATCGTTGAGCAGGTGGCGGGCCTCGTCATGCCGACCCGCAAGGCCGAGCGCCATGACGCGAATGCCGTCGTCCGCACCGCCGGTGACTGTTTCGACACCGCTCAGGCTGTCGACGTTGTCGGTCAAGAGCAGCGTCGCCAGGAGGCTCGTGGCGATATGCGGGTCGAGCCGCCGTGCCTCGGCGTGCGCGGCGATCGCCTCGTCGTACAGCCCGGCGTACCGGCAGGCCTGCACCAGTCCGGCGAAGAGCTCCGGATCGTTGCGGTGGCGCGCGGCCTCGTGCAGGAGGCGCACGATCGCCCGTTCCGACTGGCCGATGTCCGATTCCAGCGCCGCATAGAACTTGTGCGCGACGGAAAGGCGGGGGTTCAGCGCCAGCGCGCGCTGCAGGGCTTCTTCCGCCAGACGCTCGCCGTCGCCCATGCCTTCGACGTACTTGCCGAGCACCCGGTGCGCGCGTCCAAGGTGCGCCCAGGCCGGTGCGAAATCCGGATCGAGTTCGAGCGCACGCAGGTAGAGATCGCGCGCTTCCCTGATGCCGGCGTAGGAGCGTGACAGCTCGTTCGCGCGGAGGTAGAGCTCGTAGGCGCGCGGATGCGGTGCGGGAGGCGGCGCCACGGGCGTCGCCGCGGCCGTCTCCCGCGTCAGCGGCGGCGACAGCGCCTCGACCACGCGCTTCGCGATGTCGTCCTGCAGCGCGAACAGGTTGCCGAGTGTTGCATTGACGGTGTGCGTGGTGAGCAGCGTGCCGCCAGGTGCGTCGACGAGCTGTGCCGTGGCGCGGACCTGATCACCGTCACGCAGCAGCGTGCCCATGACCACCCGATCCACGTCGGCTTCCGATGCGAGCACTTTGAGATCCGGTGCAGCGCCGGCATGGCGCGCCGCAATCGCGCTCGAGCGCACAATCAGCGAACCGGCGCTCGACAGGGAGCTCGAGATCGCGTCGGGAAGACTGAACGTCAGGAAGTCGATCTCCGGGTCCGGTCGCAGTACGTGGAACGGCAGGACGACCACGCGCGTCAGCGTGCGGGCGAGCGCCCGCGTGTCCTCGCCTTCGGTGCGCAGCTCGCGGAGTTCGTCCGACATATCCTCCGCGGACTCGAAACGCTGTTCGGGCCGCTTGGCCAGCCCGCGGCGGATCACCCGGTCGACCGCTGCGACCAGCGGTGAGCCGCTCAACGCCGGCGGCTGCTCGTGCATCGTCGCGTGCAGCACGTCGACGATCGTCTTGCCGCTGAACGCCGGACGTCCGGCAAGCATTTCAAACAGGATGGCCGATGTCGCGAAGAGATCCGCGCGCCCATCGACCTCTTCTTCCGTCACCTGCTCCGGCGCCATGTAGCGTGGTGTGCCAATGGCCAGGCCTGGCTGCGTCAGCACAGCGGTGAGGTCCGTCGCGACCGCATCACGCCGAGCCAGGCCGAAGTCGAGCAGCTTCACCCCGTGCGGCGTGAGGTACACGTTCGACGGCTTCACGTCGCGATGGACGAGACCGCGGGCGTGAAGGGCAGAGAGCGCCGCCAGCATGCCGAGCACGATCTGCACCGAATCGGAGACCGACAGCGGCCCGCGCCGCAGACGATCGGCAAGCGATTCACCCTCGAGCAGCTCCATGGCGATGAACAGCGTGCCGTTGTCCTCGCCGATTTCGTGGATCTGACAGACGTTCGGATGGTTGACGCTGGCGGCGGCGCGCGCTTCGCGCCAGAACCGTTTGCGTGCGGTGTCGCTGTCGGCCAGCGACGAGATCGTTTTCAGAGCGACGGAGCGCTCGAGCCGCTCATCGCGCGCGGCATACACCACGCCCATGCCGCCTTCGCCGAGCTTCCGCACGATCGCGTAGTGCCCGATGCGCGAGGGAAGCTGGGAAGGCGATTGGACCGGCTGGGCGATCGCGTCAGGAGCCGGCGGCGGCGCGACTCCGGTCAGCCACTGATAGAGCGCCCGCCGCCACCCGCGGCCGGAGCTTTCGATGGGGTTACTGGGCACCGAAAGCTCATCATACCGGTAGTGCCCGGGAGTGGCTGCCGCCTTTAGGCGGAAGTCACGCCAGGCCCTGGCGCGCCGTGTGCACCTGCCACGTAGTGTCCGCCTTCAGGCGGACCTGATATGGCGACTGAACAGAAAATCGCGATTGTCGTCGCGACGGTTTTCCTTGTTGCCGCGAGCCGCGCGCAGCACCGGCAGACTTTCGCGCCGCACGAGCTGACGACCGGCGATGCACCTGCCCCTATCGAATGGCTGCCACCTGACCTTCCGCGTCGATCCGTTGAGCTCGAGTCGGCCGAAGAACGCAAACTCAAGGTGGTCGTCGTCGCGAAGCATCTGGAACAGCCCTGGTCGGTGGCGTTTCTACCAGATGGCTCGATGCTCGTCACCGAACGGGCCGGTCGCCTGCGTCTCGTGAAGGATGGAGAACTGGAGGGCGATCCTGTCGCCGGTGTTCCGAAGGTTCAGCGAGGCGGGCCGCGTGGACTGCAGGGGCTGATGGACGTGGCACTGCATCCGGCGTTCGAACGGAATCACTGGGTCTACCTCACGTACCACAAGCCCACCGCGAACGGCGAAGGCGCCACCACGCTCGCGCGCGGGACCTGGAACGGCACGGCGTTGACCGATGTGACGGACGTGTTCGAGTCTGGCGCGACCGGCACGGAAGCCTCGCGGCTCGTCTTCGGCCGCGACGGCATGATCTACATGTCGGTCAGCGCCCCTGGATCGCCCGAGATCACCCGGTCGCAGGATCCTGGTGACTACGCCGGGAAGGTGGTGCGCCTGCGCGACGACGGAGCGATACCCGGTGACAATCCGTTCGTTGGGCGGGCCGGCTACAAGCCCGCGATCTACACGCTCGGCCACCGCAACGGACACGGCCTCGCCGTGAATCCCGAAACCGGCGACATCTGGGAAAGCGAGCAGGGACCGAGCGGCGGCGACGAGCTGAACGTGCTCCGCGCCGGACGGAACTACGGCTGGCCGCTCGTCAGCTTCGGCCGCGACTACTGGGGCAACCGCATTTCACCGCGCCCGTCGCGTGAAGGGATGGAAGATCCATCGGTCGTCTGGCTGCCGTCGATCGGCGCCACCGGCATGACCTTCTACACCGGCCGCGAGTTTCCGCACTGGCGGCGCAACGTGTTCGTCGCCGGACTTCGCGAAGGCGGAATCCCGCGGACGGGCCAGCTGCAGCGGATCGTCTTCAACGATCGATGGGAGGAACTTCGGCGGGAGCCGCTGCTCGTCGAGTTGAAGCAGCGGCTCCGTGATGTGCGCCAGGGTCCCGACGGTCTTCTCTACGTGCTGACCGCCGAGGACGATGGCGCACTGTTGAAGCTCGAACCGCGCTAGAAATCCACAGTCAGATTCCAGCGCACGAACCGCGGCGTGTAGATCGCCGTCGGGTTGTTCCACGTCCCTCCCAACGCCGTATTGTTGGCGCTGAACTGATACGTGTTCTCGTACGTCGTCGCGTAGTTCGTGTTGAGCAGGTTGCTGAGATCGACGCCGAGGTCCACGCGACGCCCGCCGAACCGGAAGATCTTCGCGAAGCGCATATCGATCTGCGTCCGCCGTTCGTCGGCGTACAGCTGATGATTCGCGTCCAGAATATCGACGATCGTATTGCCGGTGGGCGCCGAGTTGGGGGGTAGCCGTCCGATGGCGTCGCGAATCATCGTGTTGGGTATCGCCCAGTTGGCCACGCGTTCGAGCGGCGCCTGCGAGCGCACCGTGCCGCTGATCAGGACGTCGACTTTGGGGATCGTGTACGACGCCAGACCGCGCACCGTCGTTTGGAACGGGTCTACGTTGCGACAGCTGCGCAAGTCCCTGATCAGGCCGCCACCGTCAATGTTCCGGGCGGTCTCGCACGTATCCATAACCGCGCGGCCGGTCTGCGTCCCGACCTGGAACGAGAACCCCTGGCGGAGACGTCCGTTCAACGTAACGTCAACGCCGTGCCAGTACTGCTCGCGCTCCGGCCCGAAGTCGGTTTCGAACGTGACGAGGTTCCGCACGCCGCGATCGGAAGCCGCCTGCGTCACCAGCTGCAGCGTGATCGGATAGCCGCCGCCGCCAGGCAGCCGCGGATCCACAGGAGTCGTGATCGTGAAGTCCTGGTAGTCCGTGGGACCGCGCAGCGTGTTGTCAGTCACTTTGGCGCCAAGGAACCAGCGGCGGTTGTACGCAACCTCGACCGACATTCTCGGCAGGACCTCCTGCTGGAGCGTGATTCCCCACTGCCAGTCGCTCTGGCGGACGCCCCAACCGTGCAGCGTGTCCTGGTTCACCTGCGTGATGTTGCCCGAGACCGTCCCGAAGTTCAGCGAGTCGCCCGTCACCCCCAGGCACTCGCCGTTCTGGGCGAAGTTCATGATGTTGCAGTCAACGACCTTGTCGCCGTCCGAATCGGTCCAGTTACGCGTCCCTACGCGAACGATCCGCGCCGCCGGACTGTTGCTCGTGTACTCGCTGTCGTTGGTGGCCGAGTCGAGGTAATGGCCGAAGTTGAACTTCAGCGCCGTCCGGCCGTTGCCGAACAGGTCGTAGGCGACGCCGAGGCGCGGCGTGATGTCGTTGAACGCGTCCACACCCACGGTGCGCTCGAAGCTGATCGGCGCCGCGTTGAACGGCGAAACGAATGGCGTTCCGTTGTGGTCTGCCGGGGTGAAGCTCCAGGCGCGGTCGTAGCGGAGCGCACCCTGCAGCGTCAATCGGCCGCGCGTCCACTTGTCCTGTACGTAGATGGATGCCGTTGCCGTGCGGTCGGACTGATGCCACTCCGGGAGGCGCCAGGTGATCTGGTTCGGCTCGCCCCGGTTGAAGCGGTAGGCCAGCTGCTGCTCATTGACGAGGAACCAGTTCTTGACCCGGATGTACGAGCCCTGATAGCCGACCTTCATCTCATGCGAGCCCGTGACGTACGAGGCAGAGGCACGCCAGTTGTTCGGGTTGGCGTAATTCGGATTGGCCGTTGCTACCCCGCGATAGACGAAGTTCGCGCGCGGCGCATACGGCAGCCCCGTCGATGCATTGATCAAGGTGGACTGCTCGGTCACCTGGATCATGTCCAGAATGCCATCCGGCGCTGGCCGGCCGGTCGTTCCGCCACGGAACATGAAGCGGGTGAAGCCCGCCTCGAGCAGGAGCTTGTTCGTCATCGGCGCCGTCCATATCGCCTGGTTGACGTGATACGGAAGGTTCCCGAAGTAGCTCGGATTGGCCTCGGGTGAGGGAGCCGTCGAGCCCGCCCCCAGCCCAACCCAATCGTCGCCGCGCTTGTTGCAGCCGACGTCGCTGTCGAGCCGCAACGACGATCCCTCGCAGCGGCGTTGGTACTCCTGGTTGTACGCAACGCGATGCTTGGCCGACACCTGCATCGTGATTCTGCCGATGTACGACTGCCGCCCCTGCAGCGTCCGCGCCGTGACCGTCGGGTCGGCAACCCAGTCCCACCGCGCGGCGTTGAAGGCGTTCACGTTGTAGACGACCCCCGGCACGGCCGCCGCGGTTTCCAGGCTGCGGTAGCTGCCGAAGAACCAGAGCCGATCGCGCAGGATCGGGCCGCCGTAGGAAACGCTTGCGTCATAGGCGTTGATGATGCCCGGCGTTTCCGAGAGATTCGGTCCCGGCGACGGCGCCCTCAGCTCCGCATTCAGGTTGTCGCCGCGCGACCAGTCGCCGGCGTTGTTGACGAATGCCTGCCCGCGAAACGAGTTGCCGCCGGACCGCGGCACCAGGTTCATCATCGGCCCGCCGATGTCGGATTCGCCGAGGCCGCCCGCCACGGTCACCGAGATTTCGTCGGTGTTGATCGAGTCGAGGATATAGGTCGATACGCCGCCGCCGTTGAATGGCGCGGCGATCGTCATGCCGTTGATCGCCATGCGCCCTTCGTTGATCGGCCCGCCGCGCGCGGCGAAGAACGTCATCGTCGGCGACAGCGCCAGCGCGCCATCATTCACGACGAGGCCAGGAACCGCGTTGAGCAATGTGCCGACGGTGCGGAGACCGGGCATCGTTTGGATCACCTCGGCGCTGAGCACCGTTTCGCGCTGCGCCGTCTGCACGTCGACCACCGGTGTTTCACCCGTGACGGTGATCGTCTCGGTGAGGGTGCCGACTCGCAGGTCGACGGGAATCGTCAGCGTCGCGGTGCCGCTGAGCTCGATGCCCGTCCGCGTGACCGTGGTGAAACCGGACAGCCTGAACGTCAGCGAGTAGGTGCCGGGGTTCAGGCCTGGAATGCGGTACTGGCCCGCCGTGTCGGTGACGGCAGCGCGGACCTTTTCGATCAAGGCGGGACTGGACGCTTCAACCGTGACGCCTGGCAGGACGGAGCCAGACTGGTCCCGGACGGTGCCGGTGAGGGTTCCTTGCGCAGCGGCAAGGGAGGGCAGCAGGACGACCGCCGTGACGATCACGACGACCTTTATCACTCCACGCATCGCGGTTCTCCTTCGTTGAAAACGACCTGGCTCGAGGATGACGGCGTGGGTCTACCCGAAATGAATTGTCGGGATTCAACGTCTTCTCACCGGGTTTGTCAACAGAAGGCTGGCAGATCGGTTGCACGACGAACCATGGCACCGCTGAAGCGGTGCCCTGCGTTGCGTTTACGCAGGGCACCCCTTCAATGCTACGTAGGGCACTCCTTTAGGGGGGCCTCGAGGCCATCGGAGGGGCGAATGCTGTGGTACTTCGAGAGCACGCTGAGCTGGAAAGAGCTGCTGCGGCGCACCTACAAGGAAACCGTCGCCGATAACGGCCTTGGGCTGGCGGCGCAGCTCGCGTACTACTTCCTTCTGGCGCTGTTTCCCACCGTGCTCTGCGTCATCGCGCTCGCCAGCTTCCTTCCGCTGCAGAACTTCACCGATGAGGTGACGTCTCTGTTCGGGCGAATCGCCCCGCCGGAAATGGTCACACTCATCCGCGAGCAGATGGCGCGCCTCGCCAACGGCAACGACGGCGGGATCTTCAGCATCGGCCTCGCCGGCGCCCTCTGGAGCAGCTCCGCCGCGATGGTGGCGATGATCGACGCCATGAACCGCGCCTACGACATCGACGAGTCGCGCCCGTGGTGGAAAGTGCGCATCACCGCCGTTCTCCTCACCGTTGGCCTCGCGGTTTTCGTTGTGCTGTCGGCCGGGCTGATCGTCGCCGGCCCCCAGGTCGCCGACCTGCTTGCCGGCTCCTTCGGGTTCGGGGCCCTTTTCACGACGACGTGGAAGATCCTGCAGTGGCCGATCGCGTTCGCCCTGGTCACCACGGGAATCGCGCTCGTCTATTACTACGCGCCGGATGCGGAGCAGGACTTCACCTGGATCACGCCCGGGTCGGTGCTTGCCGCAACGCTCTGGGTGATCGCGTCCCTGGGGTTCCGCTTCTATGTCGTCAGCTTCGGGAACTACGAGGCGACATACGGGACCGTGACCGGCGTCATCCTGTTGATGCTGTGGTTCTACATCTCGGGGTTGATGCTGATCATCGGCGCCGAGGCCGCGGCCGAAATCGAGCATGCGTCGCCATGGGGCAAGGCACCAGGCGAGAAGGTTCCGGGCGAGAGAAGGAAGATCGGTGCCGCCGCCGGCCGGGCGTTCCGCGAGCGAAAACCGGTGACCGCGCCCGCGATGGAGACCGCGCCCGTCGCGCTGCCGGTGTTCCGCGAGGTGGCGCCGGCGCGGGGCGGACTTTCATGGTTCGAGCGAGTCGCGGGCGCCGTCCTCGTTCTGCTGATGTGGCGAAAACGCGCGCGGTCATAACCGAAATAGCCACGAAGGGCGCGAAGGATCTGTTCTATTCGACGCTCGGCAAAGGAGATTCAGCCGGCCCTGAAATCACGTCGCCGTCCGGCTTGAACCGCGATCCGTGGCACGGACAGTCCCACGTCCGCTCGGCGTCGTTCCAGCCGACGATGCAGGCCATGTGGGTGCAGGTGGCCGAACGCAACGTCATGTTGCCCTGGTCATCACGATAGGCGGCGACCTTCTGCCCGTTGTAGTCGATCACCTTGCCGCTGCCGCGTGTGACGGCGCGGAGCGATCGACCCTCCGCTCCTGCGAAGCGATCGCGGATCAGGTAGTACGCGTAGTCCTTGTTCTCCTTGATGTACTCCCACGCGCCGCGCAGGATCGCCTTCCGGCCGGGATCGAACAGTTCGGCCCAGGGATTCGGCTGTCCGAGAATCGCGTCGGTCGTCATGATCGCGGTGAGCGTGCCGAACGTGATCCCGTTTCCGCAGAAGCCGGTTCCGGCGTACTGGTGCGATGCCATCTCGCCGATGTAGGGAAGGGCGTCCGGAGTTTCGATGACCTGCCCCGACCAGTGATGTGTGATCTCGACCTTCGGCAGCAGCGCCGTGAGCTGTGTTTCGAGCCGTTTGTAGCACTCCGACGGATTCGCCGACTGGCCCGTCTTGTGATCCTCTCCGCCAAAGACGACCACGTCGAACTCCGGATGCGGATCGAGACGCAGGTATCGATACGGATCCGCCGTATCCCAGAACAGTGCGTCCACCACCGATCCGGCGGGAACGCGCCCGGCCACGACGTAGCTCGTATACAGCGCGAGCTTCGTCTGAAACGCCGTCGCCGTGACGATGTTCTTCACGCCGACCAGCGGGTTGTGCGTGGCGATGACGATGTCGTCGCAGGTGACGGTGTGGCCGTTCACCGTGACCGAGAGCGGATCGGTCGAAAACTCGTCGGCGGCGCTCTGCTCGTAAATCTGAACGCCCATCTGCTGCAGGGCGCCGACGAGGCCGGCGAGATATTTCCGCGGGTGAAAGCGCGCCTGGTTCTCGAATCGGATTCCTGGCACGGACATCAGCGGAACTTCGTCCACGAACGTCGCATCGAAGCCCATTTCCGCCGCAAGTGCCGCACTCTTCTTCAGATCCGCGACGTCCTGTTCGGTGACGTTGCCGCGCTGGGCGTGGAGATACCCGTCCACCCATGCGAAGTTGCAGTCGATGGACTGCTCTCGCTGGATGTCGTCGATCTGAGAGATGGCAGCCAGCCCCGCGTCCCAGACGGCCTGCGCGTGGTCCCGGCCAAACCGATCGACGAGGTCAATCAGCTGCGCATCGGTGACCATCGTCAGATGCGCGGTCGTGTGGCCGGTGTCGATCTGCGCGCAGCGTTCGCGTTCGACAACGGCCACCGTCTTTCCCGCGTCGGCCAGGAGATAGGCCGTCGTCAAACCTGTGAGGCCGCCGCCGACAACGAGCACGTCCACGCGCAGATTACTGCCGAGCTTTGGAAACACCGGGATCGAGGCGGAGTCCGACCAATAGGGTGTCGTGCGCGGTCGAGCGGAAGTGTGCAGCGGCATAGCGTCCTCTGCCGTAACGAGTAGCAAGGGCGCCGCCACGAATCCGGATGAGGTGCTAACTGGGTTGCCTGGGTAGCTCGGTTGCCTGGGTAGCCTGCGTAGCTCCAGTGACTGACCACCCAGGCTAGGCAACCCAGGCTAGGCAACCCAGGCTACCTAGGCAACCCAGGCTACCCAGTCACAGCGCGCCGGACTGCCAGGGACCAGTGATCGCGACGGTGATCCCGGGTTCGAAGATGTTGGCGAAGAGCCACTTTCCGTCGGGGCTGTAGCAGGGGCCGGCCCATTCAGAGTGGGTGAAGTCGCCGGTCAGCCCGTTCCGTTCGCCGCGCAGCTTCACGTTGTTCTGCGCGAACGTGAAGATCTCGCCGTCCGTCGTCAGGCCGTGCAGGTACTCGTCGCCGCCGCCGTCCTCGCAGAGGACGAGGCCGCCGCGCGGGCTGACGGTCATGTGATCCGGCTTGTTCAGCACGTCCTTGCCGGGCGATTCGAACAGCAGCGAAATGTTTTCGGCGGCCGGGTCATACACCCAGATCTGTCCCTGCCCGCGCCCGCCGTTGGTCGAGACGATATAGATCTTGCGATCCGCGCCCGACCAGCAGCCTTCGAGCCGCTGGAACGTCGCCGCGCCCTGGGTGCGTCCCTGCGCCCAGACGTGGTCGGATGGCGCGTGGCGATCCGGATTGTCCGGTTTCGCGATCGGCACCCACTCGACGTCGAACGTCTGGCCGTTCTTGTACGAGTCGCCCAGGTTGATTCTGGTTTTCCCCTTCACCTTCATCATGAACAACTGCCCGCCGGCGGCCAGGCGGCCGTTCACGTTCGGGATGAACCGGTAGAAGCCGGACTTGTTGGTGGCGCCGAAGAATCCAAGGAACGACGCGCCCGCGTCTTCGGTTTCGTAGACGTATCCCGTGACGGGATCGAAGGCCACCGCCTCGTGCGAGAAGCGGCCCAT
The DNA here is from genome assembly GCA_035711805.1 of Vicinamibacterales bacterium. Taxonomy (GTDB): domain Bacteria; phylum Acidobacteriota; class Vicinamibacteria; order Vicinamibacterales; family UBA2999; genus Gp6-AA40. Next base: position 23,604 of record DASTBV010000160.1, read on the forward strand.
GTCGCGAATCGGCTGCGGATCGCCGGTTCCGTCCGCCGGCACCTCGAACACATACCCGTGCGGGCGGTCGGTGAACGAGGTTGTCTCCTCGCAGGTCAGCCACGAGTTCCAGAGCGTGATCCCGCCGGCGCAATTTCGCTCCGTCCCACCGAGGCTGGCGTGCGCGGAGATGAACCGGCCCTCGTTCTGGTCGAACTCGAGCGTCGTCGTTCCGCCGGCGGATGTCGGGTCATACGCGGCGCCGCTGAACGGCGTTCCGAAATCCTCTTCGTGGTTGCGGACAAGACGCACGCGCCCGTTGCCGGCGTCGAACGCGCCCATGCCATCGTGCCGGCTCGGGATACGCTGGCCATCGGCCATCACGTCGCCCTTCCAGCCGAAGGTCACATAACGAAAGCCCTCGGGCAGTTTCAACAGCGGAAGGCCCGTGGCTTCGTCGATCGCGTCAACCAGCCGGCCGTAGCCCACGCTGCGCAGGTTGCGGACGTTTCCGGTCTGCGCGAACACGTCGGCGCGCGCGAGGAGCGTGTGAAACGGAACGGCCGCCGCCGCCGTGGCGGCCCCTTTGAGAAATGTCCGGCGATCGATTGAAGACACAGGTGTTGCGCCTTTCCGAGCTGGGATATAGGGATCAGTTTTCGCTCTGAGCCGCCGGAAAAGCAAGTGAAAGATCCGCGACTGAGCCGTTTCGGGGCACGCTAGCCTCCGCACCCTACAAACTAAGACGTAGGACCCGGCGGCGGCGGTGCAGTCGAGCCACCTGCCCGGGGTGCCCAGGTTAATTCCGAGAATCTCAATCGTTGACTGGATAGACAGCTCCCCACAAGCTGGCCGAGGATCGTGTAAAGGGTTCGTGCGGTGTCGTCGCGGTCACTGCATGGCTCTTCCCCGGCAGGGGTCAGTGTGGCTCGATGTGGCCCCTGCCGGGATTCCAAGCCCGGGGACCCATCTCATGCGCGTGCCCCCTGCGCGCATCCTCGCAAAACACTGTGCAACGGCTTCGAATAAGCTGATCGCGCTCTCCGGGCGGTGCGACAATCTGCCCGAAGTATGGGTCTGAATCGACGGCGGCGCCGGGTGATGGCGATTGCCATCGCGGCACTTGGCTGCTGGTCCCTACCGGCCACCGCGCAGAGACCGCCGGCGCCCCCGACCGGCACTCGTATTCAGGACGCGGGTGCACGCGGCGCCCGTGCGGCAGCGGCGGCGCAGCAATTGAAGCCCTCGGTCTCGCTGGCAGTCAGCCAGAGCGATCTCTACGTCAACGAACTAGTGACGGTCACCGTGAATCCGACGGACTTTGTTGCCAGATCGCAGTACGCGTATACGGTCGATTTCGGTAATGGCGAGAAGGTCCGGGTCCCCAACCAGACACCGCAGGTCCAGCGACCCTACAAAAAAGCGGGTCCGTACACGATTTCCCTCGAGGTGTCGGTACCGTTCGGCGCTGAGGTTTTTCAGCAGAAGCCTGTCGTCCAGAACAGCGTCGGCGTCAACGTCCGCACGACGACGTTTTCGGCGGCGCCGCCCGTTGCAGCCGTCGGCGAGCCGATCACGTTTGCCACGCCCGCCCGGCCCGGGGATTCACGCATCCGTTACAGGTTCACGTTTGCCGATAACACAGACTCCGGCTGGATACCGGACGTGCAGACATCTCACGCTTACACGAGCCCGGGTGCATACACCACCTCGATGGAGGTCGGTATCTTCGACGATGGCCAGAACTTCTCGTGGGACAGGTCCGAGCCGATCTCGCTTCAAGTAGCGGAAGTGGCGCTCGACGCGCCCGCGTCGCTCTCGTCCAACGACGCGCGCACGTTCACCGTGCAGTTTCCCGGCAACGATCCGGCGCTTCGCTATCGCGTGAACTTTGCCGATGGTTCAGCGAGCGAGTGGAGCGCCAATCCCAGTACCACGCACTCCTACAATGCGGCCGGCACGTACCAGCCATTCGCGGAAATCGGACGTGTGACAAACGCCGGAGTGACGCAGGTGGCGGCCAGCGCAGTACGCAGTCTGGTGGTGCGCGCGGTGCCTGTTGTTATTCCCGACCCACGCGGCGGTGACCCCGGCCGCGCCGGTGGCGGCGGTGGCGGTGGCGGCGGCGGTGGTGGTGGTGGTGAATGGGACTGGTTGCCATATGGCGCAATCGCGCTCGTTGCTCTTCTCCTCGGTTACGGCGCGAAACAGGCATTTTTTGTCCCGCGGCCGACGTTCACTTCCCATCACGGGCAAGCCGACTCGCAGATCGAGAGTGCCGACGGCGGCGTCAACATTGAGCTCGAAGTGCGGCTGCACCGGGAAGTCGATGCCGTGCAGACGACGGTGAGTGTTCCCGGCGGGCGGCTGATCGTCGATTCGGAGATCGTATGACCACCAACGTACCAACTTTGCGTACTCTCTTCGACCTTCCCTCGGAACACGAGCCGGATCGGCTGCCGGACGGATGGAAACCGTTCCGTGAAAAGCTTGGCGAGGAGGTCAAGGGCATCAAGTGGAAGGCGTCGATGCCCGATCTGACCGTCAAGATTGCGGAATTGCTCGACGTGGAGGTGCCGACGCTGCTCGTGGCAACGTGGAAGAAGGCTAACGAAGTAAAAAAGAAGCTCGCCGAGTCGCGGGAGAAGCCCGCCGACGAGATTGATGTGGAATTGGCGGAGCACACGATCTCCACCAGTCACAGCCCGTACATCACTGTGCAGTTCGGGAAGGCGCCGGTGAAGACGCTGAAGTTCACGGTGACCGCCTCGTTCACGCTGAACGCCTTCGTCTTGAAACTGCAGAACGGCGAGGTCCGCGCGATCCGCAGCGGCAACTGCCAGGCGCAAGGAAAGCTCGAAGGGTTGGGCCTGCTGCTGGCGGAAAAGAAGCTCTCACCGCTCACGTTTCCGGGAACGATGCAGATCGCGGCGACGCGATGAAACTCACCACCTTCCTGAATTTTGGCGGCAACTGCGAACAGGCGCTGCGATTTTACGAACAGCACCTCGGCGGAACGATCATCATGATGATGCGTCGGGCGGAGCAGCCCGATCAGCCGGTCACGTGGCCGGGCTGGGAGAGCTCGATCCAGTACGCCATCATGGATGTCGGCGGCACGCAGCTGATGGTGTCCGACGTTCCGCCCGATCGTTTTCAGCCGATGCGCAGCGCGTACTTGACGCTGACGGTTGACGGCGCCGCCGAAGCCGAGCGCATTTGGGGGCTGCTCACGGACGGCGGCCAGGTCTTGATGCGCATGGAGGAAACGTTCTTCGCCACGCGGTTTGGCCAACTCAGAGACCGATTTGGAACGTTGTGGATGGTCCTCGCCTTGAAGCCGCAGACGTAGCATCTAGGCTCGTTAGACTCTGCTCACCCGCGCATGGAGAGCCATCGCCGTCGTGCGCGCTGACTCGAATGCGCCCTGCATGAATGAGCTCAGGTCGGTCATATAGTCGCCGGCGAAGTAGATACGGCCATCTGGCTGCTGGAGCGCGGCCAGCGACTTCAGCGCCGCCGGCGTTTCCTGGCGCCAGGAGCCGCGACTCCATGGCACACGCGGCCACGACACGGAGAAGGCGGTCTCGAACTCCGTGGCGTACTGGGGATGGATGCGGGTGCCGTACTCGAGCGCCAGACGCTGACGTTCGGCGGGCGGCCGCTCCCGCATCTGCCGGTTGAAGTCGAGGAAGAATCCGACCAGCACGCCTTTCGCCGTGTGGAAGCCGTGCGACGGATACAGGATCTGCCCGATCTCCTGATCCGTCCACGTTCGGCCGCCGTAGATGTGGTCGTCTGTTTCCCAGAAGCGGCGCTTGAACTGCAGGCCGATTCTGCCGGCGCCGTCGTAGACCGACGCGGCGACTGCTGACTGGACCGGCTGCGACAGATCCTTCTGTAGCCCGCTCAATACCGGCAGTGGAATCGTGCTGACCAGATAGTCCGCGTCCACGCGCCTGGGCCGCCCATCGGCATCGGCATAGATCGCCCACACGCCGCGTTCGCCCTGCCTGATTTCGCGAACGGCCGCTCGATACGTGATCCGGCTTCCCACTCGGGCCGCCAGGCCGGCTGGAAGCCGATCCATCCCTCCGGCCACTTGCAACATCGGCGCTTGCGAGTCCCAGTCGATCCCCAGGTAGAAGTCAATGTTCGCGCCGAGCAGATCGCGCAGTGGCAGCGGCTCGGTGCGGGACGAATATCCCTGCCGCCGCGGCGAGCCCCGGTACGTCCGCTGCTGGTCGAGTGAACCCAGCCGGCGGAGATACGCAAGCAGTTTCTCGCGGTCGTCGTTGGTCAGCGGTTGATCCAGTTGCTGCTGCGAGAGCGCCTTGCTCAAAAGCTCGGCGGTGTAGCCGTCGAAGTCCGCACGTGCTTCGCGCATGCGAATCCGGCGCCCGCTCAGGGTGGCCGATCGGGTCTGATACAGATACGCGCTGTCCGAGTCGGCGACGAAGACTTCGACCGGCACCTGCAGCTCCCGGCAGTACCCGAGCGTCGTCTGGTGATGGTGCGGGATGCGCATCGGGCCTGCGTTGAAGTAGAGGCCCTCGTCGAACGCTGCCGTCTGTGTCGAGCCTTCTTCCTCGCTTACCGTGCCGCGCCGGACGGTGAAGCAGCGGCCGCCCGGCCGCGCGCGTCCCTCGAGCACCCGGCAGTCGTAGCCAACTTTGCCCAGCTCATAAGCGACGGTCAGACCCGCGATTCCGGCGCCAAGGATGAGAACGCGAGTGCCCGACACGCGGCCCTGCAGTCCGAACGGCGCCTGGGTTGCCTGCGCGAGCAGGCCAAGCCCGGTCATCGCTTCGTAGACGAGCGAGGCGCCGCCGGCGGCGGCTACGCGGGTCAAGAAACGTCGTCGCGTGATAGACATCGGTCCTCCGGCACGGCCGCCAGGGTCACAAAGAATTGGCCAAGCCTTCGTGTCCTTGGTAGCGCACGAAACAGTAGATGATAGACGCACGCATGAAGGCGACAGTCGGAGCCCTGCTCGTCGTTGTCTCTGTGGCCGCGGCGCAATCCCCCCAGTTTGACGTTGCATCCATCAAAAAGAATCCGCTTGGCGGCGCGCGCGTGGGCGTCGAGACGCCGCCCGGCCGCTTCCAGGCCACCAACACGCCGCTGCGGTTCCTAATCCGCTGGTCTTACCGGATCGCCGAGCCGCGAATCATCGGCGGGCCGGGATGGATCGGCGTTGACCGGTTTGACGTCTCGGCAACGGCTTCGGTTGAGGGCTGGTCGGGCGAACGCACGCGCCAGATGGTTCGCGCGCTCCTCGCGGATCGGTTCGGGCTGGCCGCGCATATGGAAACGCGCGAGATGCCGATCTTCGTGTTGACCGTGGCGAAACCCGGTGCGTCCGGCCCGCGCCTGCAGCCGGCCGCGTTCGACTGCTCGGCGCCGGACGCGCCGTCGCGCATGATCGCCGGAAGGGTCCAGTGCGGGTTGCTCGTCAGCCAGAACGGCGGAAGCGCCAGCCTGCGCGGAGGCGGCACGACGATGGCGGATTTTGCGCGGACGTTGGGCGAGTACGTCGATCGGCCGCTCGTGGACCGGACGGGTTTGACCGCGCGCTACGACCTCGATCTGCAGTTCACCGCCGATCGCAGCGCGCTCGTCGGGGCACGACCGCCTGGCGGACTGGACGCGACAACCGACAGCGACATCCCGCCGCTCCCGACCGCACTGCGCGAGCAGCTCGGATTGCGCCTCGATTCAGAACGTGGGCCGGTGGAAGTGCTCGTGATCGACCGCGTCTCACAGCCGGCGGAGAACTGATATGGAAAGACCTATGTCAAGTAGCTCGTTGGTGTTCTTTGTTCGATAGCACTCCAAGTGCACGCCCGGCTTATCAAGCCATCCGGGCGTGCACGCTGTTGGACTCCAGTCAGCTGATCGGCCGAGCGGCAACGACGATGAATCACTCTGATATTCGCGGGTTGGGTACCGCATGACCGTGGTTCGTCGGGAGCTGCCTCGCTCTGAGGACGCGAGTTATCGACGGAGTCGGGTATCGCACAGTTCTCTCGAGGGTTCTCCTTTCGACAGTCGGCCGATCAGCTCACTGGGTCAAGGTGGCCCAGACGAAACCGGTGAGTTCGCGGGCCACGGCGGTGACGACATGTTGTTTGGGCTTGCCGCGTGCGGCGAGCCGCTGATAGCGGCGGTACAGGCGCTGCTGGGCGCGCCAGGCATGGCGGCGAGCGCCCTCCGGCGCTCCCGTTTGTCGACGGCGCAATTGTTTGCCGATGAAGGGATGGTGGCGATAGTGCCAGGCCGCTTCGACGAGCACGCGCCGGATATGCGCATTGCCGGTCTTGGTGATCGGCCCTCGTGCCCGCCGCGGCCCGCTCGAATGCTCGGACGGAATCAGCCCGACATACGCCATCAGCCCCCGCGCCGAGGGGAAGCGCCGCGCATCGCCCAATTCGGCGGCGATGGTCAGGGCGGTGAGGTCGTCCATGCCACGGAAGCACCGCAGCTGCTGCACCCGCGTGCGCAACGGCTCGAGCGTGACCAACGTCTGCAGCTGCGCCTCGACGGCGCGCAACCGCGCGACCGTTTCATCGACGGCGCGGAGATACGCCTCGTGGGTCTGTGTGAGCGCCGGCAGCGGCCACGTCTGGGCCCGCAGCCATGCGTGATGACGCGGCGACCAGGTGCTCGTCGTCGCCGTGAAGCGGCGGCCGTGCCGCAACAGGAATTTGCCGAGTCGATGGCGCGCCCGCAGCAAATCGACACGGATGTCCTCGCGGCAGCGCAGGAGATCGCGGACCGCTTCCTCCTGGTCCGTGGGGACATGGATCGCCGTCAGCGCCCCCGCGCGATAGAGGACCGCCAGTTGGCCGGCATCGCGCCGATCGGTCTTGATGCGGTCGCCGGCCCGGCGCGGGATGAGCGACGGGGCGATGACCTCGCAGGGACTCCCCGCCGCAGTCAGCGCGCGCTGCAATTCGAAGCCACACGGGCCGGCTTCGTAGCAGCATCGCACGGCGCCGTTGGCGCCCACGACACGGCGCACGAAGCGCAGGATCGTCGGACTATCCGACGTCAGCGAGTGCAGCGCCGGCGTGCGCTGGCCCGGCAATAGCACGGCGGCCACTGTCGTGGCGGCGTGCTGATCGAAAGCGATGATGGTTATAGACTTCATCACGACCGACCTCCTTTGTATGCGGCTCTGCTCCGAGCTGTCGCAGGCTGAGAGTAACCCGCGTCAGATGCAAAGCCGAGGTCGGTCTTTCCATATGGTCTGAGCAGGGGTCAGGGGGCAGGGGTCAGGGATCAGGGGTCAGGGATCAGGGGTCAGGGATCAGGGGTAGTCGAGCCGGGTCAATGTTTCCCACACTTCGACGTGGCGCGGCAGGCCGATGAGTAATCGGTTCCCTCGTGCCGCGAGAGATGACCTGTTTCCGGTTGGATTGTCGACGGTCATAGTTCTTGCTTTGCTGCTCAGCCGTGGCGATCCAGTCCTTTCGCGATCTGCAGGCTTGGCAGCTTGGAATGGAGTATGTGCTGGCGATATACGCGGTCACCGAGGAGTTTCCGCGCGACGAGCGCTACGGACTGACGTCGCAGTTACGGCGCGCGGCTGTCGCCATTCCCTCCAATGTCAGCGAGGGACACCTGCAAGGGACGCGAACATACCTTCGATACGTGGTCATTGCGATGGGCAGTGTGGCCGAGTGTGAAACGCAAATCGAAATCGCGCGAAGGCTGAACTATGCGAGGCCGAACGACTTCACGCACCTCGATACAATCGCAGGCGATCTACGGCGTGTGCTGTTCGGGCTACGGCGTTCGTTGCGAAGGAAGACAAGAGGAGTCCAACAGACGCCCTGATCCCTGATCCCTGATCCCTGATCCCTGATCCCTGATCCCTATTTCACGGCCACCACCTCTACATCTCCATCCCGCCGCAGCACCGTGATTCCCACGTCATGCGCATGGCGGGTCAGGAGCAGGTCGACGCTGGCGTCGACGACGCGCAGGTTGACGATGCGCAGCCACTCCAGTTCGGCGGGCAGAATCCCGCGGACGAACGACACCTGCCGTGCGGTGCCGTTCACATGGATGCCGAGGCACGACTGGAGGAGGAGGAAGACCGCTGCCGCGGCCCACGATTGCGGCGCGCAGGCGACAGGATAAAGAGTGGGGAAACCGCCCGGCCGGCGGTGGAATCCACAAATCAGCTCCGGCAGGCGATGCAGTTCGACCATGCGACTCAAGTCGAACGTCGCGCTCAGCAGCCGCAGCGCGTGCGTCGTCAGGCCGTAGCGCGCAAATCCGGCAGCGACGACCGCCGTGTCGTGCGGCCACACCGAGCCGTTGTGGTACGACATCGGGTTGTAGCGCGACATCCCCGCTTCGACCGTACGCACGCCCCAGCCACTGAACGAGGCGTCGCTCATCAGCGTGTCCGCGACGGTACGCGCGCGCGGCGGCGGAACGATGCCGGAGAACAGGCAGTGCCCGGCGTTCGACGTGCGCACGCGGCACGGCTGCTTCTTGCCGTCGAGCGCCAGCGCGTAGGTGCCGAGGTCCTCGCACCAGAATGCGCGCTCGAAGCGCTCCTGGATCGCGGCCGCACGGCCCGCCCATCGCTTCGCCTGTTTCTGATCGCCGCGTGCCGTGGCCAGCCGCGCCGCGCCGTTCCACGCCGCGTAGGCATAGCCCTGGATCTCGCAGAGGGCGATCGGCGGCTCCGCGAGCTGGCCATCGTGATGGAACACCGAATCCCATGAGTCCTTCCAGCCCTGCTGGATCAGCCCGGTCCCGCTGCGGCGCGCGTACTCGATGAAGCCGTCGCCGTCCACGTCGCCGTACTTGTCCATCCACTCGAGCGCAGCCTGAATGTGGCGCCAGAGCCGTTCGATCAGATCGGCGTCGCCCGTGCGATCGAAATACGCCGCCGCCAGCATCACGAAGAGCGGCGTGGAATCGGCGCTCCCGTAGTAGCGGCCGAATGGAATTTCGCCGAGCGAGGCCATCTCGCCGTCGCGTATCTCGTGCAGGATCTTTCCCGGCTGTGCGTCCTGCTCGTCGCGCCTCGTGGTGGCCTGCGTCTCGGCGAGGAACGTGAGGACGCCGCGGGCGATCTGCGGCGCCAGCCACAGCAGCTCCAGCGCCGTCAGGATGCCATCGCGCCCGAAGGGCGTGCTGAACCACGGGATACCAGCGTACGGATACGGGCCGTACGGCGTCTCCGTCACCATCATCTGAAGATCCGCGAACGACCGCCGTACCCACTGGTTGAAGGCCTGATTGGAGCTGGAGACCTCGCAGCCATCGACGGCCAGCTCCTTCGAGTGCCTCTGCTCGACGATCTCCTCGACGCGCGCGAACGCGCGCTTCTCGTCGGCCACTTCGCACACGACCGCGATTTCGATTTCGGTCCATTCGTGCTGATCGAGCGGCACGAGGAAGAACCAGCCGCCGTTTTCGCGGCGGTCCGGCTCGCGCAGCACGCGCAGGCGGGTGCGCCGCACGACGCCGTCGAGCCCGCGATAGCGGAGCGACGCCGATCCGTCCCGCATGATGGTCGGCAGCATTTCGCCGCGCCGCGGCCGGCGCGATCCGCGCACCTCGAAGACATCGGCGAAATCCGATTCGAAGCGGATCCAGATTGGCACCTCGATCGGCCGCAGGCCGTGGTTCGCGATCCGCACGCGATCGACGGCGGTGCCGTTGCCGAGCACGCGCGATCGGAACAGGTGCAGGACGCCGCGTTCGAGCACGACGTGGCCGTCGCGCACGATGTCCGGGTTGGTCAGATCGGCGGAGAAGATCGTATTGTCGTCGGCAATCGTGGAGCTCAGCAGGAGCGGCTGGCGGTTGCCGAGGAGCAGCTCCAGCCGCGACAGAAATCTCGTGCCGGCGTGAAAGAGTCCGTACGAGCCGGAGGGGCCGGCGATGATGTCGCCGTGCGGATCGAAGACGGCGAAGCTGTCGCCGTGCTTGAGCACGCGCAGCGGGGCGGATTTCTCCGCCTCGCTGATGATGGCGTATTGCTCCTCGATCTTCAGGATCTCGGGCGGCATCACGATACTCCCGTCAGCATCGGCCTCGATCGCCGGTCCGACAGCAGCTGCTCGTAGAGCGACAGGTAGTCGGTCGCCATGCGCGTGACGTTGAAGCGGTGCTCGAAGACCGCGCGGCAGGTGTGTCGATCGAGCCTGCCCACTGCGCGCGTGGCGGCAATCGCGTCGTCCACGCTGTCCACGATGAAGCCGGTGACGTCGTGCTCGATGACTTCCTCGACCGAACCGCCGCGGAACGCCACCACCGGGACGCCGCACGCCAGCGCTTCGATCATCACGAGGCCGAACGGCTCCGGCCAGTCGATGGGGAAGAGCAGCGCGGAGGCGTTGCCGAAGAAGTCGTTTTTCTGCGTCTCATCGATTTCGCCGACGTACTCGACGAGCGGATGGTCGAGCAGGTGGTGGATCTCGCGCTCGAAGTAGTCGCGATCGGCGGGATCGACCTTGGCGGCAATCCGCAGCCGCTGGCCGACCGCGGTGGCAATGGCGATCGCGCGATCGACCCGTTTTTCCGGAGAGATCCGGCCGACGAACGCCAGGTAGTCGCCCGGGCCGGGATGAAACCGCAGCAGGTCGAGCGGCAGGCCGTGGGGGATCGTGGCGGCCCAGCCGGCGTCGGGAAGCGGCTCGCGCTGCGCATCGGAAATTGACACGACCGGGATGTCGTCGAACTCGGCATAAAGCGGCACAAGCTCAGGGATGTCGAGGCGACCGTGCAGCGTGGTCACGTGCGCGACCGGCAGTCGACGAGACGAGGGGAAGTGAAATTGCGAGATGTGAAAGTGGATGACGTCGAACTCATCCGCGGACTGTATGACCCGCTCGAGCATCAGGATCTGCGGTGCGAAGCTGTCGCGGATGTCGGTGTCGAGCCGAATCGCGCGCGGCGTGGTCGCCACCAGTCTGGCCGAGGTCTGCGAGTCGCCGCTCGCGAACAACGTCACGTCGTGGCCGAGCCGGACCAGCTCTTCGGTGAGAAACGAGACCACCCGCTCGGTGCCGCCGTACAGCCGAGGCGGCACACTCTCCGCGAGTGGCGCTACTTGGGCAATTCGCATGTACCCGACACGCGTGCAAAATCCGTGTTCGGATGTTGGTCGGTGCGATCTGGACACTGGTCGGTGCGATGTGGACGCCGGTCGGTGCGATGTGGATGCCGGTCGGTGCGCCTTAATGCGAAGGAGCTGTCGTCGATAACGCCACCGGCGCATGTGATGTCTGTGGTGCTCCCAGAACAACCGTCACCTCGTGTTCGCCGCCATCATCGATAAATGGCAGCGCAGCGGCATCGACGATCGTCCCATCGAGGGTTGCCGACGCGACGCCGCAGGATCGCTGCTCGGGATTCAGGACCGTGAACCGATAGCGCGTCCGGCCGATCCTCCAGTCGAGCGAGTACTGCGGCCAGATCGCCGGAATGCACGGGTTGATGCTGATCGTCGATCCGTTCCGCCGCACGCCGATCAGCCAGCGCATCGCCGCCTGGTACATCCACCCGGCCGAGCCCGTGTACCACGTCCAGCCACCGCGGCCGACGTGCATCGGATGCGCATACACGTCCGCGGCGATCGCATAGGGTTCGACCCGGTACCGCTCGGCGTCTCCGGGCGTCCGCATGTGGTTGACCGGATTGATCATGTGGAACAGCTCCATGGCCTCGTCGCCCATGCCGAGCCGCGCCAGCGCGATGATCGACCACGCCACGGCATGCGTGTACTGCCCGCCGTTTTCCCGGATGCCAGGCAGGTAGCCCTTGATGTAGCCGGGGTCGTGGCTCATGCGATCGAACGGCGGCGTCAGGAGCAGCACGATCTGCGCGTCGCGCCGCATCAGGTGTGTGCGCACGGCGTTCATCGCACGCTGCGCGCGTCCCGGCTGCGCCGTGTCCGCCAGCACGGCCCACGACTGCGTCAGCGAATCGAGCTTGCATTCGACGTTCTGCACCGATCCGAGCGGCGTCCCATCGTCGAAGTACGCGCGGCGATACCAGTCGCCGTCCCAGGCGAGCTCGAGCATGCCGGTCAGCCATCGGGCCTCGTCGCGATAGCGCTGTGCCAGATCGTCCCGGCCGCGGCGTTCGCAGAGCGGCGCAAAGTCGTTCAGCACCGAGACCAGGAACCAGCCGAGCCAGACGCTTTCGCCGCGTCCCTCATGCCCCACGCGATTCATCCCGTCGTTCCAGTCGCCGGAGCCGATGAGCGGCAGGCCGTGCGCGCCGTACCTCATGGCCCGTCGGATCGCGCGGATCGAATGCTCGAATACGGACGCCTGTTCTTCTGACGTACGCGGCAGCAGGTAGGTTTCGGACTGGCCTGGCTCGAGCGCAGGCGCTTCGAGAAACGGCACGACTTCGTCCAGCACCGATTCGTCGCCGGTCTGTGAGACGTAGCTCGCAACCGCGTACGGCAGCCACAGCAAATCGTCGGAGCAGCGGGTTCTGGTTCCACGTCCACTCGGCGGGTGCCACCAGTGCTGGACGTCGCCTTCGACGAACTGTCGTGACGCCGCAGTCAGCAGGTGAGCCCGGCAGAGACCCGGCCGCGTATCTATCAATGCGAGCACGTCCTGAAGTTGATCGCGGAAACCGAACGCACCACCGGGTTGATACGGTCCGCTGCGGGCCCACACACGGCAGGCAAGCGTCTGGTACAACAACCAGCGATTCACAATCAGGTCGAACGAGTCATCCGGCGTGCGGACCTGCATGGCTCCGAGCATGTCGTCCCACTGCCGTTCGACGGCCGCGAGCGTCGCCCGTGCCTGCTCGACCGAGGAGTACCGGTTGGTCAGCTCGATCGCGTGCGACCGGTCACGTCCCTGTCCGAGAACGAACGCCACGCTGCGCGTCTCACCGGGCTCCAGCTCGCCGACGATCTGCAGGGCACCGCAGGGATCGAGTCCTGCGCCGGTGCGGCCCGACAGCTGGTCGCGGAACAGCGCGGCCGGCGCGCTCAACGTCCGGTGGCGGCCGATGAATTCAGTGCGGTCACCGGTGTGCGAGTGGGGTGCAGCCGTGGCGCGCCAGAACGCGACGTGATCCGCGAATTCGGTGTTATATGCGTTGCGCGCGAGCAGGCCTCCGGCCTCGGCGCTCATCTCCGTCACCACGAAACGCCGCTCGCCGGCGCGTGGCGAACCCAGGCACCACTCGACATATCCGAATACGCTGAGGCGCCGCTTCACATCGCCGGTGTTCGTCAGCGTCAACAGGGCCAGCTTGACGGGATCATCCGGCGCCACGAACACCGCCAGTTCGTGGCGGATGCCGGCCACTGCGTGCTGGAAGCGTGTCACGCCAGCGGTGTGACGGACGATCCAGCGCCCCCCGTCGGCGCGCCGGACCAGCGGCCCCGGCGTTGCGCCCCAGACGGCACCCGACTCTTCGTCGCGCACGTAGATCGCCTCCGACGTCGGATCGCTCAACGGGTCGTTGGCGAATGGTGTCAGCCGGTTCTCGCGGCTGTTCCCGGCCCAGGTGAACGCCGATCCGCTGGCGGTGACAATGGTGCCGAACGTGTCGTTGGAGAGGACGTTCGACCAGGGCGCCGGCGTTTCGCGCAGGCCGTCGAGGACCACTACGTAGTCGCGGCCGTCGGGCGTGAAGCCGCCATAGCCATTCGGCATGACCAGCGCCGGGGCGGGCAGTGGCGCAGCGGACTCGGGTGGCTGCAGCTCCGCGGCACGCGGAACGTCGTGAACGTCGAACAGCCACGGAGCGGGCCGCTCCAATTGCGACACCAGATCGCCAAGCTCGCCGGCGAGGACGACACGGGCCACCGCCGAGAGGAGATGCCGGTCGGCTTCGGGCATCCCATCCGCACGAAGCAGAAACATCCCGCCCGGCTTTCCAAGCCATCCCGCCCACGGCAGCTCCTGCACGAGCTGCGCGAGCAGGCCCTGCATCTCGTCCAGATAGTCCGTCGGGTGCTCGTTCAGGATGACGACGTCCGCACGCAGCCCCTTCAGGCGCCAGTACTCCTGCGCGTTCAACAGCTGCCGCGCCAGCGTCAACGAGTCCGCCTCCGCCACTCGCAGCAGCACGATCGGCAGATCGCCAGAGATGCCGTATCCCCAGAGGTTGTGCTGGCCGCGGGTGCTGGCGGCGATGTCCGCCGGGCTGAGGCGCGACACGTCGAGCCCGAACACGCGCGATGCCAGCCGATCGAACAGCATCGCCTGCTCGTCGCTCAATCCGAGGTGTTGCAGCGTGATGTGAACGTGGGTGAAGGCCATCGAGAACGCCCGCGCGGCGGCGTTCCCGTCGCGATACTTCCGCGCCAACGCGAGCGCCGCCGCACGATCGGCTGCCACGCCGGTCGCAAACGTCATGCGGACGACCGCGCCGGCCGGCAGCCGCACGCGCTCGCGCAACGCGCCGACCGGATCGAGCACGGCGCCCGTTGTCCCCGACAGGGCACGGCCGTCGAGCACCACCGGATTGGCGGGTGAGCGGCCCCGGCCGATGAACCGCGCACGGTCGGTTTCCCACTCGACGGCGCCGCCGAGCCGCGGGCCATCCACGCCGAGCACGTGGAAGCCGACGACAGGCGATTCATCGGCGGCGCGGGGACGGCGGCTGAACAGCAGACCGGCGCTCTGGCGGTCGAACTCCGTTTCGACGAACAGCTTGCCGAAGGCCGGGTGCGCGAGATCGTCTTCCGGGCGTGCCAGCGCCATCTCGACGTAGCTCGTCACTTCGATCTCGCGCGTCTGCGAGCCGCGGTTGGTGATCGTCAGCCGGCGAACGTCCACGTCGTCTTCCGACGAGACCGTGATCTCGAGGCGTGTTTCGATGTCGGTGTCGCGGCGGCGGAACGTAATCTTCTCGAGGTCGAATGTCGCGTCGAATTTGTCCGGTTCGTGGCAGACCGGATGGTAGGTAGCGGACCAGACCCGATCGGCCCACGGATCGCGCAGGTAAATATAGTGAGCGCCGGAGTCCGACGTCACATCGTCGCGGCGGCGGGTGATGGCGATATCGCGCCACAGGCTGAAGCCGCCGCCGGCGTTGGTGACGGCGGTGGTGTAGCGGCCATTCGACAGGAAATGCGTGTGGACGTTCGTCGTGTGCGGCGAGCGGAAGCGCCTCGACGCGAAGACAGGCAGCGCGGGCTGCGTCGTGACGCTCTGGGCCGGGCGCGGCTGCGAAATGATGGCCTCGCGCGGCACCCGTTCCTGCAGGAGCAGCTCCGTCGCCCTGACGCGCGGATCGGCGTGAAAGCGCGCGACGAAGGCATCCTCGCAGACGACGTTCGCCAGTGCGACCAGCGACATGCCCTGATGGTGCGCAAAGAAGGCGCGGATGATTGCCGGCCGCGGCGCGGTCTCGGGCGGCGCTTCGACGTCACGCCCGCGCGGGTTGTAGTCGAGTGCTTCGTAAAAACCGAACCGGCCGTCCATTCCGAGCCGCGCGAGGTGGGCGAAATTGTCGGCGGCCATCGACGGTGAGACCAGACTGGCGAGCGCGGTGGCATAGGGGGAAACGACCAGGTCGCTCTCGAGACCGCGTTTCAAGCCGAGACCCGGGACGCCGAAGGCCCGGTACTGGTAGTTGCCCTCGCGATCGGTAAACCCGTAGGCGGATTCCGAGACGCCCCACGGCGCCCCGCGCTGTCCCCCGTATTCGATCTGCCGCCGAACGCTGGCGCGGCAGCTCTGATCGAGCAGTGTGCCGGGGAACGAGCGCATCAGCAGTTGCGGCATCAGGTACTCGAACATCGTGCCGCCCCACGACATCAGCGTCGCGCGGCCGTCCACGTTGGTGACGAGCCGACCGAGGTGAAACCAGTGATGCTGTGGGACGTCGCCTTTGACGATCGCCACGAAGCTCGCGACGCGCGCCTCAGAGGCCAGCAGATCGTAGAAGGATGCGTCCAGCCGGCCGGGTCCTTCCGCATCCGCGAGCCGGTAGCCGATGGAAAAGATTCGCCGCCGTCGGTCGTACAGGAACTCGAAGCGCATGTCGTCTACGAGCGCCGAAAGACGGCCGGCGAGCTCGTGCAGCGCATCGGCCGGCACCGACTCGTCGATCGTCGAGTGCTCGACCGCTTCGAGCACCGCACGGCACCAGTAGACGACGTCCTCGACGCCATCGTGCTCGTCGTGCGACAGCTCCGCGGCGGCGTTCGCCAGCTGCGCGGCGAGCGTCCAGACCGGTCCCATCGGACCGCGTGCCGCCGCCGCAGCCCGCGAGGCGTCGGCAACGGCCCGCGCCAGTCGATTGATCTCGGTGATCGTCTGCCGTAGCTCGGCTCGAGCTGACGCCGACGATGAGGTGCCGGCAAGGACGTCGGCAGCGTCGGCAATACCGCCAAGCCGTTGTTCGCGTGACTGCGGGCGCTCGATGAGCGCGGTCAGCCCCTGCGCGAGCGCAATCATCGCGGCGGCGAGATTGCCGCTGTCCACGGTCGAGACGTAGCGAGGATGGAGCGGCGCCAGGCTCGCCGTGTCGTACCAGTTGAGGAAGTGGCCGCGATATCGCTCGAGGCGCTCGAGCGTCCCGACCGTCGCACTGATGCGTTTGACGAGATCGCTGGTCGAAATGTAGCCGAGGTCGTGCGCGGCCAGTGTGGACAGCAGGCCCATGCCGATGTTGGTCGGCGACGTGCGGCGCGCCAGCCGCGGCTCGTCGCCGGCCTCCTGGTAGTTGTCGGGCACGAGCCAGGCATCGGCCTGCGTGATGAAGGTGTCGAAATAGCGCCAGGTCTTGCGCGCCGTTCGCCGCAGCATCGTCCGCTCGCGATCGCTCAGCGGGCGGACGCGCGCGCCGACGGGAAGGCTGAGCCAGTAGGCGATCCCTGGCGCCAGCGTCCACAGCACC
Source organism: Vicinamibacterales bacterium (assembly GCA_035711805.1). GTDB lineage: Bacteria > Acidobacteriota > Vicinamibacteria > Vicinamibacterales > UBA2999 > Gp6-AA40. Next base: position 40,443 of record DASTBV010000160.1, read on the forward strand.
AGGAATGGTGCCGCCGCCGGCAGTGCGTCCGGGTCGCGTGTGATGATGCCCAGTGCGGCGACGCCCGCGATCGCAGGGCTCGAGATCATGTCGGCGACGAACCGCCGGAGCCCCTGCCCGACGAGTCCCGCGGCCCGAGCCGCGGCCGCGGCTGCGGTCTCCCATTCCAGCAGCCTTCGCCTCGTCACCGCGAGGCGTACCAGGGTGACGCCGATGGCGTGCGCCGTGTCGAAGGCGTGAAACGCGAGAAAGGTCAGGCTGAGAAGCACCTGCGCCAGCGCGATGGCTGTGTCGGCGCGCAGATTGTGGAGGAAGACCGGAATTGATTGCGCGCGGCCCGGCCCGACCAGCAGCCGCGCGATGACCGGCAGGAGCTGCGACGCGGCAACTCCCACCACCATCAGCGTCCACACCCATTGCGGCCCCGGCAGCACCGTCCAGCCGGCCACGAGCATCGCCAGCAGCGTGGGCGCGACGAGGCTGCGGCGCAGGTTGTCGAGAATCTTCCATCGTCCGATGACCGGCAGCGGGTTGCGCCTGAGCCCCAGCCGCGACGGGACGACGGGGAAGAGCCAGAACAGGATCTGCCAGTCGCCGCGAATCCAGCGATGCTGCCGCCGCGCGTGGGAGAGCACGCTCGACGGGTACTCGTCGACGAGTTCGACGTCCGAGGCGAGCGCGACGCGTGCGTGCAGTCCTTCGAACAGGTCGTGCGAAAGCAGCGTGTTCTCCGGCACCGAGTGCTCGAGTGCTGCCATGAACGCGTCGACGTCGTAGAGGCCCTTGCCGGTGAAGATGCCTTCGCTGAACAGGTCCTGATAGATGTCGGAGACCGCCGTCGTGTACGGGTCCACGCCCGTGTGGCCCGAATACAGACGCGCGAACAAGGATCCTGCGGCGCTCATGAAGGTCACGCTGACGCGCGGCTGCAGGATGCCGTATCCCTCGGTCACGCGGCCGGCCTCCGGATTGAAGGCCGCGCGATTGAGCGGGTGGATGATGATCCCGATCAGCTCGCGCGCGACTCCCCGCGGCAGCCGGGTATCGCTGTCGAGCGTGATGCAGTACTTGACGTCCGGCAGAACGTCCAGATCGCCGACGGAGACGGCAAAGCTCGTGTCGGTGGCACCGCGGAGCAGGCGGTTGAACTCCTCGATCTTCCCGCGCTTGCGCTCCCATCCCATCCACAGGCCTTCGCGCGGGTTCCACTGCCGGAAGCGGTGAAACAGGAAGAAACGGGACCCCTCGGGTGCGTGTTTCGCGTTGAGCGCGCGGATGCCCTGGCGTGCCGCGTCGAGGATTTCCTGGTCGTGAGGAAGAGTTTCCGTGGGCGCGTCGAGAAAATCGGTGAGCAGGGCAAAGTGGATGTGCGGATCGAGATTGCCCAGCGCCTGCACTTCGAGGTGATCGATCAAATCCGCAACGCGATCGACGCTGTCGAGCAGCGTCGGCACGATGACCATCGTGCGAGCCGATGGCGGCACGGAGGTGAGCTCGATCCGGGCAAGACGCCGCGGAGGAATCAGGAAGCTGATGAGCCGCTGCAGGACCTGAATGGTCAACTCGCTCGCCGGGACGATGGTCAGAATCGCGGCGAAGACCAAGCCGGGGCCGCGCCATCCGTTGAGCCACGCGTACGCGACGGCGAGCGAGACGAGAAGGGCCGTGCCCGCGGCAATCGTGCCGAGGTATCCCGGCGTCGCCCACTTGAAGAAGAAGCGCGTGAATCGCAGCCGGATCGTCGGCCGCCATGCAATGCTGCGTTCGAACGTCCGCCGCCCGCCGCCAACCAGGTGATAGCCGACGTGCGCCGCCCGCGCGTCCGGGGTCTTGACGTGGACCTGCCGTGCCCGCTCCACGCTTTTCAGCGCCAGCAGCAGCTGCGCTTCGCCCGTGGGTGCCGCCAGCTCTTCGACCGCATGCCGGTAGCGGTCGCGGCTGCGAAAGTCCATGCGGCCGTAGACGCCAGCCGGGTCGCGTTGCAGCACCTGCTCGACGAGGCTCACCTGTTCGAAGAACTCGCTCCAGTCGAACGTCGAGATCAGGCGCAGGCTGGTGATCAGATTGGCCATGCCGGCCTGTGCCGCCGCCTGCTGCTGGCCCTCCGTGCGAATCACGTCCTCGAGGGTTTCGCCGCGCGCCTCGAGGAGCGCTTCCAGCTCGTGATACAGCTCCGACGCCAGCATGCCGAGGCCGCGCGAGTGCTGCAGCAGGCGGGTGACGAACGAGTGGTGCACGTCGGCCGGCCACTTCTCGGCGCGCGCCGGCGCGGCGTCGATTCGGGCGGCCATCCGATCGGCCGCGAGGCGGTGCAGGCGCGTGGCGGCGAGGCCGTCGGCGCGGGCGCGCAGGTGATCGACCAGCGCCAGCTTGAGCGCGCTTGGCCATCCCCACAGCTCGCCCATCGTCAGCGGCGTCACCGACTGGAAGGCGCTGATGAAGCGCTGCAGGCGCGCCGCGTCGAGGCGGCCCGCGCTCATGCGAATCAGTTCGAGCGCGAGCGCGTAGATGCGCGGCCAGCCGGCGAATTCGTCGGCCGCCACCCGCGGCAGCCGTCGGAAGAACGCCGGCGGCAGGTCGTGATGGATGTCGCGCGCGGCGGCGGTGATGATGTGGAAGTTGTCGAGCAGCCACTCGGCGGCGGGCGAGAGCGCTTCCTGCCGTGCGTCGTCCGCAAGCGATACGTAGACCTCGCGCAGCGCGCGCATGTGCTGCTTGAGCTGGCGCAGATGTGCGCGGCCGCTGCCGCGCCGGTCGGGCGCAAGCGTCAACAACGCGGCCAGCCGGCGGGCGTGTTCTTCCAGCAGCTCGATGCTGAGCAGCTCTTCGTTGCTGCCCAGTCCGCGTGGTGTGGAGAACGCAACCCGCCGCATCGTTTCATTATTCTCCGCGGGCGGACGATAACGTTCGGCGATGATCGCTACGCTCGAGCTTGCTCCCTCAAGCAGTGTCCGCCTCAGGGGACCGGGTGTAGGTAGTGTCCGCCTTCAGGCGGACCGGCTCAGTCGGCGATACTCTCAATCCACCGGTCCGCCTGAAGGCGGACACTACCTACACCCGCATGCCTCGAAAGCGCACGCCGCGCAGTTACTGTGTCTACATCATCGAACTCTCGCGCGCGTGCGTGAAGACGCCGTGCGCGCTGGCGCCGCTCTACGTCGGGCAGACAGCGCACACGGCGGAAGAGCGCTTCGCGCAGCACAAAGCGGGAGGGATGCTCGCGGCAGGGAAGGCGCACCGCTACGGTGTGCGGCTGCGCTACGACCTGATGAAGGGAATCGGCCCGTTCACGTCGCGGTCCGAGGCTGAGGAGGCAGAGAAGGCCGTGGCGGCGGCTCTGAAGCGCCGCGGCCATCGCGTGTTCTGGGGATAACCGTCAGACGGGCGTTCGGAAGACCTCGTCGAGCGGACGTTCGAATCCGTCGATCACAATGCTAGCCAGTGTGTCGTCCTGGTGCGCGGCGATGCGTGCCGGCTCGGGGGCGGCCGTGCGCTCGTGCGCTTCGTACGCGGTATTCAGCATCAGTTCCGACTCGTGCCGCTTCAGCATGACCCAGTCGCAGTGATCGTCCGGCGGGACGTCGCTGACCCCCTCGAAGCCGAGGACATCGCGATAGAACGCGAGCGAGGTCGGCATGTCGAACACCTGCAACAGCGTGGCAAAGCGGCCGATTCGAAGGGTGCATCGGAGTCCTTCTCCGTGTGCAGATCTGTTACCCGGCGCGCGGGGCTGTAACGCCCCGATCCACCCCGGCCGATAGCTGTGACGGACACCTTAATTGATCCTCGTCAAGGGTCACCAGTGAGGAGCGGTGAGAAAGACACGCCGCGTCGGAATTCAGCCTCAACTCGCGGACCGTGGCCCGTCGCTCGAGGTGCGTCGCCAGGACCGGGCGGCGCAGAGCGAGCTGGAATTGCTCCGCCTCGAGCGCGACATCACCCGAATCCTCCTTGACGGCGGCGAGACCGACGCCACCCTCATTGCCGCGCTCCACCGCGTCTGCGACGCTCGGACCTGGGGCGCCGCGCAGTACTGGCACCTCGATCCCGTCACGGGCGTTCTACGCCTCCATGCCGGATGGAGCGCCGACCAGGAACGTCTGCGAAAGGTCACGCAGCGCGCGATTCCGACGGGACCGGGTGAGGGAATCGGTGAAGTCCTTCGTACCGGTGCGCCGCTGTGGGTTCCCGATCTCACCGAGGACACGCGTTTTCTCGCGAAGGATCTGCCGGCGCAGAGCGCCTGGAACAGTGCGCTGTTCGCGCCCGTTGTCGGCCACGGTTGTGCGATTGGCGTGATCGAGTTCCTCGCCGAACGCATGCCGGAGCCCGATGCGCAGCTGCTCGGGTTCATCCGGGCGCTCGGCGCCCAGATCGGCGGCTTCTACGCGCGCGCCCTCACGCTCGATCGCCTGCGCGAAAGCGAAGAGAGATACGCGAACATGGTCGAGCTCGCGGCCATCGGTATCAGCCACGTGGATCTCGACGGCCGCTTCGTCCACGTCAACCGTCGTCTCTGCGACATGCTCGGCTACACGCGCAACGAGCTGCTGCAGTTGAGCGTCCGCCAGGTCTCGCATCCCGAAGACGTCCTCGCCACCGAGAAGAACATGCAGCGCCTGAGCAGGGGCGAAATCGATTCGTTCACGGCCGAGAAGCGCTATCTGCGCAAGAACGGCACACCGATCTGGGTGCACCTGACGGTGGCCTCCAGACGCGGCGTTGATGGCCGCCGGCTGCACGACATCTCGATCATCGAAGACATTACCGAGCGTAAAGAGGCGCAGTCACGCGTCCAGTATCTCGCCACCCACGACGAGATGACCGGACTGGCGAACAGGACTCTGTTCAACGAACTGATCGAGCACGCCGTGGCGCGCGAGCGCCGGGAAAACGGGCGGTTCGCCGTCCTCTACATCGATCTCGATCGCTTCAAGATCATCAACGACACGCTGGGACACGAAGCCGGCGACCAGCTGCTGAAAGACATGGCGTCGCGCCTGAAGGCGAACGTGCGCGGCAGCGACGTCCTGGCGCGGCTGGGCGGCGACGAATTCGTGCTGATGGCCACGCAGGTGCCCGATCGGCCGACGGCGGCGTTGATCGCGCGGAAGCTCCTGCTGCTGGCGCTGCAGCCCGTGGAGATCGCGGGACAGCAGTGCCGGGTGACGGCGAGCATCGGCATCGCCATGTTTCCGGACGATGCCACCGATGCCACCGCGCTGATGAAGGCTGCAGACATGGCGATGTACCGTGCCAAGGAGGAGGGGAAGAACGGCCACCAGTTCTACTCCGCCGACATCGGCGCCGTGACCGAGAAGCGGCTGCGGATTGAAACCGCCCTGCGCAACGCGATGCTCAACGACGAACTGTCGCTGCATTACCAGGCCAAGGTGGACATGCGCGGCGGCGAGATTCGCGGCGTCGAGGCGCTGCTGCGCTGGTCGCACCCTGAGTTCGGTGCGCTCTCGCCGGCGCAGTTCATCCCCGTTGCCGAGGAAAGCGGCCTCATCGTCCCGATCGGTCACTGGGTGATCACCACCGCGTGCACGCAGGCTGTCGCCTGGCTCCGGCAGGGGCTGCCGCCGCTCCGCATGGCGGTGAACCTGTCGCCGCTGCAGTTTCAGGAACCGAACCTCGTGGAGACGCTTGCGCGCGTACTTCAGGAAACCGGCATGCCCCCCGAGCTGCTCGAGCTGGAGATCACCGAGGGCGTGATGCTGCAGGACCTGGAGGAGGCGGCGGCGAGGCTGACGGCGATCCGCGACCTCGGCGTGCGGCTCGCCATCGACGATTTCGGCACCGGGTATTCATCGCTCTCGCAACTCAAACGCTTTCCGATCGACACCGTGAAGATCGACCGCTCGTTCATCCGCGGTATCCCGACGGACAAGGACGACATGGCGATCACCGAGGCGATCCTGATGCTCGGCAGAACGCTCGGCGTGACAATCGTTGCCGAAGGTGTCGAGACCGGCGAGCAGGAGGCGTTTCTCACCCGGCACTCCTGCCACGAAATGCAGGGGTTCTATTTCAGCCGGCCGGTTCCGCCCGACGAGTTCGCCGCGTTCTACCGCTCGCACTCGGTCGCCCAACCTACCTGAGCGTTACCGCCCGATTCGCCGTGACGTCGTAGGGCGCGCCTTGTCGTAGGGCGCCCCTTGAGGGGTGCCGCGTCAGCCGGATTACCGCACCCGTAAATACCCGCAAAACGCGAACGGGACGAACCCGGTGTGCGTCCGCATTCGCGCCCAAATCACTCGTGCGCCGTTAGCACCCGGTTTGCACGGCTCGCGACATGCCCAACAGTCGCACGGACGAACGGGAGCTCTCGCGCCGCGAGTTCTCCCTCGAGGCTCTCTCGGTTCTGTTCGCAGGAGTGGCCATTACGGTCACGGCCTGTGACGATGACGGCGGCCCGGTTGTCGTCGGACCAGGCGGCAGCGGATCTGAAAGTGGCAGTGTGTCCGCGAATCATGGCCATATCGCGACCATTTCGAGCGCCGAGCTCACCGCGGGAAACGCCATCTCGCCGGACATCCGCGGCACCGCCGACCATCCGCACATCATCAGCCTCAGCGCGGCGGAAATCGTGCAGATTCGCGACGGTCAGCGTGTAACGACTACGTCAACGACGGACGCGTCGGCGGCCTTCGGAACGCACTCTCACGTCGTCACGTTCAACTAGCGACGGATTCCGTGGCGCGAACCCTTCGGGTTCGCGAGGCGAGCCTGCAAGGCTCGCCCCACAAAACCTCACCGCCGTCGCGAGGACCAGTGGATCGACCGGATGCGCCAGGCGTCGCCGTCGCGTGACAGCACGGCGAGCTGAGCGCTCGTGAACGCGACCGGCGCGCCGTCGAAGATGCCGTCGTAGTCGGTGGTCGCAATCGCCCACGCCGTGTTGTCCTCGATGGTGATCTTCCACTCCCCGCGCTTGCCGCTGACCTGCTTCTCGAAGGAGATGTCCGCAGGAAGATGGTTCTTTTCGTACTCCTCGCGCGTCTCGAGCCGTCCGCTCTCGACGAAGACCGCATCCTCCGCAATGTGCGACATCGCGCGGGCGTTGTCGGCGTTCTTCATTGCCGCGTAAAACGCCTCGAGCGTATTGCGGATCTCGGCCTGGGCTTCGGCCGTTGGCTGGCCGCACGCCGAGAAGCACAACGTTGCCAGGGTGGTTGCGATCGCGGTGGACAGCGCTCGTGTGAGTGTCATGGGGGTATCAATCTACACCGCCCTGCCCTCGAAACACGACCGCTCGCGTGGTTACACTTACCCGGTGAAGACGTTCGACAACGAGTGGATTTTCGAGCCCTTCGAGGAGCATCCCACCTTTTTCACCAAGCCGATGTTCGGCGGCCTGGCCGCCTATCTGTTCGGGCGGCTGATGTTGATTCTCGTCGAACCGACGAAAACCGGCCGCTGGCAGTGGCACGGCGTCCTGATTGGCACCGACCATGAGCGCCAGCCGTCGATCGTCAAGGAGTTCCCCGCCGTCGGGCCGCACGACGTCCTGAGGAAGTGGCTGTATATCGACTCGCGGCACGACGATTTCGAATCGACGATGGAACGCGTGGCGAGGGCCGTGGCTCGCGGCGATCCGCGGTTCGGGGTCCTTCCGGCGGTGAGGAGACCGAAACGCCGATGAAGGGCCGACGTAAACGTCGGCCTCTACCGTCGCACGGCCCGGCGCCACGTCGCACCGACCAGACTCCCCCTCGCATCGACCCGCATCCACCTCTGCTGTGCGAGAATGTCGCCCGCTCAAATCAATCATTCGGCGACGACGGTTTTACTCCCGTTTTTACGCAATAGCTCGGTAAGGGGTCTAACGCCATTGCAACCGGATATCCAGGGACGGATCTGGCGCTTTGCGGACTGCGAGTTCGACGAGCTCTCGCGCGAGCTGCGCGTGCGCGGCAGCGTCGTGCCGATCGAGGCCAAGCCGCTCGACATCCTCATTCAACTGCTCTCTCACCCAGGCGAGGTGCTCACGAAGGAGGAGCTCCTGACCGCCGTCTGGTCCGACGTCGAGGTGGTGGACGGTTCGCTGGCGACCGCCGTCTCCAAGCTGCGCAAGGCGCTCGGCGACGACGAGCGTCCGGTAATCGCGACGATCCCGCGCATCGGGTATCGCCTTGCCGTCCCGGTGATCTGCACCACCGTGGGCGCGCCGCCGGTTCCCGCGCTGGAGTTCTCGCCCGGCGATCCAGTGCCGCGACGCGAACAGTGGGTGCTCGTCGAACGGCTCGAACGTTCGGGCTCGAGCGACGTGTGGATCGCCGAGCACAGCAAGACGCGCGAGCGGCGCGTGTTCAAGTTTGCCGCCGATGCGGTTCACCTCCAGGGCCTGAAGCGTGAGATCACCGTCTCGCGGCTGCTGCGCGACGCGCTCGGCGAGCGTCCGGATTTCGTGCGAACGCTCGAATGGAATCTCGAAGCGCCGCCCTTCTTTCTCGAAAGCGAATACGCCGGCCCGAACCTTGCGCAGTGGGCAGACGAGCAGCGCGGCCTCGCGAACGTTCCGCGGGCGGTTCGACTGCAGATTCTCGTCGACGTCGCCAGGGCGGTCGCCGCGGCGCACGACCTCGGCGTCCTGCACAAGGATCTGAAGCCCGGAAATATCCTGATGGCCCCGACGCGCCCCGCCACTGTCAAGGTCGCGGATTTCGGTAGTGCCGCCCTGTCCGATCCGTCGCGGCTGCAGGCGCTCGGCATCACCAACCTCGGGTTCACGACGTCCGCGGACAAGGACCGGTCGCTGACCGGCACGTTGTTGTACATGGCTCCGGAGGTGCTGGCCGGCCAGTCGCCGGGTGCCTCCGCCGACGTCTACGCGCTCGGCGTGTTGCTCTACCAGATGCTCGTTGGCGACTTCCGCACGCCGCTCGCGGCGGGATGGGAGGCCGGCATCGACGATCCGATCCTGTGCCGCGACATCGCCGACGCGGCCAACGGGGATCCCGCGAAGCGATTGCGCAGCGCGGCGGCGTTCGCGGAGCGTCTGTCGACAGTTGACGCCCGCCGCACGGAGTACGACACGCTCGAAGCGGCGCGCCGGCGCGCGGAACAGGCGGAGCGGTCGCTTGCCGTCTCGCGTGCCCGCCGGCCGTGGATGGCTGCGGCCGTCGTGGCGCTGGCCGTCGGACTCACGGTAAGCCTCGCCCTGTATCAGCGTGCCGCGCGTGAACGCGACGAGGCCCGCCGCCAGACGCAGATTGCCGGCGCGATCAGCCAGTTCCTCGGCGACGACCTGATCGGCCGGAGCAATCCGTTTCAAAGCGGCGCCGCCGCGGAGTCGATCACCGACGCCGTCAAGCAGGCCTCGCCGTCGATCGATCGAAAGTTCAACGACGAGCCGCTCGTCGCAGCGCGTCTGCATCACACCATCGCGCGGGCGCTCGACAACCGCACGGAGTACGCCGCGGCGCGCGACGAATACGATCGCGCCGCCGCCCTGTATCGCGTCGCGGAAGGCGAGCCGTCGCCCGGCGCCGTCGTCGTGCAGCTGCAGCGCGTGACGCTCGAGGCGCGCAGCTACGAGAAGGGTTCGCTCGAGCTCGCCAGGTCGATTCTCGCCGCCCAGGAGCAGATCATCGCGAAGCTGCCCGCAGCCGACGCCGAGCGCGACGTCTGGCTGGCGTCCGCGCGGGGAATGGTGGCGCTCATCGACAATCGCGCCAAGGCTGCCGCCGAGGAGTTCGAGCGCGCGCTGACGCAGGTCCGCTCGCTGCCGGCCTTCGACGAGATGAGCCGCCTGACGTTCCAGCAGCGGCTCGCATTCGCCTACATCCGGCTCGGCGACGGCGCGCGTGCCGAGGCGATGTTCAAGGAGCTCATCGACGGCTTCACGCGGGTTGCCGGCGCCGAAAGCCCGAACGTGCTGCGCGTGCGTCTGAACCTGGCACAGGCGTACATGATTCAGGCCAAGCACGCCGAGGCCATCGACGAGACGACGGCGATCTACCCGGAATTCCAGAAGCGCCTCGGCCCCGATCACGAGCTGACGATGCAGGTGCTGACGACGCGGGCGCAGTCCGAGGCGAGCCTCGGGCGGTGGGACGATGCGGTGCGTGACGACCTGGCGATCTACGACCTCGCGGTGAAGAAGCAGGGCCCGCAGTCGTTCTTCGCCGTGGCGACGCTCTCCGACGCTTCGCTGGCAATGTGCCGCGCCGGGCGGACCGAGGAAGGCGTGACGCGCGCCCGTCTGGCGTACACCGTGTCGGCCCAGGCCTTCGGGCCGCGCGCCGGGTTGACCGGCGGCACGGCATCGACGCTTGCGGCCTGTCTGATCGACAAAGGCGAGCTCGACGAGTCGTCTCGGTTACTGAAAGACATCGATATCCCGGCGGTGGCGCAACTCGCGGGCGACCCCGACTGGGGCGCCGGCGTCACGCTGCTCGAAGCGAAGATCGCGTATCGGCGCGGCGATTATGCCGCGGCCCGGAAGCACGTCGAGACGGTGAAGCCGGTCTTCACCCGCGCCAACGCCGAGAAGTACCAGCGGGCGCAGCTCGACACGCTCGAACGCGAGCTGGCTGCGACGCACTGATAGTCTCCCCAGCCGCGGCTTTGTGCCGCTTCTTGAGATTTCTTTAGAACTCCGTCAGGACATCGTCAGTCGCCGCAATGCAGCCTCGCATCTGGCGTCGTGTGCGCGGATTCCAAGCCGCGCGCGCGTGCCGGCCGTGCGTGTTCCGGACTCGCACGGCCCTTTTCGGAAACCCCGGACGTGCCGGCCCGACAGGGGCCGCCGCATGCCCTCAGGAGACCAGAAATGCGAAGACTGCTTCCAATTGCCACCAGTCGTCTGTTTGCCGTCCTCTTGGTCGGTGCCGCGCTGTCGGCGCCCGCCGCCGCACAGTCGCCAGCGAAGTACGTGTTGACCGACCTCGGTACGCTCGGCGGGATGCATTCAGCGGCCAACGACATCAACAATCTCGGTCAGGTGACCGGCACATCCGACACAGCCAGCGGCAGCCGCGCCTATCGCACTGCGCCCAACCGCGTGATCAAGCCCGCGGACAACCTCGGGACGCTGGGTGGAACGTTCAGTACGGGTGAGCGGATCAACGACGGCGGGCAGGTCGCGGGAAGTTCCTCGAACGGCACGAACACGCACGCATTCCGGTCGAGCGCCAATAACCTTGTCATCGCGCTGACCGATCTGGGGACGTTCGATGGGGCGTTCAGCAGTTTCGGCAGTGGTATCGATTCGCTCGGTCGGGTCACCGGCTCGGCGCACGTCGCCAACACCGCCGCGTGCTTCTTCATCTTCTCGAATTCGGCCTTCCGCACGACCGCTGGCGGCACGATGGCTACCGCCGACAACCTCGGAACCCTGGTTCCCAGCAACTGCCGATCGGCTCAGGGTTGGGCCATCAACGACCTGGGCGTTGTCGTCGGTGACAGTGCGACGCAGTTGTCAACCGGTATTCCGAACCACGCGTTCCGCGCCTCACCGGGCTCCGCGATGGTGGACATCCACCCCGCAGGCGCGTACGACAGCAGCATCGCCGTTGACGTCAACAGTGCGGGTCAGATCGTCGGTACGGTCAGCGTCGGTCCGGCATTCAATCCCACCGCGCAGCACTGCTACCGCACGACGCCGGGACAAAGCATCCAGCTGCCGGCGGACAGCCTGGGCAACCTGGGCGCAGCGTTCTGCAACGCCCGCGGCGTCAACGCGGATGGCGACGTCGTCGGGACTTCGTCTACCGGGTCGGCGCCACACGCGTTCATTTACACCGACGGGACGATCTACGATCTCAACAACCTGATCGGAGCGACGACGGTGGTGCTCACGCAGGCGACCGGCATCAACGATTCCGGACAGATCTCTGCGCAGGGCTGGACAAACGGATTGTTCGGCGGCGCGTTGCATTCGTTCCGGCTCGATCCGTTCGACCTGGCCACCGGCAACTTCCTCGAGTTGCTGTCCGATACGGACCTGGAGCTCACCTCGGGGCAGTCCAACAGCCTGATCGACAAGTTCATGAATGCCCTCGCGTCGATCGAGCAGGGGGCGAACAAGCAGGCGATCAACCAGCTCAGCGCGCTCGTCAACTCCGTCGAGTCGTGGTTGAAGAGCGGCAAAGTCAGCAGCGAAACCGCCAGCACGCTGATCACGGCAGCCAACGCGATCATCGCGGCGCTGTAGGAGCGATTTCGGCGCCGTACGCTTTATCATCGGTAGGGACGCGGACTGATGTTCGCGTCCCTGCCGGCGCGTGATGGCCTCGATACCGCGTTTAATGATCGCTGGTGTTCTCGCCGCAGGAACGCTCGCCTGCGGGACCTTCGATCGGCCTCGTCCCGTCGAGGCCGGCTTCTGGCTCGAACGCCTCACCTACGATTTGATCGGATTGGGCGGTCCGATGACGGCTCGCGAGCTGTCCCTCGTCGAGTCGGCCGCACTCGATGAGATCCGGCGCGCCTTCACCGGCGTCGCCGTGCGCTTCTCGCCTCGCCGCGACGCGCGTTACGCCGTTACCGTCGTCCAGCACGTGTATGACTTGCGCGTGCGCCGGACGAGCGAGGTGTTCGGCAACGCCCGCGCGATGCGCGGTTTTGGAGGGCGCGGCTCGGTCAATTTCTACGCCGTGGCCAGTGCCGCAGCCGCGTACGCTCCGGAGAACGCAACCCGCCAGGACGTCATCCGCGCAATCGGCCGCGGCGTCGGGCGGGTGGCGATTCACGAGTTCACGCACCTGTTCCTGCCGCGCGCGCCGATTGATGCGAGCGCCGATCCGCTCAGCTATGAATACGGGCACGCGGGCCGCCGCGAGCAGTATTACGGCGAGCTTCGCTGGGGGTTTGCGAAGCCGATGCTCCTTCGAGAGCTCGGTCCTGATCCCTGATCCCTGATCCCTGATCCCTGATCCCTGCCCCGAGGGTATAGTCCCCGTGATGGAAGCAGGTGAACATCGTCCGCCTCGTCTTCCTCCCGGTCCCCGAGGCGTTCCCCTCCTTGGCATGCTGCCGGCGCTGCGGCGGGATCCGCTGCGCGCGTTCATGGACGCGGCCGTGCGCTTCGGCGACGTCGCTTTTTTCAAGATCGGATCGCGCCGCGGGTTCCTGATCACGAATCCGTCGGATATCCGACATGTGCTCCAGGACAACGCCCGTAATTATCAGAAGAGTCCGCTTTACCAGAAATTGCGGACGTCTCTTGGCGACGGGCTTCTGACCAGCGAGGGCGCATTCTGGTTGCGCCAGAGGCGCATCGCACAGCCTGCGTTTCATCGCTCGCGCATTGAAGTGTTGGCCGGCGTCATGGCGGACGCTGCGGCCGAAACGGCTGCGCACTGGGAGACGCTTGCCGCTCAGCGCTCCCCCGAGGGTCATCCGGTCGAGATCGGCAACGAGATGATGCGCCTCACCAGGACGGTCGTCCTGCGGGCGCTGCTCGGCGGCGACCTTGGCCCGTACGCCGCCACGATCGACGCCGCGTGGGCGACGATCAATCAGCAGATTGCCGACAGTTTCTGGTCGTTCGGGATTGCCGACAGGTTTCCGACGCCGAAGAAGCGGCGTTTTCACGCCGCGCGCGCGGTGCTGCACGGCGCCGTCGATCATCTCATCCAGGAACGGCGGCGGAAGTCGTCCGGCAGCGCGGACCTGCTGTCGATGCTGATCGAGGCTCGCGACGAGGAAACCGGCGAGTCGATGACCGATCTGCAGATCCGCGTCGAAGTGACGACGTTCCTCCTCGCCGGGCAGGAAACGACTGCGCTGGCGCTGACGTGGCTCTGGTATCTGCTGTCGCAGCACGAACCGGCGCGGCAACGGTTGGTGGACGAGCTCGATAGCGTACTGCATGGGCGGAGGCCCGTGTTCGCGGACCTTGCGAATCTCCCCTACACGCGCATGGTGATCGACGAGACGATGCGCCTGTATCCGCCGGCGTGGGGATTCTCGCGCCAGGCGCTGGCTGACGATCGCCTAGGTGGCTATGAACTGCCGCGCGGGTGGCTCGCGTTCATGATTCCTTACGTTCTGCACCGGCTGCCTGCGTACTGGGAAGACGCGGACCAGTTCGACCCCGAACGGTTCTCGCCTGAGCGCAGTGCCGACCGCTCGAAGTTCGTGTACATCCCGTTCGGTGCGGGACCACGGCAATGCATCGGCAATCACTTTGCGATGATCGAGATGCTCCTGGTCGTCGCGACGCTGGCGCAGCGGTTCTCGCTGCGACTCGTGCCCGGCCACCGCGTTGAACCGCACGCCATGATCACGCTTCGGCCGCGGTACGGCATGCCGATGTATATCGAACGTCGCCGGCGATCGTCGTGAGCGTCAGATGTTGGTGTGTCTTTCGAGATCAGAGATTCGCTTTTCGTGGTCCCCGGCCACCAGCTGCATGAACGCATCAATGCGCGCTAGCGGCTCGAGCGCTTTGGCAATTTCGTCAAGCTTGCGCCCGTGGTCCTCTAATGTGTTTCCGTGCTGAACCTGAACCTCAGCGATGCGTTTGATATCACTCTCGTTCTTCTCTCCGAGGATCCGAAGCTTGTGAACCTCGCCGCGCAGTCCCCCAACCTCCTCGCGCAGTCCCCCAACCTCGCCGCGCAGTCCCCCAACCTCGTCGCGCAGTCCCCCAACCTCGTCGCGTAACTCGGTCAGCCCTTTCTCTACCGACGTCAGCCTTCGCTCCACGCTGTCGAGACGTTCGACTACTTCCGCCATCCGCAGTCCTCCGACTCCGCATCGTGCGAGCAGCGTACCGCGCGGCTTTCCTCGATGATCGTCATGCGGACCGCTTGGGGCGTGCAGTTTCTGCGCGATTCCGGGCTTCCAGTTGTTGCAGTTTCTTCACCCTCTGCTTCAGGGAAAGCTGGTTAGTAACGGGACGGCACCCGGCGGCTCGCAGCCGGCGATTGAGCTCGGCCTGTTCCCGGTTTCTCGTGATTGGATGGAACGGCTTGCGTTCGCGCCACGTGTCCCTCCCTGATCGCGCGACGACGATGCCATCGTCGATTCGAATCAGTCAACGAACCTATTTCTTCGGAGCCAAGATAGACTCGAAGACGATGGGCAGACCGTCGGTGGGAATTTCAGTCCAGTCTTCAGCGGGCGATGTGTATCGGGTCGTCGTGACGCAGGGACGCGACGAGACGAGGCACGAGGTCACCGTGACGCCGGAGGACGTGAAGCGCTACGCTCCCGGTTCCACGCCGGAGCGGCTGCTGGAAGCCTCGTTCGAGTTCCTGCTCGAGCGCGAGCCCGCCTCGTCCATCCTGCCCCGGTTCGCGCTGCCGGTGATCGAGCGCTATTTCCCGGAGTATCCGCGCGTGATTGCCCGGATGCTCTGATCCCCGATCCCCGATCCCTGCTCAATCCACCACCACAACCACACCATCCTTCGGGAGCGGCTTCGACGGCTGCAGCTGCTTGATCACCTCGGCCACTGCTGCCGCGTCGCGCCCGGCCAGCACCAGCACGTGGCTCTTCCTGTTGTGCGGCACCACGGCCGCAAAGCCCCGCCGGGTCGTGAGCGTTGAGAAATCCGGAATGCGGCCGGCAAATTCGCGCGCCTCGTCGAAGGTGAGGACGAACGCCGCATTGAGTTCCTCGATCCGCTGCCAGTTCTCCCTGGAGTCCGTTCCGCCTGTCGGAGCGATGAGGCCGCGGAATGATGCCGCGGCCGGCCGCAGTGCGTCGCTGGCGATGACCGCCACGGCGGAGAACCGGAAGCCGAGGCTGTCGGCGTCGTCGCCCAGGATCGTCCGCGCGGCGCGGACGTAGTCGTCCACGAACCCCTCGGTGATCGCCCTTCCAGCTGCCAGCGCGCTTCGAATCGGCTCGGTTGCGGCTCGTCCCAGTCGCGGAATGTACGGATGCCGGTAGCCGAGTCCATCATCCGGTTCTTCGCCGCGCGCACGCTCGAGCGCGATGTCCGTGACGGCCGTGGCGATCGCCTCGTTGAGCAGTGTGTACATCGAGGGCGACCCTGGATCTGCCGAAGCGGCGAACTGGCGCATCACCGCAAGGTGAGTAGCCGTGGGTGCCGCGTCGTAGAGCGCGTGGGTCAACTCGTGGATGGCGACGCCGGCGACCATCTTCGTTGCCTCGCTCGCCGCCGTGGTGCCTGAACCCGTTGGCACCAACTCCAGGAAGAAGTGATTGCCGATGAGCGTTCCGTTGGCATCGTCATTCGAAATATCCGGACTCGGGACGACGTGCACGTAGGCGTCGGTGAGGGCGTCAGCGCCGAGAAAGGACGCCACTTGACCGAACAGGGTGCGGACCGCCGGCGGGAACTCGCGATCGATCGCGCGCACCGCCGACACGCGGGCCCGTCCGACGCGCCGCCACCACGGCGCCAGGCGTGTCTGGAAGTGACGCAGAGCCCGTGCGAGCGCGACCGCGTCCTCGCGCGGCACCAGGCGCGACACTCGAGTTTCGAATGCGTTGACCGATTTTGCATCGAGCGCCGCGGCGAGAATCGCCGTCCGTTTTCGAAGTGGTGGAAAGAATGCCGGATAGTTCGCGAGCAGCGGTGCGTTCGGCGGCGCCGGCTCCCGGGACTGCGCGGCGCGTACGATTGACTGCCAGCGATCGAGCTGCGCCTGATCCTCCGGCGACCACTTCAACTCGTCCTTCCAGAGCCGGTCGTACTTCTCCCTCGTGCACGACGCCTGCTGCGCGAGGCAGATCACGTTATAGGCGGCGTTGAAGTACTCGCCGGAGTCGGCATGGAACGTGAGCGCGGCGACGAGGACAGCTGCCGAAGGACTCATAGGGGATCAGGGATCAGGGATCAGGGATCAGGGATCAGGGATCAGGGATCAGGGCGACGATAACACGCACGTCACATCCGGTGGACGCAATCGTCTGGTGCGGCGGACAGCACCTGTTCGCAGCATGCTGACCGGACGCGCGTTGCGCCAATCTGATTGCCGGTACAACCTTTGAAGAACTGTCGTGCCGGTACGACAGGCCCATCCATTCCGGGCGCGTCCTGTGCCTCGAAACCATTCAAGGGGGAACCAATGCAACTCGGATCAAGAGGGATCGTTCTGCTTGCGTTTGTCGTGTGTGCCGCCGGCGCGTCCGCTGCGCACGCGCAGGATTCGTCGTGGCGGCTCGGCGCGTCGCTGACGCGCCTGGACTACGACTTATCTGGCACCGGCCACGCGCCAGCTCTCGCGGTGCGCGCCGAGCGCGATTTGTGGTCGAACGTCAGCCTCGAAGTGGGCGGGACCTATGCGAAACCGAGCCAGCAGTTCGGCGGGTCAACGCTGTTCATGCCCGAAGTGCAGGTGCACTACAACTGGAATGCTGGACGGGTGTCCCCATACGCCGGTGGTGGCATTGGCACCGCGCTGAGAACCGCGCCGTTCTTCAGCGATTGGGATCCGACGCTGTCTGTCGCTGGCGGCGCGGCTGTGAGGCTGACCGATCGTCTCAGCCTGACCGGTGAGCTGCGCGTCAGAAACCATGAGTGGCAGTTCGCCGGCACGACGACGGAGCTGGGCGCCGGCCTCGCCTGGCGGCTGCCGTCAACGTTCTGACGCGGATGCGAACCCGCGGCTTCCTGTCTACCCGCGGCCGCGCCGTGACTTCGGTTTCGTTTCCTGCTGCTGCGCCGTGTCGATCGCGGCGCGCAGCATTTTCGTTTCCCTGGTCAGGCCACGCAGGCGGCGCAGCATTTCCGCGGTTCGCTTGCGGCTCGTGGAGACGACCGCGGTCGGTTTGGGTGGCATGCGGTCCGATGACAAAGTAGCGCCCATCAGACCCTGCCGCCATCGGGGATATCCCTTACTGGTCCCCCGTTCGCCAGACTCCGTTCCGGCGTTATTCTTTGCGACTGGAGCCGACCGTCCCCCGCCGGGCACCGTCGCGCTCGTCACGTCGAAAGGAGCACCCATGGCTCGCTACTCGTTTCCATCGATCGCGCTGGTGTTCGCTGGTGTGCTGCTGGCCGTGGCTCCGGACGGCCGAGCCGAGATATCCGGCTCCGCGGGGCGCGCACCGAACTACGTGGGAATGCTCGATCTGGGCAATGGCGACCGCTGCGAGGTGTCCATTCAAATCGAGCGCGTGAGTTTTCTTCTGACGAGCGTGGCCAACAAATACCGGCTTGTTCGCATGCTCGTGAACTGTGGGAAACAGACCGGGTTGACGCTGTCGTCGGCCGCCGACCGTCTGGAGATGACCATCGAGAAGCGCACGGTGCCGGCCGTTCTCAGTCTCCAGAAATCGGATAGCGCCTTGTGGGACTCGCTCGACCTGAACATGCGGCAGACGCTCGCATATCCGCCGGCGATCAAGCCCAATGAACCGGTCTATGTGTTCGGATTCTTTCCGGCCGATCAGGTCACCGCGATGCCGGCAAGCTTTACGTTGACCATTGCGAGCCTCGAACGCAGCGTCACGCTCCGGGTACTCGTTACGCGCGCATAACTGAAGCCGCCGCCGGGCCGATGAACAAGCTGCTGGATCTTCTCCTCGGTTATCTGAAAGGCCGGGCGTACTGGGCAGCTATCGAGCCGTTCGTCATCGTCGCTGTCGGCTGGGGATCCGCCCAGCTGCTCGTGTATCAATGGCTCACCGCATCCAGCTCGTTCAAGCCGTCGATTGAGCTGTTTCTCCAGAGCTATCTCTCGACCCGCATCACCATCGTCGCGCTCGGCATCGCGGCCATCATCCTGGCGATGAGGCCGTTCGGACGTCAGGACGGGGCGCCAGGCCCTGTCGGCCGCCTGGCTCAATACTGGCAGCAGAACCGGACCTCGGTCGTACGCCGCGCGTTCGCCATCATCGTGATCGTTGCCTCGGTCGCCGTCGGCTTCCGGGTGTACTCCCCGAATCGCGTCAGCCACATCACCGTCCGGTTCATGGCACTCGACGGCGATGTCACGGCGGAGGCGCTCGCCTATCTGGTTTACGAGCTCAACCGGCGTCAGCGTCACTGGTACTTCAATGTCGACTTCCGCCCGTTCACGCCGGAGATGTTGACGTCCGCCGAGGCCGAGGGCTGCGCTGCCAATGAACGGCCGCAGCTCTGTCACGCGTTGGCGCTTTCCGGTGGCGAGCCGTTCATCGGCATCACCTCGGCGCCGCTGGGTGGCGCGTACTTCGCGGAACACCGGGGTGCCGTCTCGGTGATATCGACCGTCGATCGCGATGCGTATGCGCCGCTGTCGACCTACGAGTACCTTGCCTACTGCCTGATCCTGCAGGCGATTGCGATTCACCTGGATTCGAGCGGCGCACTGCCCGCGGATGCGTTCGCCGAGGATCGCGTCAGTCATGGCGGGCTGTTCCAGTTCGTTCCCGAGAAGCAGGCGCTCAAGTCGGCGATTCTGGCCGCGCGCCTCAGCCCGGACGAAGAGGCGCTGCTGCTGAACGAGTTCGGCAGCGACTACGTCGCCACCTGCGCCAGCCTGTTGACGATGGAGTGGCTGTACGGGGGCCGGGTGCGCGGCAACCTCGAACGCGTGTTTGGCGCGAAGATCGGACGATAGCGCCGGACGTGGCATATATTGCTTTTCAATGAGTGATTTCGAATTCAAGGACGTTGTCCTCGATCGCATCGCCGAGACGGGAAACGTCGCCCAGTTCGTCAGTTTCGACGGCCATCTCGGGCCGCGCTTCTCGAGGATCCGCGGCTACGCGCCGAACCACCGGTTCCAGTCGCTCGAAGAGGCGATCACGACGATCCTCGATCGATCGCCGGAACAATCCGTCAACGTCCGTACGTTCGAACGCCACAACGCCAAGAGCCGCGAGTTCGTCTACGGGCTGACATCGGCCGCCGAGGTGCTCGATCGCCTGCGCGCGTTTTCCTCGCAGGGACTGACGACGATCGTCAACGAGACGGTGGACGTCAACGACGGCGGCGTGTCGGGCGTCGCCTACGGCGATCTGATCGAGTTCGCGCCGGGCGACACGCCGCGCTGCGTCGAAAAGCCCGGCACCGCGGCGCTGCCGCGCGACCTGGCGATGCGCCTCTTCGACATCGTCTACCGGATTCGGCCGGCTCTTCCACAGTCGCTCACCGATCGCGTCGAGTTCTCGATCCATCCGCTGCGCCGCGGCTACCATCACGACCATACGATCCTCTGGGAGATCGAGCCGACAGCTGTTGCCCCGGCGGCCATTCCCATCCGCTGGCCGAACCGTTTCAGCCGGCTGACCGGCGACAAGGCGTTCGGGCTGCTGATGGCGTCGCTGATCGGATGCGACGTTCCGGACACCACCGTCTTCCCGCGCCGTCTCGCGCCGTTTACGTTTGGCAGCGGTGGCACGCCCGAACCGTGGATTCGGACCTGTCCCACCGAGCAGGTGCCGGGCAAGTTCACCACCGCGCGCGGCTGGCTCGATCCATTCGCGCTCATGGCCGCGGAAGATCCGGACGGCACGCGGATCGCGTCGATCCTGCATCAGCGCGGTATCGGCGCCGTCGCCTCCGGCGCCGCGGGCATGCAGGCCGACGGCAACCTGCTCGTGGAAGGCGTGATCGGATTCGGCGATCGGTTCATGGCCGGAGCGCAGCGGCCGGAGCCGATCCCCGCTCCGATCGCGAATCGCATACGGACCGCCTACGACGCGATCGAACGGCGTCTCGGCCCGGCCCGGTTCGAATGGGTGGACGACGGGAAGCGGACGTGGATCGTCCAGCTCCACTGCGGCGCCACGGTGTCGAGCGGGCACACCATCGTGCCCGGCGACCCTGCGACCTTCCGCAGGTTCGACGTGCGCGACGGCCTCGATCGCCTGCGCGCGCTCATCGACGAAGCGGCGAACGCGGGCGACGGGATCGTGGTCGTCGGCGACGTCGGGATTACCAGTCACGTCGGCGACGTGCTGCGTAAAGCGGGAGTGCCTTCGCGGCTGGAGCCCGCGTTGGCCGCGCGCGCCTAGCGGCTGTTGCGAACGCTTTCCAGCCTGCCGAGGTGCCCCGAGAGCACTTCGACGTTGAGGCCCTGCTCGCGGAGTTCGGCGATGGCGCGCTCGATGAGCGCCGCGGCGCGCGACGGCGCGAGCGGCTCCCCACGGGCTTCGAATGTGGGCAGGCCTGCGTCGAGCGCCTCGACCAGCTCGTAGGCGCAGCCGTTGCTGTATTCCCAGTTCTCGTTGAAGTAGACAGCCTTGATCCGTGAGCGGATCAGCGTCTTCCAGAAGGAAAGATATTCGGACTGATTCCAGCCGCGCGCCATGAACGGCGCCGGCGTGATCACGATCTGGTTGCCGCCGAGCGAATGATGCAGCTTCCGGGCGAACGCGGTGGCGGCGGCGACGTTCCGGTCCCAGATGCGCGTCGTGTACTCGTGTTCGCCAAGGTGCCGGCGCAGGTCCGACGTATTTTCGAGGCCCGTTTCGCGAAGGACCGAGCTGACCAGGCGTCCTGTCGTCAGCTCGCTGCTCGCATACACGGCCTTTTCACCGTTGAGCACGCAATCGATGGCCGAGAGCGCGATATCGACTTCGTCGGCGTGTGAACGGGAGAACACCCGCTGCTGATCGCTCACGCGCGCCGCCCGGGGGAGGGGTGTCTACGATCGCCGATGGAGCCTCGGGTCATTCCAGAATAGTACCTCGTTGAATCCCCGCAGCGCCGCTTCAATCACGTCGATGCTCTGCTTCAGCAGCGGCCGCAGCTCGGCGTTCGTCTCCACCAGGATGTCGCTGGCCCTTGGGTACGCGGCCGGCGGAGGATTCGGCACATTCGCGGCAGGCACGCCGTACGGCTCGTCGGCGAATTTTGCCCAGACGACGTCCATGTAGGCCTTCTTGCCAAAGGAGATATGCAGTCCAGCGCGCCGCACGCCGGTGCCCCGCTGCCGCAGCGGAATGGGAATGACGATGAACGCCTCGTAGTCCGCCCTCCGCTGCTGGTAGTAGTCCTTCATCATCAGCTTCGCCGGGTGCGGCGCGGCAAGGATTTGCCCGGTGTTATCCAACAGTTCGATGTCCTTGTAGACCTGATTGTCCACCCACCACCGGGCCTGACCGATCATCACCGCGACCCAGGCGACCGATTTCTCGCCGAACTGTGTCGACAGGTTCTGCGACGGCTTCGACACATAGAAGGCCTGTTTCTCGTCCTCCGCCAGAACGCTCACCGACACGCGGATATCGCCGGCAGCGAGTTGAGGTTTCATGGGCGAGTTCTTGACCAGCTGTTCGATCGCCATGGTCAAGCTCTCGCGCACGCGGTCGATGGTCACCAGGGCCGACAGCTGCAGATCGACGATCGTTTCGCCGAGGAAGAACGGCTTCACGTCGTTTCGCCCCTGCACCACGTTGAACGTGGTGTCCGCGGCGACGACCAGAAACCACCAGAACCGCCGTCCGATCTGCCTCACCCATGCCGTGAATACCGGCCACCCGGTCCCTTTGCCGACGACAGGAGCGGGCGATGTCGCCACGATCACCGCGCGAACGCCTTCGATGAGGCCGCGGATGAAACTGGACAGCCACAGGAACATGACGAAGAAGAACACGAACCAGACAACGTAATAGCCCTGGGCCTGTGGCTTCGAGCTGGTCCACAGCTCGTCGAGAATCAACGTGACGATGGCGAGGCCGCCGATTCCGGAGATGACGGTTCGCGCAAAGTTGCCGGTCAGGAAGGTCGTCGTGGTGAACGCTGCCATCGCCTCTTTCGTCGTTGGCGGCGGCTGCGGCGCGGCGCCGCCGGCCGCCGCGCCGGCTCCGCCCGTCGCGGGAGCGGCTGGTGGCGGCGCCGGCGCCAGATTCGTCGACGGCGGAGGAATCTGCCACACCGCAACGGCTGTCAGGAAGGCGGCGAGAAAAGCCACGGCGAAGAGCGCCGTGCGCGCGAGCGGCGAGAGATCGCCGAGACGCCACAAGTATGAGAACGGACGGCGGACCCACCGGCTGAACCAGCCGTCCTTCTTGTCAAGGGCGCGCATCGGCGCTCCCGGACGGAACGCCGAATACCAGAACACCTGCTGATCCACGGTCGCATCCGGGTCCACCGAAATCACCGAGGCGCCCTGGATCGGACGGTTGCCGGCTGACGCCGTAATCAGCGGCGGCGTCGCAAACCATCGTCCTGTCAGGCCGTTTTCGGTCCACGGCTCGCCGCTTTCGTAGCGTTGCCGCACCATCGACGGCGCGATAATCCCGATTCCCGCAGCGGCGCGATTGCCTGCCTGAAACCATGAATCGCGCACCTCCTTGACCGACCAGTGGTCGACGACGGGTGTGAGCAGCGGAGCAACCACCAGGGTCTGCCACCCCTCCTCTTGCGTCACTGCCTTCTGAAATGCATCGGTCCACGTCTTCTGTACTGCGACCGATGCGTCCGGCGGTGTTCCGGCATAGGCAAAGGCTGGATACCCCACCACCTTCACCTGGTGGCCGGGCACTCGCGCCGCGCATTGAGTCGGATCGAGCGTCTCCGCGACGTAGCAGAGCGAGAGATCGATCAGCGTGACGGAGCCGGCGGGAAGCGCCTTCACGACGGCAGCAACGGCTGACTGCAGCGTCGTGAGCGTGTCTTTCAAATTCGCCCCGGCCGCGAGCCGTTTCCCGCCGGGCACGACATAGATCGGCACGCTCCTCGGCCCTGTCGCAAGGACATCGGCGATGACCTTCGCCCGCGCGGTGGTGTCGGCAGTGGCTACTGGAGGCGGAGGAGGGTCGGGTTGTACTGGCTGCGTTTGAGTGCCGTCCTTCGGTGGCTCTCCTGTCTTGGCTGGTGGCGCGGCGGGAGTCGCAGGTGCGCTCAGGCCCAGGTCGCCGACGAGGACCAGCGCGTCGGCCTGGACATCCTCTCCCGACGAGATCCAATCGACCAGCGATTTCAGCGCCTGAACGCCGGCCGCGCGATCATCGACGGGAGCGCCCGGCGGAAACAGATCCGACGCCACGGCATGAACGATACGGGCGGGCTGCGGCGCCGGCTGTTTTGCCTGGGTCTCCTTCTGCTTCGCCTTTGCCGCCTCTTTTTCCGCCTCTCCGCGGCCGCACGCCGTCATCGCGCCGCAGACCAGCACGACCAGCACGATCGCCAGCGCCTTACCGATACCGCCTCGTCGCACGACCATCGTCCACTCCTTCAAACGCGACCGCCGGGGCTAATTGCGACGCGCGAACAGCGTGTCGAAGTCGAACGACAGACCGATCGCGCCGCGCACCTCTGTTTCGCCGGTGTTGAACTCGCTGCGATTCGCCAGCGTCATCGACAGCGGAATCTTCACGCCGCTCGCGCCCGCCGGCATCGTCATCTTCGCCTGGAACACGCCGATGGTGCCGTCGGTCGTCTCGACGTCCTTGATCCGGACCGGAACTCCGAACGGCTGTTGCTGCAGGAACGCGCCGAGTCCCGCGAGCGTGAGGACCAGCCGGCCCACTCCTTCGATTTCCGGCAGCTTGAATTCGAGACTGCCGCTGACCTGCACGTCGCGCAGCCTCCCGTCCATCCCGGCGAGAATCTTGTTGAAGACCGTGACCGATCCGTTCACCGTCGCCTCGCCGACGGTGCCGAGCGAGGACGAGAAGATCACACGGGCCGTGGACAAATCCGGTGTGATGAAGTCCGCCGGCAGCGTCGAGAGCGCTGCTTCGGGAATCGTCATTCGATTGAAGGCGTATTCGAAGGTCAGCACCGACGAGCGATCGATCGCCTTGAAGGTGGCGTCGCGAGTGCCGCGGTACGTTTTGATCTCGCCGACGAGCGCGTGAGACAGCCGCTGCAGGTCCGGATTGACCGCAAAGAGCCGCGTGAACTCGTCGCCGATCGCGACCAGCGTGTCGCGCAGCGTGCGGTCGTTCCCGAGGTCGATGCCCGCGAGCCGTTTTGCCGTCTCCACTCTCCAGGCGTCGTAGCCTGCGGCCTTCCGGAGGACGTCCACGTATGACTGTGCGACCACGACGGTGCCTGCCAGGTTTCCGCTCAGCTGCTGGATTGCCACGCGATGCGCGGGATGCCGCGGGTCGCGCTTGTTGATGGCGTGGTAGCGGGCCGTGACTTCGGTCAACTGGGAACGCTCGCCCGTGAACGTGCCGGGGGACGATCCCTTTTGAAGATCGAAGCTCGCCGAGACGGCCAGATTGCTCAGCCCTTGTTCGAGCGCGGTCGCATTCACCGGCGCGGCCGACAGCAGGTAGGAACGCTTGG
>DASTBV010000161.1:0-3325 GCA_035711805.1 Vicinamibacterales bacterium
GGATGTCGCTCGCCCCCTTCTGAATCGCCGACATCAGCATCAGGTTGACCAGCCGGATGACCGGCGCCTCGCCGCTCTGCCGCTCGAGCGACGCGACGTCGATCTGCTCGAGGTCCTCGAGCAGTTCCACGTCGTCGTCGACGATGGCGGAGGTTTCCTCGAGGGCCTTGGTCACCATCTCAAGGGAGTTGGCGCTGTTGAGATCGACAGTGACCGCACCGGAATCGCGCGGCGCACGTGCCACGGGCGCGCTGTAGTACCGCTGGATTGCCTCCAGCACCGTCGTCTCGGAGGCCACGACCGGTTCGACGTTGTAGCCCGTCATGAACTTGATGTCGTCCATGGCGAACACGTTGGTCGGGTCGGTCATCGCGATCGTCAGCGTCGCGCCCGAGCGCGAGAGCGGAACGATCTGATACTTCTGCGCGGTTTCCGCGGGAACGAGCTTGATGACGGCGGGGTCGATTTCGAATTCGCCGAGCGCGATCGACGGCACGCCATACTGACGGCTGAGGAGGGCGGTGACTTCGTCGTCCTTGACGAAGCCGAGCTTGATCAGATTGAGGCCGAGTTTTCCCCCGTTCTGGCGCTGATAGTTCAGCGCCTCCTGGAGCTGTTCGGCCGTGATGCGCTTCTCTTTGAGAAGCAGCTCTCCGATGCGTACCGCCATTAACCCTTCGTTGCCCAGCTACCCAATCAGAACGACACCCGCGCGGCGACACCCCAGCCGCTTTCGCCCGTCTTCGTGCCGACGGCGCCATAGCCGTCGACGAACAGTGCCGCGCGCACGGCGACGCTCGCGCCGGCCGTCACGGTTCGATCCTTCTCACCCACGGTATTGAATCGGGCGCCGCCCCGTATCGCCACCCGCCGCGGCCGCACCCAATGCTCCCCACCAACGGCGACAACGCGCCGGTCCCCCGTCGCTGCGGCATAGCGCCGAAGATCGACGTCGAGCGACGCCGTCAGCGGAAGCCTCCCTGCCGCCTCGCCGTCGAACGCCGCTCCGGCACGAACCTGCCGCTCCAGCCGCCGGCCGCCGAAACTCGGCTCCCGGAGGTTCCTCGCCGTCACACCGACGCGCACCGCGCCCATTGCGGCCAGCACCCCCACGTCGAGGTCCACGGTTCCCTCCGCGTCTCCCTCCGACAGGTCGTCCCCCTCGTCCAGCAAATCGGAGATGGCCCCGGCGCTGTCAGTCGCACCGAGATCGCGTACGTGTGCCGCCCCCCGCAGGTATTTCACGGTGGCGCCCGCGCTCACGCCGGTCGTGATCGTGTGGAGGACGGTGGCCCCGAACTGGCTGACGGACAGCGACCGGATACCCACTCCGGCTGCTCTATCTTCTCGGCCTGCCTCGGCCGGCGCTGTAGGCGAGGCGGCCCGTATATCGGTGATGCGTAAGCGGTAATAGCTCACTCCAAGCGGTGGTGTGCCGAGCGAAAACGACCACAGCCCGGTGCGCGACGCCGGCAAGGCGTCGCCGGACTCGCCGCTCGCGCGAGCGAGCGCGATGTCGAGGAACGGGCCGGTGGCAAGGCCCGCGGGATTCCACCATGTAGCGCTGCTGTCGTTGGCGACGGCGACAAAGGCGCCGCCCATACCCAGGGCCCGCAGCCCCGCAGCCTCGAACGGCTGGGCGGCCGCCGGCTGGATTCCCAGCGTCAGCAGGGCGGAAATGGTTGTGAGGAAATGAGAAACTGGCGTCTTCATAGGGGGCGGCCAGTTTATCGGCTCGAGCCCGGCCGAGTTCCGGCCGGCCCCTATGGTTCACCTTCGTGTAATCTTCAGGACGCGGGGTCCCTGGAGACCGGAGCGGGGCGACGGAACCGGATGGAACTGTTGCCGTATCAGGAACTTGACGCCACCTTCACCCGACAACCCATCCTTGCTGGCCCGTGTTACCGGGGTCGTGATCCGGCCGCGGTCCACGTTCGCGGCGGTCGTGACACATCCGCGCTGGGCAGGATTGCTCGTGGCGCTGACGGCTGCGTCATGTGCCGCCACGGCGGGGTTCATCGCAACGGACGTCGGGCAGGTGGCCCTGGTCGATCAATGGGAGCGCACAGCCCTGGCCTTCGGCCAGACGGTTGACGATGCGCGATACGCGGAGATGCAGGAGTTGAGTCGATACGGTGTGGCCTACGCCGCGGCAACGTCGGTGGCGCGCGGCCCCGGCGCCGCCGTCGCGCTGGCCGGCG
The DNA here is from genome assembly GCA_035711805.1 of Vicinamibacterales bacterium. Lineage (GTDB taxonomy): Bacteria > Acidobacteriota > Vicinamibacteria > Vicinamibacterales > UBA2999 > Gp6-AA40. Next base: position 2,202 of record DASTBV010000161.1, read on the forward strand.
TGCTTTACGGCGTGTTCGCCGCCCGCGGTCGTCGCGCGCGCTTCGCGCAGGTGCTGGCGGTGGTCGTGCACGCCGGCGTGATTCTGGCGCTCCGCGACGTGGTCGCCGCCCCGCTGCACTACATCCGCGAGTCGCTGGCCAGCCCGGTAACGCTGGGGCAGTTCTTTGGCATGCTCGATGAGGCCTCGCCGGTCGCGCGGTTCGGCGCGCTGGTCGATGTGTTCATGATTTGGTGGATTGTCGTGCTCGCGATCGGTCTGGCGGTTCTGTACCGGATGCGCGCTCGCGTCGTCGCGGCACGTCTGCTGGCCGTCTACGTCGGTATCGCGGTTCTTCTGGCGGGCACCATGGCGGTGCTCGGCGGGAACAGTTGAAGGGAGAGCCATGCCTGACACGATGACACCCCCCTCCTCCGCCGGTCCGCATCCCGGGCTGCTGTCCCGCGTCGTTGGCGTGCTCTTCTCGCCGCGCGAAACATTTGCCGCCGTCGCAGCGCGGCCGAAGTGGCTCGGTGCCCTCGGTGTGGCCGTCTTGATCATGGGCGTGGCGCAGTACGCCCTGCTGTCTACGGACGTGGGACAGCAACTGGCGCTCGACCAGCAGATCGCGGCGATCGAAACATTCGGCGGAACCGTCAGCGACGAGCAGTACGCGCAGATGGAAGACAGCATGGAGAACGCGCGCTACATCAGCCCCGTCGCGACAATCTTCTTTGCGCCGGTGATGATGCTCGTGACGGCCGGCCTTCTGCACGTGATATTCGGCCTGGTCGGCGGCGGCAACGGGACCTTCAAGCAGGTCTACGCCATCTCCGCGCACGCGGCGATCATCAGCTCGCTGCAGGTGGTGTTCACGACCGTCGTCACGCTGGCGGCCGGACGCCCGGCCGGCGCCAACTTGTCGGTGTTCGCGCCGATGCTCGAAGAAACAAGCTTCGTCAACAGATTTCTCTCGACCATCGACCTGTTTTACGTCTGGTCGACGTTCATCACCGCCGTCGGTCTCGGAGTGCTTTATAAACGCCGCACCGGTCCGATCGCGATGGTGCTCTTCGGGATTTATCTCGTCATCGCGCTCATCATCGCCTTCGTCCGTTCGGGTTCGTAAGGAGCAGGAATGTCGCG
>DASTBV010000162.1:0-3682 GCA_035711805.1 Vicinamibacterales bacterium
ACGCAACGGCTACTACTTCGTGCTCGACCGGACGACCGGACAGAACCTGTTGACGACGCCGTTTGCGGCGGTCAACTGGGCGAAGGGCGTCGACGCCGAAGGCCGGCCGGTTCCCGATCCTGGCAAGGAACCGGCGCGCGATGGGCGGCTCGTCGCTCCGGACGAGGCCGGCGGCACGAACTACCGTTCACCGGCGTTCGATCCGGCAACGGGACTGCTGATCGTCAGCGCGCATGACGCGTACGGCATCTACTTTTTCAAGCCGGAGCACGGTGCGCACGGGTGGGCGGGCGCCGACTATACCGTGCACGGCCGCGGCGTGCTTCGCGCGATCGAATATCAGACCGGCAAGGTCCGCTGGAGCCACGACCTTCACGGCGGCGCCGGCGCGGCCGGCGTGCTCACCACCGCGAGCGGGCTGACATTTACCGGCGATTCGGCCAACAACGCGCTGGCGCTTCGCTCGAGCGACGGCTCGACGTTGTGGCATTCCGGGATCGGCCGGGTCGGCAATTCGCCGATCACCTACGAGCTCGACGGCCGCCAGTTCGTCCTGTTTGGCGGCGGAACGGCGCTCTACGCGTTCGCGTTGCCGTAGCGGAAGCTGCGATCGTGGGGCGCGCCTTGTCAGGCGCGCCGGCGATTCAGGCATTTCATGAATCCCAAATCACCGGTCGAAGTCCTTCTTCAACGCGACAGGCTGTGGGTTGCCCTGGGACTCGTCACCGCAATCGGCCTTGCCTGGGCCTATCTGCTGCGCGAGGCGGCGGCAATGAACGCCATGGCCGCGGAGGCGCGGATGCACGCCGCGATGGGTATGGCCGCGATGACCATGCGCACCTGGGGCGTCTCCGACTGGTTCGCGCTGTTCGTCATGTGGGCCGTGATGATGGTGGGAATGATGCTGCCGTCGGCGGCGCCGGTCATCCTGCTCGTTCTCGGCGCGTATCGCCTGCGACGCGAGACGTATGCGCGCGCGGCATCGTTCGCGTTCGTATTCGGCTACCTGCTGGTGTGGACCGCGTTCAGCGCGATCGCCGCCCTGGGCCAGTTCGTCCTGCATCGCACGGCGGTGCTCAGCGCGGAGATGCGTTTGTACTCGGCCACGGTTTCAGGAGTCATTCTGCTGATCGCCGGCGTGTATCAGTGGCTGCCGCTCAAGAACAGGTGCCTCGTTCATTGCCAGACCCCGCTCGCGTTTGTCACGCAGCATTGGCGGCGGGGCATTGACGGCGGCCTGTCAATGGGAGTCCGGCACGGGGCGTACTGCGTCGGCTGCTGCTGGCTGGCGATGACGGTGCTGTTCGTTGTCGGCGTGATGAATATCGTCTGGATTGCCGTGCTGGCGGCGTTTGTCCTGCTTGAAAAGCTCGCGCCGGGCGGTCGAATTGCCGGCCGCCTCGCCGGAGCGGCGGCCGCGGGTTGGGGTTTGTACCTGATTGGGTCCGCCTGAAGGCGGACACGACGAAACGCTAATACCCGAACATCACGCCGCCAAACACGAGCAGCCAGGGCGTGACCGCGACGCCGATGTAGAGCCCCGCCATGACCGCCAGCGGCCGGTGCGACGCCGTCCGGTACAGGATGTAGCCGCAGACGCACGCGAGCAGTTTCGCCGAGACGAGCGCGCGGCCTGGTCCAATCGCATACATCGTGGTGGCGAGGAGATCGTTGCCCTCCACGTGGATGCCGAGCGTCGTGACACCCCAGTAGGTGAGCAGGCCGTCGGCAACCTGAGCGGCCATGAAGATCGCGAACACGACGGTGGCTTCACCCCACGCGACCGCCGTGCGAGCATCGCCCATCACGACGCTTCTGAACGCGAAGCCCCTACTCGTCGTCACGGCTGAGGGATAATTGCCCATTCCTTCCATCTGAAAGGACCTCGCGATGAGAGTGCCTGCCATCGCCGCGATCACGTTTCTCGCCGTGATCGCCGCACCATGGGCAACGCAAGTCCAGGGCCAGCGATCACGCGCGATGGCGTTCGAAGCGGCGCCGATAAAGCCCAGTAATCCCGGCTCGACTAACCCTTTGTCAGCCGTATCGATGATTTTGTCGAGCTCGGCCGACGCCAGACTCGACCGATGATCCGCGTCGAAAACCTCGTCAAGACATTCGGCGAACTGCGCGCCGTCGACGGCGTGTCGTTCCACGTTCGTCCGGGCGAAGTGTTCGCGTTTCTCGGTCCCAACGGCGCCGGCAAGACCACCACAATCCAGATGCTGACGACGCTGTTGCGTCCGACCAGCGGGACGATGAGCCTCGACGGACTCGACCCTGTGGCCCGGCCGCTCGATGCACGCCGCCGGTTCGGTATTGTCTTTCAGGACCCGAGCCTCGACAACGAGCTGACCGCCTACGAGAACATGCACCTGCACGGCGTGCTGTATCACGTGCCGCGGAAGGTTCGCGGCGAGCGCATCGAGCTGCTGCTCACGCTGTTCGAGCTCTGGGACCGGCGCGACTCGCCGGTGAAGCAGTTTTCCGGCGGGATGAAACGCCGCCTCGAGATTGCCCGCGGCCTGCTGCATACGCCGCGGATTCTGTTCCTCGACGAGCCGACCCTCGGACTGGATCCGCAGACGCGCAACCAGCTGTGGACGCACGTCCGGCACCTGAACGAAACCGAGGGGGTGACGGTGTTCCTGACGACGCACTACATGGATGAAGCCGATCGCGCGGCGCACCGGATTGCGATCATCGACCACGGAAAGATCGTGGCGCAGGGGTCGTCGGCGGAACTGCGGCAGCAGACCGGCACTGATTCGCTCGAAGGCGCTTTCTTGAAGCTGACGGGAACCACCATCCGCGACGAGCGGGGCGATCCCGCCGAGATGATGCGGCAGATGGCGAAGATGTGGAGGCGCTGAGTGGGCGTCATTTATGTACTCTGGCTGCGCGAGGTCAAACGGTATCTCCGCTCGCGCGCGCAGATCATCGCGTCGCTGGGGCAGCCGCTGCTGTACCTGCTGGTGCTCGGATTCGGCCTCGGTCCGGTGTTCGCGCAGGCGGGCCGCGGGAGCTACCTGCAGTTCGTCGCGCCGGGCGTCGTCGGCATGGGCATTCTCTTTACGTCGATCTTTTCGGGCATCGGGCTGCTCTGGGATCGCCAGTTCGGGTTTCTGAAGGAGACGCTGGTCGCGCCGGTGCCGCGCCTGCAGATCATGGTCGGGCGCACGCTCGGCGGAGCGACCATCGCGATGGTGCAGGGTCTGCTCGTGCTGGTCGTGTGCCTGTTGGCGGGATTCAGGCCGCAGTCGGCCGCCGGGCTGCTGCTGGCGTTCGTGTACATGGCCTTGATCGCGATCGTGTTTGCCGCACTCGGGACGGCGATCGGATCAGGCCTGCGCGACATGCAGGGATTCCAGTTCATCATGAACTTCCTGGTGATGCCGATCTTCTTCCTGTCCGGCGCGTTGTATCCGCTCAACAACCTGCCGACAGCGCTGGCGGCCGCCACGCGCATCGACCCGCTGTCGTACGGCATCGACGGCCTTCGCGGCGCGCTGATCGGCGTTTCCGCCATCGGCCTCGCGGCCGATGCGATGGTGCTTGCCTTCGTCGCGATGATCTTCCTGGGCCTGGGAGCGTGGGCGTTTTCGAGGATCCAGATCTGATCCGGAGGCGACGGAGGGAACGGTCTCACAGGAGAAACGGAGGGACGGAGACGAACGGAGTT
>DASTBV010000163.1:0-9442 GCA_035711805.1 Vicinamibacterales bacterium
ACGGGCGCCGACTACGCGAATCTGGTCGCGTGGTACGTGGCCCGGCGCTTCGAGTCGCGCGGCCTGAAGGCGTACCGCGAAGTCAGGGTCGGCAAGACGATCATCGCCAAGAACCGCTGCATCGACGTCCTGTGCGTCGGCGACGCTGGTCAGAGGGCGTTTGCGATCGAGTGCAAGTTCCAGGACAGCCAGGGCACAGTGGACGAGAAGATTCCGTACGCGCTCGAGGATTTGCAGGCGCTGCCGATGGCCGGATGCATCGCCTACGCAGGCACCGGCTTTTCGCCGGGCGTGCTGCACATGCTTGCCGCCTCGCCGCATGCCGCGTACTGCCTGCCCGCTGCCGGTCAGGTCGAGTCTACGAACGACACGCGGGAGCTCGACCACCTGCTTGCCGTGCACTTCGGCTGGTGGGACGTGTTGATAGAGAAGAAGCGCCCAGTCTGACGTTGCGGGCGCTCTTCAATTCAGAATTCTGAATTCAGAATTCTGCATTACTTCACCACCCGTCCCGCGTCCACCTTCACGTCCGCCCGGCGCCAAGCCTGCTGCAGCTCCGTTTGCAGCGCTCTCGTCGCCTCGTCACGCTCGCGTCCCTGCTTCACCCGGCTGGCATGCAGGCCGGAGAGCGACCATCCGTTCCGCGGGAACTTCTTCAGGTCGCCCTGAAACGCCGCCTCTGCTTCAGCCGTTCGGCCGAGCGCGAGCAGTGCCGCACCCTGCAGCTGACGAACGGGGATTGGCCAATCCGGCGGCTCCATGTACGTGAGCTTGTCCTCGAGCGCCACGGCGGCGGCGAAGTGCTTCCTCGCTTCGGCGGTCCGGTTCTGCCGCGCGCGCAGCTCGCCCGCCGCCACCTCGTAGGCAATGTCCGCAACCGAGGCGCCGACGTTGACGCTCGAGATGTACATCGTCTTTAGCGATGGGTTCCCTTTTGCCGCCATCACAGCGGCAAGCGCTTTTTCCGCCTCGTCGAAACGGCCCGTCGCCGAGTAGGCGATCGATTGGGCGGCCTGCCAGACCGCCTGCATGTACGGGATGTCCTGTGGCGGCGCCGGCTCGGCGAGGACCTCATCCCACATCGCAAACCGCAGCTTCGTAAACAGCGGTGTCAGCATGAAGTGCTGCACCATGCCGCCCATCGACGGGTCGCGAAGCATGTCCGTGTGCATCCTGCTCTTCACCTCTTCCGCCGCGCGAAGCGCGTCGGCGCGCCGCCCCTCGAGCGAGGCGGAGACGACGAAGAAATGCGGGTTGTGCGGCACATACCCGATGTCGTAGGTCATGTTGCCGGACGCGCGGTTGCCGGCCTGATAGGCGGCGTCGGCCTTGACCGCGTTCTCGTTGGCGGTGGAGGCGTCGTGGTAGCGGCCCGTGCGCAGATAGATGTGCCCTGGCATGTGCACGATGTGGCCGGCGCCCGGCGCCAGAGCAGCCAGCCGATCGGCGTACTGCTCGGCGCGGCCGGGATTCGGGGAGGCCTCGACGGCGTGGATGTAGAAATGGATCGCGCCCATGTGATCGTTATTCCTTTTCAGCACCGACTCGAGCGACGTCAGCACCTCGTTGGTGAACGGTCGCGGGCTGCCGTCCGCGTTCCAGTAGCTCCACGGCGAGGTATCCATCAGCGACTGCGCGTAGATCGTCGCGGCGTCGAGATCGTCCGGGAACTTCGCGACGACCTCCTTCATCGCCGCTGCGTAGGCTGCGTCGAGCGGCGGCCGCTCGGCTTTCGGATCGGATGAATAGCGCTTTGCGAGCGCCGCGACGTATGCCTGCTCCTTCGCCGACGCCTTGGCAGCGCGCTGGCGTGCCTGCTCGATCGCCTCGTAGGCCTCTTTCGCGGCTTCAGGCGTGATCGGCGCGTTGATGTTCGGTCCGAGCGCGTAGGCGACTCCCCAGTAGCACATTGCGCAGTCCGGGTCGAGCGACGCCGCGTGGCGGAACGAACGAATGGCTTCGGCGTGGTTGAACGCGTACGAGAGCGTCAGGCCCTGATCGAAATAGCGCTGCGCCTCGGGTGACGCGGTGGTGATCTCGTGATGGTAGTTCCCGAGGTTGTCGTAGAGCGGCACGGCAGGCGCCGCCTTTGCCGAGGCTCCGGGGCCCTGGTCGGTGGGCTCGGGCGCGCGTGCCCGCGAACAGGCTGCGCAAAGCGCCAACACAGTGATGATGCTGATTGTTCTGAACATAAGCTTTGTAGCGCGGATGCCGCCAAGACAGCGAGGCGGACCCACCACCGTACGCGAGTATAAATGGGCCATGCGGAAACCGGTCCGGACAGTTGTCCTTCTCTGTGCAGTGCTTTTCTCTTCGCTGGCGGGGGCGCAGACCGAGCGGCGCACCTGGCGGCTCGACTTCTATCAGACTGGCGGACCCGCCGTCGAAGCCTACAGCTTCGATCGCCTCGTCGTCGAGCCGCTGGCCTGGCCCGACGCTCCCTCGGCCAACGTCGACGCGCGCCTGACCGGCAACTATCGCTTCGAGATCGTCGACGGCGCCAACCGCGTGATCTTCGCGCGCGGCTACGACCCGGCGTTTGCCGAGTGGGTGACGACGGCGGAATCGAAGAAGATGCGGCGGACGTTCCAGGACTCGCTGCGGTTCCCCGCGCTCACGGCCCGGGCGGACGTGATCCTGAAGAAGCGTACCGAAGAGGGCGGCTATAAGGAGGTGTGGCGTCACCCGATCGATCCGGCGGATCCGTTCATCGATCGCTCGACGCCCGAGCGGCATCAGGTCATCCAGATCGAGCGGCATGGCGAGCCGCCGGCGAAGGTCGACCTGCTGCTGCTCGGCGACGGCTACACCGCTGCCGAGTGCGCGCGGTTCCGGACGCAGGCCACGCGTCTGTCTGCGTCGCTGTTTACGGTCGAGCCGTTCAGGTCGCGTCGCAACGACTTCAACGTCTGGGGCTTGTGTCCCCCGTCCGAACAGTCCGGTGTGGCCAGCCCTTCGCGCGGGATCTATCGCCGAACGCCGGTCGGTGCCGCGTATGACGCGTTCGGCAGCGAACGCTACATCCTGACCTACGAGAACCGGGCGTGGCGCGACATCGCCGCCTGGGCGCCGTATGAGTACGTGATCATCCTGACCAACGGCGAAACCTATGGAGGCGGCGGCCTCTACAACGTGTATTCGACGGCGGCGGCGGGCAACGACTTCGCGGAATACCTGTTCATCCACGAGTTCGGCCATCACTTTGCCGGGCTGGCCGACGAGTACTACACGTCGCCGGTTGCCTACGAGCCGCCGGCGCGAATCGTCGAGCCGTGGCCGGCGAACGTCACGGCCTCCGCCAACCGCGCGCGGGTCAAGTGGCGCGATCTGCTGACGCCGGGCGTGCCGCTGCCGACGCCGTGGCCGAAGCAGCAGTTCGAGGCGATGCAGAAGGAGTATCAGTCCACTCGCGCCAAGCTGCGTGCGGACAAGCGGCCGGAGTCGGAGATGACGCAGCTCTTCCGGCGCGAGATCGATATCGAGATGAAGCTCTTCGCCACGGCGGAGCACCGTGGGAAGGTCGGTCTGTTCCAGGGCGCGAACTACGACGCCCGGGCGTTCTATCGTCCCGAGATCGACTGCATCATGTTCTCGCGCAATCCCGTGCCGTTCTGCCGCGTCTGCCAGCGTGCGCTGTCGCAGCAGATCGATCGTCATTCCCGACGTTGATCGATGTTCGCTGGCCTTAACCACGAAGGCCACGAAGAAATCGAAGACCACGAAGATTCTGTTTTTCAGGGTGTCCTCTTCGAGCCCTTCGATCCCTTCGTGCCTTCGTGGTTTAAACCAGTGGAGGTTGCGTGAAATCACGAACCATTTTGGCGGTCGCAGGCATAGCCGTTGTTCTGTCGTTGACGACTTTCGCACAGAACAAGCCCGAGGCGGCGGCGGCGGCGACGACCAAGCTCGCGGACGACTTCGTGGCCGCGCAGACCGAGCGGTATCCGGAGTCGTCGATGTTCCTCGGCGCGCCCGGCGCCCGTCTCGACACGGTCTTCGACAACCGGCTCGAGGCAAGGCGTGCGTGGGACAAGCGGATGGACGCAATGCACGCGTCATTCGAGGCGATCGACCGCGGCTCGCTTGCCGGCCGTCCGGAACTCCTGACCTACGGATTCCTCGAGCAGGCGCTCTCCTCGGAGACCCAGCGCCGCGTCTGCCGCACGGAGTTGTGGGGCGTCGATCATCTCAACGGCTGGCAGGTATCGCTGCCCGCGCTGCTCTCGCGGCAGCCGGTGGCCACGGAGGCGAATCGCAAGGCGGCGCTCGACCGCCTCGGGCAGTACGGGCCGTTCATCGAGCGTGAAATCGAAGTGCTCCGCGCCGGCATGTCCGCCGGGTATACCGCGCCGCGCGTGAACGTCGAGCGCGTCATTGGTCAGATCGACGGGCTGCTTGCGAGCGCTCCCGACAAATCGCCGTTCGCCACGCCTATAACGGCCAACAGCGACGACGCCGCGTTCCGCCGTTCAGTGATTGATCTCGTGGGCGCACGCATTACTCCCGCGCTCAAGCGGTACCGCTCGTTCCTGGACGAATACCGCGGTGTGGCGCGGACGACCGTCGGCGTGGCGGCGATTCCCGCCGGCGAGGCGTGCTACCGCAGCCTGGTGCGCGACAACACCTCGCTGGATCTGAACGCCGACGAGGCGCATCAGCTCGGCCTGACGATGATGGAGCAGATCCATGCCGAGATGCGGACGATCGGCGCCCGCGCGCTCGGCACCTCGGACATGCCGAAGCTGATCGGGCGCCTTCGCAACGATCCGTCACTGCGCTTCAGGACGGCCGACGAGATCATGACGGTCGCGGCGGCGGCGCTCGCCCGCTCGCGCACGGCGATACCGAAATACTTCGGACGCCTGCCGAAGGCCGACGTACAGGTTCAGGCCTTCGAGCCGTTCGAGGCGCCCTCGATGCCGCCGGCGCAGTACCGGCAGGCCTCCCTCGACGGCAGCAGGCCGGGCCTCTACATGGTCAACCTGTATCGCCCCGAACAGCAGCCTCGCGCCGACGTCGAGGCGATCGCCTTCCACGAAGCGATCCCCGGTCATCACCTGCAGATCGCCCTGGCCATCGAGCGGCCGGCAGCGCATCGCATCACGCAGCTCTTCGGCGCCACGGCATTCATCGAGGGATGGGGGCTGTACGCGGAACGGCTGGCCGACGAGATGGGCCTCTACTCCGGCGATCTCGATCGACTGGGCATGTTGTCGGCGGCCACGTGGCGTGCCGCCCGCCTGGTCGTCGACACGGGCATGCACGCCAAGAAGTGGACGCGCGAGCAGGCGGTGGACTACATGCGGCGCAACACCGCCATCGCCGAGAACACGATTCAGACCGAAATCGACCGCTACATCATCATGCCCGGACAGGCGCTGGCCTACATGATTGGCTACCGCGAGATCACCAGCCTGCGGGCGAAGGCTACGGCCGCGCTTGGGCCCCGGTTCGATGTCCGCGGCTTTCACGACGCCGTGCTCGGCAGGGGAGCGGTGACGCTGCCGATGCTGCGCGAGCAGATCGACGCGTGGATCCGTCAGGTGGAAAGCGGGAAGTAAAAAGGAAAAAGGCAAAAGGCAAAAGGCAAAAGTCAAAAGTAAGTGGAAAGTGCTATTCTCCGCGGCACATCGGACTCTTAGGTCCGCCTGAAGGCGGACACTACGAATAAGAAAGGATCGTCAATGGCCACGAACCATGAGATTCCGCGTGAAGCTATTCACGCCTACAACCTTTATATCCATGGCGAGATCGACCGTCGCGCGTTCATCGATCGCGTCAAGAAGGTCGCCGTCTCGTCCGTCGCCGCCGGGGCGATCGTCGATCAGCTGGTGCCGAACTACGCCGAGGCGCAGCAGGTGAAGCCCGACGACACGCGGCTGAAGACCTCGCGTGAGACCGTCGCGTCGCCGAACGGCAACGGAAAGATCACCGGCTATCTGGTTCGTCCGGCCAGCGCGGGCACCAACAGGCTGCCGTCGATTCTCGTCGTGCACGAGAACCGCGGCCTCAACCCGCACATCGAGGACGTGACGCGGCGCATGGCGCTCGAGGGGTTCATGGCGTTCGCGCCGGACGGCTTGACGTCGGTGGGCGGCTATCCCGGAGACGACGATCAGGGCGGGAAGCTCTTTTCGTCAGTCGATCGCAACAAGATGCAGGAGGACATGGTCGCGGCGGCACTGTGGCTGAAGAATCGCCCCGACAGCACCGGTGCCCTTGGCGCCACCGGCTTCTGCTATGGCGGCGGCGTTGCCAACAACCTGGCGGTTCGTCTGGGCTCCGACATCCAGGCGGTCGCGCCGTTCTACGGCGGAGCGCCCGCCGCGGCCGACGTGCCGAAGATCAAGGCGGCGGTGCTCGTCCTTCACGGCGAGACCGACAAGCGGCTCGTCGATGCATGGCCGGCGTATCAGGAAGCGTTGAAAGCTGCGGGTGTGACGCACGAAGGGCACATCTATCCCGGCGCCGGACACGGGTTCAACAACGACGCCAGCGCCGCCCGCTACAACAAGGCTGCCGCCGACGCCGCATGGAAGCGGACGATCGAGTGGTTCAAGATGTACGTGAAGAAGTAGGTAGCCTGGGTAGGGCCCTGGGTAGCCTGGGTGGCCCCGGTTAGCTGGAAATACGCAGCAACCGAGGCAACCCAGGCCACCTATCTGTCCTATTACTTCGCCTCTCCCCGGAACCGGCCGACGTACGCCGCCTTCCCGACGACCTTTCCGGCCATCGCCGCGTACACCGCTTCGCGCGTGGAGTCTGGTGGAAGATCGAGGTTCGCGTTCAGCGCATAGACCTCGAAGATGTAGTGGTGGTAGCGCGGTCCTGCAGGCGCTCCGGGGCCCATGTAGACCGGCTTCTTCTGGATGTTGAAGCCCATCACCGATCCGGCCGGCAGACTGGCGCCGGTACTCGGGCCCTCAGGCCAGCCGCCCGAGGCCGCTGGAACGTTCCAGAACATCGCGTGGAGCACATCGTTCGGTGGATTGCCGATGTTGGGCTCGATGTCGTGGAAGATCACCGCGAACGACACCGTTCCCATTGGCACGTTCGTAATCTTGAAGCCGGGCATCGTGCTCCCGCCGGCATTCGAGTACTTCGCCGGAACGATGCCGCCATCGGGGTAGGCGTCGGTTTCGAGCAGCATCGGCACCATGGCGAACCCGCCGCGTCCGCCGCCGCGGCCACCACCGCCGCCCTGGCCACCGGGGGCGCCTTGTCGCTCCTGCGCCGCGAGCGTAGCGCTGAGCGCCACCGCGACGGCTGCTGCTGCCAGTGTCGAACTGAAGAGTCTGCTTCGCATTCTGTGAACACTCCTGCGCATCAAAGTTGAGCCATTCAACATACTCTGAACCGAGTCGGTTCAGAAAGTTCATGTCTGCAGGAGGTTCAAGAGGTCCCTGAACCCCTGAACCCTTGAACCCTTGAACCCTTGAACCCTTGAACCCTCTAATCAATACTTCGCCCATGCGGAATCACGTCACGTTACTTGTATCTGCCGCGCTGCTGACAGCAGCCTGCGCGCTCGCGCAGTCGGCCCAGTCGACCAACGATCCGTTTCCGCAACCGATTGCAGCCACGCAGGATGTGGTCCGCGTGAACTACGTGGAGTACGCGCAGCTGCCGATGGACAACGGCGCGCCGCGGATGATGCTCCTCACCGCCGAGCCTGGCGGCCGCCGCCTGTTCGTCAACGACATGCGCGGCCCGCTGTATTCGATTGCCGACGGCGGCAAGGCGGTGGCGCTCTATCTCAATATCAACGATCCGAAGTGGAGCGTGAGCGTCCAGTCGCAGGGGAGCGAGCGCGGTTTCCAGAGCTTCGCGTTCCACCCGCAGTTCAACCAGGCGGGCAGCCGCGGCTTCGGCAAGTTCTACACCTACACAGACACCACGAACACAACGCCTCCGCCCGACTTCACGCCGACGGGCGGCAACAACACCCACGACACGGTGCTGCTCGAATGGACGGCAAAGACGCCCGGAGCGGCGGCGTATGACGGCGGCCCGCCGCGCGAGTTCATTCGCCTGCGGCAGCCGTACGCCAATCACAACGCCGGCCATCTGGCCTTCCACTCGTTCGCGGGGCCGAACAGTCCCGAGTATGGACTGCTCTACATGGGCGTCGCCGACGGCGGCAGCGGCGGCGACCCGCTCGAGATGTCGCAGAACCTCGCGTCGGCGTTCGGCAAGGTGTTCCGCATCGATCCGCTCGGGAATAACAGCAGCAACAAGAAGTACGGCATTCCCGCTGCCAATCCGTTCGTCGATGACAAGACCCCGAGCACGCTCGACGAGATTTACGCCTACGGCGTCAGAAACCCGCAGCGTTTCAGCTGGGACCCGCGCACTGGCGCCATGTATCTCGCCGACATCGGCCAGAACATCGTCGAGGAGATCAGCCCGGTGACGCGCGGCGCCAATCTGGGATGGAACGACTGGGAGGGCAGCTTCGCGTTCATCAGCCGGCAGGGCGTCAGCCTGGAGAAGCAGCGCGGCGACTCGAAGATGACCTACCCGGTGGTCGAGTACGCGCACAGCGATCCGCTGCTGCTTGGCAACGCCGCGGTGACCGGCGTGGTCGTCTATCGAGGCGCGCAGATTCCGCAGCTCGCCAATCTGGTGCTCTTCGGCGACAACCCGAGCGGCGAAATCTTCTACTTCAACGCCGACAAGGTCCCGAATGGCGGTCAGGATCCGATCCGGCGCGTGATGCTGATGGACAAGGGGACGGCAAAGACGCTGCTCGGCGTCATCCGCGACCGCGCGAACGCGGCAGGTGCACGTCAACCCTCGCGCGCGGACCTGCGCTTCGGCACGGGCCCGGACAATCAGGTGTTTCTGCTGAACAAGCAGGACGGCGTGGTTCGCCTGTTGACGAACTGAACCACGAGGCCACGAACATGAAGGCAATCGCGACGTCGGCGGGTACCATCTGCAAAACCCGCGAAACGAGAGGTTCCCGATTTTTCCAAGCCAGCGCAGTGACTTTGAGAACGCCAGGCAGCCGAGTCGTCGTCACGCGGCGTCAGGCTGCGCTCCATCGAGCGGAGCGCCAGAGCTCCGGCCGGAAGAGGACCAACACGGTCAGCACTTCCAGGCGCCCGATCCACATCTCGAGCGTCAGCACGATCTTGCTGACCGTATGGAGGTCGGCGAAGCTCGCCATCGGCCCGATGGCGTTCAGTCCCGGACCAATGTTGCCGAGACACGCGATGCTGGCGGTAATGCCGGTGATGAGGTCGGCCCCGAGCATCACGACGACCGCGGCCCCGATCGCGAACGTCAGCAGGTAGAAGAGCATGAACACCTGCACATCGCGCAGGATGTGCTCCGGGACGACGCGGCCGCCGAGCTTCACGGGCAGCACCGCCCGCGGATGCATGGTGCGGGTCAGTTCGCGCAGCGTGAACCGCGCCATCAGCACATGGCGGACGAC
>DASTBV010000164.1:0-21247 GCA_035711805.1 Vicinamibacterales bacterium
TCCACCATCTGCTACGAGATTCTGGCGGAGGTGAAGAAGATCAGCGCCGACCTGAACGGCCAGAGTCTCATCCTGCGCGTCAATCCGGATATCGCACGGGCGCTCAGGGACGAAGAGCGCGCCGTGTTCCGCGACTTGAAGCAGTCGCTGGGCCGTGACATCTCGGTGAAGCCAGACGTTCAGCTGCACCATGAACAGTTTGACTTGATGGCGGTCGGATAGGCGTTCGGATCGTTCGGATCGTTCGAGTCGTTCGGATCGTTCGAGTCGTTCGGATCGTTCGAGTCGTTCTGGTTCCGAACGGTTTGAACGTGTCGAACGATTCGAACGTGTCGAACGATTCGAACGATTCGAACGATCCGAACGATTACCGATGCATACACCGCCCGGATGTATCGGCGAAGCCCGCCAGGCCGCGCCCGCGGCCGCCGACGTCGCGATACGTCCGATGACACGCGTTGCACGCGTTCGACAGATCGAGGGTGTACGACGAGACGGCTTCCCGGTCCCGCATCTGCGCCAGGCGATACGTCCGCCGCGCGACGGAGATCATCTGGTCGGTGAATCGAATCCAGTCCGGCTCGGTGACCGGTGCGGCGCGGCCGTTCGCGCATCGCGCGCCCGGCAGCATCATCAGTGCGGACGCGTCGGCAAGCGCTGTTGCCGCATTTTCGACGACCGGCCATCCCGTATACATGAGGAGACCGGTATCGAAGACCGTCAGCCCGTCTGGCCTCGACTCCGGTGGCTTCGGCGGCAGGTCGACCGCCTCCAGTTCCTGGATGGCGAAGATCAGATTCGCGTTGTTGAAGAACACGGAACGCATCAACTGGGCGAGATTGCCGGTCGGCGCATACCAGGTCGTGCGGGGTGCGCTGCCTGCGCCGGTGCCCCGGCCAGCAGGCCAGGCGACCTGGCTGTTGGCCGCGTCCTTCGCCGCGAAGTCGGTCTTGCCGGCAGGGAAGCCGTTGCTCTTCAGAATGTGCGCCACCAGATCGGCGCCCTGCTCGTTCGTCAGCTCCGTGCGGGCTTCGGTCCCTTGCGGCGTCGCGGAAGGCGTCTGGGGAGGCGTTCGGGGCGGCGTCCGGGGCGGCGTCCGGGGCGGCATAGCGTAGCGAATCTGAATGAAGAGCGCCGAGAGCGGCTCCATTCGAAACTTCGCCGTGAACGCCTCGCCGGTCAGCGCCGGCGCCTGTGCTCCTTCGAGCTTCGGGCCGTGGCAGCCGGCGCACCGCTGCGCGTAGAGCGCCTGCCCGCGAGTCGCCTGCGCGTCGCTGAAGACGCCGTCCTGCACGGTGGGCGGCGTCTGCGCGCCGATCGCGTTCGTCGCGACGATCAGAGCGGCGATCGTGACCGCGCCAAGCGCTGGAAGAAGCACATGTCGCACGTATGACATGCGCGCGATTGTCGCACGCTTCTAGTATCGGAAATTCACCGGCCCGAACATCTCATCTGCCGCGCCATGGGCCGAGTAAACGACCTCCGTGAAGCGTTTGGAAATACCGGAGTTCAGCTGGGCGACGTTGGTGGTTGTTGACTCATTCGGTAGGTCATACCAGAGGTCGCCGCCGTCCCGTTCTTCGCTGACAACGTAATACGTCCGCAACGGCTCGAGCGTCGCGGTCGTCTCCATCGGCTCGAAGGCGTATTCGTTTTCAGGGCCAGCCGGCATCTGGATCGTGACGGGGGAGCCGACATCCAGGCCGGTTACCGCGTCGACGATCTTCACGATGTGCGACTGCGTGTTGCCGGGAAAGTGGATTCGTCCCAGGTGCGTGACGACGACCGGGGCCGAGCCGATGGTGATCGACATGCCGACGAAGCCCCGAATGTCGTTCCGTTGTCCAGGTCCGAGCGTGGTCGCCAGGACAAACCCGGGGTCGGGCGTCGCCGACTTCTCGGCCGAGTTTGCGCTCGTGTCGTCGCCGATGTCGGCGTTGACCACGAAGTAATAAGTTGTGCCGTTCACGAGTCCCGTGACGGGCTCCGTGAATATCGTCCTCGAATCGTCGGTAACGGTCACCGTCACCTCGTCGGAATACGTACCCTTGGCAGTGCCATACATGACGGTGAACGACTCAGCCGATCCTGCGCCATACGTCCAGCGAACATCGACGCGCTGGTTTCCAGGGATAGGGTCGAGGATGGTCGGGACAGTCGGTTTGACTGTTACGAGGCCCCACACGATGTCACATCCGATGAATCTGATGAGCCCGAGAACAGCGATCACCAGCAGCGGAGTGAGCAGCAGATAGAAATCAGTCATGACCGGTAACCGTCCTTCGCGTTGCCATCATCCACAGCGCGATCGTCGACGCTCAGTCCATGCCGCACGTCACGAACCAGGCCGCGCGCGTCGATGAACACCAGCGTCGGCCAGGCCTGCACGCCGAAAGCGCGCGAAATCGATCGCGTCGGATCCGGCACGATCGTGATTGGAACATCGGCACGGCCCGCTGTCACGGCGGCGTCGGCGGACTCGCCGTCGTTGATCGCCAGCACGACCGCGTTCTTCCAGGCAGGATGCGGCGGTGAAGTCGCCGCCGCTCTGGCGGCATCGAGGCTGAGACGGGCGCTGGCCCTCCAGAAAACGAGCACGACGGGCCGGCCCGCCAGTTTGCGCAACGTCAAGTCATGACCGGCCGCGACGGTGAACAGGAAGTTCGGCGGTGCGTGACCGATGCGCGAGATCGGCATGACCAGGGTCCTCTTGACCTTGCGCCGGGCCACGAGAACACGGCGCAGCGTATCCCTGAGCGTCGGCGACTCGATCTCGCCTTCGTGTTGCCAGACGATCTTGCCGCCCTGCGCGACGACAACCGTCGCCGGCCGCTGACGAATACTGACCTTCCAGACCCGTTCCCACTCGTCGCCTGCCTGCTCCAGGTAGAGGACCCCCGGCACGTGGCGGGCAGCCGCGAGCTGACCGGCCGGCAGGATGGCGACGATGGAGGTGGGGGCATCGGTGCGGCCGCTGCCCTCCAGTGCCTCGCGGATGCGAGCGAGTGCGCCCGGATCGCGTGCGTCACCGAAATGCAGAATCAGATTCGGTGCGGCCAGCGTGGTGTCGTCGCTCATGGCCGGGGCGTGGCCAACCACTTCCACTTCGCCTCGCGACCCGGCCCGGGTCAGCGTCACGAGCGGCATGGCGTGACGATCGACGCTCACCGCGTCGAACAGCGGGAACCAGTCGAACGCGCAGTACGACGCGGTGATCGGCTGCAGTTGAACCTGGCCGGAGGAGGAGAGTTGCGTGCCGCGGATCGTGAGACACATCGGCGAAAACGCCGTAATCGCACGCGGCCCGCCGTCGGCGACAAACCCATCGGATACGACCGGAGGCTGTGGCAGCAGGACGAACCTGCGCTCATCCAGCGGGCCGGGCTGAGCGCTCCCGGCGCGTTTCCACTCGAAGCTGTCGATCGTCCCACCGGGAATCCAGCTCTTGAACGCGGAATACTCCGATCCCTTCACCAGCCCACCGCCAATCGGATCGCTGGTGCTGGAGGGAATTTCCTCGAACTCGACGTGGGCAGGCGGCGGATTTTCGACAGACAAGGCGCCGCGCAGCACGACGCCAGAGGGCGTGATCTCCACCGCCGTGTAGACAAGCGAGAATCCCGGCGGTTCGGGCACGGGTTCATTCGTGGGGCGGGGAGGTGTCAGGAGTGAGCGCAGGAACCCGCCGAGATTGCGATCGGCGTCCAGCATTCTCCGCACGTTGGCCCTGACGCCGCTTTGGTGCAGCGCGCGGTCTCTGGCGGCCGAGAGCGGGCCGGTCGCCCTTCCGCGGAAGAGATCGACGATCCAGCTGGACGTATCGAGACTGATCGGGCCGACGACCAGATCGGCCGTGGACCCAGCGGGCGCCAGCGTCAAGGGCTGCCTGACGGTGAAGTTGAAGTTCGGCGCGAACCCGGCCGGCGTCGTCGCCCGGCCGGTGATGGTCAGAAGCAGCCGCCCCGTTTCGAGCGCGAGGGTCGCGTTGTTGAGCGCGATGGTGTAGGTGGCGGTGAGCGTTGTCAGGAGAAGCGGAATCGAAATCTGCACGGGCGATATAGGGGTCGCGAGAATTTCGTCGAGTGCCGGCTGAATCGCCGCCAGAATCGTCTCCGCACCAGTGGCAAAGGCAAAGTCGGCGCCGCCCAGGAACACGCGCTGCACTGTGGCCGGGTTGCCTGGAGCGCTGGTCGTGTTCAACAGGATCGCGATAGCCTGCTCCGCACCCTGCAACGCCTTGAACCTGATCGCCCGGATGTTCGAGGGCAGCACATTGTTGGACGGGAGCACGCTCGACTTCAGCGCATTGCCGATGAGCAGGTTGATCCCGGCCAGATCCTCGGCCGCCAGGGAGCGACTCGTCCACGTCGGCACGAACGCGGCCTGGACGGCATTGCTTCTCAGATCGATGTCGACGACGTTGCCGGCTTGTGACGTGATCTGCTGCACCGCCGTGGTCAAGACCATATCGCCGGTAGCGAATTCGGTGGCGGGCGGCGTGTTCGGGTCCGCGAAGTACCGCGCCCTGACTTTCATCCGCACGGAAATCCGCGATGCGGCGGCATCGGCGATCTCGAGCGTTGGCGGCGCGAACTGCAGTTGCGCGCGGCCTTGCAGCTCGCTTGGAACGAGCGGCGGGAACGAGATGACGCCGGAATTGTGGATGCCTCCCAGCCGCGAGAAGGGGTCTGACGGTTCCGATGCCAGCAGAAGATCGGCTGCGGGCACGCGAATATGACCGGGACTGACGACCGGATCGCCGGCCAGGTCGATGATGCCGCGGATGCTGGGAAGCTTGCGGTCCGGCGGCTGCGGGATGTCATCGACCCTAAGTGACATGGAATGCGGAAACCGTGAGGTCCCGTGCATTGCTGCCAGCAGCCGGTTGACGGCAGGAAGGCTGAATTCTGCGACAACGTCGAAGTCGCCAGTGAGGTCGTTTGCCACGTGCTTCTCCCGTTACATCGGCCACAGGGCCCAGAGTCCACCGAAACAAACCGCCATCACGAAGACCGAAATGCCGTGCTGCACGGTGAACCGTCCCTCGCCTGGCTTCCGTTCGCGAGCCGATTCCAGCGGGAGACGGCCGCTCGCGTACGAACCCGATACGAGCATGAACACCGCGCCTGAAAAGGGCAGCACCGGCCACGTCATGCGGGCGATGATCAACAGAATGCCGGCGAAAACGCCTTCGAGAATCTGCGTTGGTATGCGCCGCTGCCATACGCCAAGGTGGTTCGGAAGGTAGATGCCGAAGATCCTGGAGGGCCGGCCGGCGCAGCAGCCATTCAACAGGCAACCGACGCGGGTGAAGATCATCGCGACCAGAATCGTCTGGACGGCGACATCCCAGAAACCACCGAACGGAATGTCGAGCAATCGCAGCAACGGCCATGAGACGGGCACCGCCGCGAGGAGGCCACCGTACTGCGCGGCGCCGCCCTCCTGTCGGTCAAAGACACGTCTGAGGTCCTGACGGTACCAGGACCAGTGCGTGAACACGAACAGGAGTCTGGCGCCGAGTAGCGCGATCGCCAGAAGCAAGAGCATCGCGAGCCAGACCCTGAACGCATCGAGGCCTGCGCGGCGGGCGGTGTCATGGCCGTACAGAATCCCGCACACAGTCCCGACGTAGAGCATCGCCGGATAGCTCCAGACGGGGACGCCACGCACGCGGAATAACACCCGTCGCACGGCCTTAACCGACCGGCCCAAAAGCGAGCACGAGACCGGCGACGATTCCGACGTCGGCAAGATTGAAGGTTGGCCACCAGCCGAAGTCGATGAAGTCGGTGACCGCGGAGCGCCGGAGAACGTCCAGCAGATTTCCCGCGGCGCCGCCGAGCGCGGCGCCCGCGCCAAGCCTGGCGAGCTCAGTCTGCAGTGCGGCGCCGGTACTGACCAGCAGCCAGACCGACATGAATCCGATCACCCAGGAAACTATCAGCGACGCGCGGCCGCGACGGTGACTGAACGTCGACCGGACGGTCTGAATCTCTCGAATGCGCGGCGAGGATGGCGGCCTGTCGGACTGCGACTCGCGCGCGCGGACCCACCACTTGGTGCCCTGGTCGAGCGCCAGGACCAGAATGCCGGCGACCAGAATCTCCACTGCGAGGGGCCAATGGTAGACGAAAAGGTATGCGTTGCGGTTATCGATCGAATGGTCGAGGCGGCGGCACTACGGTGAAGATTTCACCCGCCGCCACTCGGCTTCCATCTCGTCCAGCGTCGCGTCGCTGATCGATTCGCCCCGCGACGTGAACGCCTGTTCGACGGCGTCGAAGCGCGTGGTGAACTTCTCATTGGCCCGGCGCAGCGCTGCCTCCGGCTCGATGCCGAGCTTGCGCGAGAGGTTGGCGATCGCGAACAGCAGATCGCCCATCTCCTCCTCGGCGCGTGAGAGGTGGCCCGTGGCGCCGGATTCGACCTCGCGCCGCAGCTCCGCCACCTCCTCCTCGATCTTGTCGAGGACATCTGTCGCCTTCACCCAGTCGAAGCCAACCGCCGCCGCGCGGGCGCTGACCTCGTACGCCCGCAACAATGACGGCAGCGTCTTCGGCACACCGCTGAGTGTCGTCTTTGCCCTTTTCGTCGGCTGGCCTGACGCTTCGCGCTCCCGCGCCTTCAGCGTCTCCCACTTCTCGACGACCTGGCCCGGTGTCAGCGACGGTTCGCCGGCCTCGCGCGCGAAGACGTGCGGATGCCGGCGAACCAGCTTGTCGCAGATGGCATCGATCGCGTCGGCGATCGTGAACTCGCCGCGCTCGTCGGCAATCTGCGCCAGAAAAACCGCCTCGAACAGAAAATCGCCCAGCTCCTCGCAGAGCTGCGAGGAGCTGCCGCTGTCAATCGCCTCGAGGACCTCGTAGGTTTCCTCGAGCACAAAGGGACGAAGCGACGCCTGCGTCTGCTCGCGATCCCACGGACAGCCGTCCGGGGATCGCAGCGTTCTCATGATCTCGACCAGGCGGTCGAACCGCCCACCGATGCCGCCGCTCGTCGCCCCCGTTGCACTAGGCACCTCTTGCACTCGTTGAACCTCGTGCACCCTGTGAACCTATCTTGCGAGCGGATCCGGCCGGACCTGGAACTTCACCAGCTTGCTCGTCGTTCCCTTGCCGCCCTCGACGTGGAACGGCGCGCGCGTCGCGTAGGTGGTCCAGATGCCCTTTCCCTTCCATCCCGCCTTCACATCGTCGATGCGCCCATCCATCCCTTTCGCATAGAAACCCATTGGGTACGGGACGCGGAACGTCAGGAACTTGCCGTCGACGAGCGCCAGCAGCGCTTCCGATTCATTGCCGGTCGCCAGCGGTACGTTCCGGCCGATGCCCAGCATGTCGAACCGATCGATGAAGTTGTAGTACGCGCTCTCGGCGCTGCCCGACTCGGTGGCGCCCTTGTAGTTGGGGCCGGGGAATGCGTAGAGCGTCCAGCCCTCAGGGCAGTGCTGACCCGTCGCCTTCGGACCATTCAACGGTCCCTTGCATTTACGACGATCGAAGCTGGCGAAATGACCGCTGGAGAGCACGGTCCAGACCACGCCGTTGGTATCCACGTCCATCCCGCGCGGCGCGTAGCCCTCCACTTTGGCCGCGGGGTTCTTCCACGGCACTTCATAGACCTCCGCCAGCGCTGTCGTCGCCGGGTTGGATCCAAGGGTGAGTCGAACCAGCATGCCGGGCACGCCAAGCACCGAGCCCCAGACCGATCCGTCGGGGGCCGGCTCGACGCCGTAGAACGCCGTGGTCACTCGTTTGTCCTTCGTCGGATCGACCGGCTGATCTGGCTCCACGTAGGCGTCACGCCTGCCGTTGCCGTTGGTGTCCATCACGAACGCGGTCCAGCCCTGCGCCAGCTTCTCGTCCTTCGTCTCGAGGTAAATGCGCGTGTTGAACCAGCCTTCGACCGGGCCGCCGCCGGTAAACCACAGGATGTCCTTGTTGTCGAAGTTCAGGTGATGCGTGCCGAAGCAGGTATCGATCGTGACGACCTCTTTGGTCTTCGGGTCGTACATCTGCAGCTGACGGCCGCTCTGATTGATCGGGAACGCCTTCGCCGACGGGTGATCCGATCCTTCGCGACACCACGCGGGCGTCTGGTTGGGGCGGATGCGTGCGGCAATCCACACGCGCGCCTGGCTGTCCATGGCGAAGCTGTGCGCGCTGGTCTGGCTCGTCCAGATCGACTCCTCGCCAAAGTACGGCGACGGCTGCGCCGGCCGGCCGGGACGCTGCGTTTGAGGATCGCGCACCTTCAACGGGATCTGACCCGCGGTGTGACGCACCGGATCGACGAACGGCATGTAGTCCGCGGCCTCCTCGAGCGCGCCGTAGATCGGCCCGTTGGCGTTGGCCATCGGGTTGCGCTTGTCGGAGGCGATCTCGTCGTGCAGGTACGCCTTCGGATCGGTCCAGTCCCACATCGTGATGACCACGTTGCGCTCGCGACCCTGCGGCCGCTGCGGAACGGACGCGGGGAGCTCGCCCTTGGCGATGCGATCGGTCCAATCGCCCCACATCGCCAGCGCGCGCTCGCGGCCGACCTGCGTGAACCGCGCGAGCATCCCGGCGCCTGCCTGGCCCGACTGCACGCGCCGCTCCCACGCGGCACTTGGGGAGGCGAACGTTCCGAGCGCCGCCGGGATCTCGCGCGTCGCTTTGCCGCCCATCTGGTGGCAGCCGGTGCAGCCGTCGGTGTTGATGATGTTGCGGATCCACTCGCCCTGGCTGCGCATGTTCGGCGAGATGCCATTGCCCGTCGGGCCGGTGCCGGGGAAGTCCGACGTCGGCGGCACCTGCAGCATCGCCAGCCAGTACTGCGCGGGGTAATACTCGGCGGCGGCCTTTGCGTTGGGCGCGGCGACGGCGGTCAGGGGCAGCTGCTGGCCGGGTGTCGCTTTGACCTTGGCTGAGTCCACGAGGCCGTATCCCCGAACCCATACGGTGTAGCCGGCCTTCGGCAGATCCGGAATCAGATAACGCCCCTGATCGTCGGTGACGACGCTCTTGATGAGGCGGGTTGGAAGATCCGTGGTTTCAGCGATCACCCAGACACCGGCTTCCGGCCCCTTCGGGCCGGTGACGACGCCGGCAATGTCGTCGGCGTCGGCAGTCACCCGCGGTGGCGCCTGGCCGATGCCCGTCAGGCCCAGTGCGGCGACCACTACCGCGGCGGTAAGAATGCCCCCTGCTCGCAGAACAGCGCTCCTCATCTGTCGCCTCCCTTTCAGCAGGGCCGATTCTACGTCGAAGATCCGGCGTAGTGTCCGGCTTTAGCCGGACCAAGTTCGTGAAGTACGATGTTTGAAATGTCTGAGGATCAAACACAGGATCGGGAAGAGTCAGCCGTTACGTTCCTTGGCTTCATTCTGTCGCTCGCCCACACAGCCGCGGTTCACTTCGGTGACGTGCCGGACCCGGTCTCGGGACAGACGATCCCTGCGAATCTGCCGGCCGCGCAGCAGATGATCGACATCCTCTCGCTGCTCGAGGAGAAGACGCGCGGCAATCTGACCGCCGAGGAGCGCCAGTTCCTCGATCAGATCCTCTACGAGCTGCGGCTTCGCTACGTCGAGGCCAGCAAGCAGGGGCCGGCCCCGGAGCCCTCGCGCATCATCATCCCTTGAGCGTCTGGAGCCAGCGCGAAACCCTGACCCTTCGACGGGCTCAGGGTCACCCCGAGCGGAGTCGAGGGGTGAGCGACGCCCAGGGGCCAGCGGAGTCGAAGGGTTGACGTCTGTTCCCGGTCGCGTCACTTTTCTCGGCACGGGAACATCCTCAGGTGTGCCGATGATCGGCTGCGCCTGCGAGGTGTGCCGATCGACGGATCCGCGCGACAAGCGGCTGCGGCCGTCCATCCACGTCGACGTGCCGGGCCGCGCCTCGATCGTGATCGACACCACGCCGGACTTCCGGCAGCAGGTGCTGGCCGCCGGAATCGAACGCATCGACGCCGTCCTCTTCACGCACAGCCACGCCGATCACATCCTTGGCCTGGACGACATCCGCCGTTTCAACTGGATCCAGGGTGGACCAGTCGCCTGTCATGCGGCGCCGCCGACGTGGACGGACATCACGCGCACGTTCTACTACGCCTTCGACGGCGTGCAGCGGAAGGGCGGTGGGATTCCGAGAATCGATCGGCACGACATCGATGGTCCGTTCACCGTCGGCAGCGTCCGCGTGATCCCGGTCCCGCTGTGGCACGGCGACGCGCCGATCCTGGGCTTCCGTTTCGGCACGTTTGCCTACCTGACCGACTGCAACCGTCTGGATGACGCCGCGTGGGAGCTTGTCGACGGCGTCGAGACACTGGCCATCGATGCGCTCCGCGACAAACCGCACACGACGCACTTCACCGTCGCCGAAGCGCTCGATGTGATCCGCCGCATCACGCCGCGGCGCGCATACATGACGCACATGTCGCATGATCTGGGTCACGCGGCCACCAGCGCACGCCTGCCCGCGGGCGTCGAACTGGCATATGATGGGCTCGTGCTCGACGTGCCCGTCGACGTGGAGTGAATGCACACCATTCACTTCCCCGACGACGCCCGGCCCTCGTGGCTCGTCCATCCGGTGCTTGCCCTTGGCAACTTCGACGGTCTGCACCGGGGACACCAGAAAATCATCGATCGTGTGAAGCGCGGCGCGGCCGAACACGGCGGATCGGCGATGGCGATGACCTTCGATCCGCATCCGCCGCGCATCGTCCGGCCTGACAAGGCGCCGCCGCTGTTGATGACCAAGGTCCAGCGCCTCGACGCGCTTCATCGTGCGGGGATTCAGTGCGTGGCCGTGGTGCGCTTCACACGGGAACTGTCGCAGTGGGACCCGGAGACGTTCGTCCGGACGGTGCTCGTCGAGTGGCTGCGCGTGTCGGAGGTGTGGGTCGGCGCCAACTTCCTGTTCGGCCACGACCGCAGCGGCAATTTCACAAGTCTGCGCACGCTGGGGCAGCGCTACGGATTTCGCGCGGACAAAATCGATCCGGTGCGTTATAAGGACTTCGTCGTCAGCAGCACGCGCGTGCGGCGGCTGGTGTCGGAAGGGCGCCTGGACGAGGCCGGCGCGCTGCTCGGCCACCCGTATTACATCGACGGGACAATCGTGGAGGGGCGGCGGCGCGGCCGCGAGATCGGGTTTCCAACGGCGAACATGACAACAGAGAATGAGCTCCTGCCGCCGCATGGCGTGTACGCGACGACAATGACGATCGACGGAATCGTCCACGCCGGCGTGACCAACATCGGCACACGGCCGACGTTCGGCGAGACCGAGACGACGGTCGAAACACACCTGCTCGGGTATTCGGGCGATCTCTACGGCAAGCCGGTGAGGCTCGGCTTCGTCCTCCGTCTTCGCGACGAGCGGCGTTTCGAGGACGTGGACGCGCTGAAAGCGCAGATCGAAGCCGATCAACGGCGCGCGGAGCGGCTGTTCAGCCGGCTGTCGGTGTAGTGTGAGCGACGTGGGCTTCCTGCTGAACCTGTCGTTTCCCTCCGAGTCGCGCCACGTCTCGGCCCTCCACGATGTGATCGTCCAGGCCGTGCGGCAGGCGGGCGGCGACGAGGCGCCGGCGCGCCGCCTGGCGCAGCAGGCCGCCGCGCTGCTCCAGGACTCGGCGGACGGCCAGCCGGGCGCGATGACGATGGTCGTGCATCTCGGACCGCCCATCCAGGTCACCATCGGCGGGCGGACGCTGACGCTGGACAATCCGGCTGAAGCTGGACGCCGCGATCCCCAGTAGCGATGCTCCGGTTGTACAACACGCTGACACGGCAGGAGGAGCCCTTCGCCCCTGTCCGCGACAACGTCGTCCGGATGTACGCCTGCGGTCTCACCGTCTATGCGCGCGGGCACATCGGCAATTTCCGGACGTTCGTCTGCATCGACGTGCTGCGGCGGACGCTGAAGTATCTGTGCGGCTACGAGGTGAAGGGCGTCATCAACTACACGGACGTCGACGACAAGACCATTGCCGGCGCGCAGAAAGCGGGGATGTCGCTTCGCGAGTACACCGAGCAGTGGATCGAGAAGTTCCGCGACGATTCGGAGAAGCTCGGGATCGAACGCGTCGAGGAGACGCCCCGGGCCACGGACGAGCCGAACCTCCGGGCGATGGGCGAGATGATCCTTGCCCTGGAGCGAAACGGCCATACCTACCGGCGCGACGGATCGATCTACTTCAAGATCGCGTCGCTCCCGCATTACGGGCAGCTGGCACGGCTCGATCACGACGGGCTGCACGCCGGCGCGCGCGTGGACGTCGACGAGTACTCCAAGGACGATGCGCGCGATTTCGTGCTGTGGAAGGCGACGAAGGAAGGGGAGCCGGCCTGGGACGTCGGCACCGGGCCCGGACGTCCCGGCTGGCACATCGAGTGTTCCGCCATGGCGCTTCGTCTGCTCGACGGGCCGCCGATCGATATTCATGCCGGCGGCGTCGATCTGATCTTTCCGCATCATGAGAACGAGATTGCGCAGGCGGAAGGTGCCACGCGGCAGCCGTTCTCGCGCTTCTGGGTCCACGTCGAGCATCTCTTCGTCGAGAACGAGAAGATGTCGAAGTCGCTCGGCAACGTCTACTGCATTCCCGACATTCTGGCGCGCAGCCATCGCGCGTCGTCGCTGCGGTATCTCCTCCTGTCGTCGCATTACCGCAAGCAGCTGAACTTCACCTGGGCCGGCATGGAGCAGGCCGAGGAGTCGCTGCGCCGGATGGTGGATTTCCTCGCGCGGCTCGACGAGGTCCGTGGGGCGGACCCACGTGGGGCGGACCCACGTGGGGCGGACCCTGTCAGGTCCGCCGGCGAGCAGACGCAGCCCGGCATCGCGCGCCTCGTCACCACGGCGCGTGATGCGTTCAAGACCGCCCTCCTGGACGACCTGAACACCGCCGCCGGTCTGGCCGTCCTCTTCGATCTGATCCGCGACGTCAACGCCGCGATCGACGCCAAACAGGTGAGCGCGGCGGACGCGACGATCGTCCGCGAGGCGTTCGAACACTTCGACAAGGTGCTCGGTGTGATCAGCCTCCGCCGCGCAGAGGATGCCGAACCACCGGTGCCGGTCGCCGAGATCGAACAGCGGATCGCCGACCGCAAGGCGGCACGGCAGCGTCGCGACTTCGCCGAGGCCGACAGGATCCGAAACGAGCTCGCCGAGCGCGGCATCCTGCTCGAAGACAATCCGTCCGGGACGCGCTGGAAGCGGAAATGACCGGTCCCTCGCTGAAGACCGCGCTCCCGGGTCCGAAGGCGCGGGCGATCATCGAGCGCGACGCCAGGGTCGTCTCCCCCTCGTACACGCGCGACTATCCGCTCGTCATCGCCCGCGGCGAGGGGGCGTTCGTCGAGGACGTGGACGGCAACGTCTTTCTCGACTGCACGGCCGGAATTGCCGTCACGGCCACCGGCCACGCTCATCCCGACGTTGTCGCCGCCATCGTCGAACAGGCGGGGAAGTTCCTGCACATGTCCGGCACGGACTTCTATTACGAGCTGCAGGCGCGGCTCGGGGAGGAGTTGTCGGCGATCGCGCCGATGCCGGGCCCGCACCGGACGTTCTTCGGCAATTCGGGAACGGAAGCGATCGAGGCGGCGATCAAGCTGGCGCGGTACTACACGAAGCGGCCGAATCTCATCGCCTTCTTCGGCGCGTTTCACGGCCGGTCGATGGGCTCGCTGTCGCTGACGGCAAGCAAGCTGACGCAGCGGAAAGGCTTTTCGCCGCTCGTTCCCGGTGTCTTTCACGTGCCCTACGCGAACTGCTACCGGTGTCCCGTCAACGCCACGCCGGACAGCTGTGCAGCGGAGTGCCTGCGATTCCTCGAGGAGCAGACGCTCGTCCACGTCGTCTCGCCGGACGAGGTTGCCGCGATCGTCGTCGAGCCCATTCAGGGTGAGGGCGGCTACATCGTGCCGCCGAACGTATTTCACGAGCGGCTGCGCGAGCTGACACGCAAGCACGGTATGCTGCTGGTCGTCGACGAAGTGCAGTCCGGAATGGGCCGGACCGGAAAGTGGTTCGCGATCCAGCACACAGGCGTCGAGCCGGACATGGTGGCAACGGCGAAGGGCATTGCCTCGGGGCTCCCGCTTGGGGTCGTCGTGGCGCGGTCCGAAATGATGTCGTGGCCGCCCGGCGCGCATGCCAGCACGTTTGGCGGAAACCCCGTCGCATGCGCCGCGGCCATGGCGACGATCAGGCTCATTCGCGAGCGGCTGATGCAGAACGCGGCCGACGTCGGCGCACATCTCTTTGCCGGCGCGAAGCGGCTGATGGAGAAGCACGCACTGATTGGCGATGTGCGGGGGCGCGGGCTGATGATCGGCATCGAGCTCGTGCGCGACCGCCAGACGAAGGAGCGTGCCACCACCGAGCGCGATCGCGTCGTGCGCGAATGCTTTACGCGCGGACTGCTCGTCCTTGGCGCCGGCCAGAACGTCATCCGGCTGTCGCCGCCGCTCGTCCTGACGAAGGATCAGGCGGATACAGCCGTGCGCATTCTGGACGAAGCCCTCAGCGCGATTTGATTGCGGATCGTGGGGCGGACCCTGTCGGGTCCGCCAGGCGCGCCTGACAAAGGCGCGCCCCACGTCTCGCCGATCGCAATCTCTTCGTGGCTAGGGACATAACCGATTGATTCGCCGCGGTGTCTAATCGCGCATGCTGTCTCACCTTCTGGCGGCGGCCGTGCTCGCATTCGCCGCGCAGGCGGGTGCGCCTGTTTTCGAGGTTGCCTCGGTCAAGCCCAATGCGGATGCGCCGTTGGTCTTTTCCGGCATCACGGCCATCGCGAACGGACGCCTCAGCGCCAAGGCGATGACCGTGAAGGAGCTGATCGCCGGAGCGTATCGAATGGACGTGCGGGAGATTACCGGCGGACCAGGATGGATCGATTCAGACAGGTACGACATCGAGGCCCGCGCCGCCACCGACGCCGCAAGCGAGGTGCAGCTGCGCCTGATGCTGCAGTCGCTTCTCGCTGAGCGTTTCCGCGTTCGGCTGCATCGGGAAACTCGCGAAGGTCCCGTCTACGCGCTCGTCGTCGCACCGGGCGGACCGAAGATGAAGCCTTTCTCCGGTGAGTGCGGCGATGGGCCCGGGCTCATCACGCTCTACGGCCGGCTGATTGGCAAGTGCGGGTCTCCGGACAAAGTCGCGGCGTCACTGTCTCGCGTGATGGATCGGCCGGTCATCGACCGCACCGGGCTGACCCGATCGTTCGGCGAGATCCGGCTCGACTGGGTGCCCGACGATACCCAGTTCCCGGGGTGGGGCCGCGGCCTCAAGCCGGTCTCCGATCCCGCGGGCGCGTCGCTCTTCACCGCGATACAGGAGCAGCTTGGATTGAGGCTGGAACCTGCGCGCGGCCCGGTCGAGATCATCGTCATCGACGCCGTGGAACGCCCGGCGGCGAATTGATCCCGGACGAACCGCGGCCTGTTGAACCACGAAGGGCACGAAGGATCGAAGATCACGAATATTGTTAGGTTTTTCTTCGTGTCCTTCGATCGCTTCGTGCTCTTCGTGGTTAAGGGCCAGTGACGTACGGCGGCACGGGACGTGCCTATCTCCGCCGGCATGCCTGAAGACCACCGACAATCTCTTGGAAAACTGGGGGAGAATCTTGCGTGCGCTGCGCTGAAGCGGCGCGGGTACGCAATTATTGCAAGGCGCTACCGCACAAAACTTGGCGAACTCGACGTCGTTGCCCGTGACGGCGAGACGACCGTGTTCGTCGAGGTGAAGCTCCGCACGGGCAGCGGCTTCGGCGGCGGCGCCGTGGCGGTGAACGCCGCCAAGCAGCGGAAGGTTGCGCTGATGGCGATGGACTATCTCGTTCGCCACCGGCTGGACGATCGCCCCTGCCGGTTCGACGTGGTGGCAATCGACGCCGCGGTGAATCCCCCGCGAGTTGAAATCTATACGAATGCGTTTGAATCAACATTTTAGAAGGCCAACCTGGCTGCATGAGCGAACTTCGTAAAGATCCTGTTACCGGCCGCTGGGTCATCATCTCCACGGAACGGCGCAAGCGCCCCTCCGATTTCCGCCTCGAGTCGGTCACCATCGCACCCGATGACGGCTGTCCCTTCTGCGAGGGGCACGAGGACATGACGCCGCACGAGCTGCTGGCGCATCGCAACGGCAGCGCGCCGAACGGGCCCGGCTGGAGCCTGCGCGTCGTGCCCAACCAGTTCCCCGTGCTGCGCGTCGAAGGCACGCTCGACCGCCAGGGCGAGGGACTCTTCGACAAGATGAACGGCATCGGCGCCCACGAGGTGATCATCGAGACGCCGCGCCATGAGGACTCGCTGGCGACGATGGGGGAGGGGGACGTCGAGCAGGTGCTCTGGGCGTTCCGCGAGCGCGTGCAGGATCTGAAGCAGGATCGCCGCTTCCGCTACATCATCGTTTTCAAGAATCACGGCGCGGCCGCCGGCGCGCATCTCGATCATTCACATTCGCAGCTCATCGCGCTGCCGATCGTTCCGCGGGAAGTGCGCGACGAGGTCGACGGCGCCCGAGTCCACTACGCGGCAAAGGAACGCTGTGTCTTCTGCGACATCGTCCGGCAGGAGACGCAGGAGAACCGGCGGGTCATCGCGGAGAACGGCGACATGGTGGCGGTGGCCCCGTATGCGCCACGGTTTCCGTTCGAGACGTGGATTCTGCCGAAGCGGCATCAATCGACGTTCGAGGACGCGCCGCGGCATGAATATGCGTCGCTCGGGCGGCTGCTCGGCGACATCCTGCGGCGGATGAACCGCGCGCTGAATCTGCCGCCCTACAACCTGTTGATCCACAGCGCGCCGCTGCATGAATCCGCCGCGGCGGACTTCTATCACTGGCACGTCGAGATCATCCCGACGCTGACGAAGGTGGCCGGGTTCGAGTGGGCGACCGGGTTTCATGTGAATCCGACGTCGCCGGAAGAGGCGGCGCAGGTGTTGCGGGAGGTGCGTACGTAGTGTCCGCCTTCAGGCGGACCTCGGATGGGTAGGGGCCAACCGAAGTTGGCCCCCGAGGTTTCCCTTACCTGCTGCCGATGCCGAAGGTCACGCCGACGTTGAAGCGGAAGCCATTCACGTCCTCTCCGAAAAGGACTGTGCCGTCCTCCTTCGCGAAGAGGCGGAGATAATCGAGGCCGACGCGAAGGCCAACACCGCCGCTGCCGAGCACGTTCACGCCGCCGCCGATCTGCAGGGCGAAGTTCGTTTCGGTCTCCTCCAGATCGAAGAGTTCATCGGTCGCCTTGATCGAGACACCGCCGACGAGTACCTGGCCGAATCCGCGCACGCGGCCAGGCGAACTCCCGCGGATGCCGGCCATGTACGTGTGGATATTCAACTTGAATTCGGCCTCGTCGAACTCGTCTTCGAGGGTCTTGTAGTTCCCGGTCACCTGGCCGACGATCGAGAGCGTGTCGCTGATATTGCCAGCCACGTCGGCATACCACCCCTTTGGAAACTTCTCCCACTCGTCGTCGCCGGAGGCTTTGGCTGTCAACCAGTTGTAACCGACTGAAACTTCAGCCTTGGGCGTATCCTGCGCCGCCGCGGGAGCTGCAAAGCCGACCACCATGAGGCACAGAGCCATCCCTCCGAGCCACTTCATCGATCCACGCACGTGTACCTTCCGTTCTGCCGCGGTGTTGTCGTTGCAGACGGTCCGTGGCGCGGCCCGCGGACGTCCGAAAACCTACGGTAGCGTAACGATCGATCCCTCACAAGCATTAACATCGCCAATGCCTCGTGGTGCTACCATTAATTCCATACCGATGAGAGTGTTACGGGCATTCGTCGTCGCCGGTTCCCTGCCGGCGCTCGCCTGCGGTTCGTCCGGGTCAGACTCGCCGCTCATCCTCGGCGGCGATGGCGCCTCAGCAGCCCCGGGCCCACGAACGCTCACGTCCTCTCAATCACGGTCGCTGCAACGGAAGATAACGGCTGCCGGGGAGGCCTGTGACGAGGTGGCGCAGACGTACCTCCGCGACGTCACCGCCGGCGCAGAGGCGTGGGAAGTGCGTTGCAGCGACGGCGCGTATACCGTGCTGCTGTCGGCCGACGGCACACCCGGCCTCGTGAGGCGCTGCGTCGAAGCGCCGTTCGACGAGCCGCCATGTTTCGTTCCGCGAACCGGTTTTGGATATGGCCGCCGGAACCGTAGTCCCGGGCCGCTCAATCCCGAGCTCGGCAAACTGCTCGAGCCGATGACGACGAAGGGCGGAAAGGCCGACTGACGTTTTAACGCGCGTGGTCGTTGGAGCGTTGATCGTGGCGCGGCCTTGTGAGGTCCGCGAGGCTACGACAGATCGGAGTCGCGTCGTCCACCGCCCCGCAGGCCGGCGCGGCGCTCGGACAGCCTCCGGCGAGCCGGCGGGGTGAGAAGGCGGGCATCGTTCGCCTCGATGGCGTCGATGATCGAGTCGAGGAGCGTCTCCGGCAGGCAGGGTTTCAGCAGTACCGCGTCGGCGCCCGCCGCCCGGACCTGCTCGAGATGCTCGGGGGACGAGTCGGCGGTCACGACGACGACCGCGGTGCTCCATTCGCGTCGTACCCGGCCGATGAATTCCACCGTATCGATCGATCCAGGGACGAGCATGCCGGTGACGACGGCCGTCTTGTGGGGAACCAGCGGCAGCGCCGCGTCCGTAGTGCCTGCCTCCTGGACCTCGAAGCCTTCGCGGCGCAGGTATTCCGCATACATCGCGCGGTCGTCCGAATCCGTGTGGACGAGGAGGAGCGAGAGCGGTGAGAGCGTTTCTTCCAAGTGATAGCCGCGAACACGTGGAATCTACCCCAACGGTCCGCGGCGAGCAAACCCGGGCTCGAACGAAGGTCGCGTCGGACTACGCGGCTCGCTCCGCCGGGGAATGCATTCATCTTCCTCGAGAACCTCGGGACGCTATCGGCCGTGTCCCGCGGTCATTAGAGCAATGGCGCTGGAGTAACCGCTATGTCCAAGCAACTGGGATTCAATGTCGAATTGCCGCTCTCGTTCGACGCCGCTGTGGCGCGCGTTCGGGAGGCCCTAAAGCAACAGGGATTCGGCGTGCTGACCGAGATTGACCTGCGCGCAGCATTCCGGGAGAAGCTTGACCGCGACTTTCGACCGTACCTCATCCTCGGGGCCTGCAATCCGCCGCTCGCCTTCGACGCGATCACTGCCGATCCATCGGTCGGACTCCTGCTGCCCTGCAACGTCGCCGTGGAATGGATCTCCGACGTCCGCACCGGCGTGCGGCTGACCGACCCTGCGGCGCTGCTCAGTACCGTGGCCCTGGAGGGCGCGCCGGCGCTGACATCAGTCGCGCGTGATGCTCACGACCGAATGCTGCGGGTCGCCAACTCGCTCGCGCAGTCCTGATATTCCTCGAAAGGGAGTGA
This sequence comes from Vicinamibacterales bacterium, assembly GCA_035711805.1. Taxonomy (GTDB): domain Bacteria; phylum Acidobacteriota; class Vicinamibacteria; order Vicinamibacterales; family UBA2999; genus Gp6-AA40. Next base: position 19,403 of record DASTBV010000164.1, read on the forward strand.
CGCATGGCACGGACGACGAAAGGGGAGACGACGACGCGCGGCGCGCGCGCCGCCACGCGGGTGCGGGCTCGCCAGCGACCCGTCCGCCGGTCGCGGCGACTCTCGCTCGACGAAGCCTTCATCGCGTTGCTGATCGGCGCGATGGACGCGAATGGCCGCGTATCGCGTGACGAGTTGGCTCGCGCTCATCACCTCATCTGGTCGATGAAACGCTATCGGCGGAAGTCAGGGGAGCACGTTGGGCGGTTGATCGATGCCATGCGGACGATGGTCGAGGAGCACGGCGCCCTCGGGGCCATTGCGAGTGCAGCGCAGGTGTTACCAGGCCGCCTCCGGCCTGCGGCCTTCGCCGTGTCGGCCGATCTCATACTGGCCGACGGGAAGATGGAACGAGCCGAGCGCCGATTCCTGAATCGACTGGCCACGGACCTCGGGCTCGGGCCACAGGCGACCGCCCGCATTCTCGAGGCGATGCTCCTCAAGAACAGCATCTGACATCCGGCGAACCCGCGGTTCGAAGAAGTCAATCACTCCGGTGCTCCTCGTGACGAGTGCGCGACGAGGCAGTTTGTGACGATCAAACAGAGGTGCTCGGTCTGACGCGCTCAGTTCTCCGTGGGCGGCGAGATGCTGTCGACGACGAGGACCTGCACCGGTCCGCGCGCTGGTTCGAGCCTCAGACCCAGCTGCTCGCGAACCGCGACTCCCAGCGTCGCCAGATCTGACACAGGGTCCCCCGTGGTCGACAGCGGCGGCGCGAGGCCGCCCATCGGCCCGCCCGCTTCCGGCCTGAACTTCAGCAGCATGTCGTATTCGCCCTTGAGGCCGGTCCTGTTCACCAACGTTCGGTCTGCGTATGTGCCGAGCGTGGCCGCGATCTGTTCGAGCGTCCGCCCGCTGGCGTTGATCGTCACGCCCTGCGGGCCGAAGAACGCCCGCTGGTTGCACGGCACGCGCTCGTCGATGTTCGGGATCGGTCTCGGCGGATCAGCCGAGGTGGCGCCCGCGGCGGCACGCGCTTTCCGCAGCGCCGCGCAGTCGACCGCGGTCGGCTTCAGCTCCGGCCCCAGCCGGCCGTCTGCCCGGAGGAGCACAAGGTTGTAGATCGGCAACTCGCGGGTCTCGACGTGCGCCTGCAGCTTGAAGCGATCGATGAGCAGCGCCTGCATCATCAGCCGGCGCTGGTCGTCGGTGAACGTGCCCCCGGGCTCTTTCGCGACGATGTCGAAGCGATCGCTCGCGAGCCAGGCCGGAGCGCCGACGATCTGGTGGTCGCGCAGGTTCCACGCGCTGGTGATCGTCACGCGCAGTGGCACGTTGATCGCCTGGTACTGACCGCGGCCGCCGCCAACGATCGAGGCGCCCGCGTCCGGCCCGGTGCGCTTGACTGACACAACGTCGAAGGTGAGTCGCGCCGGTTGAGACTCCTGTGCGTCCCCGGCGAGCACGACGCAGAGCAGCACTGTGGCACCGAAGACCGCACAGAGGACCGCACGTACGAATCTCAGCGTGGCGGGGCGCCGGCCTGCCGCCGCCGGTTTCACAGGTCCTCTCATGGCTTCTGCCCTCCGTTGTGCACGAACGCGCGTAGTGTCCCATCCCGTGATCGAGGGTGCAACAATAGGCTACGTCTGACGGAGGACTGATGCCGAAACCCATCCACTCGCGGGCCGCAGGACTCATCGTCGCGTTCGGAGTCTCGGTCGCGACTCTGTCCTCGCAGAGTCCTTCGTTTGAAGTCGCGTCGGTCCGACCGTTGGGGCGAATCGAGCCTCGAGATGCTCGCTTTCGTCCACTGAGTGCGCGATCCAGCGGTCAAGTCGATGCAGCGGTGCCCTTGCGAGA
>DASTBV010000165.1:0-6879 GCA_035711805.1 Vicinamibacterales bacterium
GCGAGACGGAAATACAGATCCTCCCGGAAGGTCCCGCTCCTCACCGATTCCTTCAGGTTGACGTTCGTCGCCGCGATCACGCGCGCGTCGCTGTGGATCTCCTGACGTCCGCCCACGCGCTGAAAGCGCTTTTCCTGAAGAAACCGCAGCAACTTGACCTGCACGGCAGCCGGGAGATCCCCGATTTCGTCGAGGAAGAGCGTGCCGCCGGCGGCCGATTCGATGTGGCCTTTCCGCATCGTATGCGCGCCCGTGAACGCCCCTTTTTCGTGGCCGAACAGTTCGCTTTCGAGCAGCGTCTCCGGAATGGCGCTGCAGTTGATGGCGGCGAACGGACCGTTCCGCTGCGGGCTGCAGCGGTGCATGGCGTGCGCCACCATTTCCTTTCCGCTGCCGCTCTCGCCGAGGATGAGCACCGGCGCGGTCGTCGGTGCGACCTTGCGCACGAGACTGAACACACCCTGCATCTGCGGGCTCGCCCCAAGCATGCCTTCGAACGTCTCCGCACGTTGTCCCTGCTGCATCGCGCGGTATTCCTGTTCCAATTCGGCGACGTACACCGAGCGCTGCAGGACGAGCTTGAGTTCTTCCATATCGACGGGCTTGCACAGGAAGTCATATGCCCCCGCGCCAACGGCACGGAGGGCATTCTGTTTCTCCGCCTGGCCGGACACGATGATGACTTTGGCCAGCGGATCGACCGCGAGGAGGGCCGAGAGGGTTTTCAACCCTTCGTCGGGGTCGTTGGGACGGGGGGGCAGCCCCAGGTCCAGCAGCGACACGGCGGGGCGGCTTTCGCTGAACGCCGCGAGTGCGCCGGCCTGGTCCTCGGCCATTACGACTTCGTAGTCCGAGGCAAGCGCCCACTTCATCTGGGTTCGAATGTCCTCGTCGTCCTCGACAATGAGGAGTGTGGGCTTCGTCATGACCCGTCCTTGGCAGGAAAGCTGACCAGAAACGTCGTTCCCTTTCCGACTTCGCTTTCGACGTGGATACCGCCGCCATGCGCCTGGACGATGGCGCGGCACTGGAACAGCCCGATGCCAAGCCCCTTCTTCTTGGTGCTCTGGAACGGGCGAAACAATGACTGCTTCACGAAGGTGTCGCTCATGCCGCATCCGTTGTCCACGACCGACAACAGCACGCGCTGGCCCTGGCTGTCCGTGCGAACGTGAATCGTGCCGTCGTGTCCGACGGCGTCCCGCGCGTTGAGCACCAGGTTCGTGACCACACTCTGAATCTGATCACGGTCGGCGACAATCCGCGGCAGCGGTCGAAGCTCCTTCGTCACCGTGATGTCCGCCAGATCAGTGACCTTGTCGAGGGCCTCGTCGACGAGCTGATTGAGGTCCGCGTCGATGCGAGCCGTCTCGGGCGCCTGCCGCAGTGCGCTCAATCGCGCGATCATGTCGTCGATGCGCTGCGCGGTATTGCCAATCGTCCGCAGGGCGTCCTTCCGGAATGCCGGATCGTCGAAGTGCACCGGGAGATTCTTGAGGGTCAGATTGAGCGAGGCGGCGGCGTTCTTCAGATCGTGCACGAAGAACGTGGACATCAAACGGAAGGCATCGAGCTCCCGCGACCGTGCGACCTCGTTCGCCAGCCGAAGATTCATGAGAATCGACGTGATGTGATCGCCGATGCATTGCAGCAGTTCGAGATCCTCGATGGTGTATATCGCGGCGTTGACGCGGTCGGCCAGCACGAGGGCGCCGACCACACGTTCGCCGGCGCGCAGCGGAACGCAGATGCGGTTGCCGCCCGCCGGAAACGTCGTCGGGTTCACGCGCCGGAACTCCTCGGCCCACGGTTCCCGGGCGTGATCCAGGTCCAGCGGTGAACGCACGTCCTGCAGCCCTGCCAGTACATCGCGCGACGACTCGTCCGCGCCGGCGGTTCGTCGCGCCGTGGACGCGGCGACGGCGAGACCGCCCGTCCCATCGTCTTCCAGCCAGACGGTGACGGACAGCACGTCGAACGTTTCGGAGACCAGCTTTGCAGCGGCGGCGCACACCCCGGTTTGATCCGCGACTGTACTCAACCGCTTCGCAAACAGCGTCCAGATTCGAACCGAGTCGTGCTGCGCCTTGCTGAAATGACGGACGCCGAACGCGTGCAGACGCTGACGGGCGCGGTCCGACAGCAGCAGGACGGCCAGGCCGGCCATGCCGAGAATGACAACGACTGCCTGGAACTGGAAGATTTCCGCGCCGCCGAAGCGCGCGACCACCTGCGCCAGAACGCCGACCACCAGCAGGTAGGCGCCGACGACGACGACGGTCAGGGACGAGCGTAGAACCGCCAGCGACGGATACACGTCGATTTCCGCCAGTCCGGTGCGGGCGTAGGCGACCGCGAGAAACATGCACCCGATGAGCAGGGCGCTCGACTCGAGGCTCCAGAAGGCGACGTCCGGAGCAGAGAAGAGGATCGCCTGGCTGCGCACGTACAGCCGGGCGCCGAATACGACGGCGAGGCCGACGACGACGAGCTTGATTTGCCAGCGCATCGTCCCCACCGTTGCCCGGAACGTCTGTTCGAGATTGACGAGGATGAGTACCAGCGCCGCCAGGAGGACGAGGTTCACCACCATCGTCTGCGGTGCTGGCCGCAGCCACCATAAGTCGGTCGGCGCGCCCGAACTGCGCTGAACGAAAAAAGCCGTCAGGACGACCAGCGGGAACACGCCAAGCACCGCCAGGATGGGTTTCCAACGGGTCAGGAACTCGGCGTAATTGCTTCGCGAGTAGGTCAGCGCGAACCCGAGCCACAAGACCGGGGTGAACGATTCGGCCAGAAACGCCGGCGTCAACCAGGCGACGACATCGCCGCTCTGGGCGGCGCGCAGGCTGAACCCCATGAACAGGCTGTCGAGGCCGAGCGCCGTCATTCCGGCGACAAACAGCCATCCGGCGACCGTTGGCCGCCCGCGCAGGAGGCTGACAGCGGCGAGGAGCAGGCTCGCCGAGCCGGCCGCGAACGGAAGAAGGAAGAACAGATTCACGCCACGCGATCGCGGCGCCGCAGCCACGTCAACAGAAGAAACAGCGGCCCGAGCGACAGGACGAAGAAGATCGGCCCGCCGCGGTGGTGAATGAAGCTGTCGATCATGTGCGGTCCGACGTGCACGCACAGCAGTCCGATCGTGAGGATGCGAACGCCGTTGCGCACGATTCCCAGCGGAATGACGAACGCCACCAGCACGAGCCGGCGCCAGGGACTCTTCAGGAACATGTGCGAGGCAACGAGGCTGGTGATGAACAGCACCCAGCTCGATCGGATGCCGCTGCACTCGCGCGCCACCTCCACCACAATCGTCGGCAGCGCGAAGATCGTCCCCTCGCGAAGCAGGGGAGTGCCGGTCGCCCGGAACATCCAGGCGGCGACGTCCGCCGATGCCTGCACCGACGCGCGCTCGAGCCACTCAACGGCGGCGTCGGGCAGTGGCACGATGAAGATCAGCAGCGCGATCGGAAAAGCGGCGGCGGACATCCACTTCGCGCCGAGGAAAAGAAAACCGCCCCCGGCGACCAACGCGGCGTACGCGAAGGTCATCACCGCGATCCTGTCTGTGGCGCTGAGCTCAGGCGAGGTGATTCCCCAGCCGGCGGCGGCAAGGGCGACGCTGCTCATCGCGAGCGTTCCGAGAATCGAACTGCGGCCGGGCGCCGGCAGCGTGCCGCGCTGGATGAACAGCAGGTACGCGGTGACCAGCGGAATGAGAGGAATGTGCGAGTGCAGCTCGTTTTCACGCGCGAGCGAGAGCAGCGCCGTCAACGGCCGCACGAATACCAGCGTCACAGCCGCAATCCACACTGCCCATCCGCTGATCCGAACTCGTTCCGGGCGCGGGAGGGACCGCCATGCCGCCCATGCGTTCGTGCCCGCGGTGATGATCGAACCAGCCACGATCAGCCTCGCATCGAATCCGCCGCCCGCCGCGCGAGCTGCTGTAGCATCAGTGGTGGCCGATGCGGGATCTCTCCCACCTGCGGCACTTGAGCCGTCATGTCGTCTATCGCAGCGAGCATCTTCGGACGACGTGGCGGTTTCGTCTCGGGCTGGCCGCAGCGATCGTCCTGGCCGCCTGGCTGACGAGCGGATGGTGGACCGTCGCGGTGGCGAGCAGTCTGGTCTGTGAGACGAACGCCGCACCGAGTGATGCCATTCTCATCGAAAACTTCGACCCCGATTACCTGCTGTTCGAGCGCGCGACGGCGCTGAAGAAACAGGGACTCGCGCCGCGGGTTCTCGTCCCGGTCCGTGCAGCCGCCCCGTCCGTACCAAATCTCGTCGGCCTTGGCACCGCACACGTCATGGCGAACGTCGCGCACCTCGACGGCGTGGACATCGTGCCCTTCAATGAAGTAGAACCGATTTCGCTGAACGCGGCACGCGACATCCTGCGCTTTCTGCGGCAGGAACGGATCCAGTCCGTCATCGTCGTCGCGCCGAACTTTCGCAGCCGGCGTTCCGCCCTGATTTACGCGGCCACGCTCGGCCGGGCCGGAATTACCGTGACCTGCGAACCGGTGCAGGGGGTGGCGGGCGTCACGTCGTGGACGGCGAGCCTTCATGGCATCCAGAACGTGGTCGAACAATGGATCAAGCTGCAGTACTACAGGTTGTATGTGCTGCCATTCCGCCTCGAGACGGCGGCATGACGGTCAGACATCGCGCACGCCTGCTTCATCGAGCTGCCTGACAATCGCGCTGGTAGAGAGATTCGGAATCCTCTTCACCAGATGCAGCTTCCCTCCGTTGTGAACGACCACATCGCGCTCGACGCACTGTTCCCCGTATTCCGCGCCATTGACGTGCACATCGGGATGTAGTTCAGCCAGAAAGGCGATCGGGTCGGCCTCGTCGAAGATGTGCACGTAGTCCACCATCCGGAGGGCCAGCAGCATCTCCGCCCGCTGGCGTTCCGGCACGATCGGCCGAGATGGACCTTTGTACGACCGTACGGATGCGTCGCTGTTCAACCCGACAATCAGCACGTCGCCCTGCTGCCGCGCTTCGTTGAGGATGTAGAGGTGGCCACCGTGAAGCACGTCGAACGAGCCGTTGATCGTGACGACACGCCTGCCCTTGGCGCGAAGCGTCGCGGCGAGCGCGCGCAGCGACTGGCGGGGGACGAGGCGCCGTGCCTCATGGTCGCCGAGCAGCTCGTCGGCGGTCAGCGTCGCCGTGCCGAACTTGCCGACGACCACGCTGGCAGCCTTGTTCGCGAGTGCGACAGCGGAGGCATGATCGGCGCCTGAGGCCAGGCTCAGCGCCAGGGTCGCCACGACCGTATCGCCCGCACCGCTGACGTCGAAGACCTCGCGCGCCAGCGTCGGTATCGCGAACTGCTCGTCGCCGGTCCGGCTGCAGAACGAGATGCCGCCTGAGCCCAGCGTGAGCACGACATTCGAGCCGAGTGCCGCCGCCAGCTGGCGGGCGACGTCGCGGGCGCCCTCCGCCGAGACGTCTGCATCCGGCAGCCCGAGCAGGCCGCGCGATTCGCGCCAGTTCGGCGTGATGTAGTCGCACCCGTGGTAATGATCGCGATGCTGCGGCCGCGGATCGACCACCACCTGCCGGCGTGCCTTGTGCGCGCGATCGATCACCTGCTCGGCGAGCCGCCGCGAAAAGAACCCCTTCGCATAATCCGACAACACCACGATGTCGGCTTCGTCGATGAGCGCGTCAAACGCCGCGAGCACGGCGGCTTCGGTGGACGCGCCGATGGGCTGAGGATCTTCGTAATCGAGCCGTACGATCTGCTGGTGCTGTCCGACGACGCGCGTCTTGCGGAGCGTGGGCAGACCACCATCGACGGGCCGGAGATCAACGCCGGCATCGCGTGCACACGCCGCCAGCGTGGCGCCCGCCTGATCCTGGCCGACGAGCGCGACGAGCGTCGTCTTGCCGCCGAGCGCGGCGACGTTGGCCGCGGTATTCGCCGCCCCGCCCAGCACCTGACGCGCGCTGTGGACACGGACCACCGGCACCGGGGCCTCAGGGGAGATCCGGCTGCAATCGCCAGAGAGGTACTCGTCGAGGATCGCGTCGCCCAGCACGAGGACGCGCCGGTGGACGAAGTTCGAGACGAGCGGCAGCAGCCGATCGGATTCTGTTGGACTCATGACGGGCAGGATCAATCGGTCATTTTACGGCGGCAGCGGACGCCTCGAGCCGCTTCATCACCGCATCGCAGACGTCGTCGAGACGGATGGCGGTCGTTGCCGCTTCGTCGAATCCACGCTTGTAGAAGAACCGTTCCAGCAGCGGGGAGACGATCTTGGTCTGCACGCCGTAGTCGTGGATCTCCCAGGGGCTCGTGCAGTTGAAGAGCGTGACGCAGGGCGTGCCGGTTCCGAGCGCGAGGTGCATCGGCAGGCTGTCGCCGCTGACGAGGCAGCGATGGTTCGCGACGTCGCCGAGGTGCTCCAGCAGCGTGGCCCGCCGTGGCAGGACGTTGACCACGAGACCGGCGTGTTCGAGCGCCGCCGTCAGTTCGTCGTAGTACGCCCACCCTTTCATCGGCCAGACCGGACCGGCCACCGGCGCGATGGCGACGTCGCCGCGAAGGGGTGTCGAGGCGGGCCGGGGCAGCACATACGGGTCTCCGCGAAACGGGAAGCCGAGGCCTTCGAAGACCAGCTCCTGGTAGGCGCGCCGATTCAACAGCTTCAGCTCGTCCGCGCGCTGACGGCCATGAACGCTGATCAAGCTCAGATCGAACCACGCGCGCGCATCGGGCGAATACGTGACTTCGTCGCCGTCGAGGAGCGCACCGAACACACGCCGGCTGCTGACGTCCGCTGTGAATCGGGCGACGGGCGCGTCGTCTTCCAGGTTGATGAGCAGGTCGTACTCACGATCCAGCGCCTG
>DASTBV010000166.1:0-40441 GCA_035711805.1 Vicinamibacterales bacterium
GGGCCCAGCCGAGGTAGGTCCAGGGCGACTGCAGGGCGTAGTAGACGGTCACGCTGCGCGTCACGGCGGTCATCCTCTGCGGGGCTCGAGGCCCAGCACCTCGGCCATGCCATAGAGCCCGGGGGCACGGCCGTGCAGCCAGCGCGCCGCGGCCAGCGCGCCGCGCGCATAGATCCGGCGATCGCTCGCCCGGTGGATCAGCTCGAGCCGCTCGCCAGCGCCGGCGAACACCACGCTGTGGTCGCCGACGGCATCGCCGCCGCGCAGCGCCGCGAACCCGATCGCGCCGGCGCGGCGCGCCCCGGTCAGGCCATCGCGCCCGCGCTCGGCGACGATGGCGAGCTCGACGCCGCGGCCGCGCGCCACCGCGGCCCCGAGCGCCAGCGCGGTGCCGGACGGCGCGTCGACCTTGTGGCGGTGATGGATCTCGACGATCTCGACGTCGAAGTCATCGGGGCCGAGCGCGCGCGCCACCTGCTCGGTGAGCCCGAGCAGCAGGTTGACGCCGAGGCTCATGTTGGCGGCCCAGAGAATCGGGGTACGGCTTGCGGCCTGACGGACGCTCGCGGCCTGCGCCGCGTCGAGCCCGGTCGTGCCGATGACGTGGGCGGTGCCGCACTCGGCGGCGAGCAGCGCGTGCATGGCGGTCGCGGCGGGCGCGGAGAACTCGATCACCATCTGGGAGCGCCGGATCAGCCCCTGAGCATCGGCGCTCGCGGGCGCGCCGAGGGGCTCCGCGCCGGCGAGCGCGCCCAGGTCCTGGCCGAGCGCCGGGTGCCCTTCCGGCTCGACCCCGCCGACGAGGCGCAGGTCGGCGCTCGCCAGGATCTCGGCCATGACCGCCCGGCCCATGCGGCCGGCGCAGCCCAGCACGCCGATCTCCATGCCCGCCTCCCGCCGTTGCCGGCGCTCAGCATGCGCGGCCCGGGGGGGCTGTCAAGCGCTGAAGGAAGGTCGGGAGGCGACGGGCACGCCGCGGCCGACTACTCCCGCAGCTCCTCCCAGAGCTCCTTGACCTTGGCGAAGAAGCCCTCGGATTCGGGGTGGGTGGATCCGTCGCCCGCCTGCTCGAACTGGCGCAGCAGGTCCTGCTGCTTGCGGGTCAGGTTGACCGGGGTCTCGACCACGATCTCGCAGAACATGTCGCCGCGACTGCGGCCGTGGAGCTCGGTCATGCCCTTGCTGCGCAGGCGGAAGCGATGGCCGGTCTGGGTCCCGGCCGGGACCTGCAGACGGGCGCGCCGGCCGTCGATGGTGGGCACCTCGATCTGGCCGCCGAGCGCCGCCGTGGTCACCGGGATCGGCACCCGGCACTGCAGGTTGCTGCCCTCGCGCCGGAACATCCGGTGCGGGGCCACGCTGACGAAGATGTAGAGGTCGCCGGTGGCACCCCCGCGGGTGCCGGCCTCGCCCTCGCCGGTGAGCCGGATCCGCGTGCCGTCCTCGACGCCCTGCGGGATGGTGACCGAGAGCGTCTTCTCGCGGTGCACCCGGCCGCTGCCGCCGCAGGCCTCGCACGGGTCGGTGATCACCCGCCCGGTGCCGGCGCAGGTCGGGCAGGTGCGCTCGATCGTGAAGAAGCCCTGCTGGGCGCGCACCCGTCCGGCACCGCGGCAGCTCTGGCAGACGCCGGGCGGCCCGGCCCGGGCGCTGCCGGTCGCGTCGCAGGTCTCGCAGCGCACCGTGGTGGGGACCCGGATCTGGGCCTGCTTGCCGCTGAAGGCCTCCTCCAGCGTGATCTCGAGATTGTAGCGCAGATCGGCGCCGCGGCTCTGCGCACCGCGCCGCCGGCCGCCTCCCATGAAGTCGCCGAACAGGTCGTCGAACACGTCGGCGAAGCTGCCGAAGTCGAAGTTGCCGGGGCGGCCGCCGGGGCCCATCCCGCCCTCGAACGCGGCGTGGCCGAACTGGTCGTAGGCGGCGCGCTTCTGCTCGTCCTTGAGGACCTCGTAGGCCTCGCTGAGCTCCTTGAAGCGCTGCTCCGCCGCCTTGTCCCCGGGGTTGCGGTCGGGGTGGGTCTGCATGGCGAGCCGGCGATAGGCGGCTTTCAGCTCCGCGGCTCCGGCGTTCCTCGAAACGCCCAAGGTCTCGTAGTAGTCCCGCTTGGCCATCGCGCCCGTTTCTTTGGTCAACCGGGCCGCGCGCGGCCCGCCGCGCTCGACCCCCTGTTCGCGAAAGACCGGACGCCCTGGCGCCCGGTCCCGCTACCCTCGCTGCCGCCCGAGGCTTGTGCTCAGGCGGACTTCTTGCGGTCGTCCTCGACCTCTTCGAAGTCGGCATCGACCACGTTGTCGTCGCCGGTCGCGCCGCCGGTCCCGGAGGCGCCGCCGCCGTCGCCGCCATCGCCTCCGCCCGTCGTCTCCGTCTGCTGCGCCCGGTACATCGCCTCGCCGAGCTTCATCGCGAGCTGGGCCAGGCTCTCGGTCTTGCTGCGCAGGGTCTGGACGTCGGCGCTGTCGAGAACGCCGCGCAGGTCGGCGATCGCCTGCTCGATCGCGGTGCGGTCGTCGGCGCCGAGCTTGTCGCCATGCTCCTTGAGCGACTTCTCGGTGGTGTAGATCATGCTGTCGGCGTGGTTGCGCGCCTCGATCTGCTCCTTGCGCTGGCGATCCTCCTCGGCGTGCTCCTGCGCCTCCTTCACCATCTGGTCGATCTCGCGCTCGCTCAGGCCGCCGGACGCTTGGATGCGGATCTGCTGCTCCTTGCCGGTGCCCTTGTCCTTGGCCGAGACGTTGACGATGCCGTTGGCGTCGATGTCGAAGGTGACCTCGATCTGCGGCACGCCGCGCGGCGCCGGCGGGATCCCGACCAGGTCGAACTGGCCGAGCAGCTTGTTCTGCGCCGCGATCTCGCGCTCGCCCTGGAAGACGCGGATGGTGACCGCGCCCTGATGATCCTCGGCGGTCGAGAACACCTGGCTCTTCTTGGTCGGGATCGTCGTGTTGCGATCGATCAGGCGGGTGAACACGCCGCCCAGCGTCTCGATGCCGAGCGAGAGGGGCGTGACGTCGAGCAGCAGCACGTCCTTGACCTCGCCGGACAGCACTGCCGCCTGGATCGCCGCGCCGACGGCCACCACCTCGTCCGGGTTGACTCCCTTGTGCGGCTCCTTGCCGAAGAAGTTCTTGACCGTCTCGACGACCTTGGGCATGCGGGTCATGCCGCCGACCAGGATCACCTCGTTGACGTCGCCCGGCGACAGGCCGGCGTCCTTGAGAGCCTTGCGGCAGGGCTCGACGGTCCGCTCGATCAGGTCGCCGACCAGCATCTCCAGCTTAGCCCGGCTGATCTTCATGGTGAGGTGCTTGGGGCCGGTCTGGTCGGCGGTGATGAACGGCAGGTTGATCTCGGTTTCCATCACCGTCGACAGTTCCATCTTGGCCTTCTCAGCCGCTTCCTTCAGCCGCTGCAGGGCCATGCGGTCCTTGCCGAGATCGATCCCCTCTTCTTTCCTGAACTCGTCGATGATCCAGTCGATCACGCGCTGATCGAGGTTGTCGCCGCCAAGGTGCGTGTCGCCGTTGGTCGCCTTCACCTCGACGACCCCCTCGCCCACCTCGAGGATCGAGATGTCGAAGGTGCCGCCGCCGAAGTCGTAGACGGCAATCGTTTCGTCCTTCTTCTTGTCGAGACCGTACGCGAGGGCCGCGGCGGTCGGTTCGTTGACGATGCGCAGGACGTTCAGGCCGGCGATCCTGCCGGCATCCTTGGTCGCCTGCCGCTGTGCGTCGTTGAAGTACGCCGGCACGGTGATGACGGCGTCCGTGATCGTCTGGCCAACATGATCTTCAGCAGCCGCCTTCAGCTTCTGCAGGATGACGGCGGAAATTTCCGGTGGCGAGTAGCGCTTGCCGCGCACATCCACCCACGCGTCGCCGTTGTCTGCCTTCACGACCTGGTACGGCACCCGGCCCGTCTCCTGCGAGACCTCCGCGTGCTTCCGGCCCATGAAGCGCTTGATCGAAAAAACCGTGTTCTCTGGATTCGTCACCGCCTGGCGCTTCGCAACCTGCCCCACGAGCCGCTCGCCGTCCTTCGAAAACCCGACGACCGACGGGGTTGTGCGCCCACCCTCCTGATTGACGATGACGAGCGGTTCTCCGCCTTCCATCACCGCAACGACCGAGTTGGTGGTGCCGAGGTCGATTCCTATGACTTTGCTCATTCCCATCTCCGTTACCGAATCATATCAGGATATGAGTTGATGTCAAGCATCTAATCTTAGTTATATACACTCATATATTGAGCGGCTATACCTGACCTTGACGTATGGCTGGGTTGACGGCGTAGCCTTCGCTCGATGGCCTGGCTATACGGCGGGATAGGGCTCGGGATCTGGGCCCTCTTGACCTGGGTGATCAGCAGGTTGGACTGGAAGCGGCCGCTGAAGCTTCTGGTGAGCACGACCCTGCTCGGACTCGGATTGATGCTCTGGGCCTACATGGCTCCGCAACCGACCGTCCGAGTTGAGGTCGCTCAGCTGCGGAGGCTGCCGTCCAGCGCGCAGCCTGGCCTCGTTGAGCTCGTCGTCAGAAACTCCGGAGAGAACCCTGCAGGCATCGTCGTCGTTCCGATCGCGCATCTCGCTCCGCTGTTTATCAACGCGGCGGACCTGGTTCGGGGCAACGTCGACGCGGATCTCGAGCATCGTCTCGAGCAGGCGAGGCCGGTTCCTGCAACCGGAACGATCAGCGTCGCCCCGGGACAGACCGTCGTCGTCGAAGCCCCGCTGCCGTTTTCAGAGCGAGTGTGGGAATACAGCCGTGGTCAGTTGACGCTGCTGGTCGCAGCGCGCATTACCTATCGCGACCGTGTGTTCACCCGCGAACGGCTCTTCTGCCAGTACATGAATCCCCGGTCGAACGAATGGCGCTCGTGTCCGTTCATGAACGACTAGCCGCGCTCGCAGCCAACCGGACGGCAGGAGCCGCCGAACTGCTGGCCGAGGCGCTCGACATTCTTTTCACGGCTCGCGCCGCACGCGCTGATATGCACGAGATCGCGCGGGCGGTCTGCGCGGCACAGCCAACGATGGCGCCGTTGTGGAACGCCGCGGCGGCCGCGACGGCTGACGATCCCGAGCGCCTCAATCAGTTCGCCGAGCGGGTTCGGCGTGCGCCAGCCACTCTCGCCCGCTACGCTGCCGCGCATTTCGCGGAGGACGATCCCAAGCGTCCGTTGCACGTCGTGACGATCTCGTTCAGCAGCTCGGTCGTGGTCGTCATCGAAGCGATCCGCCGTGTCCGTCCGCTGTATGTCTCGTGCAGCGAGAGTCATCCGGCGCTCGAAGGACGACGCCTCGCCGCCCGCCTGGCAGCGACGGCTCTACCTGTGACGTACTTCGGCGATGCGGCCATTGGTCATGCGCTGACCGGCGCGGATGCGGTCATCGTCGGAGCGGACGCCATCGCGCCGTCCTGGTTTCTCAACAAGTCCGGCACCCGGATGCTTGCCGCAGCAGCGGCTGAGCAGGGCGTTCCCGTCTACGTCGCCGCCACGCGCGACAAGTTCGTCCGCCAGGAACTTTCCGCGCGCCTCGTCATCCGCAACGGCACTCCAGGTGAGGTCTGGGCGGATCCGCCGAGCGGCGTTGACGTGCGGAATCCGTACTTCGAGTCGACCCCGCTCGATCTCGTCACCGCCGTCGTCAGTGATGTCGGCGTCCTGGGAACCGGCATGGTTCCGGATGTGTGCGAACATTAGGCGCAGTGGCCCAATTCTCATTTCTGCCGTCGAGTGAAGCCCGCGAGCTGACTGACGATGTGCGGGAATTGTTCGAGGATCTGGCAGCCCGGCTGCCGCACGAACAGCGTGCCTATTCAGGAGAGTGCCATCCGACGCTCGACGTTCTCGAGACGGATGAAGCGGTTGAAGTCGTGGTCGACGTCAGCGGTATTCCCTCCGCTGCGCTGCGCGTCCTCTTCCGCGCAGGGGTGCTGCTCGTCGTTGGCGAGAAGGCACCGCCGCGCGCGAGCGAGGATCAGACCTTTCATCTGGTCGAACGCGAGTTCGGCCGCTTCGCCCGCGCCGTACGCCTCAACGGCGCGTTCGACGTCCCTCGCGCGGGTGCGTCGGTCAAGGATGGCGAGCTGACGGTCGTGTTGCCTAAGCTCGTGGACCGCCGCGACCAGTCGCATCCCATCCCCGTCGTCCAACTATGAGAATCCTCTTCATCGGCGACGTCGTCGGCAAGCCCGGACGGGAGTTGCTGCGCAAGGGCCTGCGCCGCCTGGTCGATCACTACGGCGTCGAGTTCGTGATTGCCAACATCGAGAACGCCGCGGCGGGATTCGGCATCACGAAGGACATCGGCGACACCATCGTCGAATGGGGCGTCGACGTCATGACGTCGGGCAACCACATCTGGGACAAGAAGGAAGTGCTCGAGTACATCCCGGGCGAGCCGCGCTTGCTGCGTCCGGCCAACTACCCCGCCGGCGTGCCCGGGCGCGGGTCGTACGTCGCGCAGAGCGGCGACGGCCGGGCGGTCGGCGTGATCAACGTGATGGGGCGCGTGTTCATGTTGAACATCGACGACCCGTTCCAGGTCGTCCTGCGCGAGATCGAGGCGATGAGGAGCCGGACGAAGATCATCGTCGTCGACTTTCACGCCGAGGCGACGAGCGAAAAGATCGCCATGGGATGGCACCTCGATGGCAAGGTCACGCTCGTGGTCGGCACGCACACGCACGTGCAGACGGCGGATGAACGAATCCTGCCCAATGGAACGGCGTACCTGACCGACGCGGGAATGACCGGCCCGCACGATTCAATCATCGGCATGGAACGCGAGCCGTCGCTGGCGCGCTTTCTGAACGGCATGCCGTCGCGATTCGAGCCCGCGACCGGAAACCCGCGGCTGAACGGCGTGATCGTCGACGCGGACGACAAGACCGGGCGGGCGCTCGCGGTGCGCCGCATCAGCTATCCGGAGCAGGAGCTCATTGATCTCCAGGCCGGCGCCGCGACCGACCTGCATGCCTCCACCCCGCGGACGTGAGCTCGTTCTTCGACCTCCCGTTTGAAGACGATGACGCGGCTGCCGCGCCGCCGCCTCCGCCAGAGCCTGAACCGCGGCGCGTCCTGACGGTTTCGCAGCTCACTGCCAGAATCCGAACGACGCTCGAAGAGCAGTTCTTCGAGGTATGGGTCGAAGGCGAGCTGTCGAACTGCAAGGTGTGGACGTCGGGACACATGTACTTCACGCTCAAGGACCGCGGCGCCCAAATCAAAGGCGTGATGTTCGGATCGTCGCTGCGGCTCCTGCGCTTCAAGCCGCAGGACGGTCTGCGTGTTGTCGCACGCGGGCGTGTGAGCGTCTATGGGCCGAAGGGCGAGTATCAGCTGTCGTGCGAGCACATGGAGCCGGAAGGGCTCGGTGCCCGGCAGCTGGCGTTCGAACAACTGAAAGAACGGCTCTCGGCCGCGGGGTTGTTCGACCCGCAGCGCAAGCGCCCCCTGCCGGCTCTGCCGCGAAAGATTGGAATCGTCACGTCGCTCGACGGCGCCGCTGTCCGCGACATCATCAAGGTGCTGCGCCGGCGCTACGCGAACGCGCATCTCGTGATCAGGCCGACGCGCGTGCAGGGTGAAGGCGCGGCGATGGACATCATGCGCGCGATTCGCGCCATCGGCCGCGTGCGCGACGTGGACGTGGTCATCATCGGCCGCGGCGGCGGGTCGATCGAAGACCTCTGGGCGTTCAACGAAGAAGTCGTCGCACGGGCGATTGCCGGCTGTCCGGTGCCAACCATTTCGGCCGTCGGCCACGAAACGGACGTCACCATCGCAGATTTCGTCGCCGACCTTCGCGCGCCGACCCCGTCCGCCGCCGCGGAAATGGTGGTCTCGCGAAAGGACGACTTCTGCGCGCGCATCGACCGCCTGACGCACCAGCTCGAGACGACAATGAGCGCGCGGCTGCACCGGCTGGAAGCGCGGCTGCGCATGCTGGAAGCACGGTCCGGATACGCGGGTGCGCACGGGCGCGTCGCGATGCGCAGCCGGCACGCGGCCGAACTGACGCACGAGCTGCGCCGCGCCATCCGCACCCATCTCGCCCGCCGCGAGCGCGCCTATCATGCGCTCCGGTTGAAGCTCGAGACGTTCGACCTGCGACGGCGGCTCGGCGCGATTCGCGCGCGTCTGGCAACCGCGGACGGACAGCTGGCCGCCGCGTTCACCCGGGCGCATCATCGGCACGACGCCCGTCTGCGAACCGCGGTCGCGCGCCTCGACAGCCTCAGCCCGCTGGCGGTGCTGGGACGCGGTTATGCCGTCTGCTGGGATGCGGACCGGACGCACGTCATTCGGGATGCCGCAACCGTCGATGCCGGCGATCGTGTCCGGGTGACGCTGCATCGCGGGGAGTTGGAATGCGATGTCACAAGCCGAAGGCCGCAGGGGTAAGGCCCAAGGCCCAAGGACTGGTCAAGGCCGAAGCAAGAACCGTAGACTTCGTTCTTCACTTAGGCCGTAGGCCTTAGCCCTTCGGCCTCACCATATGGATCCAACGATCAAAGACTTCGAAGCCGCGTTGACCGAGCTCGACACGATCGTCAAGAAGCTCGAGGACGGCGACATTCCGCTCGAGCAGTCGCTGCAGCTGTTCGAGCGCGGCGTGCAGCTCTCGCGGTTCTGCCACGCGCGGCTGGAAGAGGCCGAGCGCCGTATCGAAATCCTCAACGAGCGCGGCCAGCTTCAGGAGGCCACGAATACCCTGATGAACGAGGACGAAAGTCAAAAGGCAAAAGGCAAAGGTCAAAAGAGCGACCTCTGAACTCCTCTTTTGACTTTTGCCCTTTGACTTTTACCTTTCATGGACTACATCGACGCTCGCCGGGCGGAGGTCGAGCACGCGCTCGCGGCCATCCTGCCCCCCGTTCCCGAGTGCCCGCCGGTCGTGCATGACGCGATGTCGTACAGCCTGCATGCGGGAGGCAAGCGGCTGCGGCCGATCCTGTGCCTGGCCAGCGCAGACGCCGTCGGCGGCGATCGCGCGCTCGCGCTGCCGGCGGCCTGTGCCATCGAGCTGATTCATACCTACTCGCTCATCCACGACGACCTGCCGGCCATGGACAACGACACGATGCGGCGCGGCCGGCCGACCCTGCACGTCGTCGCCGGCGAGGGCATCGCGATTCTGGCCGGCGACGGGCTGTTGACGCACGCGTTCTCGCACCTGTCGAACGAGCCGCGCAGTTCGGATCCCGGGGTGATCGCGCGCAAGCTCGAAGTGATTCGAATCATTGCCGCGGCGGCAGGTCCGATCGGCATGGTCGGCGGTCAGGCGATCGATCTGGCGACGGTCGCGCCCGACGCGCGTGGAAGTCTCCCCGCGCCGCTCGACGAGCACGGCGTGCGCATCATGCACAGCAAGAAGACCGGAGCACTCCTCCGCGCAGCCGGCCGTGCCGGCGCTGTCATGGGCGGCGGGTCGCAGCAGCAAATCGAGGCGATCGACGACGCATCTGGCGAGTTCGGGCTGGCGTTTCAGATCGTCGACGACATCCTCGACGTCGAGGGCGTCTCCGCCGATCTGGGCAAGACCGCCGGCAAGGATGCGGCGTCCGGCAAGCCGACATATCCGTCCATGTACGGCGTGGAGGCGTCGCGCCGGATGGCGAGGGAGTGCCTCGAACGGGCGGAGAGCGTGCTTGCCGCGGCGGGAGTCGCCGATCCGCGCCTGCTCGGGATCGGGCGCTGGATCGTCGAGCGATCGAATTAAGGTCCGGCTTCAGCCGGACCAACCTGATGCCGAAAACCCGCCTCGATCAGCTCGTCGTCGACCGCGGCCTTGCGCCGTCGCGCGAACGTGCGCGCGCGCTGATTCTCGCCGGACACGTGCGTGTCGACGGCAAACCGGCCGGGAAAGCGGGCATGCCCGTCGAGCGCGACGCCGCCATCGCGCTCGCCGAGCCCGATCATCCGTACGTCGGCCGCGGCGGACTGAAGCTCGCGCACGCGCTGGACACCTTCCGCATCCCGGCCGATGGCCGTGAATGCCTCGACATCGGCGCGTCGACCGGCGGCTTCACCGATGTCCTGCTGCAGCGCGGCGCCGCGCGCGTCGTCGCGCTCGACGTCGGACATGGGCAGATTGACTGGAAGATTCGCAACGATCCGCGGGTGATCGTCGTCGAGGGGTTCAACGCGCGTCACCTCACGCTCGCGGATCTTCCCGGACCGGTCGATCTCGTGGTGATCGACGTCTCGTTCATCTCGCTGCGGCAGATCTTCCCCGTCATACCGCCTCTCCTCCGGCCGGGAGCAGACGTCGTGGCGCTGGTCAAGCCGCAGTTCGAGGCGGGTCGCGGCGAGGTGCGCAAAGGCATCATCCACGACGCCGCCGTTCACGACCGGGTGCTCGAGGAAGTCGCGGCCGCGGCGGCTGCGATAGGATTGAGACCAGCGGGCTCGACCCCTTCCCCCATTACGGGCCAGAAGGGGAACGTCGAGTTCCTCCTCCATCTCCGCGCGTCATGACCTCGTCACCGGAGTCGTCTTCTGCGCCTGCGCGTATCACGCGCGTCGGCATCGTGGCCAAGCGCGGCCTGCGGGCCGCCTCCGATCACCTCGAACGGCTCGCCTCCTGGCTGCGCGACAAACAGATCGAAGCGGTCTTCGAAACCGAGACGGCCGCGCTGGCCGGCAGCGGCACGGCGGCCAAGTCGTATTCGCGCGACGAGATTCCGCGGCATGCCGATTTGATCGTGGTGATGGGCGGCGACGGCACACTGCTCAGCATGGCGACGCGAATCGCGCTGACCGGGCGCGACACGCCGATCCTCGGCGTCAACTTCGGCAGCCTCGGGTTCCTGACCGAAACGCGGATCGACGAGCTCTATCCGGCGCTGCAGTCGGCCGTCGACGGCAACGCCACCATCGACGAGCGCGCGATGCTGGCCGCGGACGCGTATCGGTCGCGGGAGCGGTTCGATTCGCGCATCGTGCTGAACGACGTCGTCTTCACCAAGGCTGCACTGTCGCGAATCATCGAGCTTTCGATCTCCGTCAGCACCGGACTCGTGACGAAGGTGAAGGCCGACGGCCTGATTATTACCAGCGCCACCGGATCGACGGCGTACAACCTGGCGGCGGGCGGCCCCATCGTCCATCCGCGCGTTGACGCCATCGGCATCACGCCGATCGCGCCGCACACGCTGACCAACCGGCCGGTCGTGATTCCTGGCAGCGAGACGATCGAAGTGCGCCCGAATATGACCACGGAGGGCGACGAGATCTTCGTCACCTACGACGGCCAGGCCGGGTATCCGCTGCAGAAGGGCGACATGGTCGCCGTGCGCAAGTCGGAGCGCTGCCTGCGGCTGGTGAAAGCCCCCGCGCGGAGTTACTTCGAGGTGCTGCGCGAGAAATTGAAGTGGGGAGAGAGGTAACGGAGGGGACGGAGGTAACGGCCTCACAGGAGCAACGGAGGAACGAAGACGAACGGAGGGCCGTTCGATTGTCGGCGTGCGACGCACGCCGACAGCCGTGACGGCAGGCCGCCTTCGGCGGCCACTCGAACGGCCTCTTCGTGATCTTCGTGGTCTTCGTGGTTCAAGACTGAAAATACTCCGTTCGTCTCCGTTCCTTCGTTCCTCCTGTAAAGCCGTTTCCTCCGTAACCTCCGTCGCCTCGGGCAGGAGACACACATGATTCGAATCATCGCGACCACGGCAGCAACCCTCGCGATTACGCTTTCACTCGCCGCGCAGAACAAGCCGGCGACCGTTACCTCCGTCCGCCTCTACGTCTTCGAGAACGGCTTCATCCGCGGGCTCGACACGAAGCTCTTCAACCTCGCGCGCGAAGAAGTCAAAGAGCCTGACTTCGTCAACAGCTCGTATCTGATCGTCCATCCGCGCGGGACGCTGCAGTTCGACGCCGGCGGCATCCCCGACAGCGCGTTCAAGGGCGACGGCGCAACCGTCACCGAGGGCGTGCAGTCGGCGACGAAGCCGCTGCTCCCGCAGCTTGCCGCCGCCGGCTACCGGCCGGCGGACGTGACCTACTTCGCCCTCTCGCACTACCACGCCGACCACACCGGCAACGCCAACGCCTTCGCCGGCTCGACGTGGATCACCCAGAAGGCGGAACGCGACTTCATGTTCAGCGAAAAGCCGCAGGGGATCATTCAGCCGGCCACCTACAGCGCGCTGAAGAACGCCAAAACGCGGATCCTCGACAACGAAGACTTCGATGTCTTCGGCGACGGCACCGTGCGGGTGATTTCCGCGCCCGGGCACACGCCGGGCCATCAGGTGCTGCTCGTGCGCCTCCCGAAGCGCGGACCGGTGCTCCTGGCCGGCGACCTGTATCACTACCCGGAGGAGCGCGCGAGGGGCATCCTGCCGACCTTCGAGTTCAACGCGGACCAGTCACGTGCCGCGCGCGCAAAGGTCGAGGCGCTCCTGAAGCAGACGGGCGCCGAGCTCTGGATCGAACACGACATGGCCACGCACGCCAAGCTTCCCAAGTCGCCGGCCTACGTTGAGTGAGCCCGCCTCGCTCCCGATCGGTGTCTTCGATTCGGGAATCGGCGGCGTCTCGGTGCTGCAGGAGATCCAGCGGCAGCTGCCCGCCGAAAACCTGATCTACGTGGCGGATTCCGCGTACGCTCCCTACGGCGACAAACCGGTCGAAGAGATTCAGGAGCGGGCGTTCCGGATCGTCGAGTTCCTGCTCGATCAGCGCGCCAAGGCGATCGTGGTCGCCTGCAACACCGCCACGGGCGTGGCCGTCGAAGCGCTCCGCGCCCGGTGGCCGCTGCCGTTCGTCGCCATCGAGCCGGCCGTGAAACCCGCCGCCGCCGCCACTCGAACGGGCATCGTCGGCGTGCTCGCCACCCGGCAGACAATCGCCAGCCCGCGTTTCGCGCGCCTCGCCGAAACCTGGGCGAACGGCGCGCGCATCCTGGCGCAGCCGTGTCCCGGCCTCGTCGAACAGATCGAACAAGGGGAGCTCACGACCACCAGGACCCGCGACCTCATCGCCTCGTTTGTCCGCCCGCTGGTCGAACAGGGCGCCGACACGCTCGTCCTCGGCTGCACGCACTTCCCCTTCGTGGAATCGCTCATTGCCTCCGTTGCGGGCCCCGCTGTCACGCTGATCAACCCCGCGGCGGCCGTCGCCCGGGAGCTGCGGCGGCGGCTGGCGGAAGCGTCGCTGCTGGCAGGTCCGCCTGAAAGCGGACACTACGACGGAGGTTCACCTAGAGGCGGACCCTACGACGCGGCCGGAATTACGCGTTTCGTCACCAGCGGCAGCCCGCAACACCTTGCGGCGATGCTGACGATGCTGGGCATCGAAAGCGGGCCGGTCGCGGCGCTATAATTCGCGCGATCCTGATCCCCGATCCCTGATCCCCGATCCCTGCAGCAAGGAGCTTTGTATGAAGCCGGATAGCCGGTTGCTCTCGTCCACCGTTGGATTCGTGGCGTTGTTCGCGCTGGCCGCGGGCGCCGGTTCCGGCCTTCTGGCGCAGAAGCGCTCGCAGGCGGTCGTCACACCGGACAATCCGATCTGGGCCGGCGACCTTCAGGATCCTCCGCCGCAACCGCAGGAGCCGCCGCAGGACCCGGCGAATCCGCCCGCCGCCGGCGATGCGGCGGCAGCCGGGCAGGGGCGGGGTGGCCGCGGGAACCAGCCGCGCCCGTATAACCAGGTGATCACCAAGGAAGCCACCACCGATGAGGGCATCTTCAAGGTGCACCGCATCCGCGAGCAGGTCTTCTACGAGATTCCGAAGGCACAGCTCGGGAAGGACTTCCTGTGGGTCACGCAGATCAAGCGCACGGCCACGGGCGCCGGACTCGGCGGTGATCCGGTCGGCAGCCGCGTGGTGCGCTGGGAGCTCTCCGGCAACCGCGTTCTGCTGCGCGAGGTGGACTACAGCCTCATCGCCGATCCGGCGGAGCCGATCTCCCGTGCGGTCGCGAATTCGACGAACCCGCCAATCGTCCGCGCGTTCAACGTCGCCGCGTTCAATCCCGAACAGGACCCGGTGATCGAGGTCACGCCGCTCTTCCTGACTGACGTGCCTGAATTCTCGGCACGCGGCCGCCTGGGCGCCCGCGGTATGGATGCGACCCGCACCTTCCTCGAAAAGATCGTGTCGTTCCCGGAAAACATCAACGTCGAGATCAACCAGACGTTCACCGGGGGAGCCGCGGCTCCAGGGGCCGACCCCGCCGGGGCGGCCAGAGGCGGCCTGCGCGGCAACAGCGCGACCGTCATCACCTCGCACAGCATGGTGAAGCTGCCGGAAGTTCCGATGAAGCCGCGTCTGTTCGACGAGCGCGTCGGCTACTTCACGCGCAACGTGATCGACTACGGCCGGCAGGACCACCGCGCCACGCCGCGGACGTTCATCACGCGCTACCGTCTGGAAAAGAAGGACCCGAACGCGGAGATCTCCGAGCCGGTCAAGCCGATCGTCTACTACGTCGATCCGGCGACCCCGGCGAAGTTCGTCTCCTACGTGAAGAAGGGCATCGAGGATTGGCGTCCCGCGTTCGAGGCTGCGGGATTCCGCAACGCGATCGTCGCCATGGAAGCGCCCAAGGACGACCCGGACTGGAGCGCCGAGGACGCGCGGTATTCCGTCGTCAAATGGCTCCCGTCAACGACGGAAAATGCTCAGGGACCGCACATTCACGACCCCCGGTCCGGTGAGATTCTCGAAGCGGACATCCTCTTCTACCACAACGTCCAGAACCTGGCGAAGAACTGGTACTTCGTGCAGGCGGGACCGCTCGATCCGCGCGCGCGGCGGCTGCCGCTGCCCGACGACCTGATGGGCGAGCTGGTGCGATTCGTCGTCGCGCACGAAGTCGGCCACACGCTCGGCTTCCAGCACAACATGAAGGCCAGCGCGATGTACACGCTGACGCAGGTGCGCGATCGCAACTGGGTCAAGCAGAACGGCCACACTCCGTCGATCATGGACTACTCGCGCTTCAATTACGTGGCGCAGCCCGAAGACAAGATCGACGTCGCCGATCTGATTCCCAAGGTCGGCCCCTACGACAAGTGGGCAACGATGTGGGGATACAAGCCGATCCCAGGCGCGCGAACGGCGGACGATGAGAAGGCGACGCTCGATCAGTGGGCGCGTGAACAGGACAAGACGCCGTGGTACCGGTTCTCGACCGCGCAGGCCGGCGCCAGCGACCCGCAGAACCTGACCGAAGCCGTCGGCGATGCCGACGCCGTGCAGGCCACTACGCTCGGGATGAAGAATCTCGCGCGCGTCTCGGACCTGCTGCTCGAGGCGACGACCACGCAGCGCGGCGATCCCTATCGCGAGCTGACCGAGGTCTATGGCCGTCTGGTCGCGCAGTGGACGCTCGAGATGAATCACGTGGCGCAGCTGGTCGGCGGTTCCCTCTCGCAGCAGAAGCACATCGGACAGGACGGCCGGCGGTTCACGCCGGTGCCGCGCCTGAAGCAGCAGGAGGCCACCCGCTTCCTGCTGGCCAACGCGTTCATCCCGCCGATGTTCCTCGTCAAGCCGGAGCTGCTGCGGCGGATGGAGCCCGCCGGTGTCATCAACCGCGTGCGCAACGCGCAAAGCTCGGTGATGAATTCGCTGTTGCAGAACGATCGGATCAGCCGGCTTGTCGAACAGGGCACCGTTGACGGCAGCGGCGTCTACACGGCGCCGCAGTTCCTGGCCGATCTCCGGCGCGGCCTGTGGTCGGAGCTCGCCACCCCGGCGAAGCCGATCGACCAGTTCCGCCGGAACGTCCAGCGGATCTACCTCGATGCGCTCGACGCGCGCCTGAACGGCGCCGCCGGGCCGCCGGAAGTGCGCTCGCTGCTCCGCGGCGAGCTGCGTTCCGTGCGCGCGGAAATCGTCCGGGCGATGCCGGCCGTGACCGATCGGCTGTCGCGGCTGCACCTCGAGGACGCGCGCGATCACATCGACGAGATTCTCGACCCGCGCGCGATGCGCGACTCCGCCGCCGGCGGCCGCGGCGGCGGCGCCATCATCATCCTCGGTACGTCCGACTGGAAGTTCGACTGGAACAACGATCCGTTCCTGCGAACGGTGGACACGTGCTGGCCCGACTACGCCATTAATTGAGGTGGTCTGGGTAGCCTGAGTGGCCTGCATTGCCCGTGGCGCGAACCCTGCGGGTTCGCGAGGCGAGCCTGACAAGGCTCGCCCCACGGCTACACCTAGCGGCGCCGCTGGAAATAGCGGATCTGGAACTCCTGCACGTTGCGATTATGTTCGGTCAGCGTCTTCGCGAAGACGTGTGAGCCGTCATTGCGGCTGACGAAATAGAGGAACTCCACGTCGGCGGGCCGCAGCGCCGCCTCGAGTGACGCCTTGCCGGGTGACGCGATCGGTCCCGGCGGAAGTCCGGGGTACTTGTAGGTGTTGTACGGAGAGTTGATCGCGAGGTCGTCCTTGCGGATGTTGCCGTCGTACCGTCCGGCCTTCTGCAGCGCGTACACCACCGTCGGATCGGCCTGCATGCCCATGCCGATGCGCAGCCGGTTGCGATAGACCGCCGACACGATCGGACGCTCCTCCGGTTTTCCCGTTTCCTTCTCGACGAGCGACGCCAGCGTCACGAGCTGCCGTGTCGTCAGCGGCGGCTGGTCAGCGGGCTGCGATGCGTCGCCCGGATACGCGGCCCTGAATCCGGCCACCATGCTTTCGATCAGCTGAGAGGCCACCGCGGTGCGGCCGACGGTATAGGTGTCGGGGAACAGATAACCCTCGAGGTCCCGCGCCTCCGGGTCGAGGTCCCGAATCAGCGCGACGTTCCGCGACGCGTCGATGAAATCCCGCGCCCTGCCCAGGCCGCGCGATTCGTAGAGCGCCGCCATCTCCTGGATGGTCAGGCCTTCGCGGAAGGTAATACGCTGCCCGTAGACGTCGCCGCGCGCGATCTTGCCGACGACCTCGATCGCGGTCATCGGCTGATCGAAGCGGTACTCGCCCGCCTGGAGGTCACGCGACGCGCCGGTCCACCGCAGCGCAAGGCGCAGCGTGAGCGCGTCCTGCACGACGCCGGCGGCGAGCAGCCGTTCGCGAATGACGGCCGCACCTGCACCAACGGGAATCTCCACGAACTGTTCGGGGCCCGGATAACCCTTGAAGGGTGTGTGCATCCGTGTCCAGGCCATGCCGGCCAGGGCGCCGCCGCCAAGGATGATCAGGAGTACGAGGCCGACGAGCGCTTTTTTCATCAGTGGTTGTCGAGGTAATCCTGCAGAATCACCGCCGCCGCCGCGGCATCCAGGCGGTCCTTTCGCGCCTGCCAGTTCTTCTCGCGTCTCGCCAATCGGCTCTCCGCCTCCACGCTCGTCAGCCGTTCGTCCTGCAGGATCACCGCCAGTCCAGCGCGCTCGCGGAGCCGGGCCGCGAACCGTTCGATCCGCGGCGTCATCTCGTTCGGCGATCCGTCGAGGCGGCGCGGCAGTCCGACCACGATCGCGTCGAGCGGCTCCTCTCCCCCCAGCCGCGCGACTTCGTCCAGACTGACCTTCAGCGCGTCGCCGTCGAGCCCCGTCGTCCGCAGCGCGGCCAGCGGACGGGCGAGCGTGCGGGTCGGATCGCTCACGGCGACGCCGATGCGCCGTTCTCCCACGTCGAGACCAACGATGCGTCCCACGCCCGTATAATTGTCGCACCCACTTGATGTGAAACGGCTTCTTTCCCTCGCGGTCGTCGTCTGCGCCATGGCGGTGAGCCACGCACAGGCACCCGATCCGCAGAGCCGGCGGATCGACGATCGCCTGCGCGCGCTCCAGCGCGAAAACGAACAGCTGGCCCGGGAGGCGACGACGCTCGTCGGCGAGCTGCGCAAGCTGGAGATCCAGCGCGACCTCCGCGTGCAGGAATGGATGCAGGCCGAGACAGCGGCCGCCGACGCGCAGGCGGCGGTGGTTCAGGCGGCCGAGCGGCTCGCCACCCTCGAACTCCAGCGGACGGCGCAGCTGCCCGATCTGCGGGCGCAGCTGGTGGACGTCTACAAGCGCGGACGCAGCGGCTACGCGCGCCTGCTCTTTGGCGCCGACGACCTGCGCGAGTTCGCGCGAACAACGCGGGTGGTGGCGGCGCTGGCGTCGATCAACGAACGACGGATTGCCGACCATCGCCGGACGCTGCAGCAGCTGACGCTGCAGCGTGCCGCGCTGGAACAGTCGGCGGCACAGCTTCGCGCGCGCGAAGGAGAGGCGCGTACGGCGCGCGCGGCCGCGGATCGGGCGGTTGCGGATCTGTCGGCGCACATCGCGCGCATCGACTCACGCCGCGACCTCACAGCGCAGTATGCCGGCGAGCTGCAGCTCGCGTACGACAGGCTGCAGCAGCAGTTCTCAGCCGCCAACGCAGGACGTCCTCGCGAAACGATCGTCGTCCCGCTGCTCCCCTTCCGCGGCACGCTCGAATGGCCCGCCGGCGGGCGGCTCGTCGGCCGGTTCGGACAGGCCACCGACCGGCTTGGCGGCACGGCCGTCCGGAACGGAATCGAGATCGCCGTTGCCGAGAACACCGCCGTCCGCGCCGTCCACGGCGGTACCGTGGGGCTGGCCGGCCCGTTCATCGGCTTTGGCAACCTGGTCATTGTCGAACACGGCGCCAACAACTATTCGCTCTACGGCTACCTCGGGACGATTGGCGTCGAGCGGGGCGACACGGTGGACGCCGGGGCTGAGCTGGGCCGCAGCGGGTCGGCGCCGGCCGGACCTCCGGCGCTCTATTTCGAGATGCGGATCGACGGTCGTCCGGTCGATCCCCTACAATGGCTGAAGGCCAGGTAAACGGCCCCAATTCCCAACGCCCAACGCCCAAAAAGGCGGCCGTGTTGGAGGTTGGGAGTTGGTAGTTGGGAGTTTCAATGACAGCACGCACACGCCTCTGGGTCCTCGTCGTCTCCACGCCGGTCATTGCGTTCACGCTGATTGGCGGCTATCTGGGCCAGGCGATGACGCGCGACGAAACGCTGCGCAGCCTGCGCGTCTTCGAGGACGTGATGCAGCTGGTGGTCGAGAACTACGTCGAGAACGTCGACGTGCAGAAGGCCATGCGTGGC
Source organism: Vicinamibacterales bacterium (assembly GCA_035711805.1). Lineage (GTDB taxonomy): Bacteria > Acidobacteriota > Vicinamibacteria > Vicinamibacterales > UBA2999 > Gp6-AA40. The sequence goes on from DASTBV010000166.1 coordinate 19,056, forward strand.
GCGATGCGCGGGCTGACCGACGGCCTCGACGTCGACAGCGCGTTCCTGAACCCGGACCTGGTCAAGGCGTTCGAGTCGAAAGACACGCCCGCGGCGGGCGAACTCGGCATCGATCTGACGCGCGGCTACTACCTCCGCGTGGTGTCGGTGCGCGACGGGTCGCCGGCGGCAAAGGCAGGAATCCGCACCGGGGACTACCTGCGCGCGATTGACGGCAGGTCCACGCGCGACATCTCAGCGTTCGAGGGCAACCGGCTGCTGCGCGGCGGGGCTGGATCAAAGGTGACGCTGCTCGTCATTCGCGGCAGTGTCTCCGATCCGCACGAGGTGGCGGTCAACCGCGAGCGCCTGTCGGGTGCCGAGGTCTCGTCGCGAATGGCGAATGCATCCACCGGATATATCCGCGTCGTTGAATTCACGCCGAATTCGGCGGCCCGCATCAAGCAGGCCGTCGACGCGCTGGCCAAGACCGGAGCGGCGCGGTACGTGATCGACGTCCGCGGCACCTCGCGCGGCGACCTGGACAGCGGCATCGAAGCCGCACGGTTGTTCGTCCGCGGCGCCACGCTGGCCGTCCGGGTGTCCAGGGATCCGCTGGCGCGTCCCGACGCGAAAGACAAAACCAGGAAAGATTCGATTGCCGCGCAGGCCAACGACGGCACGGTTGCTGCGCCTGTCGTCCTGCTGGTTGACTCCGGGACATCGGGCGCTGCAGAGCTGTTCGCCGCCGCACTTGACGGCAACAATCGCGCCGAACTGGTCGGCGAGCGAACGATCGGTCGCGTCGCAAGGCAGCAACTGGTGAAGCTTCCGGACGGAAGCGGGCTGCTGCTGACCAGCGTTCGATATCTCTCGCCGTCGAGCGCAGCGATCCATGAGAAGGGTCTCACGCCCGACGTGCACGTCCCCGAACCCGACGTCGACTTCGGCGCCGATCCGCCGAAGGTCGATGCGGCGCTCGACAAGGCGATCGAACGACTCGCGGCGCCGGCGAAACAGGCTGCGTAGAACGATCCGAACGACTCGAACGACTCGAACGACTCGAACGTCTCGAACGACTCGAACGTCTCGAACGACTCGAACGTCTCGAACGATCCGAACGATTTCCGATTGACACCTCGGAGAGCGAGGCGTATAACCGCCTCGCCTCACTTCCATCCGAACAGACTCCGAGGAGATTTCATGAACAAGCAGGAACTGATCGCGAAGATCGCGAAAGACACAGGCTCGTCCAAGGCGGGCGCGTCCGCTGCCGTCGAGTCGCTCATCGACGGCATCACCAGATCGTTGAAGCGCGGTGATTCGATCACCTTCGTCGGCTTCGGCACCTTCAAGACCGCCCAGCGCAAGGCGCGCACCGCCCGCAACCCGCAGACCGGCGCCGCCATCAAGATTCCCAAGCGTCGCGTCGTCCGCTTCAGCGCCGGCAAGGCGCTCAAAGACGCCGTTCGCTAGACCGTCCTCGCCACAATTCAGAGCGGACCCTGCGGCCCGACGACCCGGTGGTCGGCTCGCACGGCCCGCTCTCTGCCTGGGGCCTGAGGCCTGAGGCCTGAGCCCTGAGCCCTGAGCCCTGAGCCCTCTGGTATACTGGCCGTTCGGGTTAACACCTGATTTTTGCAGTAGATATAGGCGCGTAGCTCAGTTGGTTAGAGCGCCTCCCTGACACGGAGGAGGTCAGTGGTTCGAGTCCACCCGCGCCTACCAACCTTCGCTCGCCAGTCTTCGCTACGCGAGCTTCTGTTGGCGAGCCGATGAAAGTGGAACAAGTGGAAGAAGTGGAAAACTGGAAAAGTGGAAAAGTGGAAAAAGTTGGAAGGGTCGAAGTAACGGGTACCACCCGTCGCTCCGAAACGTACTTTTAACTTACTTTTCCACTTTTCCACTTTTCCACTTTTGAAGTTGTTCCACTTGCCATGAGCGACGTCAACATCACACTTCCAGACGGTTCCAGCCGCAGCGTGCCGGCGGGCACGCCGGTGCGCGACGTCGCATCCGGCATTTCGCCGCGGCTGGCCAAAGCCTCGCTCGCCGCCGTCGTCGACGGCCGTCTTGTGGACCTCGCCTATCCGCTCAACGCGGATGCGTCGGTCCGTCTGGTGACCGCCGACAGCGCCGAGGCGCTCGCGCTCTACCGGCACAGCACGGCGCACCTGCTGGCCGCCGCCGTGACGAACCTCTTTCCGGGCGCGCAGTGCGGCATCGGCCCCGCCACCGACGAAGGGTTCTTCTACGACTTCGTCGTCAGCCGGCCGTTCGTGCCCGAGGACCTCGAGCTGATCGAGAAGAAGATGCGCGAGCTGGCGCAGCAGGATCTGCCGTACGAACGGCAGATGTGGCCGCGCGAGGAAGCAAAGCGTTTCTTCGGCAGTCGCGGCGAGCCGCTGAAGGTCCAGCTGATCGAGGAGAAGACGGAAGGTCAGGACACGGTCTCCTGCTACACGATCAAGGACAGGGAGACGTTCGTCGATTTCTGCGTCGGACCGCACGTGCCGTCCACGGGGAAGCTGAAGGCGTTCAAGCTGCTCAACGCGTCCAACGCCTACTGGAAGGGCGACGCGCGCAACCAGCCGATGCAGCGCATCTACGGGACGGCGTTCCTCAGCGAGAAGGAACTGCAGGAACACCTGCACCGGATCGAGGAGGCGAAGAAGCGCGATCACCGGAAGATCGGCCGCGACCAGAAGCTGTTCATGTTCCACCAGTGGGCGCCGGGGGCCGCGTTCTGGCTCGGCAACGGCACGACGCTGTTCAACACCCTCGCGAACTACATGCGCAGTGTGCTGTTCCCCGCTGGATACGTCGAGGTCAAGACGCCGCTCGTGTTCAACAAGGCGCTGTGGGAGACCTCCGGCCACTGGTCGCACTACCGCAAGAACATGTTTCTGGTCGAGGGGGGCAGCAAGGACGCGGATGACGAGCAGATGGCCATGAAGGCCATGAACTGCCCCGGGCATTTCCTGGTCTTTGCGTCCGAGGTCCGCAGCTATCGCGACCTGCCGCTCCGCTTCCACGAGCAGACTCCGCTGCATCGCAACGAAGCATCGGGCGTGCTGTCGGGGCTGACCCGGGTCCGGCAACTCAGCCAGGACGACGCGCACTGCTTCGTGATGGAGTCGCAGATTGCGGACGAAGTCGCGCGCCTGCTCGAGCTGATGAAGCAGGTGTACCGTGACTTCGGGCTCCCGTATTCAGTCCGCCTCTCCACGCGGCCGCAGGAGTTTCTCGGCAAGATCGAGACGTGGGACCACGCCGAGGCGTCGTTGAAGGAGGCATTGGAACGCACGGGGCACAGCTTTACGGTGGACGAAGGCGACGGCGCATTCTACGGGCCGAAGATCGACGTCGACGTGACGGATGCCATCGGGCGGAAGTGGCAGTGCGCTACGTTCCAGCTCGATTACCAGATGCCTGAACGGTTCGACCTCAAGTACATCGGCGCCGACAACGCCGAGCATCGCCCGGTCGTCATTCATCGGGCTATTTTCGGCACGTTCGAGCGGTTCATCGGCCTGCTCATCGAACACTTCGCCGGCGCCTGGCCGCTGTGGCTCGCCCCCGTCCAGGCTGTCGTCATGCCGATTTCCGATCGTCACCTCGAGTACGCCAGGGGCGTCCGCGACCAGCTCGCCGCCGCCGGGCTGCGCGTGGAGCTCGACGACCGGCAGGAGAAGATTGGCTATAAGATCCGGGAAGCGCAGCTTCAGAAGGTCCCCTACATGCTGGTCGCCGGCGACCGGGAGGCAGCGGAAGGGACCGTCTCGGTCCGCAGCCGAACCGGTGGGGATCTCGGTGCGCGCGCCGTTGGCGCGTTCATCGTGGACGCGCAGGAAGAAATAGTCAAAAAGGGAGCGTCGTAGCTACTACGAACCACCAACTACGAACTACCAACTAGCAGAGGAGACAGCTATAGCTTTCGATCGTTCGCCCCGACGTGACGACCGTGTCCGCACCAACGAGCGCATCCGGGTTCGTGAAGTTCGCGTGATCGACGAAACCGGCCAGCAGCTCGGGATCATGCCGCCGCCGCAGGCGGTCGCCATCGCGCGTCAGAAGGGGCTCGACCTGGTCGAGATCTCGCCGACTGCCGTGCCTCCGGTGTGCCGAATCATGGACTTCGGCAAATACCAGTACCAGGAGCAGAAACGATCCCGCGAGGCGAAGAAGCACCAGCGCGTGATCGAGGTGAAGGAGATCAAGTTCCGCCCCAAGGTCGACGAGCACGATTACGACTTCAAGAGGAAGCACATCGAACGCTTCCTCGCGGACGGCGACAAGGTGAAGGCGACGATCTTCTTCCGCGGCCGCGAGATGGCGCACCCGGAAATCGGGCGCCGCATCCTGGAGCGGCTGATCGCGGACCTCGGCGACCAGGCCGTGGCCGAGACGATGCCGCGGCAGGAAGGCAACCAGATGCACGTCATCCTGGCCGGGCGGGCAACCCGGAAGAACGTGCCGAAGAAGTCGGCGGAGCCCGTGGCGGCGGCGGAGCCGGGGGATGAGGAATAGAAGTAATTCAGAATTCAGAATGCAGAATGCAGAATGCAGAATGCAGAATGCAGGCGTCTGAATTCTGAATTCAGCATTCTGCATTACAGCGAAGAAACCATTTATGCCGAAACTGAAGACACACCGGGGTGCAGCGAAGCGGTTCAAGAAGACCGGCACGGGCAAGATCGTCCGCGGCTCGGCCTTCAAGCGTCACATCCTGACCAGCAAGACGACGAAGTCGAAGCGGCAGATGCGCGGGACGCGCGAAGTCGCCGAGCAGGATGCGCCGAAGCTGAATCGGATGCTGCCTTATAAATAGCCAGTGGGGCGGGCCTTGTCAGGCCCGCCTAGAAGTAGCGTGGGGCGGGCCTTGTCAGGCCCGCCAGAGGTCGCTGGGTCAATTCAAAGTCACCCCATCGGGTGCACCCAATAGCCGAAGAGGAAACAATGCCGCGAGTCAAAAGAGGAACAGTCCGGCGCGCGAAGCGGAAGAAGCTGCTCGCCCGTGCGAAAGGCTACTACCAGACCAAGAGCAAGCTGTATCGGGCAGCGAAAGAGTCGGTCGACACGGCGCTCAAGTACGCCTATGTCGGGCGCAAGAACAAGAAGCGCGAGTTCCGGCGGCTCTGGGTGGTCCGCATCAATGCGGCGGCACGGGAGAACGGCCTGACGTACTCGCAGCTCATGCGCGGCTTGAAGGCGGCCGGCAGCACGCTCGACCGCAAAATGCTGGCGGATCTCGCCGCCACCCAACCCGCAGCGTTCGCCAAGGTAGCGGCGCAGGCCAAGGCCGCGCTTCCTGCCCAGGCGAATGCCTGATTCTCCGAACCAGCAGTCGGCGGTCGAGGCCCTGCGCACGGACTTCCGTGCGCGGGTCGCGTCCGTTCGTACCGACGCCGAGCTCAAGGCGCTGCACGACGAGTTCCTGAGCCGCAAGTCCGGTTCCGTCACCGGTCTCCTCAAGCAACTGGGCACGCTGGCCCCCGACGAGCGGCGTGCGACGGGCGCGCTCGTCAACGAGCTGAAGGCCGAAATCGAAACGGCCATCGACTCGCGGCGCACCGCGCTCAGCGCCAGCCGCGCGCCCGCCGGAGCCGTGGACGTCACGCTGCCGGGACGCGAGCAGCCGCTCGGACGCATCCACCCGCTGATGCGCGTCCGCCAGGAGGTCGAGGACATCTTCACCCGCCTCGGCTACGAGATCCTCGAAGGGCCGGAAGTCGAAGACGACTTCCACAACTTCGAGGCGCTCAACATGCCGCCCGACCACCCCGCGCGCGACATGCAGGACACGCTGTACCTCTCGACGCCGATCGTCGGCGGCATCTGGGGCGCGCATCGCCGCGACGCGCTGGGCGGAAAGCCGCCGGCGGAGCAGGCGCGCGTGGCGACGCTGCTGCGCACGCACACGTCGGCGATGCAGATTCGCTACATGCAGACCTTCAAGCCGCCGGTGCGCATCATCGTCCCCGGACGCGTCTATCGCCGCGACAACCTCGATCTCACGCACACGCCGATGTTCCAGCAGTTCGAGGGGCTGGTCGTGGACGAAGGGATCACGATGGCGGACCTGAAGGGGACGCTCGAGGCAATGGTGCGCGCGCTGTTCGGGACGAACGCGAAGGTGCGCCTGCGCCCGAGCTTCTTCCCGTACACCGAGCCGAGCGCCGAGGTCGACATCAGCTGTCAGGGCTGTAACGGCAAGGGGTGCGCCATCTGCAAGCACACCGGGTGGCTGGAGATCCTTGGCAGCGGGATGGTCCATCCGGCGCTGTTCGAGGCCGTCGGCTACGACCCCGAGCGCTACACCGGATTCGCCTTCGGCACCGGTATCGAGCGCATTGCCATGCTGAAGTACCGCGTAGACGACATCCGTCTGTTCTACGAGAACGATCTCCGGTTCCTCGAGCAGTTCCCCGCATGAAGGTTCTGCTGTCCTGGCTGCGCGAGTTCGTGGAGATACGCGAATCGGCGGACGAGATCGCGCGCGTCATGTCGCTGCGCGGCTTTGCCGTGGAAGGAGTCGAACTGTTCGGGATCGGAGACTGGGTCATCGACTTCGAAGTGACCGGCAACCGGCCTGATTGCATGTCGGTCGCCGGCATGGCGCGCGAGATTGCAACGGCCTTCCAGCTGCCCCTCAAGGCGGACCAGGGTAGCCGTGGGCCGGGTCCCGCCGGAGATGGCAACGCCAGCGCAGGCGAACCCGGCATCTCCATCACCCTCGAGAATCCCGATCTATGTCCCTACTACGCGGGAGGGATGGTAGACGTCACCGTCGCGCCGTCACCCGACTGGATGCAGGCGCGGCTCAAGGCCGGCGGTGTCCGTCCGATCAGCAACATCGTCGACGTCACGAACTACGTGCTGCTCGAGCTCGGTCAGCCGATGCATGCGTTCGATGCGGCGACGCTGGAGAAGAACGAGGTCCGTGTGCGAACGGCTCGTGACGGCGAGCGACTGAAGACGCTCGACGGCCAGGTCCGGCCGCTGACCGCGGACATGCTGGTGATCGCCGATGGCGTGCGGCCCGTCGGCATTGCCGGCGTAATGGGCGGCGCCGACTCGGAGGTCACGGACTCGACCCGGTCGATCGTGCTGGAGAGCGCCTATTTCAATCCCCTGTCGGTGCGGCGCACCAGCCGGAAGCTGGGACTGAAGACGGAGGCCAGCACGCGGTTCGAACGTGGTACCGATCGAATGCTGCCCGGTGTGGCTCTGCTCCGCGCCTGTGCCCTGCTGGAGCAGATCGGCGCCGGCACGCCGCGGGCGAACGTGGTCGCTGGCGGTCTTGCCAACGTGCAGGCACGGGTGATTACCCTTCGCCGTCAGCGGGTAACGGCGCTTCTCGGCATCACGGTGGCGGACGCGGACATCTCGCGCATTCTCGTCAGCCTCGGATTCGAACTGGCGCCGCTCCCGGACGGCTGGTCCGTTACCGTTCCTCCACGGCGCGTGGACGTCGCTCGAGAGGTCGACCTGATCGAGGAGATCGCCCGCCACAACGGATTCGACCGCATTCCCGGGCGCTTCCCAGCGCTCCTGCAACCGCCGGCGGCAGTGGATCCGCGGATCACGCGCGCCCGGCAGCTGCGCGCGGTCATGACCGGTGCGGGCTTTTCAGAGGCGAACACGTTCGGATTCATTGCCAGATCTGCGGCCGCGCCGTTTGGCGATGACAGCGCGCTCGTGGCGATCGCGAATCCCCTCTCGGAGAATTTCGGCGTCCTTCGGCCGTCGGTGCTGCCTGGGCTCGTCGGCGCGGTCGCGTACAACCGCCATCGCGAGCAGCGCGACATCAGGCTCTTCGAAATCGGCGCCAGGTTCACGCGCTCCGCAGGCGAGGAGCGCACGATCGCGGCGGTATGGGCGGGCGCGACGGGTAGCGACCACTGGGGCGGCGGCACGCGGCCGGTCGATTTTTTCGACATCAGCGGTATCGCCGAACGGATCGTCCTGGCGATGGGGTTCCTTCACTACCGCGTCGAGCCTCGTGGGCCGGCGTGGTTCGTGCCGGGACGCGCCGCGACGCTGATGATCAAGGGGATGCCCTTCGGATCCCTTGGACTTCTGTCGCCTGCTATCGGGGAGCAGCACGGTCTTTCAGCCGCCGATGCGGTGTACGCGCTCGAACTGGATTTCGATCGGCTGGAGAGCTTCGCCCCGCAGCAGATGGCGGTTCACGCGCTGCCGCGCTTCCCATCGGTCTCGCGCGACATATCCATCCTCGTCGACGAAGCCCTGCCGGCTGCCGAGGTCCGCGAGACGATCAGAGAGACGGCTCCGTCGCTGCTCGCCCGCGTTCGCGAGTTCGACCGCTACCAGGGTAAAGGCGTGCCGGAGGGGAAGGTCAGCCTCTCGCTGCGCCTGACCTTCCGGTCACCAGACCGAACGCTCACCGATGCCGAGGTGCAGCAGGCGATGGACGATGTGTTGAGGGCGGTGCGCGAGAAGCACGGCGCCGTTCAACGGTGAAAGGCCGACCTGAAGGTCGGCCTCTACCAACCACCAACCACCAACCACCAACCACCAACCAACTACGAACTACGAACTATCCAACTGTCTTGCTACTGTCACCAGTTCGTGGCACCATCTCTCGCAACTTCAACGTTCACAATGACGGCGCTCCTGATGGATCGCACGCTCTGAGAAGGAACCCACGGGCATGATCAAGTCGGCAGCAGCGCGTACCTCCCAGACTGACCTCGACCCTATCGATCGCCTCGAGGAGAAAGTGAAGCGGCTGGTCGACCTGATCGCCCAGATGCGCGCCGACCAGGCAAAGTCCGCCGAGGCCAACGCGCGCCTGGGCCAGGAAATTACGGCGCTGCGCGCCCGGCTCGCCGAGGCGGAATCCGCGGCAACCGAAATTACCGCCCTGCGCGACGAACGCGACGTCATCCGGACGCGCGTCGCGGAAATGCTGGAGCAGTTGGAGGCGATCTGAGCCGCGTCGTGACCGTCGAGATCGCCGGCCAGCGGTATCCCATCCGCAGTGAGCTCGAGGAGCGCTACGTCACCGAGCTGGCGGCTTATGTCGATCGGAAGATGCGCGCCGCGGTCGACACGGCGCCGACGAGCGACATGCTCGGCCTGGCGGTTCTCGTGGCCCTCAATCTGGCGGATGAGTGCTTCCGCGCGCGCGCCGACCACTCCGACGCCAACGGCGAGATGCAGCAGCGGGCCATCAGGCTCGAGCGGATCGTCGATCAGGTGCTCGCGCAAATAGCTGAAACTAAAGCCGGTTAAGGCTCAGCAGGTGAAGGCGCAATGCCTTGACCTGACCCCGCCCCGACGTTAAGATCCTTCAAGCTCCTGCTTTGCTCGTGATGGTTTCGGAGGCTCGTCTGAGCCAACGTTTCATCAAAGTGAGCCGCGGGGTCGTGCGTTGTGCATGCCTCTGAACCGAGGAAGCCTGAAGCGCGGCCGATAACAGCGGTTCCACCTGCTTTCGCAGGTTCATTCGACCTCCCCACACGGCAAAGCGGGGCTTCTATTGTTTTTGCGACATACCACGGCTTTGCCGGGCATCAGGGTCTCCTCCCTCGGCGAGCGCGCGCTCATCGCCCGGATTACCTCGCGCCTCGCCACGCCACCGTGGGTGGCCGTCGGCCCCGGCGATGACGCTGCTGTCATCGAGCCGGTTCGCGGCGCGTTCGACGTACTGACGACCGACGCTCTGGTTGACGGGATCCACTTCGACCTCCGGTTCTCCCCACCCGACGCGGTGGGTCACCGGGCGCTGGCCGTCAATTTGAGCGACCTGGCGGCGATGGGCGCCGAGCCACGGGCGGCGCTGCTGTCGCTGCTGCTGCCCGACGCTCTGGATGTCGCGGCGCTCGATGGAATCGTGGACGGCCTGCTGGCGCTTGCCGGGCGGTATCGGGTCGCGCTGGTCGGTGGAAACATCACGCGGACGACGGGACCGTTGACCGTCGACGTGACGGCAACGGGCAGCGTTCGTCCACGCCGCGTGTTGACGCGGGCGGGAGCAAGGCCTGGAGACGAGGTCTACGTGACCGGAACGATCGGCGCCGCGGCGGCCGGACTGGCGGCGCTCCAGGCGGGACGATCGCCGATTGGCGGTCAGGGCGCATGTGTCGAGCGCTACCTGCGTCCCGAACCCCGCGTTCGGGCGGGCGTCCTGCTTGGTCGCAACCGGGCAGCGACGAGCTGCATCGACGTGAGCGACGGGCTCGCGGACGCGGTGAGGCAGATTGCGGAAGCATCCGGCGTCGGCGTGACGGTCGATGCGGCCGCCGTTCCGGTTGTCGGTGAGCTGCACACCGCGATGATCGCGGGCGACGACTACGAGCTGCTGTTCACGTCGCGGCCCTCGCAGCGGGGGCGGCTTCGCGGCGTGCGTCGGCAGACCGGCGATCTGCCGATAACCCGGATCGGCGTGGTGACCAAGGGACGTGATGTGCTGCTGCGTGACGATCAGGGCAGTCGTGGGATGCCCGCTGGGTACGAACACTGGATGCCGTAACCGTTACTGATGAGACTGATCTCCGGTTCTCTCCGGCGGAAGGTGCTGGCGCTCGTCGTCGCCATCACGGGATTCGTGTTTCTCTACGAAACCCGCATCATCGATTCCACGGCTCTGCAGTCGCTGATGGGCGACCGGACGCCGGACGCCGGGTCGCACCTTCCGTTCAGCGCCACCGCCTATTGCAAGGGGCACACGACCGCATCGGGCACGCCTCCGCGCACCGGCATCGCCGCCGCCGACGCCCAGCTGCTGCCGGTTGGCAGCGTCTTGAACGTGGCGACCGGCGACTCGCGATACAACGGTGTGTATACCGTCATGGATACCGGTCCGAAGGTGCAGGGCCGGCTGCTCGATCTGTACATGTGGAGCTGCCACGAAGCGCTCAAATTCGGCCGGCGCCACGTGCAGGTCACGGTGCTGCGCCTCGGATGGGATCCGAAGGCCAGCTCGCCCGGGCTGATCAATCGCTTGTTCCGCGGACGTGAAGTGCGCCGCCGCATCCCGGATCCGGAAGCGCCGCCGCCGGCAAGCCTCCCTCCGGCGGAGGGTGAGGTTGCCGACGCCGCCACGGCTGACGGCCGAGTGCCGGACGTTGCGTCGCCAACGTCCGGTGAGGCCGCCTTTCCGCGTTGAACCCCCTCAGGCCTTCGTCCCTTCTTCCCGGCCCCCCGCAATATCGAGACGGCGCCCGCGCCGCGTTTCGGGCGACGGCGCCTGCATGACGATTTCCAGCACGCCGTTGTTGAACGTCGCCTTGGCCGAATCGGCAATGGCGCCGGGCGGCAGCGGAATCACGCGCGTGAAGCTGCCGTAGCTGCGCTCCGTCCAGAACACGCCCTCCCGTTCTTCCTTCCTGTCCTCGCGCCGTTCGCCGCGAACGGTGATCGCGTCGTCGCCGACGTCGACCTGCAGGTCCTGTCTCGTCATTCCCGGCACGTCCGCGCGTATCACGTAGTCGTTTCCGCGCTGAAACACTTCGATGGCCGGCGACCACTCGCCGATCTGCGAGCCCTGTCCCCACTGGCCGAACCATCGCTCCATCTCGTCCAGCCCCTGCCGCATGATGCTGAACGGTGCAAACGACGATGGGCGACCCATCTGGCGCCGCGAGTGTGAAGCGGTGTCACGTCCGGCCGTGGTGTCGATCGGGCGCTCGACGTTGGATTTGCGACTGTCAGTTGCCATGCGATTCCTCCGGTGCGTTGATCACACCCGCAGCGGCTGATCGAGGCGGATGCGCGCGATCGTGCCCGCCGGCAGGGTGATGTCCTTGCCTTCTGTCGCCGCAATCGCGCCGCCGGCGCCGATGACAGCGCCCAGTACGGCGCCCTTCAGGCCGCCAAGGAGTCCGCCAAGCACCGCGCCCGCACCGGCGCCAACGCCTGCCGTGCCCGCTTCCTCACGGATGCCGCCGCTTTCGAAGACCTGCGTGGCCATCGCGCGGATCGGATACGAGCGGCCGCGTACCTCGATCTGATCGAACGACAGCGTGAGGCTGCCGACGCGATCGATGCGCCCCGGGCGCTTCACATCGGTCACGACGCCGCGCACACGCGACCCCGCGGGAATGAGCACCGCGCCCTCCTGCATCACGTCAGCCGCCGTAACCGCTTCGAAGCGCTGCTCCGGCATCGCGGTCTCGGAGCTGAGTGCGGTCTGCAGACGCACGTCGAGTTCCTGCCCCGCCGGGATGACGCCTCGCTGCGTGGTGTTGACCACGGTCGGGCCGGACGACGTCGGCGCCGTCGTGACCGGTGCTCTCTGGGTGGCTCCGCACCCGATCGCGCTGACCGCACCGGCCAACGCCACAACCTGAACAAATCGATACATGTGCTTTCCTCCTGCATGAGTTGCCCGCCCTCACCTCGGCGGAGGCGTACGTGCCCGTCGGGAGAAAAGCAATGCGCGCGCCGTTATCCGTGTAGAGGCCGACCTTCAGGTCGGCCTTTCAGCAACGCCGAAACTTCTTCATCGGTTGTCTGGGCAAAATCGCGATACCACTGTCCCACGGCGGAGAACGGCGTCGGCATCCGCGCGCAGATCACCTCGTCCGCGATGGTTTCCAGGGCTCGACACGTTTCGGGCGCTCCGACGGGCACGGCGACGATCACGCGCGCAGGCTGCTCGTGCTTTACCGCTTCGACCGCCGCCTTCATCGTCGATCCGGTGGCGAGGCCGTCGTCCACGAGGATGACCGTCTGATTCCTCAGCGGGAGCATCGGCTTGCCATGCCGGTAGGCCGCTTCCCTCCGTTCCAGCTCCGCCTGCTCGCGTTGGGCGACGGCGTCGATGAGCTCCCGCGGGATGTTGAGGTACTCGACGACTTCGTCGTTGAGCACCCTGATGCCGCCGGATGCGATGGCACCCATCGCCAGCTCGGGATGGCCCGGCGTACCGAGCTTGCGCACCAGAAAGACATCGAGCGGAGCGCCGAGCGCTTGTGCGATTTCGAAGGCGACCGGCACGCCGCCGCGCGGAAGCGCCAGCACTACGACGTCGCCGGATCGAAGCGATGCCGGCAGAAGCCGGGCCAGCTCACGGCCTGCCTCACGCCTGTCGCTGAACGCCCGCTCGTCCTGAAACATTCCTTGTCCGTGCCTTCCGCCTTAAGGCGGAAGCTACTGCCTGAAGGCGGAAGCTACTTCAAATGTTCCGCAAACCACTCCACCGCCAGCCGCGATACCTGCTCCAGCGCGCCGGGCTCCTCGAAAAGGTGGGTCGCACCCGGCACGATCTCCAGGCGCACGGTGGCGGACATCTGCGACCGCGCTTCTTCGTTCAACCGAATGACCGGCTCGTCCGCGCCGCCGACAATGAGCAGCGTGGGCGCGAGCACCCGTGCCAGTGCGCCGCCGGCGAGATCTGGCCGTCCACCGCGCGATACGATCGCGCCAACCCGCTCCGGACGCTCGGCGGCGGCAATGAGCGCCGCCGCCGCGCCCGTGCTCGCCCCGAAACACCCGATGCTCATCGCGCCCAGCTCATCCTGTGCCGCGATCCAGTCCACCGCAGCAACGACCCGCCGTCCGAGCCGTTCGACGTCGAATCGGAACTCGCGGGTGAACTGATCGACAGATTCCTCCTGCGACGTCAGCAAGTCCAGCAGAAGGGTGGCGAAACCACCGGCACCCAGCGCTTCGGCGACGTCGCGGTTGCGCCTGCTCTGGCGGCTGCTGCCGCTGCCGTGTGCGAAGACGATCAGGCCGGCGGGCTCCGGCGGCAGCCGCAGGTCGGCGTCGAGTGTGATTCTGCCGTCGGGAATTTGAATCGCGCGCACGACTGTGGTGATGGCGGCCATTTAGTGGTGTGTCCTTCCCAATTCATTACCGGCCGCGCCGCTCCCACCCCCGTCGAGGCCGGGTTCGAACCATCGCGCGGCATCGCGGACCACGTCGAGCGTCTCATCCGGGTCCATAGCTTCATTAGGTCAGGTGCAATCGACGGTCCGCGGCAGGTCCGGCTGACGCCGGACACTACGACGGCGATCACGAACGGCCGACGAGGTCCGGCTGTGCTGGGCTTGCCCTGAGCGCAGTCGAAGGGCTGTCTTTGAATTGAAGCTGATAGAGGCGGTGGTACAGGCCGCGCGCGGCAAGCAGCTCCTGATGCGTGCCCGACTCGCGCAGCTCACCCTTGTGCAGGACGAGGATACGGTCCATATCCTGGATCGTTGACAGCCGATGCGCGATGGCGATGGTCGTGCGGCCGCGCATGACCACCCGCAGCGCGTCGCGAATGAGGAGCTCGGTTTCCGTATCGACGCTCGAGGTCGCCTCGTCCAGCACCAGCACCCGCGGGTCAAAGGCCAGTGCACGCGCGAACGACAGCAGCTGCTTCTGCCCGACCGACAGCGTCGAGCCGCGTTCGGCCACCGGCGTGGACAGGCCCCCTGGCATCCGGCTGACGAAGGCCCAGGCGTGCACCGCCTCCAGCGCGCGCCTCACCTGCGCCTCGTCGATCTCGGCATGACCCAGCCGCACGTTGTCCGCGATCGTGCCGGAGAACAGGTGAACATCCTGCAGCACGAGGCCGAACATCGCCCGCAGCGCGGCGAGATCCATCTGGCGGATGTCCACGCCGTCGATCGTGATGCGTCCAGCCTCCACGTCGTAGAACCGGAGCAGCAAATTGACGATCGTCGTTTTTCCCGAGCCGGTCGCGCCGACGAGCGCTACACGCTGGCCCGGCTCGACCCGGAACGACACGTTCTTCAACACCGGCTCGCCCGGCACGTACGAGAACGTCACGTCCTCGAACGCAATCACTCCTCCCGTCGTGTCCGCCTTCAGGCGGATCTCAGGCGACTTCACCTCAACCGGCGTATCCAGCAGCGCGAAGATGCGTTCCGACGAGGCCATCGCGCCCTGCAGGACGTTGAACTTCTCCGACATGTCGCTGATCGGCCTGAAGAAGCGCTGTGAGTACTGAAGAAACGCGACAAGCGACCCGAGCGTCAGCGCGTTTTCCATCACCCGCCCGCCGCCGTACCAGATGATCAGCGACGCCGCCAGCGCGCTCACGAGCTCGACGGCCGGATAAAACACGGCGTAATAGAAGATCGACTGGACGTTGGCGTCACGGTGGGCGCGATCGATGTCGTCGAAGGCCGCGTAGTCGCGCGCTTCGCGGCGGAACAGCTGGACGGTGGACGTGCCCGTAATCCGTTCCTGCAGGTAGGCATTGATGCGCGCGATCCACGTGCGGACGGTGCGGTAGGAGTCGCGGACGTTCGCGCGGAACCATTGCGTGATGAGCGCAATGAACGGCAGCACCGCGAACGCCACCAGCGCCAGCCGCCAGTCCATCCAGACGAGCACCGCCATGATGCCGACGAGCGTGAACGCGTCGCCGAAGATCGACACGACGCCGGACGTAAACAGCTCGTTGAGGACGTCCACGTCGCCGGTCACCCGCGTCATCAGGCGGCCAACGGGATTGCGGTCGTAGAAGCGCACATCCAGCCGATGCAGATGCGAAAAGATCTGCATGCGCAGATCCAGCATCACCTTCTGCCCGGTCGTCTGCATCGTCCAGGTCTGCGCGTATTCGAATGCGAACGCGGCGAACAGTGTGCCCAGATACAACGCGGCGATGGCGGTCAGGCCGGACAAATCACGCGCGGGAATGTATTCGTCGATGACGATCTTGGTGAGATAGGGCGGCGCGAGCTGGAGCGCCGAGTTGGCGACGATCGTGGCGACGGCAAACACGACATGCGCGCGGTATGGACGGAGGTAGCCGAGCAGCCGCCGCATCAATCGGCCGTCGTATGCCTTCCCCAGCACCTCCTCGTCGTGCATTACGATGCCGCCAGTTCTTCCTCGAGCAGCTGTTTCCGGTACAGGTCCGCGTAGAAGCCGTCCAGACGCAGCAGCTCGTCGTGCGTACCCCGCTCGGCAATGCGTCCCTCAATGAGGACCAGGATCTGATCCGCATCCCGGACGGTAGACACGCGGTGCGAGACGATCAGCGACGTACGCCTGCCCCACGCCTGGTCGAGGGGGCGACGCATGACGTCACGCAGCCGATGAAGAATCTCCTCTTCGGTGTATGTATCCACCGCCGACAACGCGTCGTCGAGCACGAGGACCCGAGGATCGATCAGCAGCGCGCGGGCGATCGCGGCACGTTGTTTCTGGCCGCCTGAAAGCGTGATCCCGCGCTCGCCGACCAGCGTGTCGTACCCCTTCGGGAAGCGGCTGACGTCGTGGTCGAGGCGGGCGACGGCCGCGGCAGCGGCGATCGCGTCGGGTGAGGCGTCGGCCGCGTCGACGCCGAAGGCGATGTTCTCGGCGATGGTCGTGCTGAAGAGGAAGGGCTCCTGCGGGACGAATCCAATCGCACCGCGCAGGACGCGCAGCGGGATGTCGCGGACGTCCACGCCGTCGATGAACACCGTTCCGGGCGGTGCATCGGTCAGGCGCGGAATCGTGGCGAGAAGCGTGGACTTCCCGGATCCCGTGGGGCCGACGATCGCCGTCGTCGTTCCGGCCGGGATCACCGCGGAGACGTTCTGCAGGACAACCTGGCCACCATACGCCAGCGTGAGATTGCGGAACTCGATCTCGCCGCGAACATCCTCGACGCGGCGAATCGGGCCAGGAACGGGCGGATCCGTGATTGCCGGCACCGCGTCGAGCACGTCGAGCATCCGCTTCCAGGACGCCATGCCGCGCTGCAGCAGGTTCGTGACCCAGCCGAACGCGATCATCGGCCAGGCGAGCATCATCAGATACGTGTTGAACGCAACCAGCTCGCCGATGGTCATCCGCCCGGCAATGACCTCACGGCTGCCGAGCCACAGCACGAGCAGCGCGCCCACGCCCATGAGCAGCCCCATGCTCGGGTAGTAGGCTCCCTGCAGGCGAATCAGCGCCTTGTTGCGCACGACATATTCCTCGTTCGCGCGCCGAAAGCGATCGATCTCCGCCGTCTCCTGGCGGTATGCGCGGACGACCCGCACACCGGCGAGCGACTCCTGCGTGACCGCGCTGATGTCCGAAAACTGGGCCTGGATTCGCTCGAAGCGCTCGTGAATCGCCGCGCCGAAGTAGCGGACCATCACCGAGACGAACGGCAGCGGCACGAGCGCGATCAGCGTGAGCTTCGAGTCGATCGACAGCATCAGCGCGATGGCGATGACGAACGTCAGCCCGGTGCTGGACGTGTACATCACCGCGGGGCCGATCATCATGCGCACGGCATTGAGGTCGTTCGTCGCCCGCGACATCAGATCGCCCGTGCGGTGCTGCTGGAAGTACGCGACAGCCTGGCGCTGCAGCGCCGCGAAGAAATCGTTGCGGAGGTCGTACTCGAAATCGCGCGAGGCGCCGACGATGATCCGGCGCATCAGGAAGCGGAAGAAACCGCCGACAGCGGCCAGGAGGAGCAGCAGACCGCCGTACAACTGAATTTTCGCGCTGGTCACGCCCCGGTTCAGGTCGTCGATGGCGTACTTGAGCACCCACGGCCCGGCCAGCGAAATCGTGGTCGCGGCGATCACACAGGCGAATCCGGCCACGAACGAGCGGCGATACCGCTTCAGATAATCGAGCAGGCGCCGCGTCGAAGAATCCTGCCCTGAGCGAGCGAAGCGAGTCGAACGGGTCAATTCGCGCGGTCCTTGCGCGCGACGACGATCAGCGAGGTGCCGATGGGCATGGGGACATAACGCGACAGCCCGGCCTCGCCGTCGAGCAGCCGCATCAACGCCGTGTTGAGCGGCGCCCACGGCACGTTCATGTCCGAGTGCGTGGGACGTTCGCGGAACGGACGGAGTGCGCGCTGAGCCGTCCGCACGGCAAACATCAACGGGAACAACGTGGCGAACATGAACGATACCCGCTCGACGCGCAGTCCGGCGCTTGCGGCGAGCGCACGCGCCGTCTCGGGCGTATAGCGCCGGCACTCGCTCCAGACTTCGGCGTGATCGCCCGCCAGCATGTTGAACGCGGCCACGGTCAGTAGGACGCACCCCCCGGGCCGGACGATCCGTGCCATCTCGCGCACCGCGGCCACGTCCGGCTCCACCACCTGCAGCACGTCGAAGGAGACCGCCATATCGAACGCCGCGTCGGGAAACGGAATGCGCGTGATGTCGGCGCGGGCGATCGGGCGCCCGAACTCGCGGCCGGCAACGGCTGCCATCGAATCGAGCTCGAAGCCGACCACGTGGCCGTACGGCTCGAGCAGACGCATGTTCTGGCCGACGCCGCAGCCGCAGTCGATGATGCGCAGGTCGGTTCGCCCGTTCGCGGCGCCGGCGAGCACCGGGCTGATGAAGCGCCGGAACCCGTGATACCAGAAGTGAGCGTCGGCGGCGCGACGGGTCTTGGTGAAGCGTTCGTCCATCACCGGCGCGATCGCGTGGATCGCGACGGCTGCGTACCCGGGGCGGGCGGCTTCGCGGTGGCTCGAGGGATGGTAGCGGCCTCCGCCGTCAGACCGGCAGACGCGTCGAGGATGCCGGACCCGTAGAGACGACGGTAGTCCTCGGCGGTGCCGAGGATGCGTTTGACGTATGCCTGGGTTTCCGTGAACGGGATGTTGTCGATGAACTCGTCCTGCTCCAGGCCCGGCGACTCCTTCAGCCACGCCGTGACCCGGTGGGGACCGGCGTTGTAGCCGGCCAGCGCGTAATGCACGCCGCCGAACTTGTCCACCATGTCCTTGAGGTACTTCGTGCCCATGCGCACGTTCGTCTCCGCCTGCGTGAGCATCGACGTGGTGAACCGGCGGATGCCGAGCTGACGCGCCAGCGTGCGGCCGGTTGGAGGCGTGATCTGCAGCAGCCCGATCGCGTTCGCCGCCGAGCGGATTTCCGGCGTGAACGTCGATTCCTGCACCATCAACGCGGCGATGAGATACGGGTCGAGATCGTGCGCCTTCGAGTACTTCGTAATCAGCGGCCAGTAGTCGAGCGGAAAGATGATGCGCAGCACTTCCGGCGGCAGATGCTCGCCGCCGGCCGCCAGGAACTGCGGATAGGCGCGCCGCATGGTCGTGATCGCGCCGCGAATGGCGTTGAAGCGTTCCGTGGCCTTGAGCGTCAGTCCCTGACGATGCCGGATCCAGGCGAAGGTCGCCTGGAGCTGCGGAGCGTCGCCCCAGACCCGCTGTGCATACTGGACTTCCTTCAGCGCGTCCTCGTAGAGACCAGCCGCCGTGAGCGCCCGAATCAGATCGTCCGTTCGAACGGCCGACGGCGGCGCGGCAGCCACGGTCGTGGACGCCGCGACCGGTGGCTGCTTCCGCCGCTGCAGCACCCGGGTCGCGAGGCGGCCGTAATACGAGTTCTGATAGTCGGTAACGGTCAGGCGATAACGCGCGTTGGCCGTGTCCGTGTTTCCGATCTGATCGTAGGCACGGGCCGACCAGTACAGCCACGACGGGCGGTAATCCGAGCGCGCGAACGTCGCCGCGGCGCTGTCGAAGATCTCCGCGGCGTCGCGGAAGTCGTCGAGCCGGTAGGCGGACCAGCCGCTCTTCCACGCCGCCCGCTCGCTGAGGCGATGCCGTGGAAATCGGCGCAGCAGTTCACGGAAGACCGCATCCGCCTCCGCGTCCCGATCCACGACGATGAAGTAGGAGGCGAGGTTGTTGAGTGTCTCGGCTGCCCACTCGGAGTCCGGGTAATCGGCGACCAGGCCGCGAGAGAGCGACACGAACGTCTCGCTGTCGCCTGCCCCGCGCAGCGCAGTCAGGTGGAAGAAGCGCGCTTCGGCCTCGCGGCGGCTTCCGTTCAGGTACGGCTGCAGCAGCTTCCGCGCCTCGCTGAACCGATCGAGGTAATACGCGCACTCGGCGATGCGCAGTGAAATCAGCTCGCGGTCGTCGCCGGCGGCGGCTTTGAGCAGCGGTTCGAAGGCGGCGCGCGCCTGCGCCCATCGTCTGGCGTCGAACAGCTGCTGCGCCCGTGCCAGTTCGCGACGGAACCGGTCCGGTGCGATGAGCGGTGCCGTCTCGACGCGCGCGATGCCGTCCGCGGCGTCGGCGGCCTGGGCGCTCAGCGGATAGTCGTAATAGACGCGGCGGTACGCCTCGAGCGCATGGTCGGCGTGTCCGAGCGTTTCCTCGGCGCGTCCCAGCGCCACCAGCAGGTCTTCGGGCCAGGCAAGCTTGTCGTCGCTGAGATCTTCGAGAAGGTCTTCGGCCTCGGCCGGCTCCCCTCGCTTGACGGCAACCGAGGCCTGCAGCACCGACGCCGTTTCCTTCAGCGCGCCATCGAGCTTTGCCGGAGCCAGCGCTTTCAGAATGGCGTCGGCCTCGTCCACCCGCGCCAGTCCGACCAGCGCGACCGCTGTGTAGTAGCGGGCATACGGCCCGAGCACCGATCCGTCGAGATCGCGTGAATTGACGAGCGGCAGCGCGGCGGCGAAATCGGCGGAGCCGATCAGCTCGACGCCGCGTGCAAGGCGGACCATTGCTCCCTCTCGCGCCGCATCACGCGCGTCACGGCGCGCGGTCGCCGCCGAGAATGCGGTCTCCGGAACGAACCAGTAGTGCGAGCGCTGCGCTGGCAGCGGTGGGTGTGAGGTAGCGGCGAGCCGATCCGCCGCGGCTCCGGCGGCGTCGCGTGACGAGGCGCGATCCTGCGCGGGCATGGCGGTGGCGTACAACGCTGCCAGCGCCAGAACCGCGAGCGCGCGTCTCACGGCAACCGTTCCTCTGACTGAGCCGGGCGGTCAGCCGTCGATTGGCGCCGCAGCGGACGGAGACCCGCCGCCTGCTGCACCGTGATCGTTTCGAGCACTCGGCCGGCGTGGCGCGTCAGCGTGTCGAGTGCGTCTTTCGACATCCGCCGCTGCGGCGACAGCGCATCGTCAACTTCCGCGTAGAGGACGGCGATCACCTCGCCGCCGACATTGACCGGAAAGGCAATTGCCGTCTCGGATTCAACACGCCTCCGTTCGACTGCGGAGTTGGAGGCGACGTCCATTCCGCGCGCATTGATGCGCAGGCGCGAATCCGCTGAACCGCCGGGCCAGTCCTTCAAACCATCCTCGCGGACCAGCAGGATCGACGCGCCCTTGGAATGATGGCGTGCGGCGTCGATCAGGCGCTGGAACACGGCCGTCAGCGACTCTGCTTCGTCCACGGCGTGGACGCCGCGGACGAGATCGGTCAGCGACACGGCGGACGCGCCGCGCGCGGAATCGAGCTCGTTCCGGCGGGCAGCCACTTCACGGCGGCTGTCGTCGAGCTCGCGCGTCAGCGCCGATATGCGGTCGCTCAGCGTCTGCTGGACTTCCTCGACCTGAGTGCGCCCGATGCGGCGGACGTCTTCGACCTGGGCTTCGGCCCGGAGGCGAGCGGTCGATTCCGCCTGAGCTGCGCGCTTCGCGGCTTCGATCTGCTCGTGAGCGGCCTGACGAACACGCGCCAGCTGCTCCTGCGTCTCCTG
>DASTBV010000167.1:0-96088 GCA_035711805.1 Vicinamibacterales bacterium
TTGGCTGGGAGGCAGGGATTCGAACCCCGATAACGTGGTCCAGAGCCACGTGTCCTACCGTTGAACGACCTCCCAGTAATAGGCCGCGAAACTCTGCCGGGCAGGAACCTCCAATTGTATCGGGTGGTCCCTGCGTGCGGCAAGGCCGGCGCCGAACGAAAGTAATCCGACAGAGCGATCGCGTGACCGTTCCGACGCTTACGCGTGGACGCCGGGAGCTTCGCGGCCGGTGCGCGCCACGTACTCGACGTAGGACCCGGGATAGAGGTGCGGCTCCCGCTCGACGCCGCTCTCGCCGCCAAGCTCCAGCACGCGATTGCTCAGCGCCCGAAGGAATGCCCGGTCGTGCGACACGAACAGCATCGTCCCTTCGTAGTCCTTCAGCGAGTCGATCAGCATGTCCTTCGTGAAGAGATCGAGGTGGTTGGTCGGCTCGTCGAGGACGAGGAAGTTCGGTGGATCGAGCAGCATCCGTGCGATGACGAGCCGCGTCTTCTCGCCGCCCGACAGCGCCCGGATCTTTTTGCCGACGTCGTCGGCGGAAAACTGGAAGGCGCCGGCGAGATTCCTGAGGACGCCGATCGATTCGTTGGGGAAATCGTGCTGCAGCTGCTCTTCGACGGTGAGGTCCGGCTGGAGCAGATCGAAGGCCTGCTGCGCGAAGTAGCCCATCTTCAGGCTCGCGCCGAGCGTGACGCTGCCGGAATCGGGCTTCAACACGCCGGCGACCATTCGCAGCAGCGTCGTCTTGCCCGCGCCGTTCTTGCCCATGACGCACCAGCGCTCGCCGCGGCGGATCGTCATGTCGAATTCGTCGTAGATCACCCGGCTGCCACCCGTCCCGGGCGACGTCGAGGGAAATGCCTTCGAGACGTCCTCGAGGACCGCGACCTGGTCGCCCGAGCGCGGCGGCGTCCGGAAGTCGAACGTCACCGCCTGACGCTTCTTCGGCAGCTCGATCCGTTCGATCTTCTCGAGCGCCTTGACGCGGCTCTGGACCTGCGCCGCCTTAGCGGCATGCGTCGAGAAGCGCTCGATGAAGCGGTGCTCCTTGGCCAGCATCGCCTGCTGACGGGCGTACGCGGCTTCACGGTTCGCCTCGCGGATCGCCCGCTCCCGCTCGTAGAAATCGTAGTTGCCCGAATAGACCGTGATCTCACCGCCGTCGATCTCGGCAATCTTCGAGACGATGCGGTTCATGAATTCGCGGTCGTGCGAGGTCATCAACAGCGCGCCCGGCAGCGACTGCAGGAATTCTTCGAGCCAGATGATCGACTCGATGTCCAGGTGATTTGTCGGCTCGTCCATCAGCAGGACGTCCGGCCGCCCCAGCAGCACGCGTGCCATTGCCACGCGCATCTTCCAGCCGCCTGAGAGCACGCCGACGTCGCCGTCAATCCGATGATCGTCGAACCCGAGGCCGTGGAGGACTTCGCGGGCCTGCGCCTCGAGCCCGTAGCCACCTGAATGGTCGTATTCCTCCTGCACCTCGCCGAAACGCTCCAGGATGCCGTCCATGTCGCCGGCCTGTGCCGGATCGCTCATCGCGTGTTGCAGCGCCTCGAGCTCGTGATGCAGCTCGCCCAGGCGCCCGCTGCCGGCGATCGCCTCGTCCAGGACGGAACGGCCGGACATCTCTTCGACGTCCTGGCGGAAATAGCCGATGGACATCTTCTTCGGCACCGACACGTCGCCCTCGTCGGGCGACTCCTCGCCGGTGATCATCCGGAAGATCGTGGTCTTGCCGGCGCCGTTGGGGCCGACAAGCCCGACCTTTTCTCCAGGATTCAGCTGGAAGGAGGCATCAACGAAGAGAACCTGCCGGCCGTATTGCTTGCTGATGCGGGAAAGAGAGAGCACTAAGATTGTCTTCAGTGTACAGGCACGCGATCTGATGGAGTCGCCGTGAGCGAAGAGGAAGAGGATTTCGCAACGTTGTTCGCGGCGTCCACCGCCAAAGCACGTCGAGTTGAGCGGGGTCAGACCATCGACGGAACGGTCGTCGCGATCGGTTCGGAGGTGGCGCTGGTCAGCATCGGCGGGAAGAGCGAGGCGCAGATTGACATTGCCGAGCTGAAGGACGCGGACGGCGACATCGAGGTCTCGATCGGCGATCGCATTCAGGCCGTCGTCGTTTCCACCAGTGGCGGAATCATCCTGTCGCGCAAGGGCGTCCGCAACGCCGCAACCCAGCGCGAGCTGGAAAACGCATTTCAAGCCGGGCTCGCGGTGGAAGGCAAGGTCGAGAGCGTCAACAAGGGAGGCTACGAGGTACGCATCGCGCGCGCCCGCGCCTTCTGCCCGCTCTCTCAGATCGATATCGTCCGCACCGCCGACCCTGCGGCGCACGTCGGCAAGACCTATACGTTCCGGATCATCGAGTACAAGGACAGTGGCAAGTCCGTCGTCGTGTCGCGGCGTAAGCAACTGGAAGAGGAACAGCAGGCGAGCGCCGACGCGGCACGCGCGACAATCGTGGCCGGCGCGGTGCTGACCGGCCGGGTCGTCTCAGTGCGCGACTTCGGTGCCTTCGTGGATCTGGGTGGCGGCATCCAGGGCCTTCTGCATGTCTCCGAAATGAGCTGGTCGCGCGTCGCCACTCCTGGCGAGGTCGTCGCCGCCGGCGATCAGATTACGGTCAAGGTTCTACGCGTTGACGAGGGCACGGGCAAGATTTCCCTCGGGCTGAAGCAGCTGCAGGACGATCCCTGGAGCACGGTGGGCACGACCTACCAAGCGGGCCAGGTGCGGACCGGCCGCGTGACACGGGTGGCTGACTTCGGCGTCTTCCTCGAGCTGCAGCCCGGCATAACCGGGCTGATGCCGTCCTCCGAAACCGGCCTGGACCGCGACACGGACATGGCAAAGGCATTTCCCATCGGCAGCGAGCTGGAAGTGGCGGTGCTCGAGGCCGACGCCAGCGGCCGGCGTCTTCGCCTCAGCAGGAAAGCGGTCGCACAGCAGCGCGAGCAGGCCGAGCTGCGCGAGTATGCGGCGAGGCCGGACGCCACGCCCGCGGCGCCGCTCGGGTCGCTTGCCGACAAGCTGCGCGACGCCCTCAAGCGGCAGTGACGGTAGGGGTTTCAGTCCGGCGCCGGCCGATCGACCGACTCGACGACGAGGACTTCGACTGGAGCACGCGTCGACTCGAGCCTCAGCCCGAGCTGCTCCTGCAATGCCGTCGTGAACGAGGGGAGATTTGGATCGACGACAGCGGGGACTTGCGGCGGATTACCTATTGCCGTCGGCTCGGGGGTGAACGTCAGCGCGAGCTGAAAAGCACCCGCGAGACCCGTTTGGTTCAGGACGACGCGCCCCGTTCGCCCGGCAACCATCTGTGCGAGCCCGTCCATCGTGATATAGCCCGACGTAAACGAGCTGGTGCCGCCCATTGTCTCGCATGGACGCACTCCCGGCGGCGGCAGCTGCGGCCGGCCATCGGGACCTGGACCGAGACGCCGGCTTCCTCCCGGCGCACAGTCTGCCGAGGCCGGCTCCAGGCCCGGCCCGACCTTTCCATCGGCTCGCGCGATCACCAGCGCTGAAACCGGCAGCTCGCGCGTCTCGCGATGCGTCACCAGCCGGAAGCGCTCTGCGAGCAGCGTGCGCAGCATCTCCGACAGGGCCGCGGGTGACGGCTTCAGACCCGCGGGCATCTGGGCGGTGATGTCGAACCGCTCGTTCCGGGTCCAGTCCGGCGCGTTCACGATCTGATACGCCGGCAGGTTGAACGACATCGCGATCAACGTCCGCAAATCCAGGTTGATGATCTGGTACCGGTCCGGGGCAACGCGCGGCTGCAAGACGAGAACGCCGCCGGATTTGTTGGGTTTGACCGACGCCACCTCGAATCGCAACGAAGCCGTCTGCGTTGGCGTCGGCGACTGCGCGGAGACGGACATGATGGTCAGCGACACGAGCAGCGCTGCCGTCATGTTAGTTTTATAACACATATGTGCGATAAAAATAACACAGTCGGAGACGGCTGTCAACGGAGGTGACATTCAGGCGTGGTTCGGGGGCGATTTGTTAGCAACGGCGCCACACGCAGGTGCTCGAGGAGCCCCCTCGTGCGATGAACGAGGTGAGATGCGACAGCTTCTCCGGATTGCTGACGGCGTAGATCGCGTGAATCCGGTCGTCCGCGATCTCGAATGCCACGCTCTGGACGGAACCATCCGGCCGGTACGCGACCACACCAGCCAGACCGTTGATCGACGTGACGCGAATGGTCGAACCCTCCGGCAGCCCTTTGCTCACCGCGCCGACGACGAAACGAGCGGTGCGGTCAGCACCCTCTATGACATTCAACGCGGCCGCCACCTTGCCTCCGCCATCGGTCATCAGGCGCACGTCGTCCGCCAACATGCCCATCAGAGCCTGTACATCGCCAGACCTGGCAGCGTGGACGAACGCGGCGACCAGCTGCTGGTGGGTCGAGGACTCCGAACGGCTCTGGACCGTTGAAACGCCGTGCGGCCGCGCCTCACGCACATGGGTGCGCGCGCGCGACGCCAACTGACGGCATGCGGCTTCGCTGCGACCCAGCGCTCCGGCCACCTCGCCGAACGAACAATCGAAGACATCGTGCAGCAGGAACGCCGCGCGTTCGAGCGGCGACAGTCGATCGAGCGCCAGCAGCAGCGCGATCGAGAGATCCTCGGCGAGCTCGGTCTGTGCGTCCGGCGCGAGCGCGGCGGTGTCGAGCACGGGTTCCGGCAGCCAGGGGCCGACATACGTTTCGCGGCGGACTCGCGCCGACTTGAGCGTATCCAGGCAGATCCTCGTTGCGGTCGTCGTCAGGAATGCGCGCGGGTCCGAGACGCTGTCGCGATCGGCGGCATGCCACCGCAGATACGTGTCCTGGACGGCGTCCTCGGCTTCCGAGACGGATCCGAGCATCCGGTACGCCAGGCCCAGCAACCGCCGCCGGTGCGGCTCGAAGCTGACCGCCGGATCCGTCATGCCGGTCGACGGGCGTCAGACGAGACCGCATCCCATGCCTTCGATGTGAGGTCCCGGTCGATCGCCACCGGGGTTCCCGCGACCACGACGCGAGTGCACATTCTTCCGTGTCCCATCGTGTACTTCACCGTCGGATAAATGCGGGCCGTGGTGATTGCGAATGCCAGGCTTACCACCGCCCTCGGTCCCCATCGCTCACGGATCACATTGCGGTGCTCATCCGCCGCCGCGTCGTGCGCCAGGACCGCCTTCGTAAACCGCCAGGCGAGTGCGACATCGTCGGGCATCGCGGCAACGTCGTCGGTCAATACGGCGCGAAGAATGTCCGGGCGCACGCCCTGCCGTTCGGCCATCGCCGTGCCCAGCTGCGTACATGGGCCGCAGTCTTCCGATCGGACCGCGGTGATCCCGGCGGCGACCAGCGCCTCGATCGGCACGTCACGGCGGTAGTTCCCGAGCCGTGCGGCGTTCATGAACCGCCATGCGGCGCGCGGGCTCGCGTCTATGATCTCGCGCAGGTAGCTCGCGTCGTAGTTCCATTGCCGCTCGAACGCACTCACGATGCGCCTGAACAACCATCTCAGCACGTCCGCCTCCCCGTCTGTGCTCTCAACAGGAAGGACGAAACAGCACTGGCCGTTGTGACAAAAGTCGGCTGATGCTTGAACAAGCAGCCGGCGGACGGCATTGGAATTCACCGCGAAGTGTTCGGCTGCGATCGTTAAGTCGCTGCACCGGCGCTCCTTCGGTCAGCTGCACAGAATCTGCGTTGATCTTCCCTGTCGGGCTCGATACTTGCTGCGCGGTGTCGCATTCTTCCAGGTCGCGATCGTCGCGGCCCGCTAGCTCATGTGGAAGCCATCATGAAGACCAGGTTCATTGTCGTCGGACTCTTTCTACTCGTCCTTTCCGCCAGATCGGCATCCGCCACCACCATCGCCGTGGATGGCAGCTGGCTCGAATTCCAGTTCGATGCCGGTGGCGCCGCGGAGGGTTGTTTCGGGGGATGCCTCGCGACGACGAATCCACTGGCATCCGACGCGCTCGCGCCGCCGTGGACGTTCTCCGGTCCGGCAACCGTCACGGTTCTCGATCTGTTCCTGTCGGGCGACACGTTCGAGCTGTTCGACAACCTCGTGTCGGTGGGTGTCTCGTCGCTCCCGACAGACGAAGGCGAGTGCGGCAACAACATCGGCTGTGCGCTTGGCGATCCCTCCTACAGCCGGCTGCTGGTGGACCTCGGTCCCGGCGCACACTCGTTGACCATCATGAATCTCGCCAGCGCAAGTGCCGGAGGCGGCGCAGCCGTCTTCCGCGTCGCTCCATCCGTCGCAGTGCCGGAGCCCGCGTCGGTGCTGCTGCTCGGCGGCGGCCTCGCAGCGGGACTGGCGGCCAGCATCCGCTCTCGCCGGCGCATAACGCACGACTGACAGACATCGCGCTTGAATACGGACATCATCACCGCCCGCGACATTCAGGCGCTGTCGCGGGCGCTGAACAGACGTGAATAGGGGCCGACCGCGATCTCAGTGCGTCATGGCGTAGACGGCGACGTTCACACCGAGCGCATAACCCTCCCGCCCGAACACATCGAAGTAGGACGGATTGTCACCTTCCCGCTCCCAGCTGTCGGAGACGTCCGAGTTCATGCTGACGAGCACGACCAACCTGTCGTGGGGGTCGAATACACCGTAGTAATGCACGGTTGATGGCCCGATCTCGGAACTCTCACCCGTACGCATCCAGGAATTCATCGATGGGATCTGGGGAAGCGGATTGAGGCGGTACACCGTCGAGAACAGCGGATGATCGACCGGCAGGTCGACGATCTGTGCGCCGGGAAGAATGCGCTCGAGATTCGGACGGATGTATTCGAAGTCGGGATCCCAGTTGTCGTCGATCCAGAGAAAGCCGCCCTTCAACAGGTAGTCGCGCATGCGAAGGGTCTCTTCGGGTGAGAAGTCGTAGTTCGCCGCGTTCTGCATGCGTATGTACGGGCAGCGGAAGAGATCGGGATCCATCGGCGTGACGTTGGCAAAGCCGGGATCGCCGTTCTTCCATCGGCTGATTCGCGTCTTGGTCAGCTCGGATATCCGCACCAGGAAGTTGTAGTCCGCCTGCGGATAGTCGTCGCCCCAGCCGGACTTTCTCGCCCGGCGGATGTTCTGGTATCGCAGGCGGCAGAACGTGAAGTCGAGCGACTTATCGGGGAGCCCGTGATTGATCGGGACCTGGAGGTTTCGTCCGTTGGTGAGGATCGTCGACGTTTGCGCGGCGCCGCTCAGGGCGGCCAATCCGATGGCCAGCACAAAGGCGAGCGCGAACCACGTCCATTGAGCGGATGGTCGCGCCCGCCGCATGCGAGGCTGGTACAACTAGCGGCCCTGTGCCCAGGTCACGAACGTGACATGGCGTGTTCCGTCGGGATCGATGCGGAGGAACCGTTCCTTCGCGCCACGCCGGCCAAGCGAAATACCCCACTCCCCCCGACCCTCACCCTGCGGGACGCCGACCTTGTTGCAGCCCTTTCCCGGCGGTGCATTACAGGTACCGCCACCACCGCCACCGCCGCCGCTGTCCGTGATGTAGGAGTTGAAGCCGTCGAGGTGCGCGTAGATGTCTGCCAGTTGGGCGAGGTCATGGTCGTCCGGCTCCGCGAACGGCGGATCCTGATAATCCATGCAGCTGAACAACGGTTCGTTGTCGAAGTCCTCGTCCTGGTGATCCAGCCCGAGGACGTGCCCCAGTTCCTGGCAGACGACGCTTTGCTTCCACAGGTCCGTGTTGTAGTACGACGTATTGAAATAGCTATCGTTCAGCTTCACATAGCCGGTGAAAATGTGACCGTCGGTGTCGATTGAGATGCCGGCGATCCCCAGCCACTGGTTAAAGCCAAACGCCATGTTGCAGATGCGCACCTGACCCGCGGGGCCATCGCATCGTCGTCGACCGCGATCGTCGAGCGACTCATCCCTCTGCGTCAGGTCGAGCACGCTCGACGCCGTCCAGTCCGACACGGAAACGTCGGCATACAAATCCCAGTCGCTCGTCAGGCTGTTCACGACAGTCAGGGTGAATGGGTTGCTGGTGCGCGCCCAGTGATAGTTGTTCCACGCGTTATCGGCCGAGAGCGACGAACCCAGAACTGTTGCTGCAAGTGCGGTGGCGCACAACACGCGCCGGAATCCCGATTTCGACATACATCCTCCCCTGTTGTCACCGTGGCTTCGTGATCTTCATGACCGTCATGCGGGATGCGCCCGACACATAGATGGATCCGTCGGTGTCGATGCCCATCCCATGAGCCCGCTCGGCAGAGACGCTGTCGATCTTCTTCCCGTTCTTCACGATATTGACGATGCCGGCGTTCACGTCGCTGATGTAGACGGTGTCGTCGGAGGCCACCGCGATCCCGCCGCGTGACGGAAACGGCCACGCCTCGACGAATCTGCCGTCCTTGTCGAAGATCGACACACGCTGGTTGTCGCTGTCGTTGATCAGAATGCGCCCTCGCGAATCGAGGGCGACGCCGTGCGGCAGCTGAAGCTGCCCCGGCGCCGAGCCCTTCACCCCGCCGATGATGCGGACGAACTGCCCGGCGCCGGAGAAATGCACGACGCGCGCGTTCACATACCCGTCGGACACATAGATATCGCCGTTCGGGGCAACGGCGACGTGATTCGGCTGGTTGAACAGCTCGCGCGAGGAGTTATCGCCGGCGGCGCCTTTCTTGCCCAGCGTCATCAGCAGCTTCCCGTCCGCGCTGAACTTGTGCACGACGTGCGCGGCGGAGTCGGTCACCCAGAGGAAACCCTGGGCGTCGATCGTCACGCTGTGCGCGCTCTGAAACAGCCCGTCGTCTCCGAATGCCTTCACGAACCGCCCATCGCGCGTGAAGACGCGGAAGTACGGCGCGGTCCGCACCAGCACCACGACGTTGCCCTTCCCGTCCGCTGTGATCCAGGTGGTGTTTCCATTCCAGGTCGTGCCGGCCGGAAGCTGCGCCCAGTTCGCGTCAACGGTATAGGTCGCGCCCGACTGTCCTGAGATGGGCGGCGAACCGGCCAGGACAAAACACGCCAGAATCAGTGCGAGAAACGGAAGATGCGATCGACTGGTCATGCAGGCTCCTTGCGACGGCGAAATCGGGGCCGTACGATACCATCCCCTGAGGCCGATGACTCTGCGGGTGTTGGTGTGGCTCGCTGCGCAGGCGGGAGGCGCTGCCTCGAAGCCCGACCTTTCCGGGCAGTGGGTCATCAACGCGCCGAGAGCGACTTCGGCTTGATTCCACACGCATGTCCCCCTTGAGAGCATTCAGCGTCGCCGTCGCGCTGCTCCTTACGCTCACGATGGCGTGGCGATCCTGGGGTGCTCAGCCTGCACCTCACGGCCGCGTCGTCGCGATCGGAGACATCCACGCGGACATCGACGCGCTGAGGAGAGCGCTGCGGACGGCGGGCGCCGTCAACGCCCGCGACGAATGGATCGGCGGCACGCTCACCGTCGTTCAGCTGGGTGACCTGATCGGGCGCAGCGACGACGAAAAGGAAGTTCTGGATTACTTCTTCGATCTGCAGCGCCGTGCCCGCAAGGCCGGCGGGACCGTCCATGCGCTGATCGGGAACCACGAGGTGTTCGGCGGACGGCTCGACAATCAGGCCGTGGGGCCGAACCCGTTCCCCGCGTGGGAACAGCTCGCGGGCCTCAAGCGGGACGATCCGCGGCTGCGACACTTGCCGCCGCGCGAACGCGCGCGCGGCGCCGCCCTGATGCCCGGCGGGCCGTACGCGCGGCAGATAGCCGAGCTCCCAGTCGTCCTCAAACTCGGCCAGACGGTCTTCGTGCACGGCGGCGTGGTCCCACGCTGGGCCCGATACGGCGTCGATCGCATCAACCGCGAGGTTCGAGACTGGCTGCGCGGGGAGCGAGGAGAGCCCGATTCCGCGCTGGGCGTCGATGACGGCGATCGAGTGATGTGGACGCGCCAGTTTTCGGCCAACGTCACCCCGGAGGATTGTGACGTCCTCGCCGAGTCGCTCAAGATTCTCGGCGCGCGCCGGATGATCGTGGCGCATACGGTCCACGAGGAAGTCACCGCCAGATGCAGCGATCGCGTCTGGGCGGTCGACGTCGGCATGTCGCGCGCCTACGGCGGACGCGTGGAAGTGCTCGAGATCGTCGACGACTCGAAGCTGCGGGTCTTGCGGCCATAGGTCCGCCTGAAGGCGGACACGACTCAACCCTTTCGCAGTGCCTGCACTTCCGCAGCGGTCAACGTACGCCACTTGCCAATCGGCAGCGTGCCGATCGAGATCGATCCGATCTTCACGCGTACCAGCTTCAGCACCGTCGCGCCGAGCGCTTCGATCATCCGTCTGACCTGGCGGTTCCGGCCTTCGGTCAGCGTAATTTCCAGATGGGTGTACTTCTCCGAGTCGCGCACGCGGCGTACGCGCGCGGGACGCGTGGGCCCGTCGGCCAGATCGACACCGTCGCGCAGCCGCTGCAGCTGCTCGTCCGTGAGGCGCATCGACGCCTTGACGAGATATGTCTTCGGCAGGTGCGACTCGGGATTCGTCACACGCTCCGCCAGTTGATTGTCGTTGGTCATCAGCAGCAGGCCGGATGTGTCGAGATCGAGGCGCCCGACGGGCGAGACGAAGGTGCCGAGGTCGGCAATCAGGTCGTACACCGTCGGCCGGCCCTTCGGGTCGCGGTAGGTCGTCAGATAGCCGGTCGGTTTATACAGGAGCAGGTAGACGCGGTCGCGAGCCTGTAACGGCTTTCCGTCCAGCCGCACCCGATCGCGCTGCATGTCGATCCAGGTATCCGGATCGCGCACGACCTGACCGTTGACCTTGACGCGCCCGGCGCGTATCCAGCCACGGGCATCAACCCGCGAACCTGCGCCTGCCTTCGACAGTACGCGCTCGAGCGTCTTGAGCGGACGCGTCGTCACCGGTTCCGCCCGCGTAACTTCGCTTGGAGTTCGCCCGTTTTATTGATATAGAAAAGATTCCGCTTCGTTCCCGTCGCCCACCCCGACAACTTCACGCCAACGTCCGCGGCGGTGATTTTTCCTTCGGGCAGGAGTCTAACAACTGGACGCGTCATGATGCCTCATCTTCCGTTGAACAGCTCGATTTCACGGCTCTTTGCGTTGTTTCTCCTCGTCGCCGCCAGCAGCGCCGCCGCGTGCCGCGGCAATCAGGAGCCGGCATCAGGCGCGGGCGGTGCGGCTGCGCTTCCGCCGACCGACGTCATGACTTTGACACTCGAACCGAAACCGGTCCCGCGAGCGTCCGAGTTCGTGGCCACGATCCGATCCCTGCGATCGACGACGATCCAGCCGCAGGTCGAGGGCTTCGTCCGGCGCATTTTCGTCAAAGCCGGGGATCAGGTCCGCTCCGGCCAGCCGCTGATCCAGATCGACCCCGATCGGCAGCAAGCCTCGATTACAACGCTCGAATCGCAGGTCGCCGCACGCGAGGCCGACCTCGCATTTGCCACACAGCAAATCACGCGAATGAAGAAGCTGCACCAGGCAGGGGCGGTCAGCCTGGCCGAACTGGAGCAGGCGGAGACGGCGCACAAGAACGCGGAGGCGCAGCTGACCGCGGTGCGATCGCAGATCAAGGAAAACGAAGTCCAGCTGCAGTACTACCGCGTGATCGCGCCCGTTGCCGGGATCGTCGGCGAGATCCCGGTACGCGAGGGTGATCGCGTGACGACGGCGACGCCGATTACGACGATCGACCAGGCCGAGGGACTCGAAGCGTACCTCAACGTGCCGCTCGAGCGGGCAACCGAGTTGAAGCCGGGCCTCGCCGTCGAGCTGCTCGACGATGCAGGAAAGGTCATCGCCTCGAATCCCGTGACGTTCATAGCCCCGCGCGCCGACGACGCGACGCAATCTGTGCTGGTCAAGGCGACGCTGCAGCGGCGGCCACCGGGGCTGCGCGTGATGCAGTACGTGAAGGCGCGCCTCGTATTCAGCAACGAACCGGCTCTGGTGGTACCTGTCGTCGCCGTCAACCGAATCGCGGGACAACACTTCGTGTTCGTGGCCGAAGGCACCGGCGACAAGGTCGTGGCGCGTCAGAAACCGATCACGGTCGGCACGGTCATCGACGACAGCTACGTCGTCCTGCGCGGGCTTGCCGCCGGTGATCGTGTGATTGTCTCGAATGTCCAGAAGATCGGCGATGGATCCCCTGTAAAGGTGGGCTGAGGGCACTATGTTTGTCGATACCTTCATCCGGCGGCCGATTCTCGCGGCCGTGTGCTCGCTCGTCATCGTCCTCGCCGGCGCACTGGCAATTCCCGCGATGCCGATCGCGTGGTACCCGGAAGTCACGCCGCCGACGGTCTCGGTGACCGCTATCTACACCGGAGCAAACGCCGAGACGGTCGAGGCCGCCGTCACGACGCCGCTCGAGCAGGCGATCAACGGCGTCGAGGGCATGACCTACATGTCCTCGTCGAGCACCAACAGCGGCGTCAGCACGATCACCATCACGTTCGAGGTCACCCGCAATCCGGATATCGCGGCCGTGGACGTGCAGAACCGCGTCAACCAGGTACTCGGACGCCTGCCGGCCGAGGTCCGTCAGCTCGGCGTGACCGTTCAGAAAGTCAGCCAGAACTTCGTGTCGGCCGTGGCGTTGTACTCGAAGCGCGGCGAATACGACTCGAACTTCGTCTCGAACTACGTGGACGTGTTCATCCGCGACGCGCTCAAGCGGGTGCCGGGCGTCGCCGACGTGCAGGTCTTCGGCGCCGGCCGCTACTCGATGCGCGTCTGGCTCGACCCGGCGCGGCTGGCGGCGCGTGCGCTGACGGCAGGCGACGTCGTGGACGCGCTGCGCGAACAGAACGTGAACGTCGCGGCGGGGATGGTCGGCGATGCGCCGGCACGAGCGGGACAGACCTATCAAATCAGCGTTCGCGCGGCGGGCCGCCTCCGCGAGCAAAACGAGTTCGAGGACGTCATCGTCAAGTCGGCGCCGGACGGCACGCTGGTCCGGCTCGGCGACGTCGCCGACGTGGAGCTGGGCGCGGAAAGCTACTCCTCGCAGTTGCGTTTCCAGGGAATCGAGGGCGTCGGCTTCGGCGTTCTGGCCCTGCCCACCGCCAACGCGCTCGAAATTCAACGCGGCGTCACCGAGGAAATGACGCGGCTGGGCCGATCGTTCCCACCGGGCCTCGAATACAGCATCGCCTTCGATACGACGACGGTGATTCAGGAGTCGATTCGCGAAGTCGTCGAGACGCTGGGAATCGCGATCGTCCTGGTCGTGCTGGTAATGTTCCTGTTTCTTCAGAGCTGGCGCGCAACGCTCATTCCGGCGCTGACGCTGCCGGTGTCGCTGGTGGGCGCGTTCGCCTTCGTGCACCTGCTCGACTTCTCGATCAACACGCTGACGCTCTTTGCCATCGTCCTCGCCACCGGCATCGTCGTGGACGATGCGATTGTCGTCATCGAGAACATCGAGCGGCACATCCAGGAGCACGGCAAGAAACCGCGGCAGGCGGCGTCGGACGCGATGCGCGAGGTGTTCGGCGCGGTCATCGCGACGGCTCTGGTGCTCATCGCCGTCTTCGTGCCGGTCGCGTTCTTCCCCGGCACGACGGGCCGCCTGTATCAGCAGTTCGCGATCACGATTGCCTTCTCGGTCGCGATCTCGGCATTCAACGCGCTCACGCTGACGCCGGCGCTGTCGGCATTGCTGCTCCGGCACGACCCGTCGCAGACCAGCGCCTTCTTTGGCGCGCTCGAGCGGGCACTGCATGCCGGCACGGATCTCTACGTCCGCGGCGTGCGCGGCCTGATGCGCGCCCGCTGGGCGATGGCCGTCATCTTCGTCGGCCTGCTCGGCGTGACCTACTACGTCTACAACCGCGTGCCGTCGGCGTTCATCCCGGAGGAGGACGCCGGGTACTTCGTCTCGATCGTGCAGGCGCCGCCCGGAGCATCGCTGGAGTACACGACCGGCGTGGTCAAGGAGGCGGAAAAGATCCTGCTGGCCACGCCGGAAGTCGAGTCGGTGTTCTCGCTGCTCGGCTTCAGCTTCACGGGAGCGGGGCCGAACCAGGGGATCGTCTTCACGCTGCTCAAGCCGTTCGACGAACGCGAGCAGCGCGAAGAACGCATCCAGGCGCTGCTGCCGCGCCTCCGCGGACCGCTGTCGGCCATCCAGGGCGGGCTGGTCGTCCCGTTTGCGCCGCCAGGGATCAACATCGGGAACGTGGGCGGCTTTTCCATGGAGGTGCTCGATCAGGGCGGCGGCGCCGGGAACGTCGAAGCGCTCGGGAACGCCGTCTTCGCCCTCGTCGGCGCATCGCAGACCTCAACCCGCGTCGCCGGAGTCTTCAGCCAGTTCACCGCCAACGATCCGCAGCTGGCGGTGGACATCGATCGCGAGAAGGCGCGCAGCCTCGGCCTGCCGATCAGCGAGATCACCAACGCGATGCAGATTTATCTCGGATCGGCGTACGTGAACGACTTCGACTTCAACAACCGCGCCTACCGCGTCTATGTGCAGGCCGACAAGGCGTACCGGTCGGATCCAGCGGATCTCGGCCAGTACTACGCGCGCACGACGAGGGGCGACATGGTGCCGCTCGCCAGCGTGGTCCGTGTGCGCGAGACCACGGCGCCGCAGGTGATTACGCACTTCAACCTGTTCCGCTCGGCGCAGGTCACGGGCACCGCGGCGCCGGGCGTGAGCTCCGGGCAGGCGCTTGCCGAGATGGAACGCCTTGCCTCAACAGCGCTGCCACAGGGATTCGGGTACGCGTGGTCCGGGATCTCACTCGAGGAAATCAAAGCGGGCGGACAGTCGATCGCGATTTTCGGAATCGCGATGCTGCTCGTCTATCTGACGCTGGCGGCGCAGTACGAATCGCTCGTGCTGCCATTCATCGTCCTGCTCGGAGTTCCGCTCGGCGTGCTCGGCGCGCTGTCGGCGCAATGGGCGCGCGGGCTTCAGAACGATCTGTATTGCCAGATCGGTCTGGTCATGCTGATCGGTCTCGCGGCAAAGAACTCGATCCTGATCGTCGAGTTCGCGGAGCAGCTTCGCGAACGGGGACGTTCGGTCATCGACGCGGCCGTGGAGGCGGCCCGGATCCGGCTCCGTCCAATCCTGATGACGTCGCTGGCGTTCATCCTCGGCGTCATGCCGCTCGTGCTGGCAACAGGCGCCGGTCAGGAAGGGCGCCATTCCGTCGGCACCGCGGTTGCCGGCGGCATGCTCTTCGCGACGTTTCTCAACATCATGTTCATTCCAATTCTCTACGTCCTCGTCCGCACGCTGATTCCCGGGCGCACGCAGGAAGGAACGGCCGCGCATGCGTAGTGATGAAATGCAAGATGCGAAATTCAAAATGCAAACCCCATCTGGGCAATCCGTCGTGTTTGCATTCTGCATTTTGAGTCTTGCATTACTGACATCTGCCGTCTCGGCGCAGGAACTCGAGAGCGTGACCTTCGACGACGCCGTGCGGCGTGCCATGAGCAACCATCCGACCGTCCGCCAGGCCGCCGCCGGCGTGCTCCGCGCGCAGGCGGTCTTTCAGCAGGCCCGGGCGCGAACGCGGCCGGCTCTCGACGCCTCGTTCTCGACGAATGTCATCGACCCGGTCACCAGCTTCGGCGGTGAAAGCATCGTGCCGCGAACGCAGACAGTGACGACCAGCGGGTTGACCGTGCCGCTGTTTACGCCTGTGAGCTGGGCGGAGCGGAATCAGGCAGCGGATCAGGTGACGGTGTCGGAACGCGCGCGGGCAGATGCGCGGCGCGCGATCGCCATGGCAACTGGCGAGGCGTTTCTCTCCGTGATCGCGGGCCGGCGAATCGTCGAGTTGAACGAACGCGCGCGGGACACTGCGCGCGCCCACTACGAATACGCCAACCAGCGGTTTCAGGGCGGGCTCGGCAGCCGGCTGAACGCGCTCCGCGCGCAGGAGGATCTCTCGGCCGCGGAAGCGCGCGTGCAGGAGGCGCGCCTGGCATTGCGGCGCGCTCAGGAGTCGCTCGGCGTGTTGATCGCCACCGACGGGCCGGTTGACGCCGCCAACGAACCGGTGTTCGAGCTTCCGCCGGATGGCGTGTCCGATGCGCAACTCGTGCGCGCCCGTCAGGACGTCGTGGTCATTGCCGCGCGCGAGGCCGCGGCCGTGCGCGTTGCCGCCGACGCCTGGAAGGATCGCCTGCCCGAGGCGACCGCGGTCGTCACGCCGCAGCTGGTGACGCCGGCCGGCCTCTTTGCCGATCGCCGATCGTGGCGCGCGACGTTCCTCGTCTCCGTCCCGCTCTTCGACGCCGGCGAACGGCAGGGCCGCGCCCGCGAGCGGCAGGCGCTCGTCGATGTCGCGCGCGCCGATCGCGAGAACGTCGAACGGCAAGCGACGTCGGAAATCCGCGCCGCGCGCGAGGCCGTTCAGGCAACCGAGCGCGCCAGGGACTACGCGCGGCAGGCCGCCCAGCAGGCGAACGAGGTCGTGCAGATTACGGACGTGGCGTTCCGCGAAGGCGCGACCACCAACATCGAGGTGATCGACGCGCAGCGCCGCGCGCGCGACGCGGAAACTTCCGCGGCGATTGCCGACGATGCCGTGCGGCGGGCACGTCTGGAACTGCTGCTGGCAGCGGGCCGTTTCCCGTAAAGGACTCTTCTGCCACGCAGCCACGAAGGCACGGAGTGGTAGATCAGACCTCTCCGTGACTGCGTGTCTCCGTGGCTACACCATCGTGATGACGACTTTGCCCTTGTGATTCCCGCTGCCGAAATGGCGTAACGCGTCGGCGCCCTGATCCAGCGCGTACGGTCCATCGATGACGGGCACCAGGTGGCCGGCTTCGAACTGCTCGTTCAGATACGGCAGGTCCCGGTTCGGCTTGAGCCCGACGAGCCGCAGACGTTTGCCGGTGACGAGCCCTCTCGCCCAGCCGGCCAGCATGATGCCGAACAGAACTTTCATTTCCGGTCCACCGACGCTCGCATACGTACCGCCGGGATTCAGCGATCGCGCGTATTCCGCCGGCGAGCGCGTCGTTTTGGTGTCGACGATCAGGTCGTAACACTTCCCGTTCTTCGTGAAATCCTCTGTCTGGTAATCGATGACGTGGTCGAAGCCGATCGATCGCATCATCTCGAGCTTCATCGCGCTGTCGACGCCGGTCACCTCGGCGCCTTGGGCCTTCGCGATCTGCACGCCGATCGTGCCCACGCCGCCGCCAGCTCCATTGATCAGGATCTTCTGACCCGGCTTGAGCGGTCCGGCCGCAAAGAGACCCTGCACTGCGAGCTGGCCGGCCTGCGGCAGGGCAGCAGCCTGCTCAAAGGTCATGCGATCCGGCTTCAGGACCAGCGAGCGTTCGCGAGCGCAGACATACTCGGCAAAGCCGCCCCAGCCGTGAGGCCCCATGCGACACAAATCCCCATAAACGGCGTCTCCAACTCGAAAGCGTCGTACTCCGCTGCCGAGCGCGACGACCCGTCCGGCGACGTCAGAACCAAGAATCGGTTTCGGCGGCCAGCGTAGGAACGGAAGTGTCGGCTCTTGGAGGAGCCCCCAGTCCCAGTCGTTGATGGAGGCGGCGTGAACGCGCACGAGCACTTCGCCCGGCTTCGGGAACGGGCGCTCCATTTCGCGGACTTCCAGGACATCGGGTAGACCGTATCTGTCGCGAATCAGCGCTTTCATCTCGGCCGTGCCCGAATGATTTCACAACTGGCATCCCACGATACAATCCCGCCGATGAACGAGCCCCCTTCCTGCCGGCGCGACGAAGACGCGGGTGAACGGCTCGTGTTCCGCCGCGGCAGGCTTCGAAAGCGGGAAGACGACGAGGTGCGGATGATGCGCGAGGCACTGGCGCATCTGGACGACACGCCGCGCGTGAAGCGTCTGCTGCTCGAGCTCGGGCGCTTCTACAATCCGGTGGCTGACGGCCCGGTCATACCTCCTGCCACGAGACACGAGGTGATCGACCGCCTCGAGGCCGCCGACGTCGGCGCCGCCCGCGCACTTCTGGAAGCGCAGCTCGCCGAATACCTGAAGATCGACGAGCCGCCGGCGTCATCACCTGAACCGTCACGGGGAGCACAGTGACCGACAGCTTTACCGAACGGCTGCAGCAGACGCGGCTCATGGTGGTCGAAGTCGATCGCCAGGGCGGGCGACTGCGTGTCAAGGGTGAGGGCTGCACCGATCTCTCCTGTCACCCACAAACGATCGTCGTGACCGAAGACGGAACGATCGCCGACGTGGACGCCCTCTACCCCGGCGACATCGTCCGCCTCGAAACCGACATCGCGGGAGACGGAGCGGCCGTGGCGCGCGTGGTCGTGCTCCGTCGGGTCTGGGAAGCGATCGCCAGCCCGGAGATATGACGCCGTCATGAGCCTTTCCCGGCGCGACTTTCTCCGCTATTCCGGATCCGCCGCCACCGGCGCGGCGGTCGGCAGCCGCGCCGTCAATCTGACGGCCGTCGAAGCGGCTGCCGCGAACCTGCGCATCAAGGAGGCGCAGGTGTTCCCTGGCGTGTGCCCGTACTGCGCGGTGGGCTGCGCGCAGCTCATTTACGTCAAGGACGGGACGATCATCGACATCGAAGGTGACCCGGACACGCCGCACACGGAAGGCGCGCTCTGCCCCAAGGGATCGTCGACGTTCCAGTTGTCGATGAATGCGCGCCGAGTCACCAAACCGATGTATCGCGCGCCGGGGAGCGCGACGTGGGAAGAGAAGCCGCTCGACTGGATGATGGAGACGATCGCCCAGCGCGTGAAGGCGACGCGCGACGCGACGTTCGTCGAAACGGCGACGGTCGCGGATCGGCAAGTGACGGTCAACCGCTGCGAAGGCCTCGCGTGGCTCGGTTCGTCGGTGCTCGATAACGAAGAGAACTACCTGATCGCGAAGCTCGCCCGCGGGCTCGGCATCGTCAACCTCGAGAATTCGGCGCGGCTGTGCCACTCGGCGACCGTTCCCGCGCTCGGCGCCACATTCGGACGAGGCGCGATGACGACCAGCCTGGTCGACGTCGTCAACGCCGACGTGATCATGGCGACATCGAACTGGGCGGAGTGCCACCCGGTGAGCTACCGCTGGGTCATGAAGGCCAAGGAACGGGGCGCGAAGATCATTCACGTCGATCCGCGGTTCACGCGGACCTCGGCAACCGCCGACTACTGGGTTCCCATCCGGTCGGGCACGAACATCGTGTTTTTCGGCGGCCTGATCAGCTACGCCATCGAACGTGGCAAGTACTTCCACGATTACGTCGCCCATTACACCAACGCCGCCTTTCTGATGGACCCGGGCTTCAAGACACCCGCGGATCTGGACGGCCTGTTCAGCGGATTCGATCCGGAGAAGCGGACCTATAACGAATCGACCTGGCGGTACCAGCTGGATGGCGACGGAAACCCGCGGCGCGATCTGACGCTTCGGAACCCGAACACGGTGTTCCAGCACCTGCGCCGGCACTACCTCCGCTACACCCCGGAGGTGGTCGAGCGCGTCTGCGGGATTCCAAGGGCGAAGTTCGAAGAGGTGGCGGAGGTGTTCTGCTCCGCCTCAGGTCGCGAGAAGACGGCGACGGTGTCGTACGCACTGCAGCTCAATCAGTCGACGAACGGCGTTCAACAGATTCGCGCGCTGTGCATCCTCCAGTTGATTCTCGGCAACATCGGGCGGCCTGGTGGAGGCGTCGCGGCACTGCGAGGTCATTCGAACGTCCAGGGCGCGACCGACATGGGGACGCTCTATCACATGCTCCCCGGCTATCCGGCCATGCCGCTGCAGGGTCCCCACCCGACGCTGAAGGCGTATCTGGAAAGGATCACGCCCGCCAGCGGCTACTGGGTGAACACGCCGAAATTCGTCGTCAGCCAGTTGAAGGCGTGGTGGGGCGACGCGGCCACGCGCGAGAACGATTACGCCTACGACTACCTGCCCAAGCGCGAGATGGCCGACGCATACTCGCATCAACACTTCATGGCCGGGATGCGCGACGAGGTCGTGCAGGGCTTTATCTGCCAGGGTCAGAATCCGGCGGTAGACAGCCCAAACGCGAAGATGGTCCGATCGGCCCTGCGCAATCTGCAATGGCTGGTCGTCGCCGACCTCTTCGAGACCGAAACCGCGCAGGTGTGGAAGGAGCCGGGCGTCGATCCCGCCAGCTGCCAGACCGAGGTGTTTTTCATTCCGGCTGCGCCCGCAGCGGAGAAG
This sequence comes from Vicinamibacterales bacterium, assembly GCA_035711805.1. GTDB lineage: Bacteria > Acidobacteriota > Vicinamibacteria > Vicinamibacterales > UBA2999 > Gp6-AA40. The sequence goes on from DASTBV010000167.1 coordinate 20,212, forward strand.
GACGGCTCGCTGACCAATACGATGCGGCTCGTGCAGTGGCACCGGCGCGCCGTGGAGCCGCTCGGCGATTCACGTTCCGACGCGGCGTTCATCGTCGACCTCGGCATGCGGGTGAAGCGCCTGTACGCCGGATCGACCGCTCGCAGGGATCGGCCGGTTCTCGATCTCGTGTGGGACTACAAGCCCGAGGGTCCGAAGCAGGAACCGGACATGGAAGTGGTCCTGCGCGAGATCAATGGTTTCGCGACGCGGGATATCGAAGCAGCCGACGGCAGGCCGGCTTACAGGGCGGGACAGCACATCGCGTCGTTCGCCCACCTCATGGACGATGGCGCCACGGCATGCGGCAACTGGATCATGACGGGGGTCTTCCCCGAGGAAGGCCGCAACCTGTCGGCGCGTCGCGAACGGGCACGGGCCGACGACTACCTCGCGCACGAATGGGGCTTCGCCTGGCCGGCTAACCGGCGCATCCTCTACAACCGCGCGTCCGCCGACCCGTCAGGCAAACCGTGGAGCGAGCGGAAGAAGCTACTGTGGTGGGATGCCGCGGCGCCGGGACAGACCGCGGAGACAAAGGGCCGATGGGCGGGCGGCGATGTCGCTGACTTCGGCGCCTTCATCGCGCCGGATGCGCCGCCGGCCACGAGCGGCGCGTTCAAGGGTGTTGGCGGCACCGACCCGTTCTTCATGCTCGCCCACGGCAAGGGCGGGCTGCTCGCCTCCGTGCTCGACGGCGCGTTCCCTGAACATTACGAGCCCTTCGAATCTCCCGCGACGAACCTGCTGTCCGCCGTGCAGAACAACCCGGTGGCAAAGCGCTGGCAGCTCGGGGACGCGAACCCGCTCGGCACGGCGGATCGCTATCCGTACGTGCTCACGACGTACCGGCTGACCGAGCATCACGCGGCCGGCACGTCACGGCACGTGCCGTGGCTGTCGGAGCTCTTCACCGGCCATTTCGCCGAGATCGGCGTGGAGATGGCGAAGAGCCTCGACATCGCCAACGGCGACATGATCATCGTCGAGACTCCGCGCGGCCGCATCCGGGTCCGCGCGATGGTCACCGAACGAATCAAGCCCTTCGTCATCGACGGCCGCACCGTGTACCAGGTCGGCATCCCCTGGCATTGGGGCTGGGCCGGCGCGACGCCGTCGGCGCGCGGCGACATCACCAACGACCTCGTCGCCAGCCTCGGCGATCCAACGACGTTCATCCAGGAATCGAAGGCGCTGCTCTGCAACGTGCGGAAAGGAGTGGACTGAGCCGTGGCGCGCCAGGTGGCGATGTTCACCGACGTCTCGCTCTGCATCGGGTGCCGGGCGTGCCAGGTAGCCTGCAAGCAGTGGAATCAGCTCGAACCCGAGGAGCCGGAGTGGACCGGCTCGTACCAGAACCACGCGCACTTCACTGAAAACACCTACCGCCTCGTTCGCTTCATCGAGGAGCCGGCGGACGACAAGGTGGAGATGCGCTGGCACATGATGTCGGATGTGTGCAAGCACTGCACGCAGGCCGGCTGCCTCGAGGCGTGTCCGACCGGCGCGATCTACCGGACCGACTACGGGACCGTCAACATCAATCAGGACATCTGCAACGGCTGCCGCTACTGCATCTCGGCGTGCCCGTTCGGGGTCGTCAGCTTCAACCACGCCACCGGCACAGCGACCAAGTGCACGTTCTGCAATGACCGCCTGCACAACGGGCTCGGGCCCGCCTGCGCGAAAGCGTGTCCGACACAGTCGATCACCTTCGGCTACCGCGACGAGCTGGAGGTGAAGGCCAAGCAGCGGGTCGAAGAGCTCAAGAAGGCCGGGGTGTCCGACGCCCAGCTGTACGGCGCGGACCAGGGTGGCGCGCTCGGCGGCCTCAACGCCTTCTTCCTGCTCTTGGGATCGCCGTCGAAGTACGGCCTGCCGGAGAATCCGCGACTACCGCAGCGCAACGTCTTCCTCGACTCGCTCTACTCGGTCGGCGCAGCGGTCGCCGTCGGCCTGGGCGCGGTGTTCGCGTTCCGGAGCCGCGGCGAGCCTGACAAGGCTCGCCCCACAGGCGAGAGGGCCTGACGCGCGAGCCCACATCATGGAACCGGGACTGCTCAAGAGCGCGGACTGGCCGATCCTGATCGACATCTACTTCTTCCTCGGTGGCATCGCTGGCGGAGCATTCGTCGTAGCGACAATCGCCGGCTTCCTCGACGGCCAGCGCTATCGCGACGTCGTCCGCACCGGTTACTGGGTGGCGCTGTTTGCGATTCTTCCCTGCCCGGTTCTCCTCATCATCGACCTCGGCCTTCCGTCCCGTTTCCTGAACATGCTGATGGTCTCCAAGCCGTCGACGGCGATCGGCATGAGCGCCGTGACCGCCGGTCCGCTGCACCTCAAGCCGTATTCGCCCATGAGCGCCGGCGCCTGGGGCCTGATGGTGTTCAGTGCCTGCGCATTCGTCTGCGCGGCCGAGACATGGCTCGCCGACAGGAAGGGGCGGGCGTCTCCGCGCGTGCGTGCGATCGCCGGGGTCATCGGCGCCGCGGCCGGTTTCTTCCTCGCCGCCTATCCGGGCGTGTTGCTCGGCGCGACGGCGCGTCCGTTGTTCATCAACGCCCACTGGTTAGGCGCGCTCTTCCTCGCCGTCGGGGCAGCGACGGGCAGCGCGGCAATCGCACTCGTGCTCGGACGGCTTCGTGGGTCGGCGGCGGACATGGCGCTCGCGCCCGTGATGCGGGTCACGTCGGTCGCCCTGGTCATGCAGATTGTCGCGCTGGCATTGTTCATCGTGTCGGTGCGCTCGGCCGGATCTGCCGGCGTCGATGCGGCGCTGTCGCAGCTGTTGACCGGAAGCCAGAGCGTGCCGTTCTGGCTCGGCGCCGTCCTGCTCGGCACGGTGCTGCCGCTGCTGCTGCAGTTCGGCGTGATCGGACATCGCGTCTCGCAGCTGACGGCGCTGCGCGCGGCACTCGTGCTGGCCGGCGGCTTTCTGATCAAGTTCGTCCTGATCGATGCGGGCCAGGCCACGGTGGGCGGGCCCGGATGACGACGCTCGCCGGCGAGTGGGCGGAGCTGCTGGCCCGGCGCCCGACCTTTCGTGAAGCGCTCGAACCGCTCGGCGGTGTCCTCGCCGCCTGGCACGCATGGCCATCGAGCTCGCTCGCGCCGCTGGAGTGCCCGGCGGAGCGCGCGCGCGCACTCTGGTCGGATCGCAAACCACTCGTCACGATCGCACCACCGCCAATCTCTCCCGAGCAGATCGAACCAACTCTTCATCCAGCCCTCGACGTCCTGGCGGGACTCGAAGACACGCGCGACTTCACCGATGCGTGGGATGCCGGCAGCATTGGACCGGTGTCGCTGCTGCCGTCGGATGGCCGTCCCGGCGGCGCACTGATCGAGCGCTGCCACCTGACGCAGGCTGCCGCCGCCTTCCTTGCCGTCGCCGGGCTGCGGCCGTTGTTGACTGCCTGGTTCGCGGGCTGCCGGTCGTTGATGGATGACGGGTGTTGGGACCTGGGCCTGTGCCCGTGCTGCGGCGCCTCACCGGGCTGCGCCGAGCTTCTCGAGGACGGCAGGCGCCAGCTTGCCTGTCATCTGTGCGACGCGCGCTGGACGTTTTCGCGGTTGATCTGTCCGCTGTGCGGCAATCGGCGCAGCGACGACCTCGTACGCCTGATTGCCGAAGGCGCCGACGAGGGCTACGCCATCACCGCCTGCGGCGCGTGCCGCGGTTATCTCAAGGAGATCGATCGGCGCGCGCGGTGGAATGCGGGCTCGGCGATTGTCGAGGACTGGGGATCGCCGCATCTCGACCTGATCGCCCATCGGCAGGGCTATTGGCGGCCGATTCCTACGCTGATCCAGCTCACCTGTTTGTCGTCAGACTAACCGGGATCTCCCTCAATCGCCCCCAATCCGCATACAATCCGTGGGCACGAAAACAGGATTTTGTTCATGCCTCGTCTGAAGGGGGACTGGCCGTGTTGAAGAAACTGACGCTCGTCGCCATCTGCCTGGCCTATCCGTGGGCGGCAATGGCGCAGGATGCCAAGACCGTCATCGCCAACGCGCAGAAGGCGCTGGGCGATGTGAAAGCGATCACCTATTCGGGATCGGCGAAGGACGTATCGTTCCAGCAGTGCGGCGCCAACGCCAAAGCGATGGTCTGCCAGGGGACGCACGATCCGATGCGGCCGATCGACACCTATGTCCGTGTCGTCGATCTTTCCGCGCCGGCGACACGCCATACCGGAGTGACCAACAACATCGGGGCCGGCGGCTCGACCACCGTGGCGCCGGGAACGTTCTTCCAGCAGGTCACGCCGCAGCAGGCGGACGTCTCCTCGCCGTGGGCACAGTCGCTCGACTTCTACCTCACGCCGTGGGGGTTTCTGAAGGGCGCTGCGGAGAACAATGCGACCGCTAGACGTCAGGGAAACATGACCGTGTTGAGCTGGAGTCCGAAGGTCATGGCGCCGTCGGGCAAGGCCTACACGATCAACGGCTACGTGAATAACCGCAACCAGGTCGAGCGCGTCGAGACGTGGCTCGGCGAAAACATCATGGGCGACATGCACATCGTCGCCACCTACTCGGGCTGGAAGGACTTCGGCGGCGGCGCCATGGCGCCTGCGAAGATCGTGCAGACGCGCGGCGGCTGGCCGTTCTTCGAAGTGGATGTGACGGCGGCGCGGGCGAACCCGTCCGACCTCGCGACGATTGCGGCCGCGCCCCCGCCGCGCGGCGGCGGTCCCGGCGGCGCCCCTGGTGGCGGCGCGCCCGGCGGCGCCGGGCGCGGTGGTCCGGGCGGCGGCGGCCCGCCTGCTCCACCGGCCTTGATGGTCACCACCGAAAAGCTCGGCGACGGTCTCTGGAGACTCACGACCGGCGGCGGCAGCTACGATTCGCTGGTCGTGGAGTTCAGGGACCACGTCATGGTGCTCGAAGGCGGCCAGAGCGAGGCACGTTCGCTCGCCTACATCCCGGAAGTGAAGAAGCTCGTTCCGAACAAGCCGATCCGCTACATCATGAACACGCACCCGCACTCGGACCACACCGGCGGACTGCCGGCCTGGGTCGCGGAAGGCGCGACGATCGTCACGCACCGGAACAACCAGGAGTTCTTCGAGCGCGCGCTCAATACCCCGCGCACGCTGCTCACCGACACGCTGGCCAAGAAGCCGACGAAGGCGCGCGTCGATCCGGTGGGAGACAAGAAGGTGTACTCCGACGGCACGCGTACGGTCGAGATGCATCACGTTCCGGGAGCACCGCACTCGAACGGGCTGCTGATCGCGTATTTCCCGAAGGAGCGGATCCTGTTCCAGGGCGACTTCTCGCTGCCGGCCAAACCCGGTGAGCCCGCCAACGATCACGTCAAGGCGCTGGCACCGGTGGTAAAGAAGCTGAATCTGCAGTTCGACCGCTACATCAACGTCCACGCGTCGGCGCAGCCGCAGACCAGCAAGGATTTCTGGGACGCGGTGAGCGCGGCAGGCGTCAAGTAGAGTCCGTAGTCCTTTGTCCTTGGTTCGTGGTCCGTTCCTGGTCCTTGGTGCTTAGTGCTGAGGACATACGGACCACGGACCAGGAACGGACCAAGGACCAAAGGACGGACCTGGCACCAAGGACCAAGCACGAAGGACCGGTGATTAACGCCCGGCGGCCTCGTCGGCGCGGGCGCCGGCGAGCATTCCCCGCAGGCTGTAGTTCCCCTCGTGGCAGGCGTACTCGAAGACCTCGCTCTTCGACGCTTTCCAGTAGATGACCGCCGTCCACGGCTTCGTCCACATCGTCGGGTTGTCGACCGTGAAGGTGTATTCGAGCGTGTCAGGCGCGGTGCGCCTGAAGCGTTCGGTCAGCCGCAGGTTCTGATCCGACAGCGTGAAATAGCCGCCCATCGGGTTGCCATTGGGATGGAAGTTCGTCGTCTCGACGACGAGCGTGTCGCCTTCCCAGCGGCCGCGCGAATCACCAAGGTACTGGCGCATGGCGGACGGCAGATGCGGCCGGCCGTCGAGCGGGATGATGCGGGTATCGTGGATCTTCTCCATCTGGATCGCCACGTACTGCGGCGTCTGCACGATGCGATAGACGCTCATGTACGCGGCAAACAGATCAGGGAAGCCGTAGTGGACGCAGCGGTCGGGCAGCGTCATGTCCTGAGCGGATGCCGCAGGGCGGCCAAAGCGCGACACCAGCGCGGTACGGGAGCGGGCACCCTGCGGCGTCGCCGGCGGCAGCCGGCCGTCCGGCGGATCGACGATCAGCGACGTGCGGTGCTCGAAATACCGGTCGGGAAGCCAGTTCTGACTGTATGAGCCGGTGGCGCCCAATCCTGTGGGCGTCCGGTTCGCGAGCAGCGCCTGATACAGCGCGTCGCCGAAGGTCGCTTCGGCCTCCGGCGAAAACAGCGTCTTCGCACGGCGCTCGAGATCCGCCAGCTCCTGGTCGGTCAAACGCGGTTTGGATGCGAGCTGCGCCGGGCGCTCGAGCGGTGTGGCACTGTTGTTCTCCCACACGCCCTCGAGACTGGGCTTTCCATCCGCCGCGCGCGGAGGCGTGTACTGCGCGGCTGACAGCGTAAGCGGAACGAGCAGCGTCAGCGCCGGGATGAGCCGTTGAATCAGACGCTTCATGATATGGCTGATCTTAACCACGAAGGACATGAAGATGACGAAGATCACGAAGAAAAGCTTCGACACGGAGGCACAGAACCACGGAGGACGCACGGAGTGACGGCCGTTCGATTGGTCGGCGTGCGAAGCACGCCGACGGCAGCGATGTACGAGGGCGCAAATACAAACCGCACCGGCGCCAACAGCGGCTTGTATTTGTGCCCGCGTACATCGCTGCAGGCCGCCTTCGGCGGCCAATCGAACGGCCTCCGCACTTCGTGATCTTCGTGTCCTTTGTGGCAAAACCCCGTTCGCCTCCGTGCCTCCGTGTCTCCGTGTGAATCCGTTCCCTCTGTCGCCTCCGATGCCTCGCAGCCTCAAGTATTCCCAGAGGCTGAGCTCGTCTCATGAGCCCACGCCGGGACTTGGTAGAATTCGGCCCCGGCCGCGAGGCTATGACCCCACCGGACGAATTTCTTATCGGCGGCGGAAGCGTGGGCGCGTTGATGCGCGCGCACGACTGGTCCACGTCGCCGCTGGGACCGCCTGCGTCGTGGCCGCAATCACTCCGCGCGGTGGTCGGGCTGTTGTTGCAGTCACGCTTCCCGATGTTCGTGGCCTGGGGCGAGGACCTCGGCTTCCTCTATAACGACCCATACGCCGAGATCCTGGGCGCGAAGCATCCGCGCGCGCTCGGGCGGCGGTTCTATGACATCTGGTCCGAGATCTGGGCGGACATCAGCCCGCTCATCGACGCCGCGCTCGCGGGCCAGGCGACGTATCGTGAGGACCTCCCGCTCGTGATGAATCGCAAGGGCTACGACGAGCAGACCTGGTTCACGTTCTCCTATTCGCCGGTCCGCGACGAAAGCGGCAAGGTTGCCGGGATGTTCTGCGCCTGCACGGAGACGACGCAGAAGGTGCTCGCGCTGCGCGGGCTGCGCGAGCTGAACGAAACGCTCGAGCGGCGCGTGGACGAGGCCGTCGCGGAACGGATGGACGATCAGGAGAAACTGCGCAAGGCCGAGGCGGCGCTGCGGCAGACGCAGAAGATGGAGTCTCTCGGACAGCTGACCGGCGGCGTGGCGCACGATTTCAACAATTTGCTGGCTGTCTTCGCCAGCGGACTCCAGCTGCTCGAGCGCTCGGCGGCCCAGTCAATCGTGCCGCGCCCGCGCGTGTTCGAGGCGATGCGGCGCGCCGTTGCCCGCGGCACCGGCCTGACGCGGCATCTGCTTGCGTTCTCGCGGCGGCGGCCGGTCAATCCGGAGTCGATCGATCTCACCGCGCACCTGCACGGGATGCGAACAATGCTCGACGGCTCGCTCGGCGGGCACATCGAGGTGCAGATGCACTTCGCGCCCGACATCTGGCCCGTCGAAGTGGACAGCGGCGAAATGGAGCTGGCCGTCCTCAACCTGTGCCTGAATGCGCGGGATGCGATGCCGGACGGCGGCGTGATCTCGATCACCGTGGAGAACGTTCAGGAGACGGGCGCCGACTTCGTCAAGGTCTCGATCGCCGACAACGGACAGGGCATGGCGCCGGACGTCAAAGCGCGCGTGTTCGAGCCGTTTTTCACCACGAAGGACATCGGCAAGGGATCGGGGCTGGGGCTGCCGCAGGTCTACGGCTTCGCGCAGCAGTCCGGCGGCCAGGTGAGCATCGACAGCGAGGTCGGGGTGGGCACGATCGTCACCGTGCTGCTGCCGCGCTCGATGACCGATCCCGTCACCAAACCGGACCTGCCGAGCGGACCGCCGCGAATCGACCGCCAGGGCCGGGGACACGTGCTGCTGGTCGAAGACGATCGCGAAGTGTCCGCGCTGACCCGTGAGCTGCTCGCCTCGCTCGGGTTCTCCGTGACGCACGTCACCGGCGCCGAGGCCGCGCTCGGCGCCCTCGCCAACTCGCGGCATATCGACATCGTGCTGTCCGACATCATGATGCCCGGGGGCGTGAGCGGCGTGCAGCTGGCGCGGGAAATCAGGCGGCGCCATCCGCATCTGCCCATTCTGCTGACGACCGGTTACGTCGAGTCGGCGGCCGACATCGAGGACGGCGAATTCAATCTGCTGCTCAAGCCGTACAGCCTCGAGGCGCTGGCCGAGGCACTCGGCGTCGACAAGACGCAGGACGTGCGGTAGCTCGCGCCCCCGATGCCAACGGCAGCCGCGCCGCCGGCCCCTCCGTCGTCCCTTCGCTGGCTGGTTCTCCTGTTCACCAGCCTGGCCATGTTCGGCAATTACTACGTCTACGACTCCATCGCGCCGCTGTCGAACATCCTGCAGTCGGAGCTTGGTTTCACCTCCACCCAGGTCGGGCTGCTGCAGGCGATCTACAGCGCACCGAACATCGTGATGGTGCTCATCGGCGGCGTGCTCGTCGATCGCTTCGGCGCGCGCCAGGCGACGGCGGGATTTACCGCCGTCTGTCTCGTTGGCGCGCTGCTGTCGGCGGCGTCCGGCACGTTCTGGATCATGGCGCTGGGCCGTCTGATCTTCGGGCTCGGCGGAGAATCGATGATTGTCGCCGTCACCGCCGTCCTCGGACATTGGTTCAGGGGGCGGCAGCTTGGCTTCGCGTTCGGCGTGAACCTGGCCATCGCGCGCGCCGGTTCATACGCGGCCGACCTGTCCCCGACGTGGGCCGGCTGGGCCTACGACTCCGGCTGGCGCGCGCCGCTCCTTATCGCCGTCGGCTTCGCCGTCATCTCATTCGGGGCGGCCGCGGTCTACTGGGCCATGGAGGAATCCGCCGCACGGCGATATGCGCTTCCGCAGTCGGGCGCCGCTGGACGATTCGTCTGGTCCGATCTGGTGCGCTTCGATCGCTCGTACTGGTTCATCGTCGGTTTGTGCGTCACGTTCTATTCCGTGATCTTTCCGTTCCGCAGCACGTTTGCCATCGAATACTTCCAGAACGCGCAGGGCTTATCGCTCGAGCAGGCCGGTCAGATGAACGGGCACGTCTTCCTGGCGGCCATCTTCGCCACGCCCCTCTTCGGCCTGATCGTCGATCGCCTCGGCCGCCGCAGCATCGCGATGTTCTTCGGCTCGCTGCTCCTGCTCGCCGTGTTCCCGACGCTGCTCTACACCGACTGGGATCTCTGGGTGAGCACGGTGATGATCGGGATCGCGTTCTCGCTCGTGCCCGCGGTGCTCTGGGCGTCGGTGCCCTACCTGGTCGACAGTCATCGTCTCGGCACCGCGCTCGGGTTGATGACGATGCTCCAGAACGTCGGGTTGACGGTCGTGAACGTGGCTGCGGGGCGGCTCAACGACTGGGCCGGAGCGGGGGCCGCCAACCCGGCCGGGTACCGGCCGATGCTCCTGCTGTTCACCGCGCTCAGCGTCGCGGGACTGATCTTCTCGCTCCTGCTGCGCCGCCGCGAGGCCGGACCGTACGGTCACGGCCTCGAAACCGTCCGCGCCTGACGAGCCGCGAGCAAACGCCGCCGACGTGGCGCGAACCCTGTCGGGTTCGCGTGGCGAGCCTGACAAGGCTCGCCCCACGCGGTGCGCAGGGCACACGATCAGCGGGTCCGTTGATCCGGGTTCAGGGAGTCAGCCGACCTGGTAACAGCAGTGGGCAAAAGAAGAAATCATCGGCATTATCCTGAATTCCGTTGCCGTTGAGGTCCTCCCACCATCGGCCGCCGAGGAATCCAGGCATGCCTGGACCGAGATTGGTCCGGTTGTCGACGAGCAGCTGAAATTCACCGTGCCTCGGCAGAGGTTCTTTGACCACGCAGGCGTCAAAAAACAAACCCTGACTGATCACGAAGATCACGATTGGTTTCTCATCGCTCGTTGGATTGAGAGTCCAGGACGCGGAACGCGTCACGTCAGGTGCTGCCGGTGAAGCTGAGCAGGCAAAGCTCGCACAGCAGACAAGCACCGCCGCAGAGGTTCGATATACGCGTTGCATCATGAGAACCGCCTTTCGAAGCGCGGTCTCAACGCAAAGCGTGCGCCGTCTCTATTGCGCAGCCGGCGGACGGGCCGCACGCGGTCCGGGGCCTTCCTTCCCGCCCAGCTTCTTCAGCAGCGCGACGGTGCTTTCCTGCGGCACGGGCAGCTGCAGAACGATGGTCTTCCCCATCGCCACGTCGAGCGGCGTGTAGCCCTGCTTGCTCGTGGCATTGACGTCCATCTTCTGATCGACGAGGAACTGGACGATCGTGTCGGCCCCGCGCAAGGCGGCGCCGTGCAGCGCGTTCTCACCGCGCGTGTTGGTCTGGTTGACGTCGAGACCGGCGGCCATCATCACCCTGACCGATTCGAGCGCATCGCTTTCGGATCCCCGCGTGTTCTTGTCGCGGTAGCCGATCCCGGCGGCGAACATGAGCGCGTTGGTCCCATCCTTCGTCGTCGCCCTGGCGTTGGCGCCCTTCTCGAGCAGGAGGCGAATCACCGCGTGATCGCCGGCGCGCGCCGCGCGCATCAGCGGCGTGGCACCGGCGCCGAGCGTGTTGTCCCCGAAATCCATGCCGCTGCGCACCGTCAACGGCCGGGTCAGCGGAACGTCGAGCTTCGCGCCGCGATCGATCAGCGCCCGGACCACGTCCAGCGAGGGCAGCTGGTCTTCCAGCGGACGGTTCGGCATTGCCGTCCAGTCCTCGTTGCGAATGTCGATCATCGCGTAGAGCGCGGTCCGGCCGCCCGCGTCGACCACGTTGACGTCGGCGCCGCGGTCGATCAGGAATTTCGCCAGCGTGTAGCGCTTGTTCATGATCGCGGCCACCAGCGGCGTGACGCTGTCCACGTCGCCGTGATTGATGTCCACGCCGGCGTCGAGCATGATGCGCGCCGCGTCCAGGTCGCCTTCGCGCGCCGTGAACATCAGCGCGGTGAAGCCGCCGCGTGGAATGGGTGAAATCGAGGAGGCCGCACTCAGCTTCGGCGGCCTGGTCTCGCGGTCGAACGAGCGGACGCGCCAGTCGGCGCCGCGCTCGAGCAGCAGCTTGACGATCGGCGCGTGACGCTCCGACGCGGCCCACATCAGCGCCGTCTGGCCCTTGTAGCGTTCCCGGGCATTGACGTCGGCGCCGCGATCGAGCAGCAGCCGTACGGTCTCCACGCTGCCGGACCGGGCTGCGCTCATCAGCACGGTCTCGCCGTCGAGTGTCGATACCGCTTTCGCATCGGCCCCCGCATCGAGCAGCAGCTTCACCAGCACGGCGTTGCCCGAGGTCGCCGCCGCGGACAGCGGCGACGCGCCGAACCGATTGGCTGTCGAGGGGTTCGCGCCTGCCTTCAACAGCATCTGAACCGCCTCGACGTCGTTATAGTGCGCGGCCCAGTGCAGCGCGGTGGTTCCGTCGGCCTGCGGCGCGTTGACGTTGACCTTCCTGCTCACCATCACGCGCAGGGCGGCGAGATCCTTGCGCTGCGCGGCGTCCGCCGCGTCCGAGCCGGCCGCAGATGCCACCGCCGGCATCGCGCCGATTACGAGCACCGTCAGAAAACGAGTCATCAATCGCATATCGCCTGATCCCTGATCCCTGATCCCTGATCCCTGATCCCTAAACGTCCGTCAGCAAGCCCGTGCTGTCGCCGACCGCTTCCTGCCGCACACCGGCCTTGTCGAGGATCGTCAGCAGCAGGTTGGACATCGGCGTCCCGGCCGCATACGTCAGATGGCGCCCGCCCTTCAGCTTCCCGGCTGCGCCGCCGGCAATCAGCACCGGCAGCGGCGCGTGGTCGTGAATGTTGCTGTTGCTCATCGCGCTGCCGTACAGGATCAGCGAGTTGTCGAGCAGCGTCCCGTCACCATCCGGAGTCGACTTGAGACGGTCGAGCAGGTGTGTCACGAGCGAGACGTGGAACGTGTTGATCTTGGCCAGCGTCTCGAGCCGCGCCGCGCTGTTCTGGTGGTGCGATGCCGGATGGAACGCCTCCGAGATCCCCAGTTTCGGGAACGTCCGGTAGCTGACCTCGCGCGCCATCATGAACGTCGAGATGCGCGTGATGTCGGCCTGGAACGCGATCGCCATCAGGTCGAACATCAGTTTCGTGTGCGCTTCGTGGTCGTCGGGAATCCCCGTCGGCGATTCCGGAACCGCCAGCGACGGATTCGACGCCTGCCGCTCCGAAATCTGAATGCGCCGCTCGATCTCGCGCACCGCGTCGAGATACTCGGCCACGCGATTGCGGTCGCTGACGCCAAGATCGCCCTGCAGGCGCCGGACCTGCCCGGTAATCGCGTCGAGGATGCTGCGCTGCGTGTCGATCCGCTGCATGCGCTCCTGCACCGTGGCGCCGTCGCCGAACATGCGATCGAACACCACACGCGGGTTGATCTCCATCGGCAGGGGCGACGTCGGCGTGCGCCATGAAATCGTGTTCATGTAGGTGCAGCTGAACCCGACGTCGCACGATCCGACCAGCCCGCTGTAGTCCTCGACGGCCAGTTCCAGCGACGGCAGCAGCGTGTCCTGCCCGATTTGCGCGGCGGCCATCTGGTCGATGGTCGTGCCGGCCTGGATGTCGGCGCCGTCGGTGCGCTTCGGGTGCACGCCGTTCAGGAAGACCGCCGGGCACCGCGTGTGATCGCCGCCGTTGTCGCCGGGACCCTGCGGGCCGGCCTGGGCGTGGGCGAGGTTGCTGAGCACCACCACCTGATCCTTGTGTCCCGCCAGCGGCGACAGAATCGGCGACAGTTCCAGCGACCCCGTCGTTGCCGGCGTCCACTGATTCATGACCGCGCCGTGCGGAATGAAGCAGAGGCCAAGCCTGACCTGCCGCCTGGCGGCCGTCTGCGCCAGTGCCGTGCGCGCCGGCACCATCGCGTCGAGGAACGGCAGCGACATCGTCACGCCGACGCCGCGGATGAACGTGCGCCGCGACAGGTGCTTTTTGAACAGGACGCTCATCTCGTCTCCTTGACGACCACCGCGGTCTCTTTCATCTGAAACGGCACGCTGCGCGCCACGCCGAGGACGACCGACGAGAAACGGTAATTGTCCGCGCGCGCCTGCCGGACGATTCTGCGCACCGCCGGCATGTCGTAGTGCTCGAGGCCACGGCCAACGGCGTAGGTCAGCATGCGTTCCGTGAGCACGCCGACGAAGACGTCGGGCCGCCGGACCAGTTCCTGTCGCAGGCCATTGACGCCGTCCAGTTTTGCGCCCGTAAAGAGCGTGCCGGACGCGTCGATCGCCTGGCCGTCCTCGCTGCCGCGCCAGCGGCCGATGCCGTCGAAATTCTCCATCGCAAACCCGATCGGATCCATCGCACGGTGACAGCCGGCGCACACCGGATTGGCGCGATGCCGTTCCATCCGCTCGCGCAGCGAGACGTTCTTCCCTTCGGTTCCGCCCTCCGGCAGCGGCGGGATGTTCGGTGGCGGCGGCTGCGGCGGCACACCCAGCAGGTTCGTCAGAATCCACTTGCCCCGTTCGACCGGCGACGTGCGGTTCGGATACGACGTGACGGTGAGAATGCTGGCCTGGCCGAGCAGCCCGCGCCGCGCCTCGTTCGGCACCGGCACACGGCGGAAGCGGCTGCCGTAAATATTCGGAATGCCGTAGTGACGGGCCAGCCGCTCGTTCACGAACGTGTAGTCCGCGTTGAGCAGATCCATCACGCTGCGGTCCTCGCGCATGATGCTGTCGAAGAAGAGCTCCGTCTCTTCCTTCATCGCCTGACGGAGGTTGTCGTCGAAGTCCGGAAAGGCCGACAGGTCCGGGTTGGAGTTCTTCAGGTTGCGCAGGTGCAGCCACTGTTCGGCGAAGTTGTCGATCAGCGTCTTCGACCGGCGGTCGGCGAGCATACGACGCACCTGCTGCTCGAGCACGGCCGGCTGCGTGAGGCGTCCCTGTGCCGCCACCGCGATCAGCGGCTCGTCCGGCAGGCTGCTCCACAGAAAGAACGACAGACGCGAGGCGAGCGCGAGATCGCCAAGCTGATAGGCCGAGGCTGCTGCTTTCGCGGCGCCACCGGCGCCACTGGAGGAGCGCTGGGGCGGATCGGGTTCGACGCGGAACAGGAACTCCGGGCTGGCGAGGATGAACTGCAGCGCCGACTCGATCCCGCGATCGAAATGGCCGCCGCTCTTGCGCCCGCGCGCGTAGAAGTCCATCAGCACGTCGGTCGTCGCCTTGTCGATCGGCTTCCGGTACGCCTGCCGCGCGAGTGTCGTCAGAATCTGCCGCGCGCATCCGACCTCGCTCGCTTCCGTGTCCCGCCGAAGCGCGGAGCGCGAAGGCGGATTGCACGTCAGGATCTTCCGGCGCGACGCGCTGTCGCCGGGACCCGCCACCGCATACGGACCTTCGATGGTGATCCGATCGACGGACGGATCGCCCATGATGTCGAGCCCGTCGACCGTGGTCCTGATGAACGGCTTGATCAGATCGTCGCGCGGCGCATGGCTCTTGAGGACCGTCGTCGCCCAGATCGTGTGCGTGCCCGCCTTCACGGGCAGTCGAACGGTCAGCCGCCGATCGAGTTCGGCGCCGAACGTCCCCGGGTTCTCCGCCATCCGGCCGAAGTCGTCGCGTCCGCCGACGGTGACGACCGTCAGGCGCGTACCGTCCATCGCGATCTCGATGTCGTGGGGATCCTCCATTCCACGCATCAGATCGAAGGTGTTGCGCCACATGCGGAGCCTGATGACGTACTCGCCGTCAACGGGAAACGTATGTTCGATCTTCATACCGCCGCGCGTCCCCGGCGGCATCCCCTCGATGTGCTGATCCTGCGAAAGGTCCGGACGGACGCGGTATGTCACGGTACCCGGGGTGAGGTTCACGTTGCCGAGGGCCGCGCGGCTGATGTTCCAGGACGCGGACAGATAACGCTCCATCAGCGACGGCGAGACGGTCAGCACGTCGGCGATGTTGTCGAAACCGCTGCTCTCGTCGTCCGGGGGCAGCAGCGCGGTCGCGTCGATCTCGAGCGACAGCAGATCGCGAATCGCGTTGGCGTATTCCGCGCGGTTGAGGCGGTGCAGCGCGGTACGGCCGGGCTTGGGATGTGCCGCCGCGGCGCGATCGATTGTGGTTTCGATGTGAGTGACAAACGCATCGAGCGTCGCGGCGTCCGGGCGCGGCATTCCGGCGGGCGGCATCATCCCGGCGCGGACCTTCCGAATCACCTTCTCCCACAGCTCGGCGTTCCTGGGGATGTCGGCGAGGTCGGCGTGCTCGAGCGACAGCTCGCCCGATCGCGTCCGGTCGCTATGGCACGTCGCGCAGTACGTTTTGACTAAGGCCGCATGGGATGCCGGCGCGGCCGCGGCCGGCGGGGTGGTCCCCTGCGCCGATCCTGTGGGCCCGGCAAGGACGGCGGCGACAATGAGGGCAACGGCGGCCGAAAAAAGGGCGGTTCGCAAGGTGATCGAAAAGTGTACCCGAGATCACCGGGCCAGACCGTCGTAGTGTCCGCCTTCAGGCGGACCCGGCCGAGCTCAGGAATGCCGGCGTTCCACGCACTGGCCGACGATGTCGCCGGCGGTGCTCTTGATGCGAAAGGCCACTTCGCGTCCGTCGGCCAGCGTCAGCGTCAGGGTGTCCACACCCGCCAGGACCGCGGCTTCGCCGATGCCGCTGATGTCGATGTGGCCGTCGACGGTCGGTGCCGCCCCGGACTCGCCGCCGTGCGCCGGCAGGTCGTCATTGACCCAGAAGGCGAGCCGGTACCGTGTGGCGCGAAGCGTGAGGTTCCCCGCGCGTACGGAACCGATGCCGGTAACGGTGTCGACAAGACGTTTAGCCATGACCTGTCCCGGCCGCGGATTGTAGGCGGGCGGCGCTGACTTTGTAGTTTAAAGTAGTTTGCGATATGCTTGCCCGGTGAGGCACGCGAAGTTCATCCTGCCCGCGCTGACCGAGGCGACCAGTCCGTTCTGGCGGCCGATCAAGTACTCACTGTTCCCTCCGCTCGGCCTCGCCACGCTGGCGGCGTACCTCGACCCCGGCGTCGAGGCGACGCTGCAGGATGAGCACGTCGAGCCGCTCGACCTCGACGACCGCCCGGACCTCGTCGTCATCCAGGTCTACATCACCAACGCCTATCGCGCGTATCGGATCGCGGACCACTACCGCGCGCGCGGCGCCTACGTCGTGCTCGGCGGCCTGCACGTCACCTCGCTGCCCGACGAAGCGGCGCCGCACGCCGACACGATCGTCCTCGGCCCGGGCGAAGACACGTTTCCGCAGTTCCTGAAGGACCTGGCTGCGGGACGGCCGGCGCCGCGGTACGCCTCGACGATCCGGACCCTCGAAGGCATCCCGCCGATCCGGCGTGATCTGATCCAGCGCCATCGCTATCTCGTGCCGAATTCGATCGTGGTGTCGCGCGGCTGCCCGCACCACTGCACGTTCTGCTACAAGGACGCCTTCTTCGAAGGAGGGCGCGGTTTCTACACACAGAAGGTCGACGACGCCCTGGCGGAAATCGCCAGGCTTCCGGGACGTCACCTCTACTTCCTGGACGACCATCTGCTGGGCCACGTGCGGTTCGCACGGGAACTGTTCCGCGGGATGCGGGGAATGGGCCGCGTCTTTCAGGGGGCGGCGACCGTGGATTCCATCCTCCGCGACGATCTGATCGAGGAGGCGGCCGCGGCGGGTCTGCGCAGCCTGTTCGTCGGCTTCGAAAGCCTCTCGCACCGCAGCCTGCAGGACGCCAACAAGCGGCAGAACCTCGGACGCGACTATCAGCGCGTCATCCGCCGGCTCGACGACCTCGGCATCATGATCAACGGCAGCTTCGTCTTCGGCCTCGACGGCGACCATGGCGACGTGTTTGCGCGCACCGTGGACTGGGCCGTGCACAGCGGCATTACCACAGCGACATTCCACATTCTGACGCCGTACCCGGGCACGGCGCTCCATACACGGATGGCTGCCGAGGGACGCATGGTCACGACCGACTGGGACCTCTACGACACGCGCCACGTCGTGTATCGCCCAATCGGTTTGACCGCCGGGCAATTGAAAGCCGGCTACGACTGGTCCTACAAGTCGTTCTACACGTGGGGCAACATCCTCGAGGCTGCCTCGCAGCATCGCTCCGTCGGCCACCGGATCAGACACGCCGCATACAGCGCCGGCTGGAAGAAGTTCGAGCCGGCGTGGGACTTCGTGATTCGTGTCAAGCAGCTGGCGCAGATGCGGCCGCTCCTCGAAACCGTCCTGTCGCGCGATCAGCCGGTCGGCCGCGAAGAGTCTGCAAGGGGACGGGCGTCGTCTTTACGCGACACCACAACCGGCTCCGGACTCATACAACTGAAGACATCGGGCAATTTAGCCAGCGACAGCTCTGGCACCTGATTTGCCCCCGTCCCGATCGCCAGCACTTGCCGCTCAATCGTGGCGCGGACCTTGTCAGGTCCGCGGCCGCTGGAACGGCCATGTCCTACCGACGAACCGCTCTGTCCTTTCTTCTTGCCGTGTGCATGGCACCGGCGTCGGCGATAGCGCAGGATCGGACCGCGTCGGCGGTCGGATTCGGCGGCGCGTCGCTGAATTCCTTCTCCACGTCGGCGTCGAAGGTGGACTTCGGCTTCAACGTCGCCAAGGAGCTGACGCCGAACATCCAGGTCGTCGGGGAGTTCGGACGTCTCGGCAACATGCTGCCGTCGCTCGCGTCCGGCATCCTCGCGTTCACGCCGTACGACGTCAGCGTGTCGGCGTTCTACGGTGAAGGCGGCCTTCGCCTGCTCGCGGCGCCCGACAGCGGGGTCAGCCCCTATGTGGAGGCGACTGCCGGCATCGCGAGGTTGTCGCCGCACCTGTCCGGATTCGGATCCACTCCCGACGCGATCCTGGGTGCCGGTCTTGGCTTCCTCCGCAGCACGGAACCGATCCTCGGAGTGGGTGGCGGGTTCATGCTGCGCGGCGGCCCGGTCGTGGCGGACGTGGGCTACCGCTACAAGCAGGTGGCGGGAGGCGACTCGCTGGTCAGTCTGCTGGGCGCCGGGCAGAACCTGCGGGCGCACCAGGTTCGCTTCGGCATAGGGGTGCGGTTCTAAGCACAGCTATAATCCGCGGGCTCGTGGCACTTGCTCCAGGCTCGCGGTTGGGACCCTACGAAGTCATGTCCGTTCTCGGAGCGGGCGGAATGGGCGAGGTGTATCGCGCCCGCGATACGCGACTCGGGCGGGACGTCGCACTGAAAGTCCTTCCCGGGTCCTTCGCCTCGGATCCGGAACGCCTCGCCCGGTTCGAGCAGGAAGCGCGCGCCGCCGCCGCCCTCAATCATCCGAACATCATCGCCGTCCACGACCTCGGCCAGCACGCAGGCGCGCCGTTCATCGTCACGGAGCTGCTCGACGGGATGTCGCTGCGCGAGGCGCTGAGCGGCGGCGCTCTGGCGGCGCGGAAAGCGATCGAGTACGGCGTGCCGATCGCTCAGGGGCTTGCCGCGGCACACGAGAAAGGGATCGTTCACCGCGATCTGAAGCCGGACAACGTCTTCGTCACCGCCGACGGGCGCGTCAAGATTCTCGATTTCGGTGTGGCGAAGCTGACGCAGCCGGATGCGCCACTCAGCGGTCTGACCGTCATGCCGACGACGCCGGGCGCGGTGCCGCAGACGGTGTCAGGAATGGTCGTCGGGACGATCGGCTACATGTCGCCCGAGCAGGTGCGCGGCGGCGTGGCGGATCCGCGCAGCGACATCTTCTCGCTCGGCGTGCTGCTGCACGAAATGCTGTCGGGTCGGCGTGCGTTCAGCGGCGACACGGCGGCTGACGTGATGTCGGGGATCCTCAGGGAGGATCCGCCGGAGCTGCCTGTTGTCGAACGTCACATCCCTCTGGCGCTCGCGCGCATAGTCAGCCGCTGTCTCGAAAAGAGTCCCGCCGCGCGGTTTCAGTCGGCCCGGGACCTCGCGTTCGCGCTCGAAGCGCTGACCACATCGACGGGATCGACCGCATCAACTCTCGCCGCGACGGGCGCACCGACACGCGGTCGGGCGGTGTCCCTGCCGGCAGCCGGCCTGGCGGCGGCGGTTCTGGCGCTGCTCGCCGCGGTGACCGCCTGGATGCTGAAGCCCGCGACCGCGCCGGCTGACAACCAGCTCGCCCGGCTGTCGATCGCGCTGCCGGACGGCGACAGGATCTTCAACCCGGATACGCCCAGCCTGGCGATCTCGGCCGATGGGAAGTACGTGGCCTACGTCGCGATACACGACGGCGTTCCGAAGCTGATGTTGCGAGCACGCGACGACTCCATGTCGCAGGCACTTCCCGGAACCGATGGCGCAACGAGCCCGTTCTTCTCGCCGAATGGGAAGTCGATCGGCTTCTTCGCCCGCGACCGCCTGCGGACGATCGGCATCGAGTCGTCGGAAACAAAGGATCTCGCTGAGGCGCCGAATCCACGCGGCGGATGGTGGGCCGAAGACGGCTTCGTCTACTACGCGCCCGGCGCCGGCGCTGGAATCGACAAGGTCCACAGCAACGGCGGAACGGCTGCCGCCGTGACGACGCTCGATCGTTCGAAGGGTGAAATCAGCCACCGGTGGCCGCAAATGCTGCCTGGCGGCAAAGCGATGCTGATGTCGGTCTGGACCGGACCGGCACGCGACAACCGGTTCGTTCAGGTGGTGCGCCTCGACAGCGGCCAGCGCGAGACCATTGCCACGGGCGATTCCGGACTCTATTCGACGTCAGGACACGTCTTGTTCGCCCGCCTGGACGCGTTGATGGCGGTGCCTTTCGATCTCCAGCGCCTTGCGGCGTCGGCCCAGGTCATCAAAACCGCCGACACAGTGCGCATCGGAAGCGAAGGGGCGAACTTCGCGATATCGAACCAGGGCGATCTCGTGAATCTGCCCGGTGACCGATCCCGCATGGATGCGCGGATCTTGTGGGTCGACCGCAACGGACGCACCGAACCGGTGCAGGTGCCCGCGCAGGATATGGCCAACACGGCCTTGTCCCCGGACGGACGGCGCGCGGCGTTCAACATTCATGGTGCGACGGATGAGATCGCAATCATTGAATTCGAACGCGGGATCGTCACGATGCTGACGAACAACACGACCGGGAGTCAGGCGCCCGTGTGGTCGCCAGACGGGCGGCGCATCGCCTATCGCGGCACGCGCAAGGGTTTCCGCAACGTCTGGGTAAAGGCGGTGGACGGCACCAGTGGCGAGCAGCAGCTCACGCATGGCGACGGCGTGCAGACGCCATCGTCCTGGTCGCCCGATGGACAGCATCTCCTCTACTACGACGCCACGACGACGACCAAAGGATGGGATCTGTGGGTGGTCTCGCTTATGGACGGAAAGGCGCAATCGGTGTTCACGGGTGACTTCAGGCAGTCGGCGCCGCAGTGGTCACCCGACGGTCGTTGGATCGCGTACGTCTCCGACGAAACCGGACGCGACGAAATATACGTCGTGCCGTTCCCGGTGACCGGTCAACGGTGGCGCGTGTCCACCGACGGCGGCAGTGAACCACTGTGGTCACGCGACGGACGGGAGCTGTTCTACCGTGGCGGTCTCACGTCATCCGTGATGGAGATGGTCTGGGCGGTCGATGTCCGACCGGGCCCGGCCTTCAGCGTGGGCAAGCCACGGGCGCTCTTTGCCGACACCTTTACTCCGGCCCCGAACGGGACAACGGGATACTCGATCACTCAGGACGGCAAGCGGTTTCTATTCGCCCAGCCCATTCACCCAGACCCACCCATCACGAACATTCACCTTGTCGTGAACTGGTTTGCCGAGCTGCGCCGCGCCGCGGGCGCGAAGTAAGCGCTCTCTAGCGGTCTGATTTCATCAGGGCGCGCCAGTTCGTGACCAACGAAAGCGCCGCGCCCTGGATGGTTCGTTCGAGCAGGAGCACCCGGCCGTCCGCCGTCACGTCAAACGGCGATCGCGCCACGGGCATCACCGGGATCAGCGCGAACACAACCGGCGCATCGCTCTCGATCCCGGTTGCACCAGCGCGAACAGCCGCGCGCATGATGCTGGCATCGTCGAGCGACACGTAGAACAACGACCGCCCGTCGCCGCTCCATCGCGGGCGGCTTCCTCCAGCAGTCGATACCTGCCAGCGAGGAGCCGCCGCGTCGATCTGAGGCGGCGATGCCGGGAACCGCGTGACGAACACTTCCGGCCGACCGGTATGGGGTGATTCAAAGGCCAACCACTGGCCGTCGGGCGAGAGAGCGGGGTTGGTCTCCAGGAATGGCGTGGCCAGGACGGGAAACGGCTTGCGGTCACCGTCGAGTGAGATTGCCCAGATGTCTTCCGACGTCGTGGCGCCGATCTGGATGAACAGGATGTACCGTCCGTCGCGACTCCACTGCGGAACGATCTTGTGTTCCGGACCGGTCGTGAGTTGTTCTTCGGGCCGCCCGCTCAGAACGTCTTTTCGAAAGATCTGCCAGTTGCCGGTCCGCAGGGAGCCGAACGCGAGCTGGCGTCCATCCGGCGACCACGTGGGCGAGCGGTCCGGTGCCGGATCGAACGTCTGCCGCAGCTTCACGTTGCGTGAAAAGTCGAAACTCCAGATGTCCAGGTTTCCCGTGACGTCCGCGAGTTCCAACGCCGCCCGCGCGCCGTCGGCGGTCACGCGCACGTGTGTGAAGAAGTCGTCGGTGCCGGTCTGCGGCTGCCGCTTGCCATCGCCGTAAAGCCACGTCAGGCGCGGCTTGTCGGACGCTTCGCTTCGATACGCAAGCAGATTGCCGGTGGCAGACGACCAGAAGGACGCATGGAACCCGGGCGGGAAGCGTGCGACGGCTGGCGACAGCGGCACGGGGTCGCCGCGCAAGGCAAGCGTTTGCCCGTCGATGCGTTGAGCGAGCAGTGTCCCGTTCTGCAGATAGAGCAGGTAGCTCGTTTCACCGTTCTCGCCTCCGGTGAACATTACCTTCCGGCTGGTGGCAAGCACGCGTGTCTTCTGTCCCGGACGAGACAGGGAACTGACGTAGATGCCACGGCGGGCAGGGTCGTCGTGGCGGACGAACATGAGGAATCGATCGCCGTCGGGCAGAAACTGCGGCGATCCATAGCCAGTCTCGCCGGCTTCGCTGTCGACGGGAGCGAACAAGATTGGGGTGCCGCCGGAGGCGCTGACGCGATGGATTCCTTGCGGCGAACCGAAAATGATCACGCCGGCTCTGTTCCACGATCCGCCCGTGGTCGTGGTATCCACGTCTGCGGCATCAGCCAGCACGATCGGCGAACTGCCTTGGATGTCTACGCGTTTCAGCTTGCCGGTGGCAAAGAAACCAAGCGAGCGCCCGTCGGGCGACCAGAATGGAAAGTCGCCTCCGTCGGTGCCCGCGAGGCGGCGGCCCTCGAGCGCGTCGAGCGGTCGCAGCCAGAATGCTGGCGCCTCGGCGGCCGTCGCGACCCGAAACACGATGTGCCGGCCATCAGGCGAAATTGCCGTGGCGGTGTAGGTGTAATTGAAGGCCGAACCGGCGGGTGCATCGACGAAGAACCGCGTGACGGCATCGACAACAGGCGCCCGGCGAAGCGCCACCCAACCCAGCGGCGCCGCAATCGCAGCCAGCAGCGCGATCGTTGCCGGATAGACCCAGCGGGGACCGGGCAGACTCTTCGTCCCGGAGGCGCTGGATGTGCCCGCCGGTGAATCGTCAACGAGCGCAAGCGCGTCGCCGATGTGACGCAGCCGCTCCCGCGGATCCTTCGCCAGACACAATCGGATAAGACGACGCAGCGGAACCGGCACGCCGCTGACATCCGGCTCGCTGGCGAGCACAGCGGCAATGATGTCCGACGTCGTATCACCGCCAAACAACTGACGTCCCGTCACCATCTCCGCGAGGACGACGCCGAAGGCCCAGATGTCGGTGCGCTGATCGGCCGGACGGCCCCGCGCCTGTTCGGGCGACATGTAGGCGGCGGTCCCGAGGATCATCCCCGCTTCGGTCGCGCCGCGTGTCATCGTCGGCGAGCGCGAGGACCCGACAGTGCCCGACGATATCGGGGCCACGCCGTCCGCGGTCTTCGCCAGCCCGAAGTCCAGCAGCTTGACCCTTCCATCTGGACGCACCTTGATGTTGGCCGGCTTCAGATCGCGGTGAACGATGCCTTGTTCGTGCGCCGCTTCGAGAGCGGCGGCGATTTGACGCGCGATCGGGATCGCCTCGGCCACCGTCAGAGGCGAGCGCTCGATCCGCTCGGACAGCGTCTCGCCGTCGACCAGTTCCATGACGAGCGCTGTGACATCGCCAGCCTGTTCGAGTCCGTAAATCGCGGCGATGTTCGGATGGTTCAGCGACGCGAGCACTTCAGCCTCGCGTCGAAATCGGGCCAGCCGTGCAGCGTCCAGCGCTACAGAGTCCGGGAGCACCTTGATCGCGACCTGCCGCTTCAGGTTGGTGTCGGTGGCGCGATACACCTCGCCCATCCCGCCGACGCCAATCTGCGCCGTGACTTCGTAGGGACCGAGCCGTGTGCCCGCAGCTAAACCCAAGTTCGAGGGGATTATATCGGCGTCCTCGACAGCGCCACGGAGGCGCGGAGACACGGGAGAGCTTCAGGGTCTTACCTCCGTGCCTCAGTGTCTCCGTGGCGTCTGTGCACGTGCGACTGTCATGCGTTCAGGTCGACGCCTCGGCAGGGCAGCTAGCCCGGCGCCGAGCCCTGCGTGTTCACATACACCGCGTACAGAGACTGACCCGCCGCCATGAACAAACGATTGCGCTTCGGCCCGCCGAAGGTGACGTTCGCGCAGACCTCGGGCAGGCGGATGCGACCGATCAGCCGGCCGTCCGGCGCGTGGACGGTCACGCCGCTGTAGCCCACGTTGTTGCCGGCGTTGCTGCTGCACCACAGGTTGCCGGACACGTCCGTGCGGATACCGTCAGGACCGCAGCGGATACCATCGACGGTGAAGTTGCCGAACGGCGCAACGTTGGCCAGCGTGTTGTTCGTCGTGATGTCGCCGGACAGGACGCCGCCGCGGGCGACGATGTACAGCCGTTTGTAGTCCTGAGAGAACGCGATGCCGTTCGGCGCCGAACCGAGCGCGTCCTGATCGATCACCAGCGCGACGCGGCCGCTGGCATCTACGCGATAGACGTTGAATGGCAGCTCGCGCTTCAGATCGCCCGCTCCCGCGCGTTGGCCCGCGCGCGGATTGATGAGCCCCTGTTTATTGCCAGGTCCTCCGGCCGCATCGACGACGCCTTCATACAGGGAGCCGCCAAAGGGCGGATCGGTAAACCAGATGCTTCCGTCGCGATGGACCGCCACGTCGTTCGGCGAATTGAGCCGCCGGCCGTTGTAGGAGTCGGCGATGATCGTGACCGAACCGTCGTGCTCGTAACGCACCACGCGACGCTCCCCGTGCTCGCAGGAAAGCTGCCGCCCTTCGAAGTCGAACGTGTTGCCGTTGCTGTTGCCGGACGGGCTTCGAAACACGGTGACTCGCCCATCGTCGTCGAGATAGCGCAGCTGGCGGTTGTTCGGAATGTCGCTCCACACCAGGTAGCGGCCCTGGCTGGACCATGCCGGCCCTTCCATCCAGAGCCCGCCTGTCCACAGCCGCTGGATCGGCGTGTTGCCGAGACGCAGCGCGTTGAACGCCGGGTCGATCGTGATCAGATCGGGGTCCGGATAGGTGACCGGCGGCGCGCCCGGCGAGAAGTCGCGCGGCGGATTCGAGATCACCGACGGCGGGCTGCTGCGCGCCGGTGTTGGAACGGGTTGAGGAGCCTGTGCCAGAACTGCCCGGGGTGCAACGGCGGCCAATCCGGCTGCCGCGCTGATCTTCCAGGCCACTTCGCGACGGGTCATTCGCATAGCGGGCGTATGTTACTGCCCCGCTTCGCCGTTACGTAGTGTCCGCCTTCAGGCGGACCTGACGGTTCAGCATACGTGAAATTTTTGACCAGGGTTAGTCAGGCGGCATCAGCCGGCTTGGCGCTAGAATGCGCCTGTGTTGGCTCGATTTGCCGGTTTCCTGTCGATAATCGCGATCCTGCTTCCGGCGGCTGCGGCAGCGGCCGGCCCGCTGGTGGACGCCGCCGAACGGGGCAACCTGGCGGAGATCCAGGCGCTCGTCAAGAAGGGCGCGGACATCAACGCCGCACGCGTTGACGGTCTGACTGCGCTTCACGCCGCCGTTTACGCCGACCGCCTCGACATCGTCGACGTGCTCCTGGCGGCTGGCGCCAAAGCTGCCGCCACCGATCGCTACGGCGTCACGCCTCTCTACCTCGCTGCAGTCAACGGCAACGCGGACATCGTCCGCCGGCTGATCGACGCGGGCGCCGATCCCAATGCCACCGACGCCGGCGGAGAAACGGTCCTGATGACCGCGGCGCGAACCGGCAGTCCTGCCGCCCTCCGCGTGCTCCTGGAGCGCGGTGCGCGAGTGGACGCGAAGGAGCCGGAGTTCCAGCAAACGGCGCTGATGATCGCGGTTCGAGAAGATCACGACGAGGCCGTCGGCGTGCTCCTCGGGGCCGGCGCATCGCCAAACGCGCAGACCCGCAAGGGACCGGTTCCGGCCTTCGTCCCGCCGTGCAAGGGGACGGGCTGCGGTTCGGAAGGCGTCGGCATCAATCGCGGCGGGCTGCCCGACCGCGGCCGGCGCGCCGAAGCCAAGGGCGGCATGACGCCGCTGCTGTATGCCGCGCGCGATGGCAGGCTGCGCGTTGCGCGCCGGTTGATCGACGGCGGCGCCGATCTGGAGCTGCCGGACGCCAACGGAATACGGCCGCTGTTGATGGCAGCGCTCAACAACAACATGGACGTCGCGCGGCTGCTTCTCTCGAAGGGCGCAAACGTCAACGCCGACGACTTCTGGGGACGGACGCCGCTCTGGGCCGCCGTCGAGTATCGCAACCTCGATATGAACAACGTCGAGGTGGAGGCGCCCAAGGACAACGGCGTCGATCGCGGTCCAATTCTCGTCTTCATCAAAGAGCTGATCGACGCCGGCGCCAACGTCAACGCGCGCACCCGCGAGGTGCCGCCTCCCCGCCGCTGGCTGTATTCGCTGAACGACGTCTCGTGGGTCGACTTCACCGGCCAGACGCCGTTCCTGCGCGCGGCGCTTTCGGGCGACACGGCGACGATGAAGCTGCTCGTTCAGCGTGGGGCGGACCCGAATCTCCCAACGCTCGCCGGTACGACGCCGCTCATGGCCGCCGCCGGCGTGAACTGGACCGTCGGCCAGACCTATACCGAGTCGCCGCAGGCGCTGATCGACGCCGTCAATCTGTGTCTCGAGCTGGGCGCCGACATCAACGCGACAAATTCCATGGGACTCACGGCGCTGCTTGGCGCGGCCAATCGCGGCTCGAACGACATCATCGAGCTGCTGGTCAAGCGCGGCGCGAAGCTGGATGTCAAAGACAAGGAAGGCCGGACGCCACTGCGCTGGGCGGAAGGCGTGTTTCTCGCCTCCGTCGGCGCCGAACGCAAGCCGGCAACGATCGCGCTGCTCGAAAAACTGATCGCCGAGTCGCAGAAGTCCACCTCCGCTGAAGCGACGCTGGACAGGAAATGAAGACGACGATCGTCGCGGCGGCGGTTCTGCTTCTGGCGGTTCAGATCGCGAGCGTTCAGTCGCAGAGTACGTCCGCGCCCGCAGTGGGGCGCGCCTTGCCAGGCGCGCCAGGCGAGCCCGACAGGGCTCGCCCCCCGATCGGGGAAAAAACAGTCATCGACCGCTACTGCGCGACGTGCCACAACCAGCGGACACGCGCTGGCAATCTGGCGCTCGACACGCTCGACGTGTCCGCCGCCGGCCGTGAACCGCAGACGTGGGAAAAGGTCGTCCGCAAGCTCCGCACCGGGATGATGCCGCCGAGCGGGGCGCCGCGGCCGGATCGCGCCACGCTGGACGGTCTCGCCGCGTCGATCGAAACCACCATCGACCGCGCTGCACGAACGGCTCCCAACCCGGGCGCTCCCGCCCTCCATCGCCTGAACCGCGCGGAGTACGGCAACGCGGTCCGCGACCTGCTCGACCTGCCGATCGACGCGGCCAGGCTGCTGCCCGCCGACGACTCGAGCGGCGAAGGCTTCGACAACATGGCGAGCACGCTGAGCGTTTCTCCGGCGCTGATGCAGGCGTACGTCACCGCGGCCGCCAGGATCAGCCGCCTGGCCGTCGGGGATCCGACGATCAGCGCCGAGCTCACGACCTACGCTCCGCCACGAGGAATGTCGCAAGCCGGGCACCGCGAAGGCATGCCACTCGGAACGCGCGGCGGCCTCACGGTGCAGCATGTGTTTCCGCTGGACGCGGAATACGAGTTCCGGATCGGCCGGGCGGGCGGTGGACTGTTCGGCCTGCAGCCCGTCGGCGGCGGCGACCCGGTCGAAGTCACGCTGAATGGCGAGCGCGTCCGCGTGCTGGACGGCACCACCCGCGGCCCGCTGCGACTGAAGGTTCCCGCCGGGCCGCAGACGATCGGCGTCGCGGTCGTACGGCGCTCGAACGCCCGCGGCGTGGACGATCTCTATTCCGAGCTGGCTGGCGTGGCGGGCGTCACGAACCTGGGGATCAACGGACCATTCAACCCGACCGGGCCGGGCGACACGCCCAGCCGCCGCAAGCTTCTGATCTGCAAACCCGAGGCGGCGAGTCAGGAAGCTGCGTGCGCACGCATCATTCTCTCAGCGCTCGCGACGCGCGCGTTCCGCCGGCCCGTCGGCGAGCAAGACGCCGCGATCGACACGCTGATGGGATTCTTCGAGTCGGGGCGTACGCTCCGCGGATTCGAGACCGGCATCCAATACGCCCTCGCGCGCGTGCTCGTCGATCCGCAGTTCATCTTCCGTTTCGAGCGCGCGCCCGCTGGTGCCTCAGCGAAGGCGGGGGCCACGTATCGCATCAGCGATCTCGAACTGGCGTCGAGGCTCTCCTTCTTCCTCTGGAGCAGCATCCCGGACGACGAGCTGCTGCGCGTGGCCGCGTCCGGGCGGCTCGACGAACCCGCCGTGCTCGAACAGCAGACGCGGCGGATGCTCGCCGATTCGCGATCGCGTGCGCTCATCGACAACCTGGCCGGCCAGTGGCTGATGCTGCGGCAGCTGGACGACGTCCGGCCGGGAACGAGTGAGTTCGACGGCGGTCTTCGCCATGCCTTCCACCGCGAGACGGAGCTGCTCTTCGAGACGATCGCCCGCGAGGATCGCAGCATCCTGGATCTCATCGCCGCCGACTACACATTCGTCGACGAGCGCCTGGCGCGCCATTACGGCATTCCCAACGTCCGCGGCAGCCGCTTCCGCCGCGTCTCGCTGAACGGCAGCGAGCGGCGCGGCCTCCTGGGACACGGGAGCTTTCTCACCACGACCTCCGCCAGCAACCGGACCTCGCCGGTGAAGCGCGGCAAGTGGGTGCTCGAGAACCTGCTCGGCGCGCCGGTGCCGCTGCCGCCGCCGGGCGTCGAAACAAATCTCACGGAGACCGACACGGGCTCCGCCTCGACGTCTGTACGCCAGCGCCTGGAGCGTCATCGGGCCAGCCCGAACTGCGCGTCGTGTCATGCGGTCATGGATCCAGTCGGGTTTTCGCTGGAACCGTTCGATCTGATCGGCAAGTGGCGCGAGACGGATGGCGGATCGGCGGTGAACGCGACTGGCAGACTGGCCGACGGGACGGCCCTCGACGGCCCCGCCAGCCTGCGCAGGGCGCTGCTCGACCGTCGTGAGGCCGTGGCCGCGGCGGCCACGGAAAAGCTGCTAACCTACGCGCTGGGACGGCGTGTCGAGTACTTCGACATGCCGGCCGTTCGCACCGTCGTCCGTGACGCGGCGCGCACGGAATACCGCTTCTCGTCACTCATCGCCGGCATCGTCAAGAGCGTGCCGTTCCAGATGAAGCGATTCGAAGGAGAGAGGTGATGTTCATCTCGAAGAAACATCTTTCGCGGCGGACGTTCCTCCGCGGGGCCGGCGTGACGCTGGGGCTGCCGCTGCTCGAATCGATGGTCCCTGCGGCGACGGCGCTGGCGCAGACGGCGGCGAGTCCGAAGACCCGTCTCTGCGGCATCTACATTCCGCACGGCGCGACGATGGACAAATGGACACCGGCGGCGCAAGGTACCGGGTTCCAGTTCTCGGAGATTCTGCAGCCGCTCGAGCCGTTTCGACACTACGTCAACGTCGTCAGCGACCTCGGCCATGCGCCCGTGGCGCCGTGGACGGGAGAGGACACCGGCGGCGCGGAGAACCACGTGCGCGCGGCCGCGGTGTTCCTGAGCGGCGCGCACCCGGTGAAGAAGAACGAAGCGTACGTCGGCGCCACCATCGATCAGATCGCGGCGCAGCACGTCGGGCAGGACACGCCGCTGCCGTCGGTCGAACTGTCGATGGAGCCCGTCAACCTGACGTGCGGCGACGCCGGCTTCACGTGCGCCTATCGCAACACGCTGTCGTGGAAGTCGGCGACGCTGCCGCTGCCGATGGAGAACAACCCGCAGCTCGTGTTCGAACGGCTGTTCGGCGACGGCAGCACCGACGCGCAGCGGCAGGAGCGGCGCAACCAGGCGCGCAGTCTGCTCGACTCGATCCGCGACCAGGTCCCCTCGCTGGAGAAGGACCTGCCGGCCGGCGATCGCCGCAAGCTGCGCGAGTATCTCGACGAGGTCCGGGAGATCGAGCGCCGGGTCAGGCTGTTCGACGACACGCTGTCGCGCAATCTCGATCTGCCCGACGCGCCGACCGGTATTCCGACCGAGTTCGAGTCGCACATCAAGCTGATGTTCGATCTGCAGGTGCTGGCCTACAAGACGCAGATCACGCGCATCTCGACACTGATGCTGGCGCGCGAGAACAGCGGGACCGTCTACCCGGCCACCGGCGTGCGCGACGGCTTCCACAACGCGTCGCATCACTCGAACGATCGCAAGAACATGGATCAGTTCGCGGTCATCAACCGCTACCACGTGCGGATGCTCGCTTACTTCCTCGAGCGGCTGCAGGCGACGCCGGACGGCGACGGGAACCTCCTCGACCACTCGATGGTGCTGTACGGCAGCAGCCTGAGCGACGGCAACGAGCACAACTACGATCCGCTGCCGGTCGTGCTCGTCGGCGGCGCGTCCGGACGCTTGAAGGGCGGGCGCCACATCCGCCACGCACCGCACACACCGATGTCGAACCTGCTGCTCGCCATCCTCCACAAGATGGGCGCGCAGGTCGACAAAATCGGTGATAGCACCGAGCCGTTAGCGATTTAATGTCGTGGGGCGGGCCTTGTCAGGCCCGCCGTGGGTGTGACTGTGAAATTGCCACGACACGCAACGGGGATCGCGGCGGTTTCGATACTCCTCGCGGTCGTTCTCGTCATCACCGGCTGGAGCTCCATCGACGCGCAGCAACGAGGGCCGTCCGCGCCGGCCGCACGCACGCCGTGGGGCGATCCAGATCTGCAGGGCACCTGGGACTTCACCACCATCACGCCGCTCCAGCGCCCGCCGGAGCTTGCCGGCCGTGAGTTCCTCACCGACAGCGAGGCGGCGGCGATCGAGAAACAAATCAATCAGCAGCGCTTCGACACCGAAGAGCGGTCGCCCGGTTCGCTTGGCGCCGCCGGACGCCCCGAGTCGGACCCGGGCATCTACAACCTCGGTTGGTGGTGGGAGCCGAACGGACGAAAGCTGGTGCGGACGCGGCGCTCATCCATCGTCGTCGATCCGCCGGATGGCCGTCTGCCGCCGCTGACGCCGCAGGCGCAGGCACTCTCGCGCGCGCGCGATGCGGCGCGCGAACTGCGGCGCGGTCCGGGCGATCTGCCGCTGGCCGAGCGCTGCATCATGGGCTTCAATTCCGGCCCGCCCATGGTGCCCGGTCCATACAACAACCTCGTTCAGTTCCTTCAGAGCCCGGGCTACGTGGTGATCGTCAACGAGATGGTGCACGACGCACGCGTCGTGCCGCTGGACGGACGTCCGCCTCTCCGCAACACGATGCGTCTCTGGAGCGGAGACTCGCGCGGCCGCTGGGACGGCGAGACGCTCGTCGTCGAGACGCGGAACTTCACCGACAACGGAACCGGAACATTTGGCCTGCCCGGATTGATCGATCGGAACCTCACGCTCGTCGAACGTTTCACGCGCGTCGACAACGACGCTCTGCTGTACCGGTTTACGGTGACCGATCCAACAGTATGGACCAAGCCCTGGAGCGCCGAAGTACCGATGACGCGCATCGACGGGTTCGTCATCGAGTACGGCTGCCACGAGGGCAACTACGGACTCGCCAACATTCTTGCCGGCGCCCGCGCCGAGGAACGGAGCCAGTCGCGTTAGCGCTAGAATTCTGACCCGCGATGGGTCATGACCCGGCGAACGCCGCGTACGCGCAGCTCTTCGAACTCAGTCCATTCCCGGCGGTCGTCAGCCGTCTCGACGACCATCGCGTGCTCGCCGTCAACAGGAGCGCGGTTGATGTCGTCGGCGTGCGCCCCGCCGACGCCATCGGGCAGCCGGTCAGCGGCTATTACGTCGATCCGGCGCAGCGGCTCGAGCTGATCGAGCGCGTCCGCCGCGATGGCCGGGCCGACAACGTCCGGCTGCACATCAGGCGGGCCAACGGCGCGCCGTTCTGGGTGCTGGCGTCGATCCGCGTGATCGACTGGAACGGCGAGCCCGCGGCGCTCACGGTCTTCCACGACATCAGCGACCAGCTGGCGGCGGAGTCATCGCTCAAGGCGAGCGAGCGTCGGCTCGCCGCGCAAAGCGATGCCCTGACGGACCTCACGGCGCGCTATACGACTCCGGGTGAACGCTTCGACGAACGGCTGCAGGGAATCCTGGCGCTGTCCGCCCACGCCCTGCGCGTGGAAAGGCTGAGCCTGTGGCGATTTACGGATCAACGATCGAAGATTCGCTGCGATGGGCTGTATCGCGCGAGCGGCGGTCAGCATGAGTCGGGCGCGGTGCTGCATCGGCGCGACGCGCCGGAGTACTTCGACGCGATCGAGCGCGAACGCGTCGTCGAGGCCCACGACGCGCAGAACGACCCGCGCACGTGCGGGTTCACCGCCGGCTATCTGATCCCGAACGGCATCGGCGCGATGCTGGATGTTCCGCTCCGCCGCGACAACGTCACCGTCGGCGTGCTCTGCGCCGAGCATGTCGGCGGCCTGCGCGCCTGGACCGTCGACGAGCAGAATTTCGCGATAGCCGTCAGCAACATGATCGTCGTCGCCATTGTCGAGGAGGAGCGGCGGGAGGCGCTGGCCCGGCTTGCCGAAAGCGAGGCGCGCGCGCGTCTCATCGTGGATACCGCGCATGACGCGTTCATCGGCATCGACTCGGACGGCAAAGTCGTCGCCTGGAATGCCCAGGCGGAGGTGACATTCGGCTGGGCCAGCGCGGAGGTCGTCGGCCAGAGCCTGGCCGAAACCATCGTGCCGCCGGCGTTCCGGGACGCGCACAACGCCGGGATGCGCCGATTCCACGACACCGGGGAGGCGCCGGTGGTCAATCAGCGCCTCGAGCTGACGGCGCTGCACCGGTCGGGACGAGAGTTTCCGATCGAGCTCACCATCACGTCGCCCATCACCGCCGAGAACGGCTACTTCTTCGCCGCCTTTCTTCGCGACATCTCCGACCGGCGCGAGCGCGACGAGGAGCTGCGCCGGGCCCGGGACGCGGCCGAAGCGGCGACGCGTGCGAAGAGCGAGTTCCTGGCGAACATGAGCCACGAGCTGAGGACGCCGCTGAACGGCGTACTCGGCTACGCCCAGCTGCTGCAGCGCGACCGGACGCTGAACGCGGCGCAGCGCGAGGCGCTCGAGGCCATCGGCCGCTGCGGCTCGCAGCTGCTCGACCTGATCAACGACGTGCTCGACCTGTCGAAGATCGAGGCCGGCCGCCTCGATATCGACGAGGCGCCGACCGACCTCACGCAGCTGATGACCGATTTGAGGTACGTCGTGGCCGAGGTCGCGGCGCACAAGGGTCTGACGCTGACGATGACGCTCGCCCCGGACGTGCCGCGCGCGGTCCTGGTCGATGGACGCCACCTCCGTCAGGTGCTGCTGAATCTCCTGGGCAATGCGGTCAAGTTCACGAGCGCCGGCGAAGTGCGGCTGGGGATCAGCAAGACCGACGGGCGACTGGCATTCGAAGTCGCGGACAGCGGCCCGGGCATCGAGTCCGAGTCGATCACCGAGATCTTTGCGGCCTTCGCGCAGACAAAAACGGGCGCCGAGGCGGGAGGGACGGGACTCGGGCTGACGATCTCCAACCACCTCATCACGAAGATGGGCGGGACGCTGAAAGTGGACAGCGTGTTCGGCGCGGGCAGCCGTTTTTCGTTCTCCCTGCCGCTCGTCGAGACGCATATCGCCGGCGCCGCTCAGGCGATCGATCCCGCGCTGCCGCCGCTCGACGCCAGGATCGCGCCCGGCCAGACGCTTACCGCCCTCGTCGTGGACGACAGCACCGCAAACCGGCGCATCCTCGCCAGCCTGCTCGAAAGCGCGGGCGCGCAGGTCATTACCGCGACGGGCGGGCTCGAGGCGATCGAGCTGGCGCGCACGCATCGGCCGGCGATCATCTTCATGGACCTGAAGATGCCCGGGCTCGACGGGCTCGAGGCAACGCGGCGGCTGGCGCATGAGTCCACGACAGCGGCGATCCCGGTGATTGCCGTCACGGCCAGCGCGCTCGGCGACGCACGAGCGACCGCACGCGCCGCCGGCTGCGTGGATTACCTGTCGAAGCCGATCCGCGCGCAGGAGCTCTTCGGCATGCTTCGTCTGCACCTCGGCGTTCGCCTCGTCGGCGGCGCCGAGCACCCTGCCACCGGCACCGCGGGGCTCGAAGCCGGCCGCCGTCTGGATGTGGCAGCGCGCCTGCGTACGGCGGTTGGCGTCGGCGACGTCACCGAGATTCATGACCTCGCCGGTTCGCTGATGCGCGGGACACCCGCCGAAGCGGCCCTGGGTGAGCGCATCAACCGGCTGGTCGTCGAATTCGACTTCACCGGACTCGCGGAGCTGGGCGACGCGCTCGCGGGCTCAGGCCAGCCGTGAACGATACGACGCCGCACGACCCGCAAATCCTGCTGGTTGACGACAACCCGACGAACCTGCAGGTGCTCTACCAGACGCTTGCCGGCAGCGGCTACCGCCTGCTCGCGGCGCGGAGCGGCAAGGATGCCATCGCCATCGCCCAGCGCGTCGTTCCCGATCTGATTCTTCTGGACGTAATGATGCCGGGGATGGACGGGTTCGAAACGTGTGTGCAGCTCAAGGCCGATCCGCGCACGCGCGATTCGGCAGTCGTCTTTCTGTCGGCACTGACCGCGGCGGCCGACAAGGTGCGCGGCCTGGAACTGGGTGCGGTCGATTTCGTGAACAAGCCGTTCCAGGCCGAGGAAGTGCTGGCACGTGTCCGGACGCACCTGACCATTCGCGAGCTTCAGCGCGAGCTGCGCCGGCGCAACGGCGAGCTGGAACACGAGCTCCTCGTCGCGCAGGAGCTCCTCCGCGAAGCGCGCGATCGGACCGAAGGCGTGATGGTCGGCGACAGCCCCGTCGCCGTCCGGCTCCGCCGCGACATCGCCGAGGCGGCGGCCAGCGACGAGCCGCTGCTCATCAGCGGTCCGCCGGGCAGCGATCACGAAGCGGTGGCGCGCGCCATCCACCATCAGTCCGGGCGCGCATCGCGCGCGATGATCAGCGCCAACTGCCTGGCCGTCGTTCCTGACGCGTCGCCGGCGTCGCGGCAGACCGGGTCGGGAGCCGGCATCTTCGACAAGCTGCGTCTGGCACAGTCGGGAACCCTCTATCTGGAGGGCATTCAACATCTCTCGCACGAATCGCAGCAGATGATCGTCGAATGCCTCGGGCCGTCCGACGAGGCGGGCGCGGTTCGTTCGTCGCGTGACGTGCGCGTGATCGTGGCCACGACGCGTGATGTCGACGAGGAGGTGGCGGCTGGACGGCTCCTGCCGGCTTTGCGCCGCGCGTTCCGCACGACGATCGATCTGGCGCCGCTGCGGACACGGCTCGAGGACCTGCCCGCGCTCGCGCCGCTGATTCTCCGGCGCCAGGCCGAGCAGGCCGGACGAACGGTTCCGATCATCTCCGACGAGTCGCTGGAGCGGATGCAGCGCTACCGGTGGCCGGGCAATCTCCGCGAGCTGCGCAACGTCATCGGATCCGCCCTGGCCGTCAGCGCCGGCCCGATCCTCGAGATCGGAGAGCACCTGCTGAACAACGAGGTGCGCGTCGGCAGCTACAACCTGATCGAACGCATCGGCGCCGGCGGAATGGGCGAAGTCTGGCTCGCACGGCATCAGCTGCTGGCGCGGCCGGCGGCCGTCAAGATCGTCCACGAGGCCGCGCTCGGTATCGCCGAGAATCCGTCGGCGGCGCGGCAGCGCTTTGCGCGCGAAGCGCACGTCACGGCCGAACTGCAGTCGCCGCACACCGTGCAGCTCTACGACTTCGGCATCACCGATGCCGGCAGCTTCTACTACGTGATGGAGCGCCTGCGCGGCGTCGATCTCCAGCGCATGGTCGAACGGCACGGGCCGCTCTCCGCGGAGCGGACGGTCTTTCTGCTGAAGCAGGCGTGCCTCTCGCTCTCGGAAGCCCATGCGCTGGGACTCGTGCATCGCGACATCAAGCCCGGGAACCTGTTCGTCTGCAGGCTTGGCCAGCAGTTCGACTTCCTGAAGGTCCTCGATTTCGGCGTCGTATCGCGGGGCGGGCGAGGCTCGCCGGGACCGGTCACCGAAGCGGGGCTCCTGCTCGGCACGCCCGCGTATCTCGCGCCGGAGCTCGTCGCTCAGGAGCCGTTCGATGGACGCGTGGACATCTACTCGCTCGGCTGCGTGGCGTTCTGGCTGCTGACAGGGCGGCCGCCGTTCGAGGGCGCCGACGCCATCTCGGTGCTGATGCAGCACTCCAGCGCCGCACCACTGGCACCGTCGGAGGTGTCGGAAAAGCCGGTCCCCAAGGATCTCGACGCGCTGGTTGTCGAATGCTTATCGAAAGACCCGCGTCAGCGGCCTGCCGACGCCGAGCGTCTGGCAAGCCGTCTCGACAGCCTGTCGGTGGCTGGCTGGTGGACGCAGCAGAAAGCGCGCGCCTGGTGGGCGTCGCATGAGCCGGAGCTCCTCGACCCCTAGGTGATCGTGGCGCGGACCTTGTCAGGTCCGCGACGCGCGCCTGACAAGGCGCGCGCCACGTGTGCGATCCGAGGCGTCTACTGGGGCGGTTTGCCCTGTGATTCGACGACGCGTCGTGCGAGGTAATTCGTCACGTCGGCGTCGCTTCGCGCCGCGGCAAGATAGGCCGACCGCATCAGCTGCTCGCGTCCGGCCTTGAGCGCGTTCGTGATCCGGTCGCGCACGCCGGGCGACGACAGGTCGCGCTGACCGGCCGGCTCGCGCGCGACGACGAACACGATCGTGTGCGCCCCGCCTTCGCTGACGACCCGCGCCGAGCCGATGGTGGTCTTGGTCGCCGCCTCGCGCAGCAGCGGCGGCGCCTTCTGAATCGCGGACAACGGCACGAGCCCCAGATCGCCGCCGCGCGGCGCCGTCTGCGGATCCTCCGAATAGTCACGGGCCAGATCGGCGAAGGGCGCGCCGCCCTTCAGGCGTTCCATCAGCATCGACACCTTGGCCGCCGCCGCCTCCGGCGTCGCGGCATCGTCGCCCGTCCGGTTGGCGATCTGCGGCTCACGCTGCGGCGTGATGACAATCTGCGCCAGGTGATACGCCTCTTCGGGAAGGTTGAACTGCGCACGGTTGGCGTTGAAGAAGGCGCCGACATCCTGATCGCTGATCGAAATCTTCGCGGTGACTTCCTGTTCGAGGACTTTCCGCGCGAGCATCTCGCGGCGCAGCCCTTCGCGCATGTCGGCGGCGGTCAGGTTGCGGCGCCCCAGCTCCTGCTGGAACGCATCCTCGGTCAGATTTTTTCTCGCGTCGGCATAGGCGGTGTCCAGCTCCGTCTCGGGAACGACGATCTTCAACGCCTCGGCCTTCGCCAGCAGGATCCGCTCGACAATCAGGTCCTCGAGCACGTTCATCCTCGCCAGGGTCAGCTCCTCATCGGACAGCGTTTCCGCCGAGTTCCGCAGCCGCCGGAACTCCTTGTCCACCTGCTCGCGCGTGATGTCGACGCCGTTGACGGTCGCCCAGGTGTCCGCGGAGGCCGTGCGCGCCGGCGGCTCCGACGGCGTCGAGCGGCAGGCCGTCAGGAGGGCGACGGCGGTCAGCGCGGTGGCAAACAGACAGCGGGCGGTCAAGGCAGCGATCGGACGGTCCATACGCTGGCAGATTACTCCGTCCACGCGAGGCATGTCAGTAGAATACCGGCGGCATGGCGCTGGCCCCCGGCACTCGCCTCGGCAACTACGAGATCGTGGCCGCTGTAGGCGCTGGCGGAATGGGCGAAGTCTATCGCTCCCGCGATCCGCGCCTGAACCGCGACGTGGCCATCAAGGTCCTCTCGCCGCAGCTCGCGAACGATCCCGCGGCAGTGGGGCGGTTCGAACGCGAGGCGATGAGCGTGGCCCGGCTATCGCACCCGAACATCCTTTCGATCTTCGAGTTCGTCCAGCAGAACGGCACCGCGTTCGTCGTCACCGAGTTCGTGGAGGGCGAGACGCTGCGCCCGCGGCTCGAGGGCGGACCCCTGGCGGCGAGACGCGCCGTCTCCTACGCGCTGCAAATCGCCCGCGGCATCGCCGCGGCGCACGCGCGCGGCATCGTGCATCGCGATCTCAAGCCCGAGAACGTGATGATCACGCGCGACGATCACGTCAAGATTCGGCGCCTGCGCAAGGTGGCCGTGGCAACCGATGGCGCGGTCTATCCGGTAATTTCACCGAAGGGCGACTCGTTGATCTTTGTGTCGGGCGGAGACCGCGACATGTTCTCTGCACCGATCGGCGCCACAACCGCGACGCCGACGCGATTGTCAGGCAATGAGACTGGCGGCAAGTACTTCGGGCCAACCTCGTGGTCATCGGACGGAGCCCTTCTGACAGGACCGCTCGCACTGGCGAGCGGTCATTACGCTGGCGTCGGCGTCTACGATCTCGGTTCACGCCGGACGACGGAGGTCTCGAGCGACAAAACCGGCGGCGTGCAGTGGCTTCCCCATACCCGGCGCCTGCTTTACTTCACCAACAACGGCACGCAGCTGGTCGTCGTCGACTATGCCACACGGGTGCGCACCGTCGTCGACGTCCGCCTCCCGGCACCCGCTACCGACGACACCTTTGCCATAGCTCCTGATGGACGGGCGATCTACTACGGCGCCGCGCGCGCCGAAGCCGACATCTGGATCGTCGAGCGCAAGTGAACGAGCGCGTGGTCGTGAACGACCGCATGCAGCGCGGCTACATCTATTACCGCACCGAACCGATCGGCCGGAACTTTGCCCCGGACTTTCAGCCCGAGCTGACGCCGAAAGAGCTGCTGGCGCTGGGCGTCTTTGGCGGGAAGTACATGACTGACTGCCGGCGTGAATTCCCGCAGAGCTGGTTCACGCACGCGAAACTCTGCCCGACGCACCATGATGCGAAGTTGAATTACTTTGGCGTCAACGCCTCGCAATCGCTGCGCGCATGGTGGCAGAACGGCTGGATCCGACCGCAGGATCCTCGCGGCTGGTTCCAGTGGTATTGCCGCTACTACATGGGCCGCCGCTCATCCGACGACGCGCGGCAGATCCGGCGATGGCGGGCGATCCGGCGGCACGTGGCACAGATCGTCGGCAATTGCGAGCGAGGCGATCTCGACTGCCGCCGGCGGCAGCGACAGGCCGTTCTGCATTGGGCGTATGACAGCCGCGCAATCTAACGCGTCGAGGGTCCGCCTGAAGGCGGACACTACGTGACGTTGCCAATCCGCCTTGGCATCTCGGCCTGCCTTCTCGGCGAAGAAGTCCGCTACGACGGGGGCCACAAGCGGGCGCAGTTCCTCATCGATGCCTTTGGCCCCTCCGTCGAATGGGTTCCGGTTTGTCCGGAAGTCGAGGCCGGCTTCGGCACACCGCGCGAGCCGATGCGGCTGTCGCGGGTAGATGGAATCGTTCGACTCGTCACGGTGACAGGCGGACGCGACGTGACGGCGCCGATGGAAGACGTCATTCGCCGGCGTGTCCCGGACCTGCGCCGCGAGCGCTTGAGCGGCTACATCCTGAAGAGCAACTCCCCGAGCTGCGGGCTCGAGGACGTAGCGGTATTCGATCGGCAGGGCATGCCCACTGCGCCAGGGCGGGGTCTCTTCGCGGAGGCGCTGATACGCGAGTTTCCGGAGCTGCCAGTGGAAGAAGAGGGCCGGCTCTCCGACCCCCGCCTTCTCGACGCATTCGTCAAGCGCGTCTTCGCCTATTACGCGGCCACAAGGAACACCAGGGTCTAGCGTCTTCGGCCTACTTCTTGCCGCCCGGCGTCTCGAGCCCGGCATGCACCGCGTTGTTCACCGGCTTCAACGTCTGCAGGAACATCCAGATCGACCGGAGATCGTCGTCCGACAGATTCTGATAGACCTCGACCGGCATCGGCGGCTGCATGGCAGTGCCGTTCGGCTTCTTTCCGGTCCGCATCGCCTGGATGAAGGTTTTTTCGTTGTAGCCGCGTCCCGGAAGACCGGTCGCCTTGTCCGGCGTCAGGTTCGACGCGACGGTCTGCCCCCACGGCCCATAGAACGCGGTGAAGTCGAGCGAGGCGTGGATCTCCCCGTCCGCTTTCGACGGCACCTTGGTCGTCGACGGACGGCCCGACAGCAGGCGCGCCGGGTCCGGAGTCATCCCCTGAGTCTTCGGCGAGTGGCAGTCATGGCACCCGGTAATGCTGACGAGGTACTTGCCGCGGTCCACGGACGCACCCGCGGCCGCGGCACCGCCGGCGCGCTGTTGCGCCTGTCCGGTACTTGCCAGCAGGAGCGCGGCCACCCCGGCGGCCGAAGCCCACAACCATCCCCGGCGAATGAGTGCTGGACGAAGCTGTCTCATCAATCTCCTCCTTAGTGAGCGATACCTTACATTGAGATCGTGTCAGGCGCGAACCTCTGCCCGAATCGCGCGTTCGCGCAGCACCTCGGCGTGCGGGGTCATCAGCGTCACGCCGACTATCGACGCGCTGG
This sequence comes from Vicinamibacterales bacterium, assembly GCA_035711805.1. Taxonomy (GTDB): domain Bacteria; phylum Acidobacteriota; class Vicinamibacteria; order Vicinamibacterales; family UBA2999; genus Gp6-AA40. Next base: position 60,848 of record DASTBV010000167.1, read on the forward strand.
TCGCCACGATCTGATACCACGCCGGTACCATCGGATTCCCGGTCACGTCGATGAGCCACGCCACGACGAACTGGGTGGTACCGCCGAAAATCATCACGCCTAACGCGTAAAGAATCGCCAGGCCGCTCGAGCGGACGGATTGCGGGAAGGCTTCCGCCATGAACGCATACGCGGCCCCGATTCCGATCGCATACACAAATCCGAGGAACAGGTTACAAATGACGATGACGGCCAGCGAGGCGTCGGGCGACGTGAGGATCAAATAGACGGGAGAGACGATGAGCACGAACGCGACGCGCGACAGGATCAGCATACGTTTGCGGCCCAGACGATCGAGCCAGACACCAACGGCAAGACCGGCGATTTGCGCAACGGCATTGGTCAGGCCCAGCATGTTGGCCACCGTCGCCGACAGATTCAGCGTGGTGATCGCGTAGGTGGTCATGTAGTTCAGCACGTAGGTCGAGACCGTGCCGCCGCAGATGATGAGGACACCGAACGTCACCGCGCGTGAGTGCCCGCGCCACAGCTCGCCGAGCACAGCGGCCGTCGACCGGTGCGTCTGGGCTTCAGCGATGGTTTCGGGCAGCTGCCGCCGGATGTAGAACGCAACCGGCGCGATCAACACGCCGAGCAGGAAGGGAATCCGCCAGCCCCAGGCATACAGTGCATCGCGCGTGAGCGTCGCGGCAAGGATCAACCCGATACCGGCGCCCACGATCGCGGCGATCTGTTGGCTGTAGGCCTGCCACGCCGTCAGCGCGGCGCGCTTCTCCGGCGGTGCGGCCTCGAGCAGATACGTCGTCGCCGGACCGACTTCGCCGCCGCACGAGAATCCCTGAATGAGCCGCGCGAGGACGAGCAGGACCGGTGCCGCGATCCCGATCTGCGCGTAGGACGGCGTCAGGGCGATCATCAGCGAGCCGACCGACATCAACAGAAGCGTGAGCGTCAACGCGGCGCGGCGGCCGACGCGATCCGCATACGGACCGATGATCGCTGCGCCCAGCGGCCGCGTCACGAACCCGACCCCGAATGTTGCCAGTGCTCCGAGGAGTCTGCCGATCTGGGAATCGCCCGGGAAGAACGCGTCGCCGATCATCACCGCGAAGAACGTGAACACCAGGAAGTCGTAGAACTCGAGAAAGTTGCCGACGACAACGGCGACGACCGCTTTCATCGGCAGCGCCCCCGGCGGGGCCGCGGCGCTCGACGGGGACGACGGGATGGGCATGGTGCGTAACTGTAGATCGGTGCCTTCCCGGACGGATGGGGCTCGCTATCGCATTTTTCAAATGCGCCGAGCGCGGATTTCGTGGGGCGAGCCTTGCAGGCTCGCCTCGCGAACCCGCAGGGTTCGCGCCACGGGAGTGAAATCCGCGCGAGGCAAGGGCGCCCTCGGCAAGGGACGACCATCGCCAGCCTGTGCCGGAGGACGCGATACGTCCGAGCGCCGGGAACGGCAGGTGCGAGGCCATCACCAGCGTGCCGCCGGCCTCCGCGCCGGCCAGCACCCGCTGGCGCGTGGCAACCATGTGCACGGGGCTATGGTCGAAAACGGCGACGGCGTCCGGGTACTCGATGTCGAGCGGATGCAGGACGGTGTCGGCGAGGAACAGCAGTCGCTCCCCGTCCGATTCGATCTGAAGAGCCATGTGTCCCGGCGTATGTCCGGGCGTGGCCAGCGCGGAGACACCGGGAGCGATCGGCCCGTCTCCCGTGATCAAGTCGAGCTGCGGTCGGATCGGCGGCAGGTTTCGCCAGGCGGTCGCGCGCACGAGTTGTTTCAACCAATCTGCGGCCGGCAGCTCGTCGAGAGAAGGGCCGGAGTCCCAGTACTCCCATTCCTGTCGCATCATCACGTGACGTGCCGCCGGGAACGCGAGCCGTCCGCTGTCATCGAGGTTCCCGCCTATGTGATCGGGATGACCGTGCGACAGAACGACGATGTCGATGTCCGAACGGTCGATCCCCGCCTGCCGGAGGAGGCCGGGCAGGCGCCCTGTGGTCGGGCCGAATCCTGCGGCACCGGTATCGACGAGCATCCGGTGCCGGCCTGTATCGACATACAGGCAGATGTAGGGGACCTCAATCGTCTCGACCGGTTGTCCGGAACCAAGCCGAGGTTCGTACTGTTCCCTCGGGAGATTCGAGAAAAACAGCTCCGGCGGATATCGGAACGTTCCGTCCAGCAGGGCAAGACATCGGAAGCGGCCGACTCGAAACTCAAACGTGTCTCTGTTCACCGCCCCTGCTCCCCGCGAGGTCACGAATGCGAGGCCGCCGCGAGCCCCAGCCGCTGGATCAGCTGTTGAAATCGAAGATGGCTGCGGAGCGGCGCCAGCTTCGGGTCGACCATGCTGAACAGAAGCCAGGGACATCGATCGTCGAAGGCCTGTTCCAAACGGTCCAGCGCTCCGTCGAGGTCGCCTAAACGAATGAGAATCGCCGCCACGAACACTTGTGACACGTACCTGGTGTCTGCCAGACGCGTCAACTCACCGAGAACCTTCCGGGCGCGCTCGGCGTCGTTCGTGGCCGCGTGCACCAGGCCGATCGCCGCCACCACGGCCGTGCTGCGGTCGGACAGCCGCTCAGCTTCGGTCAACGCATCCGCCGCCTCGTCGAATCTCCCGCACTGCGCGAGTGCAAGCCCGAGATACCAGTGCGTGGGATAGAAATACGCGTCGAGATCGATCGTCCGGCGATACTGCCCGACCGCGCGATCGAAGCGGCCACTGTAGTAGTCGATAAAGCCGACCGCAGCGTTGATGTTCAGGGCGATTGGATCCGAGACGAGCGCGCGGCGAATCTGTTCACCGGCCTCCTCGAATCGCCCGGTGGCGACGAGATGCTCGGCGAGCGCCTGCCGGGCCCGCGAGTAGTCGGGATCGTCGGCGATGGCCGCGTGAAGCTCGGCTTCGGCGGCTGACAGATCGTGGTCGAGATGTGTCTTCGTCCAGGCGAGGACCGTCCGCGCTTCTGCCACCGTCGGATCGATGGCGAGGGCCTGCTGCGCGGCCAGCCGTGCCTTCGGCCAGGCGTCGCGCGGACGCATGTGACCGTAGTAGGCCAGCGGCACATAGCATTCGGCCAGCCCAGCGTAGGCGGGCGCGTACGCCGGCGCGATTGCTATCGCGTCCTGATAATGCCGGATCGCCATGTGGAGCGCCTTCGCCGTCCGTTTTCCCCACTGAAACCGGCCCTTCAGGTACAGCTGGTGCGCCTCGAGGCTCGTCGTGGCGCGCCTGGCGTCACGCAGGCGCCGATCGCCGAGCTCGACGCGCAGCGACGCCGCGATGGCGTCGGCGATTTCATCCTGGATCGCGAAGACGTCGGCGAGTTCGCGGTCGTAACGCTGCGACCACACATGGCTCCCGTCCGCGGCGGCGATGAGCTGTGCGCTGATGCGGATCCGGTTGCCCGACTTGCGAATGCTGCCTTCGAGTACATGCCCGACGCCGAGTGCGCGCGCGATGCCGCGAACGTCTTCGTTGCGCCCCTTGAACGCAAACGAGGACGTGCGGGCAATGACTTTCAGCCCCGGCACACGCGTCAGCAGGTCGAGGATGTCCTCTGCCAGGCCGTCGCTGAAGTAATCGCTGTCCGGGTCTGCGGTCAGATTGAGAAACGGAAGAACAGCGATCGAGGGCGCGCCGCTGCGCAGCGCTGTGGCCGCGGTCAGGGGCAGGTCGTCATCCACCGCCGCAGCAACATCCGCGGCGAAGACATATCCGCGCCGCGGAATCGTGCGAATGATGTTGCGCTCGTCATCGCCGAGAACCCGCCTCACTTCCGCCATGCACTGCGCCAGCGAGTTGTCGGTGACGGCGACGCCGGGCCAGACCGCGTCCACGAGCTCGTCTTTCGTCACGACACGGCCATGGTGCTGCACCAGGTAGGCGAGCAGGTCGAATGCCTTGGCACGGACGTCAACGGCATCGCGCTGCCGCCGGAGAAAGCCCGTCTCCAGGTCGAGCGTGAACTCGCCGAACTGGTATCGCCGCTGCCGCCGCTCCTCTGATCCCGGACTCGTCGCAGCCACCCGGACCCACCCCCCAAGGGAGCCCATACCCTAGCACCACTTTCAGCCTTTTATCAGGCCGATTTCATGTGTCTGTCACGACTTGCGGCGGCGCGTTCCGTAGCGTAGGCCCTCGAGGAGGAACCTATGACCGGAACGTCCACAACGACGGGCATGCGGCTGGCGCTCACCGTGTGCGCCGGATTTCTCGCCGCCGCCTGCGGCTCATCACCGACCAGTCCAAACGCCATCCCGACAGCCACGGGACCGGCGTTCGCCGGGTCGCCAGCAAGCGACGGCGCGACGCGGCTGAATTTCTCGGTCGATCTGACCGTACCGGCCTACCCGGTGTGCGCGCTGACACCGGTGGGTGCCGGTACGCTGCACGGCGAGGGGGTGCTGACGGTCGTCCTCCGCTCCGTGACGGATCCCAACGGCGGAACGCGAATCGGCTCGAGCATCCATGGTCACGGCACCGCGACGGACGCCACCGGCGCGCGGTGGATCTGGAGCGACGCGGATCTGAACAACGAGCTCTTCGCCAGCGGCAACACATCGCCGAACTCGTTCTCGCAGACGGTACACGAGGGCTTCCACGTCATCGGCCCCAAGGGGCAGAAGATCATGGTCATCGGCACGTTCCACATCACCATGGTCAACGGCACGACGATCGTCGAGGTCGAACACGGCAACCACGAGGAGGCCGAGACCTGCGAGAGCGGCTTCGCCCTGACGCCTCTCCCGTAGCGGACGCTGGAGCATCGCCATGAAACGCCTCCACGCTTTATCGGCCCTGCCGGTGTGCATTGCGGCGTCCGTTATCGCCTGGTCCGCGGCGGCCGTTGTCGCTGCCGCGGACATCGATGCCGAACTCGCAGCGGTGCTGCGGCGTGCCGGTTTTACCGGCGCAATCGAGTCCACGCTGACCACCCGTCTCGGACGGCCGCTCGACCCGCGACTGGCAAACCTGGGTCGGCTGCTCTTCTTCGACAGGATTGGCGCGCTGCGCGGCGACAACGCATGCGCGGGGTGTCATTCGCCGACGGCTGGCTTCGGCGATACGCAATCGATCGCCATCGGAATCCAGAACAATGACATCGTCGGCCACAATCGGCGCGGCCCTCGCAACCAGCGCCGGACACCGACCGTCGTCAACAGTGCGTTCTTGCCGAGCCTGATGTGGAACGGGCGCTTCTTTGCCCCCTCGCAGGATCCCTTCGACAACTCGCGTGGCTTCGTCTTTCCACTTCCCGAAGGCGAGACGGCGTTTCCGCCCTACGATCCAACGATCACGACGCTGCTCGCCGCGCAGGGTCACATCCCTCCAACCGAGCTCGTCGAGGTCGCCGGATTCGCCGGAACGGCAGGCACGATCGGTCCGGAGTTCGATCAGTTCGACGACGGCGTCGGGGAAGCGGTGCCGGCGCCGGACGCCAGCGGATTCCGCAACGAGCCGATCCGGCAGGCGCTGCTGGCGAGGCTCAACGCCTCCGCCGCGTACCGAGCCCTGTTCGCCGAGGCGTTTCCCGCGGTGCGGGCGGGCGCGCCGATTGACTTCTCGATGTTCGGGCGCGCCATCGCGGAGTTCGAGTTCACGCTGGTTTTTGCCACCGCACCCATCGATCGCTTCGCGCGCGGCGAGCACACGGCAATGACGATCAAGGAAAAGAAAGGCGCATTGCTGTTCTTTGGTTCCGCCGGCTGCGTCCACTGCCATGCGGTATCGGGGCGCGCGAACGAGATGTTCAGCGACTTCGAGATGCACGTCGTCGCGGTACCGCAGATCGCGCCGCGCTTCGGTGCCGGCACCGGAAACGTCATCTTCGACGGCCCGGGGCGGGACGAGGATTTCGGCCTGGAACAAGTCACGGGCGATCCCGCCGATCGCTACAAGTTCCGCACCTCGCCGCTGCGCAACGCCGGCATTCAGCCGACGTTCTTTCACAACGGCGCGTTCACCAGGCTCGAGGATGCCATCGGGCATCATCTGAATGTGGCGGAATCGGCGAGGGAGTATCAGGCGGCGGCGGCCGGCGTCGATCGGGACCTGCGCGATCGCCTCGGACCCGTTGAACCGATGCTGGCCCGTGTCGCTCCGCGCCTTGCAAGCCCGCTGTTCATTCGAGGGGGCGATTTCGAGAATCTGGTGGCCTTCGTCCGGACCGGGCTGCTCGACCCTCGTGCGCTGCCGCGGCACCTGTGCGCCATCGCGCCGGAATCGTTGCCCAGTGGCTTGCCGCCGCTGCGATTCCAGCAGTGTCCGGCAGTCAGGTGAGATGAGGGTGAAGGGACGGTCGGTACCCGCTCCGGCCGCCCCTCGTTCGGGCGCCGCATCAGCGGTGCCTGAACCCGTTGCCGCTGCGTGACGCCGACGGGAACCACGCCTGGATCGGCACCGGTTCGCCTTTCGCCGCCTCGCCGACGGTCAGCCGATCCGTGTTCCCCTCCGGGCGACGGATCACGTCGGTAAACCCGGTGTAGAGCACGCGGTTGGTGGCGCGATCCGTCACACGCACGAGATCGGCGTGGCCCTCGACCACCTCGAACGCATAGGTTCCCGGCGCGAGGACGACCCCCGGAAGGGCCATCGCACGGCCGATCGTCAAATAGTCGAGCCGGCCGATATTTGCGGCCGTGCTGGATGCGGCAATCGCGAACGAAGCCAGCACGAGGCCGGCGACGAACAGCGACTTGGTTCTGGTCATTGATCTGTCCTCCTTGCCCATATCAACGACGCGGAGGGAGTGACCGAACCGCGTTCGGGGCGTTGTATAGGAAGACGCGCACTGTGCCGCCGCAACAGCTATGATCCGGACCCTGCACCATGACTGACGATCAGCGCGACGAAGGCGAGCCGCTGCTCAGCGACGAGAGCACCATCGAGCTGGTGATCAAGGCGCGCGAGGGAGATCGCGGTGCCGTTCAGGCGCTGCTGCAGCGCTGTCTGCCGGAAGTGCGACGCTGGGCGCACGGGCGGCTGCCGGCGCATGCCCGCGACGCGCTCGACACCGGCGACCTCGTCCAGGAAGCGGCGCTGCGTTTACTGAAGCGCGTCGACGATTTCGAGCCGCGGCACGTCGGGGCCATGCAGGCGTATCTGAAGCAGTCGATCATCAACCGCATTCGAGACGAAATCCGGCGCGTGGGCCGGCGTCCGGCGCCGGTCGAACTCGTCGAGGATCCACCGGGAGATGCACCGTCGCCGCTCGAGACGACGATTCAGCACGAATCCTACGAGCGCTACCGAAACGCGCTCGGGCGTCTGACGGCGCGCGACCGCGAGCTGGTCGTGGCGCGAATGGAAGCGCAGTGGAGCTTCGCGCAGATCGCCGAACGCTTCGGCCTTCCGACGGCCGATGCGGCGCGGATGGCGGTCAACCGCGCGCTCAAGAAACTCTCGGGAGAGCTCACCGAGGACGGGGCGCTGGCATAAGCGCAAGGGCGACGCCGGCCACGATCAGCACGGCCCCAACGACCGTCCACACCGTCGGCCGCTCGGCGAGGAAGACGAACCCCAGCACCAGCGCGATCGCCGGCGTGAAGACCGCGATGAAGCTGAGGCTCGTCACGCTCCAGGTTTTCAGCATCGAGAAGTACACGAGGAACGCCAGCACCGTGCCGGCGAGCGCGAGATACAGCACGGCGCCCCACGTCGCGGCGTCCGGCGGCAGCGCGAAACCGTCGCCACGCGCATAAGACGCCACGGCCAGCGCAAGGGCCCCGAGCAGCATCGAGGGGGCGTTCAACGCGGCGGGGTGCAGGGCCGCCCCGTGTTTCTTGGTCGCGACCGAGGCGATCGCGGCCAGGAGAGCGCCGCCAATCACTGCCGCCATGGGCCAGAACTGCTGCACGTCGAGACGGGCGCGATCGGCGAACAGCGTCGTGACGCCAAGGAACGCGAGCAGCGTTCCGGTGAACGTGAGCGCCGTGATTCGTTCGCCTGGCAGGTAGGCATGAGCCACCGCGATGGTGATCAGCGGAAGCGTGGCGAAGAGAATCGCGGTGAGACCGCTGTCGATGTACTGCTCGGCCCAGTAAATGGCGCCGTAATCGCCGGCAAACATCAACAGCGCGACGACCGCGATCAGTCGCCATTCGGTACGGCCGCGCGGCCAGCGCGCGCCGACAGCCGCCACCATCAACGCCATCACGAGGCCGGCGACGAAGAACCGGACCGCCGCCACGTTGAACGGCCCCAATCCGCCGTAGCCGACCTTGATGACGAGCCATGTCGAACCCCAGATCAGACACAGGAGCAGGTACAGCGCAACGCCGGCGGCGGTGGAGCGGTGAGCAGGGCGGGCAGGCACTCGACGCGATTCCCCGAGTCAGTCATTATGATCACGCCCGGGCCGCAAATCGTTTCGTGCGGGACGTGAGCTATGTCAGGCAGCGAAGATCCGGTTCTCGTCGCGTTCGGCGAATTCGTGCGTGCGCAGCGTCAGCTGGCGCACGTGTCGCTGCGCAACCTCGCCAAGATGTCCGGCGTCTCCGATTCGTACCTGAGCCAGATCGAGCGCGGAAACTACCGGCCTTCTCCTCAAGTGGTCAAGGCCCTGGCGACGGCATTCGGGCTGAAGCCCGGGCAGCTCTACACGATGCTCGGGTTCATGGACGAGACGGACTCGTCTGCGCCTCCGAACGTCGAGCAGGCCATCCAGATGGATCCGCGGCTGCAGCCGGCGCAGAAAGAGGCCCTCGTCCGCGTGTACCGATCCTTCCTCGGCGAGGGGTAGAATCTGCGCCCATGCCAGCCGACAAGACCAACGAGTTCCAGCAGCAGGCGCTCGAGATGCTGCGGGCCCAGCAGGAAGCGTACGTCGCCGCCGTGAAGGCGTGGCGCGAAGCGCTCGCCACCGGCGAGTCGTCCGTGCCGCCGCCCTCGCCCGAGCCGACCCCGCTGCACATGCTGCCGACGCCAACGGAGATGGCGGAGGCGTATTACGCGTTCGCGGCGAAGCTGCTCGCCGATCAAAGCCGCTTCATGGACGCGCTCAGCCAGGCGATGGCGCCGCCGAAGAAGAAGCCGTGACATGACGGAACGCCGTCCGTGGCTCGGCCTCTATCAGTCGGTTCCCCCTTCCATTGAGCCGCCGGCCCGCACCGGACTGGAGATGTTCCGCCACACTGTCGCGGCGCATCGCGACGCCGCTCTGGTGCATTACTTCGATCGATCGAGCACCGCTGGACAGCTCGATGCCTGGTCGGACGCGCTGGCGGCGGCCCTGCAGGAGCGCGGCGCCGAGCCTGGCGAGCGCATCGCGATGTATCTGCAGAACATCCCGCAGGTGTTCGTCGCCGTGCTCGCCGCCTGGAAATGCGGCGCCGTCATCGTCCCCTGCAACCCGATGCTGCGCGAACGCGAGCTCACGAAGATCCTCGCCGATTCGGGCAGCCGCATCCTCATCTCCCAGGAAGATCTGTACGCCGACGTCGCCCGCGCTGCCCTGCCGGCAACGGCCGTGCAGCACACAATCACCACGTCGCCGTTCGAACTCCTCGACGGCTCGGCACCCACCCCGCGCGTGCTGTCGGGCACGCGGCGGCTCCGCCACGACGGCGTCGCCGACCTCTTCGAGCTCGCGAATGCACACGCCGGCCAGGCGCCGCAACCGGTTGAGATCACCGGCGACGACGTGGCGTTCATGGTCTACACGTCGGGGACGACGGGCGAACCGAAGGCGGCGATGAATACGCATCGCAACGTGGTGTTCGCCACGTCGGTATACGAACGGTGGATCGGGCTGACGCCGCAGGATGCCATCCTCGGGCTCGCGCCGCTCTTCCACGTCACCGGCCTCATCGGACACGTCACGCTGGCCATGCTGACGGCCAGTCCCCTCGTGCTCTTTTATCGCTTCGACGTGGACGAGGCCTGCCGGCTGACCGAGCGGCACCGCGCAACGTTCACGGTGTCGGCGGTCACTGCCTTCATCGCGCTGCTCAACAGCGAGGCGATGGGCAAGTACGACCTCTCGTCGCTGACGAAGGTCTACACCGGCGGCGCACCCACACCACCTGGCGTCCTTACGGACTGGCACGCGAAGACCGGCACCCGCATTCACCCGATGTACGGGCTGACCGAAGCCACGTCGCCAACGCACATGACGCCGCACAACAGCATTCCGCCCGTGGATTCGCGGACGGGGGCGATGTCGGTCGGAGTGCCGGTGTTCGACACCGATGTGCGGGTCGTCACCGACGCGGGATATGACGCCGCACCGTACGAAATCGGCGAGCTCGTCATCGCGGGCCCGCAGATCATTCCCGGCTACTGGCAGAAGCCGAAGGAAACGGCTGCGTCGCTGGGCGGCGGCGAGCTCCGGACCGGCGACGTCGGGTTCATGGACGACCAGGGGTGGTTCTACCTCGTCGATCGCGCCAAGGACATGATCGTCGCCTCCGGGTTCAAGGTGTGGCCGCGCGAGGTGGAGGAGGTGCTCTACCTGCACCCGGCCGTGCGCGAGGCGGCGGTCATCGGCATTTCGGATCCGTATCGCGGCGAGACGATCAAGGCGGTGATCAGCCTCAAGGCCGGGCACAGCGTCACGGCCGGCGAGATCAAGGCGTTCGCACGCGAACGCATGGCGGCTTACAAATACCCGCGCGTCGTCGAGATCGTCGACGATCTGCCGAAGACGACCAGCGGCAAGATCATGCGCCGCCTGCTGCAGACGACGACGCTCGACGCGGGATCACCGCTGCGTGGAGCCGAGCTGGAGCTGGTCAGCGTCACGTATCCGCAGCTCCGCGCGGCGGTCGAAGCGCGCGCCGTGCTCGAAGTCGGTGCGATCTGGCTGCGGCTCAGCCGGGGTCCGATCCCGCGCTCCACCGCGGAACTGCTCTACGAACGGCTGCAGGCGATGCTCGGTCAGCTCGATGACGTGGGCCGCTTTCTGGATCGCGACGCGTTTTTTGCCGCGAGCGAGGCGTATCACGCCGCCGTCATCGATCTGGCCGAGAACGAGCATCTGTCGAAGGCGTTCCGCCGCCTGCGGCTGCGCGAGCTGCTGACCTCGGTGCTGAAAGACACTCCGGCGACCCCGGATCGGATCGTGCCGTTGCATGAGTACCTGACCGACTCCGTTGTCGCAACGAATCCCGCCGGCGCCGTCAAGGCGATTCTGACGTGGGGCGAAGCGTCGCGCGCCAACATCCGTGTCGTCCTCGGCGCCGAGGAGCCGGCCGGCGACGAGCTCCGTCCCGGCCGCATCGTCGAAGACCTGTCGATCGCACAAGCGAGGGAACAGAACAGCCGCGAGGGAGACGTCGACGCGCTGATGATGGCGCTCGACGCGCGCGCAGCGCTGGAAATCGGGATCACGCAGACGCTCGGCCCGGCCCTGACCAGCGAAACCGAGCGCGAGTCGCTGGTCGCGCGGCTTCGCGCATTTACGCCGCTGGTGCGCGGAATGAGCCCGGCTCACGTCGCACGGTACGTGCGTGGCGATGATGCATTCCATCGCATCTTCCTGAGCCTGCTCCGCAATCCGTTGCTGTTCGATATCTACAACGGCATGGATGTGCCCGAGCTGATGCGGCGGGTGCTCGAGGTCGCGCCGCCCTCTATTCGCGAGGTGTTCGACGATCACAAAGGCCTCACCGACGCCCTCCGCGGGGGTGAAGCGGAGGCCACCGCCGCCGCCATCACCGATCACGTCAACCGGGTCCGGGCCGCACTGGCGGCCTTCGTCTCGTCGCAGGCCGCGGCTGACGGAGGCCGACCGATCCCGGCGGATTTGGCGCGTTGAACCGTATATTTGACATACTCCGCAACTGCGTTGTATGCTACGCACACTAGTCATACAGCACAGAAGAAAGGACTTAGAGATGTCTGATTATGTGAAGCGCGCGAACGGCGTCGGCGACCAGTACCTGGCGGCGTTGGCTGATAGCCAGGAGCAGTTCCTGAAGACGCTGACGGCATTTTCCTCGTTGGTACCGAAGGTGCCCGCGGCCGCCGCGCCGGTTGCCGCCGAGCTGCCGACGCCGAAAGAAGTGGTCGAAGCGAACTTCGCGTTTGCGGCGAAGTTGCTCAAGCAGCAGAAGGACTTCACCGAGAAGCTCGTCGCCGCAACGACCCCCGCGAACTGAGAAGATAGGCCGGGGGGTTCGACGCGAGTGATGTCTGAAAGCGACGCGTCAAAGGCCGAGCCTACGCTCGTCGAGCGCTGGCTGCAGGATCAGCAGCAGTGGCAGCGCACGCTCTTCACGTACCTCGATTCGATGATGAAGAACGACGAGTTCCTCATGCACATGGGGAACGCGATGAGGGGGTCGCTTCTGGCAGGCAAACCGTACCCGACCACGCCGCCACCGGCGGCAGCGTCCGCGGACGACGCGGCGACGGCCGATCGGCTCGAGAAGGTGCTCTACGCCTTGCACCAGCTGCAGGGTCAGATGCAGGACGTGTTGATGACCCTCGACGAAATCCGGGCGGGTGCAAAAGCAACCCGGCTGAAGCCGGACTCCACGAAGAAACCGGCGCGCCGCGCGCGCGCCGCGGCGGGCGCGCGCAAGACGGGAAACCGCCGGCCGCGATCGTGACAGACCCGGGGGTGGAGCGCGAGCTGGAAGCGATGCTCGCGCGCTCGGAGCAGACGCGCGCCCGGCTCGATCGCCTCCACGATGTGCTGACCTCCGGCGGCCACTACGGCACGGGGGCCACTCCGGCTGCGGTCGTCCATCAGGAAAACAAGCTTCGGCTCCTGCGTCTGCTCGACGAATCCGGTCAACCGCGCACCGGGCCGCCGGTCCTGTTCGTGCCGGCGCCGGTCAGCCGCTATTTCATCGTCGACCTGCTGCCGGATCGATCGTTTGCGGGTCACGTCGCCCGAGCCGGATTCGACGTCTTCATCATCGACTTCGGCACGCCCGGCGGCGAGGATCGCTTTGCCGACCTCGAGTACTACGTAGACGGACTGCTGCGCCGCTCGGTGCGCAAGGTGTCCGCAATCACCGGCCAGACTTCAATCAACATCGTCGGATACTGCCTGGGTGGGACGTTGTCGCTGTTGTACTCGGCGATGTACCCTTCCACCGTCTCGCGCCTCGTCCTCCTGACGACGATGATCGACGGTGACACCAGGGGAGGCATTGCGTGGGTCGCGCATCAGATGGGGCTCGCCGGCGAATCGTACGAGAATCCCCGTCTGGTACCGGCAGCAGAGATCAAAAGCTGGTTTGAAATGCTTGCGCCGGGTTCCAACAGCCTGATCGGCCGCGTGAACGACCTGTGGGAGCGGCTCGATGAACCGGTCGATCGCCTGCGCGACGTTCGCACGATGGCAACGTGGGTCGACGACGTGGTTGCGGCGCCGGGACGGCTGCTGGCGGAGCTGTATCAGCAGTTCGGGCCGGGGAGGAATCGGTTGATGGCTGGCACGGCGACGGTCGGCAGCAGATCGATCGACTGCGCCGAGGTGACGATGCCGGTCCTGTCGGTGTCGGCTGCCAAAGATCTGATCGCGCCTGCGGACGGCGTCGACGCAATCAGGTCGCTCGTTCCCCACGCCGAGGTGATGCGGCTTCCCGGCGGCCATGTCGGCATCGTCGCCGGGCGCACGGCGCTGGCGCTGTGGCAGCGAACCGTCGAGTTCCTGATGCGGAACGTAAAGTGAATACGGTCGCCCCCGATGGCATCTGAGTTCATCACGTGGTGCGGCAATCGCATCCACGTCACGGAAACTGGTCACGGCGACCCGCTGCTGCTGGTGCCCGGTCTCGGCAATAACATCGAGATGTGGGTGCCGTTCATGGAGCAGTTCCGGAAACGGCGGATCATTCGCCTCGATGCTCCGGGCACGGGCCTGTCGAGCACCCCGCTGTGTCCCGTTCCCGTTCCCGCGCTGGCCGATCTTCTCGTCGCCGTGCTCGACAGCCGCGGAATCACGTCGACAGACGTGGTTGGGTTCTCGTATGGCGGCGCCGTCGCACAGCAGCTCGCGTTCGACCATCCGGAACGCGTCGGCCGCCTCGTCCTCGCGGCAACCAACTGCGGCATCGGCGCGTTTCCAGGATGGCTGCCTGCCGTCGCGGGGCTGGCGACTCCGCTGCGGTATTACTCACCCACGTTCTTCGACCGCACCGCCGCGGCAACCTTCGGCGGCGTGACGGCCCGCGACGCGTCGGTGCGCCGGCGCATGATCGAGGCCCGGCGCAGCCATCCGCCCTCGGCTGACGGCTACGCGCTGCAGCTCTTCGGCATCGTCGGCTGGTCCAGCTGGCATTTCCTGCCGTCGATCCCGCACGAGACATTGGTCGTCTGCGGCGATGACGACCCGCTCGTGCCCGTGGCAAACGCCCACCAGCTGGCCGGACGGATCCCGAACGCGACGCTGGAGATCGTCGAGGGCGCCGGACATCTGTTTCTGTGGGATGACGCGGAAAACCTGGGGCGGCGAATCGACAGGTTCCTCGGCAGGCCTTCGAGTCGCACCAGCCGTTCCGATCGTCCGAGTCGTTCCCGGCGACGGGCCAGGAACGGCTCGAACGAATCGAAAGAGCTGAGACGTTAATCGAGCAGGACCCGGATCCCCGCTACAACGCGGAACGCGTTCCTGCCAGACTCGCCGAACTCCTCTTCATCGAGAAACGTCCGCCGATAGTCAGCGCCGATCACGACACCCCACCCGTCGCCGGCGATGATGTTGACGCCGCCACCGGGCTGAACCATCAGGTGAGTGTCGGACTCACCGGAGGCGCGCACCAGTTCGGCGCCGACCAGGACCTGGGCAAACGGCCACACACGGCCACCCATCGGCCGTCCATTGAACCGGGGGCCCGCGCCGATGTTCCAGACGTGCAGACGCACGTCGTCGATGCTCTTCGTTGCCCAGCCGATTTCGCCGGCGATACCGAACGCCTTACTGGTGTTGATTGCGCCATCGAGATTCAGGCCGAACGGGAAGACCTCGGTGCAATCGGTATCGCAGGCGGGTTCCTGCACCGTTAACACCTGATAGGTCCCGGTCACTTCAAACCTTGGGTACGGCGGTGGCGGTGGAGGGTAGGGTCCTGGCTGTGCAGGCTTGGCCTGCGCATATGCGGAAACGGCCGTCGACAGGAACAGCCCTACTGCAAGCCACGCAATTCGCGAACGTAGACGCATGCTTTTCTCTCCTGAACGCCGGCACATGGTGCGGCCGGCGAGAAGCAGTCAGACGTCCCACGCTACAGGATTAAAAACGGCGACGCAAATTAAGGAAGAGGTTGCGTTGCAGAGCTTAGCGGGTCAGGTCAGGACAGGAGATCCGGCGCCGGCCGCACTTTAGAGCGGCGCGGCCGACGCCGGATGTAACCGTGCGTGCTTACGGGCGCCTGGACGACGACGGGTCCGGCGCCAGGCTGATCTGAATGCGCTTCAGATACCGCACATTCGTCCCCGCGACGTGCGCCGGCTGGTACTGCCACCGTTTGGCGGCGGACAGGACGAGCGAGTCGTATTGCGGGTGAACCGATTCGAGCATCCGCACCGTCTCCACCGCGCCGGTGGCGTCGATGATCAACTCGATGACACCCGCGGCCGGGGTCGTCAGGGTTCCGGGAAACCGCGGCATGTTCTGGCGCACGGTCACGGGCGCCACGGCATCCGAATCCTCGCTCGTAAACACTCGCTTGAAATCGCGCGGCGGCGCCACCGTCGCAGGGGTCAGCGACACCTTCGGCGGCGGCGGCGGCGCGAGCGCCTTGGCGCTCAGGTCGACGAAGCCTGCCGCAAGCGTCTTGATGTCCAGCAGCGGCGGCTGGTTGGCCAGAGGCGAAATGTCCGGGTCGGAAAGTGCGCTCAGCACCCACTTGAAACCGACGCTCGCGCTGGCGAACTCACCACGGTCGTACGCCGTCTTGCTTTCCTCGTAACGCCGCTGCACCAGCGCCGGCAGTACACGGACGCGGGCGGTGCTGACCGCCGTCCTGATCTTCGGAGAGAGCTCGTCTGACGGCGGCCGATAGAGCGGATGCTGTGACACGAGCCGATCGATGGCCGCGTCGACTTCGGCGTTGCGCCCGACAGCCACCAGGCAGAGCACCCGGTACATCGCAATCGTGGCAGCGTCTTCCGTATGCGCGCTGTCGCCGGACAGTCCCGACCCGAGCGTGTTGAACATCGTCAACGCTTCGTCGTAATTGGCTGCCGCGTAGAGCTCCTTCGCCTTGCCGAGCGACGGCTGCGCCTGTGCGGGTTCGGCCGCGCACACGAGCGCCACGAATCCAAACATCACGGAGAGCGCAAGTCTGCGTTTCACTGCCGTTTCCTCATGTCCACGCTGAGGCGCGCGGGACCGTTCATCGTGACGGTGACGGTGTGCCGTTGCTCACCGAGTTCCGGATGCCGGAAGAGCACATCGTGGCTGCCAATCTGGAGCGAGATGTTGCCCATCGGCGTATCGCCGACGCGGTCGCCGTCGACCCAGACCTCTGCCCAGGGCGAGGCGTTCAGCGCCAGCGTTCCCTTCGGCGGATCGATACGCATCGACGTCACGCGGCCGGGCGCCACGTTCACGGTGCGGCTCAGGCGATAACCAAGCGTCTCGTTGACGAGTTGCAGGCTGTGATCGCCGACCGACATCATGACGCGGTCGCTGCGGCTGCTGCCGACCAGGCGGCCGTCCTCGAACAACTGCATCTCGACAGGCGAGTTCACGGACACCCATCCGGAGACCGGGACGCCCTGCGGCGCCGACAACGGAACGACCAGCGATGCCGTCGCGCCGGCCTGGATCGTGACCTGCTCGGTGACCGAGCTGAGCGTGTTCTGCAGACCGACGACGTGCGTGCCTGGCGTCAGTCCTTCAATCAGGAGCGGCGAGACGCCACGGCGCTGGCCGTCGATGGTCACGGTTGCTCCCGGCGGATCGGTGCGGATGTTCAGCTTTCCGTCCGCCGCGGTGACGGCCGGCAGCTCGACGAACTGCGAGACCTGCCCGCCTTGCGTGATCTTCACCGGAATGGCGCGCGTCTGATCGCCCAGCGTCAGCTCGAGCTTGTGATCGCCGGTTGGAAGTTCCAGCGTGAGCGGCGTCATTCCGCGCTTCCTGCCGTCGATGAACACCTGAACGCCATCGGGATTGGTGTTCACCACGAGCATGCCGGTCGGCGGCACGCGCGCATAACTCTTTATGGCGAAGACCCCCGCAGTGGCGACTGCCACGAGAATGGCGGCCGCGATCGCAACCCGGTTCCGCCATTCGGAATTCCAGAATGGAATCCGCCGCCGCACCTGCAGTGCCGGCTCGTCGTCCCGCTTCTGGGACGTGACGGACGGCGCCGACGGCGCGATTGGAGTGAACACGGGCGTCTTTGGCGCCGACGTGGCAGCCGCCGGCCTGGACGGCGCGAACGAATCGAGCGGGTTCTCGGCTTTCTTCGGCGCAAACGAGGCCGCCGCGGCCGTCTGGGCGGCTGGCGCCGTCGCGGAGGCAGCGGCGGACGCCGTGCCCTTTCCAAACGTCTGGCACTCGGTCAGAAACGCGGTCAGGACCGCTCTGGCGCGAACGTCGTTGACCTTGATGGTCTTCTCGAATTCGGCCTTGGCCTCGATGGCCGTGGCGAAGCTGCGATCGCTGTCCACGCGCAGCGCGCGGCGGAGCCAGGACTTCGTCTCCGACGGCAGCATCTCGAGGCCATTCGGCGAAACCGCATTGAGTCCTTCGATCATGTCGCCGATGCCGCCGGGGTATTCGTCCTCGTTCAGCAGCCGGCCGAGCAGCAGCGACAGCGCGACGACGCCGATCTGCACGACGTCTGCGCGGCGATCGCTCGTGGTCTTGCCGTCAACCAGCGGGAGGGCCACGCGCAGCTCTCTCCAGCAGCGCTCCTGGTCGTATCCAAGGCGTTCGATCGCGGAGCCGAACACGTAATCGGCAACGATCAGCCGCGCGTCGGACGCGACCATCAGACGCTCGGGGGCGAGGGCGCCGTGGCTCGCCTGCGGCACCGATTGGTGCAGCGCGGCGGCGGCATCGAGGAGCTGCCGAATCACGCCGATCGCGCCGTCGTATTCGAGCGGAATCAGACGGCGCTCGGCGATGGCCAGCAGGTCCGATAACCGGACGCCTGACACGTGGTCAGTGGCGACAACGATTCGTGAGGGGGGTTTGGAGAGACGACCCACGCCCTTGAGGCGCGGGAACGCCGCGTGCTGGAACGATGCGACCTCTCCCGCCCGTTGGCGTAGCGCTGCCTCGAACCCGGCGACGCCACCGAGCGATTCGTGGACGACCACCAGATCGAGGAGCTGATTTCCCGCGCCCGTCGTCTGACGGCGCTCGCCCAAACCGTCCTGAAAAGCCGTTCCGGCTGCACTCATAGCGGTGCAGCCGAGTGCCACTTCCGTACCCGAAGTCGCCACCGGCCGTTCTGCACGGCGGTGCGCGGCAGTGCCACGGAATTCACGCCGCGGCACCGCGGCCTAAGTGTGTCGATATGTGACGCGATTACAGATCCGTTGGTGAAATCTCAGTTTCCTCGTCCGCGTCCGCCGCCGCCGCCGCGGGGTGGCGCCGGTGCCAGCGTGCCGCCCTCGGCGAGGGTCTTCATGTTCTCGAGCGCCGTCGTGAACGTCGCCGTCCGCTGCGCCTTGTTGCGCTCGCGGGCGGCGTCATCAGCCAGCATCGAGTTGTCGAACATCAGCGTATAAATCAGCTTCGACGTCGTCGCGGTCACGGGGCGCGCCTCGAGCGTGCCGTGGTACAGATCGTATGGCCGCCCTTCGCGTACCGGCTGCGTGTAGGTGTACGACAGCTCGGTCTTTCCAACGAGCACTTCGTTGACGACCGATCGGACGGCGCCGACTTCTCCGTCCTTGCCGGCGGTGATCGTGCATGGGATGCGCATCCACTCGCCAATGTCGCAGTACTTGCCGACACGTTTCCAGACCTCCGCTGCCGGGCGATTCACCGCAATCTCCAGCACGATGCTCGTGTAGGTCGGGTTGGCGACCGCGACGCTCTGTGCCGGTGCCGGCGCGCCTGCGGCAGGTGCCTGCGCTCCAGCTGCGACGCCTGCGGCGATGATGGCTACGGCGGTACAGAAGACGCCCAGGAATCGATTCCTCATGTGATGCCTCCAGATGTATTGCTGACGAGTGGTGAGCCTACCTCTTTTTGGCGGTTTTCCGCGCGGCCTTCTTTTTCCTTGCCGGGACGGCCTTCGCCGGCGCCGCGAACTCGTAGGCTTCGTGCAACCAGTCGGTAACCGGCGCTTCGACCTCGTCCCGGTGGCGGACCTGGATCAGGTGCGCAACTTTTGCTTTCGAGGCCCCTACGATCCGGCGAACCTGGGGAGCCTTGAGCGTGCGCGGAAGAAACACGCAGACCTCGAGGAAGTTCCGTTTGGGACGGACGAAGAAGTAGCACGCCTTGCGCGAGAACATGATCGAGTGGTGGGACGCGTAGATGCGCTGTTCGCCAAACTCGACCGCCGTCTCGCGCAGCCGCTCCCAGGCCTCACGCAGGTCCTCGGACAGGTCCGCCGTCAACGCCGCTTCCGTCGTCGTCCAGCAGTCGTGCGGCGCACCTTTCTCCACCCATTGCTTGCAGTGGTAGCACTCCCATCCCGTGGCCATCGGACGGATTGTACGTAGTGTCCGGCGTCAGCCGGACCTCGCGCGCCCGCAGGTCAGCAACCCGACGCCGGAGCCCGGCCCGCACAGATCTGCGGCAGCACGTCGCCGATCGGCGCACGAATCACTGCGTCGGCGAGGTCGTCGAACGGCGTCGGCTCCGCATTCACGATGACGACCCGTGCGCCGGACGATTTGGCGAGCGGAACGAGGCCGGCGATCGGATATACCTGGAGGCTGGTCCCTACCGCGAGCATGAGGTCGGCTTCCCGCGCGGCGTGCGAGGCGGCATCAATCACCTCGGGCAGGAGCGCCTGGCCGAACGAAATGGTGGCGCTCTTCAGAATGCCTCCACAGGTCCGGCACGGCGGATCCGCTTCTCCGGCGCGCACGCGGTCGAGCACCGGACCGGCCGGCCCGCGCCAGCCGCAGGCCATGCACATGACGTCGCGCATCGTGCCGTGCACTTCGATGACGCGAGCGGATTCGTGGCCCGCGGCCTGGTGCAGTCCGTCGATGTTCTGCGTCACCAGAGCACGCAGCTTCCCGCGCCGCTCGAGCGCCACCAGCGCCCGGTGGCCGGCATTCGGCCGGGCCTGCCAGGCGGGATGGTTCATGCGTCCCTGCCATGACAGCTTTCGAACGTCGGGATCGGTCATGTAATGGTGGATGTTCGACAAGCGCTCGGCTTTCGGATCGCGTGTCCACACGCCCTGCGGGCCGCGGAAGTCCGGGATGCCGGATTCCGTCGAGATGCCGGCGCCGGTCAGCGCCACAATCGAGGTCGCCGCATTCACCCAGGCGGCGACCGTTTCGACGAGCGAGCTCATCCGCCGGCCAGCGCGCCGATGATCAGGAACGGCTCGACGCCGCGGACGACAGGGTCGGGCAATGGCGTGTCGGGAGGATCGTGCGAGAGATCCTCCTCGCAGGCGTAGAACCGTACGAACGCGCGGCGCTTGAACGTCATCTGATCACGAATGGTCCCGCGCAGCACCGGATAGCGCGATTCGAGTGCGTCGAGCACCGCGCGCTGCGTCACGGCGCCGGACACCTGGAGTTCGACCTCCGCGCCCACACGGGCGAGCGTCTGCAGATGCTGCGGCAGCGCGACGCGGATCATTTGAGTGTCTGAACCTCCACCGACAGCACCGGCGGCAGATCGCGCACGATCGCGTTCCAGCTGTCGCCGGCGTTTGCCGATCCGTACACCTGGCCACCGGTGGTCCCGAAATAGATGCCGCACGGATCGAGCCCGTCCACGGACATCGCATCGCGCAGAATGTTCACGTAGCAGTTCTCCTGCGGCAGACCCTTCGACAACGGCTCCCATTGGTTTCCACCGCTGCGGCTGCGATAGACGCGCAGCTTTCCGTCGGGCGGATAGTGCTCGGAGTCGCTCTTGATCGGCACCACATAGATCGTTTCCGGCTCGTGGGCATGCACGTCGAGCACGAAGCCGAAGTCGGTCGGCAGGTTGCCGCTGATTTCCGTCCAGAGGTCGCCGGCGTTGTCGCTCCGCATCACGTCCCAATGCTTCTGCATGAACAGCACGTTCGGACGCGACGGGTGCATGCCGATGCGATGGACGCAGTGGCCGACCTCCGCTGCCGGGTCAGGAATGTATTGCGAGCGCAGGCCCTGGTTAATCGCCGTCCAGCTCTGCCCGCCATCGTCGCTGCGGAACGCGCCGGCGGCGGAGATGGCGATGAACATCCGGTTGGCGTTCGTCGGGTCCAGCAGGATCGTGTGCAGGCAGAGACCACCAGCGCCCGGCGTCCACTTCGAACCCGAGCCGTGACCGCGCAGGCCCGGCATTTCCTGCCACGTTTTCGCGCCGTCGGTGCTGCGGAAAAGGGCGGCGTCCTCCACGCCCGCATAGACAACGTCGGGGTCCGTCAGTGAGGGCTCGAGGTGCCAGACACGCTTGAATTCCCACGGATGCGGCGTCCCGTCGTACCACTGATGCGTTCCGGGAACGCCTTCGTAGGCGAATTGATTGCCAGCCGGCTCCCACGTCTGGCCACCGTCGTTCGAGCGCTGAATGACCTGCCCGAACCAGCCGCTCGACTGCGACGCGTAAAGACGGTTCGGGTCCGCCGGAGATCCCTTGATGTGGTAGATCTCCCATCCGCCGAAATGCGGTCCGCTCACATTCCAGCGATCGCGCGTGCCGTCGGACGTGAGAATGAAACCGCCTTTGCGGGTACCCACGAGAACTCGAACGCTGCTCATCGCGCCTCCTGCTGCCGTCAGTTAACAGCCGTCAGTTGTCAGTTATCAGACGCCCGGCGTCTGATACCTGTGCGACGTCTGACACCTTTGCAGACATAGACTCCCGGGCGGCGGGAAAATCATCGGTCAACGGCAGGCCGAACAGCGGGAACAGCCGTTCGGTGTCGAGGAACGCGTTCCAGGCCTTGATGGTGCTGCCGTCGAGCTCGAGGATCGTCAGCGACCAGCCGCGGTAGCTGCCATCCGCCTGGCGGCGATATTGGGCAAATGCGGGCGAGCCGCACGCCTCGGTCCGCACCAGGCGCGAGCCGCGGCATCCATTGCCGCGGCCGAGCAGCCACGCGCGGATGGCCTCCGGACCCTGCAGCCAGAGCGTGTAGGGCGGCATCGACAGCGTCGCGTCCGCGCGCATCAGCGCAACGAGCGCGTCAACGTCGTACTCATGGAACGCATCGACATATTTCTCGAGCAGCTCGGCTTGTGATTCGGAGAGCGGGTCGCCTTCGGCGGAGACGTTCTTCGCCGCGAGGGTCGCGCGCGCCCGCTGCAACGCGCTGTTGACCGCGGCCACCGACATCTCGAGCGAGGCGGCGACCTCCTGCGCCGACCAGCCGAGCACCTCGGAAAGCAGCAGCGCCGCCCGTTGACGGGGCGGCAGATGCTGCAACGCCGCCACGAATGCCAGCCGCGTGCTCTGGCGAAGCGCCGCCTTCTCGAACGGGTCCGCGTCCGGCGACAGAAAACGCTCGTCCGGAATCGGCTCGAGCCAATGCGTTCGCGGCCGTGTCTGGAGCTCGTCCTCCACGGTGCCGACCGGGCCTTCCTCGATCGGCCGCGCGCGCCGCGATTTCGCCGACAACGCGTCAAGGCACACGTTCGTGGCAATTCGATAGAGCCAGGTCCGCAGCGAGGCGCGGCCGTCGAAGCGATTCAAACCCTTCCACGCACGGACCATGGCCTCCTGGACCGCGTCTTCCGCGTCGAAGGCAGATCCCAGCATTCGATAGCAGTGGCCGGTCAGCGCGGCACGATGCAATTCCAGGTCGGTGATATCGATGGCGGACACGATGCGAGCCCCCTATTTCCCCTTCAAGGGTGCCTTACTCTCGACGCGATCAACTCGGCCAGAATCTCATAGCCGCGATCGGTGTAGTGGCAGCAGTCGTCCTCGTACACCGCAGCGGTTTCGCCATCGAACGCCGTGGTGCCGTCGACGAACTCTTCCCTCCCCGCGAACGCCGCCGCGGCGCGCGCCAGCACGGGATAGCCCTGCTCGGCCGGCTGCTTGAAAGGCTGTTCGTCGTTCAGCGCGATCCGCGCCTCTTCGTCGCTGAAGACGCGGCGGGTGAAGTATTGATTTGGCTGCAGCACGTGCAGGTACCGCACGCCGCGTGCTGCCAGCATATCGCGCATCAGCAGCGACGCGGCGGCCCAGCCTGCGGCAATATCCTCGTATACGGCCGTAACCGATTCGCGCGTCTTCATTGGCGGTGTCAGTACCAGAACGGACGAGGCGGGCGGATTCGACGGCAGTGCGTCGTAGCGATCCACCTCTTCTTGGTACCGGGTCATCGTAAACATGTAATACCGACCGAGCGCAAAGTGAACCGCCGCCACACGGCTGCGGCCCATCCGCTCGCTGAGCCTGTTCAACCGTGCCTTGTAGGCGCTGATACGCGCCAGCGCCTGCACGCGCGCAGGCGTCAGCGTCGCCTGATCGATCAGATTGAGCAGCGGGTCCACATGAATCGGGCTCGGCATCGAGATGTCGCGTCCGCGCTCGTGGCTTCGGGACCCGAGCGCTACCTCATTGAACCCGTCGATGTTGATCACCAGGTCGTACTGCTGGCCAAGCGAAAGGAAGTAGGCCAGCACGATCAGCTGTTGCGGCTGCTTGTACCCCTCATGGCTGAAACACAGCGGCACGATTTCACGCTTCGCGAGGTCAGCATCGCGCTGCAGCGCGGCAGCGAGGCGCGCCGTGCCGCGATCGCAGAAGGCCTGCGCCACCGACCCGCCAAAAATACCGACGAGATACTGCCGGTCGTTCGCACGCGTATACGGAAACGCCCGCTTCGATCCGAACCCGACGTTGTTCGTCTGCGGGCGAACGCCGGGCCGGTGAATCGGCCCGAAGTACGGGTGCAGGACGTCGGCGCTCAGCTCGCCGCGGCTTGTTTCAGGGAGCGCCGGAGGGCTCTCCCTGGCGGCGGTGTAGAAGAACGCGCCGTGCTGCACGTAGTAGAAGCCCACGGCGGCAATCTCGGCCAGGACGACGAATATCAGTATGTTGATCGCAATGAGCGAGAGGCGGCCCGTCGGCATCCGCTAATCTGGCGTGAAGCGGTTGGCGTAATCCTGTTTCCGGCCCGCGTCCTGCTGATCCTTGCGCAAGACCGCCCGGCCGACCACCAGAAGATCCAGATCGGTCCCCATGAAGCAGCGGAACGCGTCCTCCGGCGTACATACGATCGGCTCGCCACGTACGTTGAAGCTGGTATTGACCAGTACCGGGCAACCGGTGCGCGACTTGAACGCCTGGAGAAGCTGGTAAAAGAGCGGGTTCGTCTCGCGATGAACCGTCTGGACGCGTGCCGAGTAGTCGACGTGCGTGACGGCGGGGATCGTCGATCGGACGACATTCAGCTTGTCGATACCGAACAGACGCTGTTCATTGTCGGTCATCGCACGCCGGTGACGCTCCTTCACATCGGCAACGAGGAGCATATACGGGCTGTCGTCGTTCAAGTCGAACCAGTCGCCGACGTCCTCGCGCAGAACCGCCGGCGCAAACGGCCGGAAGCTTTCACGATATTTGACCTTCAGGTTGAGCGTCTTCTGCATCGACGGCGAGCGGGCATCGCCGAGGATCGAACGCGCACCCAGCGCGCGCGGACCGAACTCCATTCGCCCCTGAAACCATCCGACCGCCTGGCCCGACGCCAGTGCGGCCGCCGTCTGCTCGATCATCGCGCAGTCGTCGGAGGCAACCTCGAAACGCCCTCCCGCCGATCGCAGCCGGCTCTCGATGTCCGCCTGCCCATACTCCGGACCGAGATAGCTGCCGGACATCCCGTCCGACGACCCGGCGGGCACTCGATCGCGGCCGTGATGGGCATGATACGCGGCGAGCGCCGCGCCGACGGCGCCGCCCGCGTCGCCGGCCGCGGGCTGGACCCAGATTCGCTCGAATCGTCCGTCGCGCAGGACCTTGCCGTTCGCGACGCAGTTGAGCGCCACGCCGCCGGCCAGACAGAGATTCGGCATCCGGAATTCCGTCGCCAGCGCACGCGTCAAGCGCAGCATGATCTCGTCTGTCACCGCCTGCACCGATGCGGCGACATCCATGTGAAACGGCTCCAGCCCCTCGTCGGCCTGCCGCGGCGCGCGGCCGAACAGCCGCGCAAAGCGCTCGTTGGTCATCCGCAGGCCGGTGCAGTAGTCGAAGTAGTCGAGGTCCAGCCTGAAGCTGCCGTCCGGCTTCACGTCGATCAGCGAATCGAGAATCTGCTGCGTGAATCGCGGCGTTCCGTACGGCGCAAGCCCCATCACCTTGTACTCGCCGGAATTGACCTTGAAGCCGGTGTAGTAGGTGAACGCCGAATAGAGAAGGCCGAGCGAGTGCGGAAAATGGATTTCCCTGACCGGCTCGAGCGTCTTGCCTCGGCCGACGCTGACCGACGTCGTCGTCCACTCGCCGACGCCGTCCATCGTCAGCACCACGGCCTCGGAAAACGGCGATGGATAGAACGCGCTGGCGGCGTGGCTCTGGTGATGTTCCGTGAAGAGGAGTCGCTCCGCCGGACGCATGAACCCGAGTCGCTCCAGCTCCCGGGCCAGGAGATCCTTCTGAAACAGCTTCTCGCGGATCCACAACGGCATCGCCATCGCAAAGCTGCGGTAGCCGCGCGGCGCGAAGGAGAGATAGGTTTCGATCAGCCGTTCGAATTTGAGGAATGGCTTCTCGTAAAAAACGACGGCGTCGATATCGTCCGGCGTCCCTCCCGAGTATTCGAGACAGAAGCGGACAGCGTTTACCGGGAACCGTGCGTCGTGTTTGCGCCTGGTGAAACGCTCCTCCTGGGCGGCAGCGACGACCTGACCGTCAACAACGAGCGCTGCCGCGCTGTCGTGGTAATACGCGGAGAGACCTAGGACTTGCACTGAGAGGGTAAGTCTATAGGTTCAAGGGGGTGAACGAGTCCTCCTGAACCTCCTGAACCACCATGAACCCCATTTGACCCCAAGGGCGCACTATCAAAACTGGTTGTCCATCGGTGACGACCCGCCGGACCTGGCTATCCAGTAACTCGTTGCGTTGGGGTCGGCGCGGCGCATTGCGGCAGGTCCCTTCCCGAGCAGTCGCATGACCAGTCCGAACGGCGTGACCACCAGATAGAAGATCGCCCCCATCACGATCGGGTTGACGATCCGATGCATCAGGAGGCCAATCCGCAGCCAGATCCGATTCGCCGGCCCCAGCGCTCGCGGCCACACAAGCGCCAGCCCGCCGAACAGGACGGCCACTCCAGCGGCCCACCACCGCGGCGGGGCGCCACGCCACATGGGCAGCAGCGCAACGATGGTGAACACCACGGCGAACACCAGACCGAACGATCGGTTGGACGGACCGACGACCTCTTCGTCGCGTGGCGATCCGTGAATGCTCATGGCTTCGGAGGATACTCTACGGGAAACTCCCAACGCCCAACCCCCAAAACTCAACGACGCGGCAGCGAGCGCCGGTGGGGAACGTGGGAGCTGCTTTGGGAGTTGGGAGTTGGAGCTTGGGAGTTGACGTCAAGGCACGTCCAGCCAACACACCCGGCCAGGTGCTCTTCGCGAGCATGGTCGGCACGACGATCGAGTTCTTCGACTTCTATATCTTTGCAACCGCCGCGGTGCTCGCGTTCCCCCGGTTGTTTTTTCCCGCCTCCGACCCTGCGGCCGCGACGCTGAACTCGCTCGCCACGTTCGGGCTCGCCTTCCTGGCTCGTCCGATCGGGTCGGCGCTGTTCGGACACTTTGGCGATCGGATTGGCCGGAAGACCACACTCGTGGCGGCGCTGCTGACGATGGGGTTTTCGACGGTGGCGATCGGGCTCCTGCCGACATACGAAAGCATCGGGGTGGCGGCGCCGGCGCTGCTGGCACTGTGCCGCATCGGTCAGGGACTCGGACTTGGCGGCGAATGGGGCGGCGCGGTGCTGCTGGCGGTGGAAAACGCGCCGCCCGGACGCCGTGCGTGGTACGGCATGTTCCCGCAGCTGGGCGCGCCGGTCGGTTTCTTCTTTTCCGCCGGCATCTTCCTGCTGCTGTCCGAGTACCTCACCGACGAGCAGTTCTTTTCGTTCGGCTGGCGGATCCCATTCCTTGCGAGCGCGGCCCTCGTGCTGGTGGGGCTGTATGTGCGGCTCACGATCAGCGAGACGCCGGTCTTCCAGGCGGCGATGACACGTGAGGAGCGCGCCCGGGTGCCGATCGCCGAGGTGTTCCGGCATCACTCGCGGACGGTCGTCAAAGGCATCCTGTCATCCCTCGTCACGTTCGTCCTCTTCTATCTGATGACGGTCTTCGCGCTCTCGTGGGGAACGACCGCCCTCGGCCACAGCCGTGGAGATTTCCTTATCAGTCAGTTGATCGGGGTTGTCTTCTTTGCCGTGACGATCCCCATCAGCGCCACAGTGGCGGAACACGGCCGACGGCAGACATTGATCTGGGTGACGGTCGCCATTGGCGCCTTCGGTTTCGCTTTCGCGCCGATGCTCGAGTCCGGCTTTGCGGGGGCGACAGCGGCAATGATCGTCGGGCTGTCGCTGATGGGGCTGACGTATGGACCGCTGGGCACCGTCCTGTCCGAGCTCTTCCCTACCCGTATCCGTTATACCGGCAGCTCGATGACGTTCAATCTGACCGGGATCTTCGGGGCGTCGCTGGCCCCGTACATAGCGACCTGGCTGGCCCAGACCTACGGCCTGCCGTACGTCGGCTATTACCTGGTCGGGGCCTCGGCCTTAACCCTGGCAGGCCTGCTCTCGATTCACGAAACGCGCGACACGGCCCTTTAACCGGTTTTTTACCAAGCTTTTACAAATCTCCGGTATTCACTCGCGCGGCCCGCAACGTAAGAATAGCGAGGCTAGACGTGTCGCAGGTCGAGGTGCGCGCGGGCGCCAGGCGGCTGCGGTATCCTATTAAGTCCATTGGCCTTCCGGCCAGAGACGGTAGAGCTGAGGGCCGCGCTTCAACCGCGCCGAACGGCCGTTACATGAACTCACACCACCGGAGCGGATTCATGAAAGTCAGGTCCCTGGTTATTGGCTCGCTGGCGGTGCTCACCTGGGTGCTTGCCGTGAGCGCGCAATCGTCGCGGCCCCAGACGGCGGCGACCCCTGCGCAGCCACAGGCGGCTCGTCCTACTCAGGCGCCCGCGACGACTCCCGCTCAGATTCGGCCGGTGGCCACCGTGGCGGCTGCGCCGACGGTAACGGCGGACGCCCAGCGGGCGTTCTTCAAGCAGTGGTGCGTCGGCTGCCACAACACGGGTGCCAAGGCGACCGTGGATTCGTCGCGGAAGCTGCAGATCGACGCGCTCGATCCGGCGAATGTCGACAAGGATCGTAAGACGTGGGAGCTGATCGTCCGCAAGGTCCGCGCGGGGCAGATGCCGCCGTCGGGCATGAAGCGGCCGGAGGCGTCGCTCTTCGACTCCCACATGACGGCGCTGGAGAACGAGCTCGACCGCACGGCTCCTCCCTTCGCGCCGCCCCCGGGGCTCCATCGCCTGAACCGCACTGAGTACGCGAACGTGATTCGCGACCTGCTCGCGCTCGAGATTGATGCCGCGAAGTATCTGCCGTCGGACGACTCGACGGCGGGCTTCGACAACATCGCCGGCGCACTGGGCGTGTCCTCGACGCTCGTCGAGGCTTACGTCAACGCCGCGCAGAAGATCGCGCGGCTCGCGCTTGGCTATCCGGAAGATCCGGGCCTCGTCGTCTACCGCACGAAGGAAGACACGTCGCAGGACTACCACATCGAAGGGCTGCCGTTCGGCACGCGCGGCGGCATGCTCGTCCCGCACGTGTTCCCGTCCGACGGCGAGTACACCATCACCGTGACGCCGATTTTCGGCGACAACATGTCTCCGACGGGCTTCGGATCCGTTCCGTGCGAGCGGCTCGAAATCCTCCTGGACGGCGAGCTGCTTCAACTGCTCAACTGGCAGGGCGGCGGCCGTAATCAGAGTACGAACTGCGGCAACCGCGGCCGTGGCGCCGGACCTGCCGACCCGGCACAGGCGGCAGCGGGCAACGCCGGCGACGGCGCCGCCCGCGCCGGCGGCGGCGGTGGCGGTGGCGGCGGGTTTGGCCGCAACGCGCCCCCGATGCGCGTCCGCTTCAAAACGACAGCCGGCAAGCACATGATTGGCGCCACTTACCTGGCGACGAATTTCGCGCCGCTGCTCGACCTCGATCGCCACTTCATGCGCTCGACGGTGCAGACCGGTCCGACGCCCGGCTACACCTTCTTCCCGCACGTCGGAACGATCCGCATCGAAGGGCCGTTCAACGCCGTGCCGGCGAAGGACAGCGCCAGCCGGCGCAAGATCTTCGTCTGCACGCCGAAGACCGCGGCGGAAGAAACGGCCTGTGCGCGCCGCATCATCACGAACCTGGCCACCTACGCCTACCGGCGTCCTGCCGTGCAGGCGGACGTGAATCTGCTGATGGCGTTCTACGAGCAGGGGCGCAAGGAAAAGGATTTCGACACCGGCATCGAAATGGTGCTCGCGCGCATCCTCGCCTCGCCGCAGTTCATTTACCGCATCGAGGAAGAGGCCGTGCCGCGCACCGGCAGCGTTGCCGGCGCGACGATCATGGCCAGCCAGCGCCCGCAGGCGCCGCGGACACCGCCCGCGCAGCGGCTGAACGATCTCGACCTGGCGTCGCGCCTGTCGTTCTTCCTCTGGAGCTCGATACCGGACGCCGAACTGCTCAAGGTCGCTGCGTCCGGAAGGCTGAAGGATCCGGCCGTGCTCGAACAGCAGGTGCGACGGATGCTCAAGGATCCGAAGGCAGAAGCGCTCGCGATCAACTTTGCCGGCCAGTGGCTGAACCTGCGTGGCCTCGACGCGTCGGCACCGCTGCCGCTCACCTATCCCGACTTCGACGATCCGCTGCGGCAGGCGATGCGGCGCGAAGTCGAGCTGCTCTTCGATGCGATCGTCCGCGAGGACCATCCCATCACCGAGCTGCTGACGGCCGATTACACCTTCGTGAACGAGCGGCTGGCGAAGCACTACGGCATCAAGAACATCTACGGCAGCCAGTTCCGTCGCGTGCCGCTCGGCGCCGGGTTCGAAGCGCGTCGCGGCCTCACCGGCAAGGGCGCCTTCCTTGTCACGACCTCGAAGCCGGACCGCACGTCGCCGGTGACACGCGGCAAGTGGGTGATGACGAACCTGCTCGGCATGAGCCCGCCGAGTCCC
Organism: Vicinamibacterales bacterium; assembly: GCA_035711805.1. Lineage (GTDB taxonomy): Bacteria > Acidobacteriota > Vicinamibacteria > Vicinamibacterales > UBA2999 > Gp6-AA40. Next base: position 91,160 of record DASTBV010000167.1, read on the forward strand.
CCTGCCGACGTGCCCCCGCTCCCGGCGCGTGCCGCCGACCCGAACGCGAAAGAGCCGAACATGCGGCTCAAAATGGAGACGCACCGCGTCCGCAACGACTGCACGCAGTGCCACCGGCTGATGGACCCGATCGGCTTCTCGCTCGAGAACTTCGACGCCATCGGTCTGTGGCGCACGCAGGACGAGGGCGAGCGGATCAACGCGAAAGACCTGTTCTTCGACAACACCACCGTCGATGGGCCTGTCGCCATGCGCGACTGGCTCATCAAGGGATATGGCAACCAGTTCGTGCTGGTCGCCACCGAGAAGCTGCTGACCTACGCGCTCGGCCGCGGCGTCGAGGCGGGCGACATGCCGCTCGTCCGCGCGATCACGCGCGACGTGATCAAGAACAATGGCCGCTTCTCCTCGATCGTGCTCGGCATCGTCCGCAGCCAGCCGTTCCAGGTGAATATGAGAGTCGAGGCCGTTCCCGGCTCTACCATCGCCCGCTCAACCGCCGTTCATAACGGAGCGAACTGATCATGTCCTTCATAACGAAAAAGCACATCAAGCGTCGAACGTTCCTGCAGGGTGCGGGCGCCACGCTCGCGCTGCCGGTGCTCGAGGCAATGATTCCAGCCACGACGGCCGCCGCGCAGACGGCCGCCGGACAGGCAAAGCCGCGCTTTGTCGGCGTCTTCTATCCGCACGGTATGGCGCCAGGTTTCTGGGAGCCGAAGGCCGAAGGTGCGCTGGATAACCTGCCGGTGATCTCGCAGGCGCTGGCCAAGGTCAAGGACGAGACCACGATCATGAGCGGCCTGTGGTCGAAGTCGGCGGAACCGCCTGAGGGCACGACCGGGTCGGACCACTGGGTGGCTGCGGCCTACCTCACCGGCATCAAGCCGCGGAAGACGGCCGGCTCGGATGCGACCGTCGGCAGCGCGACGATCGACCAGCAGATCGCGCAGAAGATCGGCCGCGAGTCGCTGCTGCCGTCGCTTCAGCTCGCCGTCGAGGATCCGAACTCGAGCTCGAGCAACTGCGGCGAAGGCTACAGCTGCTCGTACACCAACTCGATTTCGTGGATCGAGCTGCCGACGCCGCCCGAGGAGCACGTGCCGCGCACGAGCCCGCTGCCCATGGAGCTCAATCCGCAGGTCGTCTTCGAGCGCCTGTTCGGCAGTGGCTCGACCCCCGAGCAGCGGGCGCAGCGCATGCGCCAGAGCAAGAGCATCCTCGACTCGCTCGTCGCCGAGCTCGCGACGCTTCGCCGCCAGCTCGGACCGGCGGACGTCCAGACGGTCAACCAGTACACGGACGAGATCCGCGAAATCGAGCGCCGCATCCAGCTCGCCGCCAAGGCGTCGGGCGATGTGCCGGAGCTGGATCTGCCGCCGGGCATTCCCGAACAGTTCGATCAGCACATCAGGTTCCACTACAAGCTCGTGGCACTGGCGCTGAAGGCCGACATCACTCGCGTCGTCACGCTGCTCGGCGCCCGCGACCTGACCGGCCGCACGTATCCGTTCCCGAAGGGCGAGCTCTTCCCCAACGGCGGCACGAGCGTGAGCTTCCACGGCGGCTCGCATCACCAGGACGACCCGGTGCAGATTCGCCGCTACGCGGATTTGAACAAGTACCACCTACTGACGACGGCGTACCTCGCGGAGGAGCTGAAGGCGATCAAGGAGGGCGACGGCACGCTGCTCGACAATACCGTCATCCTCCACGGCACGAACATGGGCAACTCCAATCAGCACCAGCACTACGACGTGCCGCACTTCCTGATCGGCGGCAAGAACCTGGGGCTGAAGGGAAACCGGCACCTGGCCTACGAGCGCAAAACGGTCCCCACAGGCAACCTGCTCCTCAGCGTGCTGAACTTGTTCGGGATCGAAAAAGACAAGCAGGGAGACAGCACGGGGCCACTCGCAAAGCTTCTCTAATCGACGTGGGCCGGGCCCAGCGAGCGCTGCACGTCAGGCGAGCGGACCCGGCGTAAGGACCGACACGATGAGCCGACGACTCGCGGGCTTCACGGTTCTCCTTGTGACCTGTCTGATCACCGCGCCTGCGGCGCAGAACCGCCGCAGCCCGGTGGCGGACGCCGCCCAGGCCGGCGATCGGCCGGCCATTCAGAAACTGCTCCAAGCCAAAGCCGACGTGAATGCGCCCCAGGTCGACGGCGCCACGGCGCTGCATTGGGCTGTGTACCGCGATGCGGTGGAACTCGTCGATCTCCTCCTCCGCGCCGGAGCAAACGTCAAGGCGGCGAATCGTGAAGGGATGACACCGCTCGCCATGGCATCGATCTACGGCAACGCCGCGATCATCGACCGGCTGTTGAAGGCCGGCGCCGATGCCAAGTCGCTGGGGCCCAATGGCGAAACGATGACCATGCTCGCGGCGCGCAACGGCAATCCGCAGGCGCTCAAGGTGCTCGTGGAAGCCGGCGCCGACGTCAACGCCCGGGAGCCGCTGCGTGGGACGACGGCGCTGATGTGGGCCGCGGAGCAGAAGCATCCCGAAGCCGTGAAGGCCCTGCTGGCGGCCGGCGCCGATCCGTCGGCGAAGTCCGGGGGCGCCGGGGTTCCGCGCAACTACATGGCAGGGCGCGTCAACACGCGCGTGGTAGACGAGGCGCGCGAGCGGCGGCTGCGCGCGCAGGCGGCGGGCCGAACCTACGACGAGCAGTTCGAGTTCGAGCGGCAGAACGGCGTTCCGATGCTCGGCCAGCGAGGCCTCGGGCAGGCCCTCGGGCCGGATGGACAGCCGCTGCCGGCCGCACCCGCTGCCGCTGCCGGGGGCAACAACCAGGGCGGCGCCGCCGCCGGGGCCGGACAGGGCGGGGGACAGGGCGGAGGCGCGGGCAGGCAAGGCGGCGGCAGACAAGGGGGCGGCGGCAGGCAAGGCGGCGCCGGCAGGCAGGGTGGCGCGGCGCAGCAGCAGGCGGCCGCGGCGCAGGCACCGGAGCAGGACGCGGATGACGCCGACGATACGGAAGTGGTGGTCGCCGGTCTCGTTGGCGGAGGCGGCGGCGGGCTGACGCCGCTCATCTTCGCCGCCCGCGAGGGCGACATCGAGTCGGCGCGGGCCCTTCTCGACGCCGGCGCGAACGTGAACCAGCAGTCCGAGTACGGCTGGTCGCCGCTGCTCACCGCGGTCAACAACCGCAACTATCAGCTCGCGAAGCTGCTGATCGAGCGCGGTGCGGACGTCAACCTGGCGAACAAGGGACTGTGGACGCCGCTGTATCTGGCGACGGACAACCGCAACATCGAGGGCGGCGATTATCCGGTTCCGAAGGCGGACATGGACCACCTCGAGTTCATCCGGCTGCTGCTCGAGAAGGGTGCCAATCCGAATGCGCGCATCAAGGACAACACGCTGACGCGCACCATCTTCACGATGCAGTGGTTCCTCGAGGATGGCTCGACACCGTTCATCCGCGCGTCACAGTCCGGCGACACCGCGCTGATGAAGCTGCTGCTCGAATACAAGGCCGATCCGAAGATCGGCACGAACTTCGGCGACACGGCGTTGACGGCCGCGGGCGGCATCGGCTGGGTGCCGGGCGTCACCTACGAGCGCTCGGTGAAGGAGAACGTGGAGGCGATCCGGCTGCTGCTCGATCTCGGCCTCGACCCGAACGCCGCGAACAATGACGGCCGCACCGCGCTGATGGGCGCGGCGATGAAGGGACGGAACGACGCCGTGCTCCTCCTCGTCGAACGGGGCGCCGACCTGGCGCAGAAAGACAGGGGCAGCCGCGACACCGACAAGGCCACGTCCTCGGCGGCCGGCCACCGCTGGCAGGCGATCGACTACGCCGACGGCCTCGTGCGCGTCGGGGTGCAGTCCGCGGTGGAATATCCGGAGACATCGGCGCTCATCCGCAAGTTGATGGAAGAGCGCGGCATCCCCGCGCCACCCAAGGGGCGCAACATCCTCTCGGTCTGCGTCGTCCTGCTCTGCGCAAGCAGCAACTGATTTCCGACGCTGCCCGGCTTCAGCCAAGCCCGCTAACCGGTTGAACTTGCCGCCGCTCTTATCGTATATCGATATCAGTTTACCGAAATTCGATATCGAGGAGGGCGGTCATGGACTCTCGGAGAAACCTTCCCGCGACGCTGGTATCAGGAGTTCTCGCGGTTGCGCGCGGGCTGGTGACGCTCGGACTCGCGCTGACCGCGTTCTTCGTCGTCGTCGCCCCGTTCACCAGCGGAGAGCTCGAAATCGATGCGTCGTGGCTGACGATCGGCTCGCGGATGACCATCCCGGTCAGGTTCTACGTCGACTCCGACGCACACCGCATCGCAGCACCCTCAATCGGCGTGAGCGGAGCAGAACTGCGCGACACGCATGGCTCGCTGCGATTCCCCGCACCAGAAGGACCGTTTCTCTTTCTCAATGCCGCGTTTCTGATCGCGCTGTTCCTCGTCGCCATCTGGGGCCTCGGCCAACTGCAGAAGGTCGTCAGCACGATGCGCAAGGGGCAGCCGTTCGTCGCCGCTAATGCGAAACGATTGCGGCGCGTCGCCGTGGCCGTGGTCGCCGGGGAGGTGTTACGCGCCGGGCTCGTCTTCGTCGACCAGTTTTACGCCAAGACCCATTTCACGGCGGCGGGGCTGCTCTTCGACGCGAGCTTCAACGTCGACTTCTTCGAAGTGTTCCTCGCGTTCGTGATCTTCGCGATCGCCGAGGTCTTCGCTGCGGGGACGCGCCTCGACGAAGATCACGCGCTGACGATCTGACGGACGCCATGGCCATCCGTCTCAAGCTTGATCATCTGCTGCTCGACCGCCGCCTGACGCTGACCGACCTCGCTCAGCGGGTTGGAATGACGCTCGCCAACCTGTCGATTCTGAAAACGAACAAGGCACGCGCGATCCGCTTTTCCACGCTGGAGGCGCTGTGCCGGGAACTCAACTGTCAGCCCGGCGA
>DASTBV010000168.1:0-21766 GCA_035711805.1 Vicinamibacterales bacterium
ATCGTTCGAATCGTTCGAATCGTTCGAATCGTTCGAGTCGTTCGAAAACGTTCTATTGGTTCACGCCGCTGGCCAGGAAACCTCCGTCGACCGCGATCACCTGGCCTGTCACAAAGCTGGCTGCGTCGGACGCCAGGAACACCGCGGCGCCGACCAGCTCGTCGAGCTCGCCGAAACGTCGCATCGGCGTCCGCATCAGCAGCTCCTGACCGCGCTCCGAGCCGACGATCTGGCGATTGAGGTCCGTGATGAAGATGCCCGGCGCGATGGCGTTGACCGTCACCCCGTGCGGCGCCCATTCGACCGCCAGCGCGCGCGTCAATCCGGCCACGCCCGACTTGCTCGCCGTATAGGCCGCGACCTGATTGAACCCGAGAAACGACGACAGCGACGCAACGGTGATGATGCGCCCGGCCCGGCGCTCTACCATGCCGGCGCCGAACACCTGACACGCATGGAGCGTCCCGGTGAGATTCGTGTCGATGATGCGTCGCCAATCACCATCGTCCATGGCGAGCGTACTGACGCGCGCAGAAACCCCGGCGGCAGTAACCAAGACGTCCACGCCACCAAACGTCTGGAAGCAGGCGTCGCGCACGCGTTCGAGCGACGCACGGTCGGTCACGTCCGCCGTCAGGCGCAACGTCCGGCGGCCTCGCGCCTCGATGGCTGCCGCCGATTCGTGAACGCCACCTTCACGCCGCCCGAGCACCACGACGTCGGCGCCGGCGTCGGCCAGGCCCAGCGCAAGCGTGCGCCCTATGCCGCTCGTGCCGCCGGCAACCACGGCGGTCTTCCCTGAAAGGTCGAACGGACTCTTCCCCATACGCGGGCCATCATATGTGGACTGCGCCGTGCGGCTCTCGTCCGGAGCGATTCGTGATCGGTTTCGACGGCTAGCGGCGCGTCACCGCACCGGGTCGTACAGCTCGAGCCCGGGCAGATCGACGAAGTCATCGGGGTTCAGCGTCCAGAACCGGGCGCGGTGCTCGATGGCACACGCCGCGATCGCGATATCCATGTCCCGGCCGCGCGCGCGCTTCAGGCTGCGGTACATGCGCGCCGCCCGCGCCGCCTCCGCTGGCCCGAACTCCCGTGCGGCCGCCGCGGGCAGCACGGCCTCCTGGTCGGCGAGCTCGTCTTCGGTGCGGGGGCCCCGCAGCCATTCATAGAGCACGAGGGTGGATGTGCCCAGCACGTGCCCGGCCGCAATCGTTCGTTCCAGGTGCGGCAGCGAATTGCGCCTGCCCGACAGCGCATCCACCAGCACGGAGGTATCAAGGTGCACGGTCACCGGACGGGACGACTCCATCCGGCGCGGCGCGATCGACGGATCTCCCGCAGCTCCTCGCGCACGGCGGACGGCGCGCGCGTCGCGGGCCGCTGCTTGATCCGGTGCAGCACCGCGAGCAGACGCTCGCGCTCCTCCGCCGGCAGGATCTCGTCACGCGCAGCGTACTGGGCGATCGCTTCCCGGACAATCTGACTCTGCGGCTTGCGGCTCCGTTCGGCGACGCGGCGCAGCGTCTGCACCGATTCATCGTCCAGCGAGAACGTCAGCTTGGGCATACCACATGCAATACTACCATACTGCCGTATTTCTGCCCTGGCTGGCCGCAGCGAGCTCACAAGTGCGCTCGAACCACTGACACGATGGCGTCGCCGTACTCCGTCGCCTTGCCCGGGCCGATCCCCGGCACCGCAAGCAGTTCGTCGGTTGACCGGGGCCGTGCGGCGGCAATCGCCATCAGCGTCCGGTCGTGGAGGATGATGAACGGCGCAATGGCCCGGCGCCGCGCCTCGGCGAGGCGCCATTCCCGCAGCGCGGTGACAGTCGCCTGATCGGGGGCGCGCTCTGGTGATTCCCCCGCCGCATCGTCGAGCGTCGGCCCGCGTAAGCCGCGTCTCCTTCTGGCGCGGCGGCCGCCGGCAGGGCGCGACGCCGGAATCGACATCTGCACGTCCTGAACCCGGCCAGCCATCACGTCGCGCCCCATCGGCGTCAGCAGCAGCGTCCGGTACTCGTCGCGCGACATCGCGATGAGCCCGGCGCCGCAGGCGGCGTCAATCCAGCGTTCGATCGTCTTTGGATCTCGGCCCGCCAGAATGCCGGTGGTCGAGAGACCCGTCAGCGGCGGGGGAAGATCATCGACGGCCCCCACCAGCATGGCGGCGATCCGCCGGCGGCCGTAGCGTTCTCCCGCCCGCGCGATGCCGGAGAGAATCTTGCGGATCAGCAGACGCGATTCTGGATCGAGCGTCGTGCGCGCCTGACAGTTGCCGCACGATCCGCATGCGCCAGGCGCGGCCGCATCCCCGAAGTAACGCAGGATCGTCGAGCGGAGGCAGTCCACGCTGTCCGCGTACGCCACCATGCGCCGCAGCTTTTTGCGTTCCAGGTCCTTCCGGCGTTCGAGCTCCGCGGGATCGAGCGGTGTCGCAGCCCGATCAGGCAGGTCGTCGCGGCCTTTGTCGATCAGGAACTCGCGCGTCTTCACGTCCGCGTAGTTCCAGAGCAGGGTTGCGACCGCGAGCCGCCCGTCGCGGCCGGCGCGCCCGATCTCCTGGTAATACGCTTCGATGGAACCGGGAATATCCATGTGAATCACCGCCTCGACGTCCGGACGGTCGATTCCCATTCCGAAGGCGTTCGTCGCACAGACGACCGCCAGACTTCCCCGTGCGAACGCATCCTGCACGCGCGTCCGTTCGGCGTCGATGAGTCCCGCGTGATACGCGGCAGCCTGCATGCCGGCCAGTGTCAACGTGTCCGCCGCCTCTTCAGCCTTGCGGCGGGTGGCCGCGTACACGAGACAGCGTGCGGCAGGTATCAGGCCCGGGAGCAGCTCGTGCTTCTCCGTGTCGCCGGACACGGGCTTCACGCGCAGCTCGATGTTCGGACGGTCGAAGCCGGCGACGACAACGCGTGGCGCCGACAGACCGAGCAGCTCCACGATGTCCTTCCGCACTTCCGGCGTCGCGGTCGCAGTGAATGCGGCCATCGGGGGACGTCCCGAACCGCCGTCGCTCCGCCGGCACTCGCCCGCCGCGGCACGCAGTCGCCTGTAGTCGGGCCTGAAGTCGTGGCCCCACTCGGAGACGCAATGCGCTTCGTCGACAACGAAGCGCCCGACGGGGATCTCGGGGAGGGCCCGGCGAAAGACGTCCGACGCAAAGCGCTCGGGCGCGACGTAGAGCAGTTTCAATTCGCCCGCGCGCGCGGCGCGCATCGCCTCACGCCGTACCTCCGCCGATGCCTGCGAGTGCAGCGCCGCCGCGCGGATGCCGCGACGCGTGAGCTCGTCCACCTGGTCCTTCATCAGGGAAATGAGCGGCGAGACGACGAGCGTGACACCCGGAAGCAGGACGGCCGGCAGCTGAAACCCGAGGGATTTGCCGGAGCCGGTGGGCATCACCGCACACAGATCGCGTCCGTCGAGCACAGTGTCGACGAGCGCCTGCTGTCCCGTCCTGAAGGAGTCGTGACCGAAGTAGCGACGCAGCGCAGAAGTGACGTCTTCAGAGCGATTACCGGGAGCCACGTGAGACCTGCCGACGACGATGGTAGCGTCGTCGCAGGGCGGGAGGGAAGGTGAGGTAGATTCTCAGGTGGATGCTTTCTGACACGCTGGTGCGGGCTCCTCGACGGCAGGGTTTGCAGACGCTGCAGCGGCGCGGTGAACACGGTGCGCTGGAACTGACGACGCATCGGCTGATGCTCGCGCCCGGCACGTCGGAAACGTTTGTCGTCTCGGGCGAGGAAACCATCGTCGTGCTGATCGACGGGCGAGGCCGATTCGAGGCTGGTGACCGGTCGTGGAGTGTTCAACGCGGCAACGTCTTCGCGGATCGCGCGACCGCGTTGCTGCTTCCGCCGGCCATGAGGTTGACGGTGCACGCAGACACGCCGCTCGAAGCGGTGCTGATATCGACACCTGCTCCCGCCGGCGGCGCTGCGGTACTCTGCGCACCGGACGATGTCACCGTTGTCGAACGCGGCACCGACCTCTACAAACGCGAAGTCCGCAATCTCTTCACCACGGACCCGCACGCGCAGCGGCTGATGGTCGGGGAAACCGTCAACGCGACGGGGCATTGGAGCAGCTATCCGCCGCACAAGCACGACGGGAAGGACAGTGAGCCTCGGCTGGAGGAGATGTATTACTACCGGGTCAATCCGCCTGAAGGCTTCGGATTGCACATCTCGTACACTGCGTGGGGCGAGGCGGCCACGCATCAGGTCAGGGACGGCGACCTCGTGCTGATCCCGTACGGATATCACTCGGTCAGCGCGCCGCCCCGCTACGAGCTGTATTACCTGTGGGCCATCGCCGGCGACGAACGGAAGCTTGCCGTGTACGAGGACCCGGCACACAGGTGGATTCACGGAGTGACTCCATGAAACGAACTGTCATTGCGATCATCGCGGCGACAAGCCTTTTTGCGGCGTTGACGACGCGCGCCGCGGCGCCTATTGCCGTGATGATTCTCGACGGCGAGAGCGCGGGCACCTACCACGACTGGCAGCGCGTGACGCCGGTGCTCAGGAAGATGCTGGACGAGACCGGTCTTTTCACCACGACCGTTGTGTCCGCGCCGCCGGCCACAGGTGACGTCGGCGCCTTCATGCCCGACTTCGCAAAGCATCAGGCCATCGTCCTGAACTACGACGCCCCGGACGAGCGATGGTCGCCTGCCGTGAAGGCGTCATTCGAGCAGTACGTGAAAAACGGCGGCGGCGTCGTCGTCGTGCACGGCGCAGATAATGCGTTCCCAGGCTGGCAGGCTTACAACGAGATGATCGGCGTCGGCGGATGGCGCGGGCGAAGAGAGCAGGCCGGGCCGTACTGGTTCTTCAGGGACGGGAAGCTGACGTCGGATGCGAGCGCCGGTCCCGCCGGCAGCCACGGCCGCCGCGTTCCCTTCCAGGTCGCCGTTCGCGACCGGTCGCACCCGATCACGAGAGGCCTCCCCGCTCTGTGGATGCATCAGGGCGACGAGCTGTATGCGCGTCTGCGCGGCCCCGGCCGCAACATGACCGTCCTGGCGACGGCGTTCTCCGATCCGCAGAACAACGGCAGCGGCCGCGACGAGCCGATCCTGATGGTGCTCTCGTACGGCAAAGGACGGATTTTCCACACGACGATGGGGCACGACATCAATGCGTTGAGCTCCGTCGACTTCGTCGTCACGCTGCAGCGCGGAGCCGAGTGGGCAGCGACCGGCCAGGTGACGCAGAAAGTTCCGCCCGGTTTCCCCACCGCGACAACGGTGGCCTATCGCGCCGATCTGGCGGCGATGGATCCGAACTACAGCAGCGGGCTCGACAGCCTCACCGCACGCCCGCGATGAGGATCGCGAAGCTCGCGAAGAACGCGAAGACCGCGAAGACCGTGCGAAAGGTGACCCTTCGCGATCTTCGTGTCCTTTGCGGTCTTCGCGGTTTGATCAGCGCTGCGATCATCATCCTTGTCTGTCCCGTGCCGACTCGAGCCGAGGACGGTTACGAGCTGTGGCTGCGCTATCAGCGCGTTCCGGACATCAACCTCCTCGAAAAGTACCGCGGAACCGTCAACACCCTCATGGTCAGCGGCGATTCGCCGACGATGCGCGCCGTTGCGAGCGAGCTGAGGCGCGCGCTGCGGGGCCTGCTCGACGTGCAGATCGCAAGCGTTCAGGGCATCGCGCTGGACGGCGTGCTGATTGCCGGCATCCCGGCGACCACGCCCCTCCTCGCCGGTCTCGGGCTCGAAACGGACCTCGGCTCGGTCGGCGGCGAAGGGTACGTGATCCGATCCGTCACCATCCGCGGCCGGAAAGCAACCGTCCTCAGCGGCAATACCGAGCTGGGGGTGTTGTACGGCGCGTTCCATTTCATCCGGCTGCTGCAGACGAATGAGGCGATCGACGCACTCGCGATTGTCGAGCGGCCGCGCATCCAGCACCGCATCCTCAATCACTGGGACAACCTCGATGGCACGGTCGAACGTGGCTACGCCGGCGGTTCGCTGTGGGACTGGCACAAGCTGCCCGATTATTTGTCCCCCCGCTACACGGATTACGCACGGGCCAACGCGTCGATCGGCATCAACGGCACGGTGCTCACCAATGTCAACGCAAACGCGACGAGCCTCACGGCCGACTACCTGACGAAAGCCGCGGCGCTGGCCGACGTATTTCGTCCGTACGGGATCCGCGTCTACCTGACAGCCCGCTTCAGCGCGCCGATCGAGATCGGTGGACTGAAAACCGCCGACCCGCTGGCGCCGGATGTCAAAGCCTGGTGGACCGCAAAAGTCGCCGAGATTTACAAGGTCATCCCGGACTTTGGTGGCTTTCTCGTCAAGGCCAACTCCGAGGGTCAGCCGGGTCCGCAGGACTACAAGCGTTCTCACGCCGACGGCGCCAACATGCTGGCCGACGCGCTCGAACCACACGGCGGCATCGTCATGTGGCGCGCGTTCGTGTATTCGGAGAACCCGAAAGAGGATCGGCACAGGCAGGCCTACACCGAATTCCAGCCGCTCGACGGAAGCTTCCGTTCGAACGTGCTGATCCAGGTGAAGAACGGACCGATCGACTTTCAGCCGCGTGAGCCGTTCTCGCCGCTGTTCGGCGCGATGCCGCGAACGCCGCTGATGCTGGAGCTGCAGATCACCAAGGAATACCTCGGCTTCGCCACGCATCTGGTCTATCTGGCGCCGCTCTTCGAGGAAGTGCTTCGCGCGGACACGTTCGTGAAGGGCGAGGGCTCGCTCGTGCGCCAGGTCATCGACGGATCGCTGCACGGGTACGCGCGCACCGGAATTGCCGGCGTGGCGAACACGGGCACCGATCGGAACTGGTGCGGCGCCGTGTTCGCCTGCGCCAACTGGCACGCGTTCGGCCGTCTGGCCTGGAATCCTTCGCTCGCCTCCGCCGACCTGGCCGATGAGTGGCTGCGGATGACGTTCACGAGCGACCCGGCGTTCCTGGCGGCGGTGAAGCCGATGATGCTGGCGTCGCGCCAGGCGGCGGTGGATTACATGACGCCGCTCGGCCTGCACCATCTGATGGCGCGCGGCCATCATTACGGACCCGGGCCGTGGGTCAGCGGCGGTTCCCGCGCGGACTGGACGTCCGTCTATTACCATCGCGCCGACGCCACGGGCATCGGGTTCGATCGCACGACGACGGGCAGCGACGCGGTCAGCCAGTACGCGCCGCCTGTCCGCGACCGCTTCAACAGCCTCGCCCGCGTACCGGAGGAGTACCTCCTGTGGTTCCATCACGTTCCGTGGGATTACACGATGCCTTCGGGTCGTACGCTGTGGAACGAGCTGACGGCCCGCTACTGTCGAGGGGTCGACGCCGTCGGCGGGATGCGAAAAACGTGGGAGGGGCTGTCGGCATTCGTCGATCCGGAGCGATTCGAGGAGACGCGCGCGTTTCTCGCCATCCAGGAGAACGAGGCGCGTTGGTGGCGCGACGCCAGCGTGCTCTACTTCCAGACCTTCTCGAAGCGGCCGATCGAGGACTCGTGCGGACCGCCGAAGGGAACGCTCGAGCACTACATGTCTGTCAATAAGCGCTATGTTCCCGGAAACTGAAATGCAAGATTCAAAACGCAAAATGCAAACAACTGCTTCAGAGTCCTTCGGTTTGCATTCGAAATTTTGCATTTTGAATTTTGCATTTTGAATTACCAAATATGACCTTAGAGCCCACTCCCGCTGACAAGTTCACCTTCGGTCTGTGGACGGTCGGCAATCGCGGCCGCGACCCGTTCGGCGAGTTCGTGCGCCCGGCGCTCGATCCGTGCGATGCGGTCAAGCGCCTCGCCGAGCTCGGCGCCTACGGCGTCAACTTCCACGACAACGATCTGGTACCGATCGACGCCGCTCCCGCGGAGCGCGACCGCATCGTCGGTGACTTCCGCCGCGCGCTGGAATCGACCGGCATGAAGGTGCCGATGGCGACGACCAACCTGTTCACCGACCCGGTATTCAAGGATGGCGCCTTCACGTCGCACGATCCGCAGGTCCGCGCCTACGCCGTGCAGAAGACGATGCGGGCAATGGATCTCGGGGTCGAGCTGGGGGCGCACACCTACGTGTTCTGGGGCGGGCGTGAAGGCGCTGAGGTCGATGCGGCCAAGGATCCCGTCGAGGCGATCAAGCGCTTCCGCGCGGCGATCGACTTTCTGTGCGAGTACGCGCGCGATCAGAAATACGGCCTGCGGTTCGCGCTCGAAGCCAAGCCGAACGAACCGCGCGGCGATATCTACTTCCCGACCACCGCGGCGTTTCTCGGCTTCATCGCCACGCTCGCGCATCCGGAGATGGTTGGCGTCAACCCGGAGGTGGCGCACGAGCACATGGCCGGCCTGAACTTCTACCACGTGGTGGCGCAGGCGCTCGAAGCGGGCAAGCTGTTTCACATCGACCTCAACGATCAGAAGCCCGGGCGTTTCGATCAGGACCTCCGCTTCGGTTCGGAGTCGATCAAGCCGCTGTTCTTCCTCGTGAAGCTGCTGGAAGAGTCGGGCTACGACGGCCCCCGGCATTTCGACGCGCACGCGTACCGCTCCGAGGATGCCGAGGGAGTTTGGGACTTTGCCCGCGGCTGCATGCGGACGTACCTGATCTTGAAGGACAAGGCCAAACAGTTCTGCGCGGACAATGAGATTCAGGCGTTGTTGGGCGAGATACGAGGCGACGGAGGTCCGGCTCAAGCCGGACACGACGACGAGGGTGGACGTAGTGTCCGCCTTCAGGCGGAGCTGATTGGCGCCTACAGCCGACAGGCGGCCGACGAGCTCAAAGCGCGGTCGTTCGATCGGCAGGCGCTCGCCTCGCGGCGGCTGCCGTACGAGAAACTCGATCAGTTGGTCGTCGATCTGCTCCTCGGGGCCCGCCTTCGCTGATGCTTCGGCGAGGCAGGCTGTACCTCGGGCTCGACTCGAGCACGCAAAGCCTGACGGCGCTCGTCGTCGAGGTTGACGGCAGCGACGCCCGCGTCGCGTTCGAAGCGTCGCTGAACTTCGACGAAGCGTTCCCTCACTACGGTACGGATCATGGCGTACTGCCCCGGACGTACCCCGATGAAGTGGTGTCGTCCCCCGTTCTCTGGGCCGAGGCGCTCGAGGCGATGCTGACACGTGTGGCCGACAGCGGGCTCGACATCAGCCGCATCGCCGCGGTGTCCGGGTCCGCGCAGCAGCACGGCAGCGTCTACATGAATGCCGCGGCCGAACGCGCGCTTGCCACTCTGGACGACGGGCAGCCGCTGGCGCCGCAGATCGCGCCGACGCTGTCGCGCGCCGTGGCGCCGGTGTGGCTCGATTCGAGCACCAGGGTTCAGTGCCGGGAGATCGCGGATGCCGTCGGCGGAGCCGACGTTCTCGCGCGGCGCACCGGATCGCGCGCCTTCGAGCGCTTCACCGGACCGCAGATCAGAAAGTTCGCCACGCAGGATCCGGCGGGCTATGCGTCCACGGCGCGAATTCATCTGGTCAGCTCGTATCTGGCCTCTCTGCTGGCCGGCCGGCACGCTCCGGTCGATCCCGGAGACGCGTCGGGCATGAACCTGATGGACCTGGCGGAGAGCCGCTGGTGGCCCGCCGCACTGGACGCCACAGCGCCGGGACTCATGGACAAGCTGCCGGCGATTGCGCCGTCGTGGACTGTGGCTGGCACGCTTTCGCCGTACTGGCAGACGCGCGTTGGCCTTCCCCCCGCACGAGTCATCGCCTGGTCCGGCGACAATCCGTGCAGCCTGATCGGTGTCGGCCTGGTACGCGAGGGCCGTGTCGCGATCTCGCTCGGCACGAGCGACACCGTCTTCGGGCTGATGAAGGAGCCGCGCGTCGACGTCTCCGGCACCGGCCATGTGTTCGCGTCGCCGACCGGCGACTACATGGGGCTGACCTGCTTCAGCAACGGGTCGCTCGCGCGCGAGCACGTGCAGGACGCCTTCGGCTTCACGTGGACCGACTTCTCGCGCGCGCTGGAGATCACGCCGGCTGGGAACCAGGGACGCGTGCTGATTCCGTGGTTCGAACCGGAGATCACGCCAACCGTCGCCGCACCGCGTGTGCAGCGCTACCGTCTGACGCCGGATGACGCCTCGGCCAACGTCCGCGCGGTCGTGGAAGCGCAGCAGATGTCGATGGCGCTGCACGCGCAGTGGATGGGCGTAACGATCGACACGATCCACGCCACCGGAGGCGCCGCGGCAAACACGCACATCCTCCAGGTGATGGCCGACGTGTTCGGCGCCGAGGTCTATCGATCGACGGTGGGCAATTCCGCGGCCCTTGGCGCGGCGCTGCGCGCCTGGCACGGCGATGCCGCGGCGGACGGGACGCCGCTTCCCTGGAGCACCATTGCCGCCATCGCACAGCCGAATCCGGCCAGCCGCATTGCGCCCAATACCCGGCGCCACGCCGTGTACCGCGAATTGCTGCCGATTTACGAGGCCTGCGAGGCCCACGCCCTGGGCCGCGGCCCCGACCCGACACCCGCGCTGGAGCGGTTCGCCCGAGCGTAGCGCGCCCTTGACTTGTATTATTGTTCTAGTACAATAGGCGCCGGGATAGGAGGTGGCTTATGAAAAGCAGGCTTCCCGAAATCAACATGTCGGCCATCCGCGTCGGAGGGAACCTCGGCGGGCTCATCTTCGCCGCCGGCGCCGTCGCGATTCTCCTGATAGGCGTTCCGGGTCTGCGCTGGTTCATCGGCCTGTCGCTCGCCCTTGCGACCGTGCTGGCCGCCGGGACCATCGCGTGGAGGAGGACACACTGATCCGGTCCGCCTCGAGGCGGACACTACGTCCGGAGGTGCGACATGACGCACACCTTCGAAGCCGCTACTCCGTCGCGTGACGCCAACGCCCTGCTGGCGCTGACCGTCGTGCTCATCCTGACGACATGGTCGTTCTTCGGCCGGTTTTCCGTGGTCGCCGCCGCCGCCGGCATCGCGACCGGCGTCTGGCTGCACTGGTGGTATCGCCGCCACCCGGCGTCGCTCGCGCGCAGCAGCGGCGCCGACCGGCGGCCGCAGATGCTGAACATCTCCGCCGTCTACGTCGGCGGAGACGCCGCCGGCCTGGCGTTCGTCGTCGGCTGCGTGGTGATCTTCACGATGGGTCTGCCGCCGCTGCGGTGGTTCGTGGCGGCCTCGGGGCTCCTCGCCGTCCTGTTCGCGTCTACCGTGATCGCCTGGCACCGGACGCACTCAGTCTGGTCCGACGACTCTCCGACGGTGCTGCGGCCGTAGGCCCTCGCACCGACCGGATTACTATCCGCCTCGCCCCCATGACAACCCTCGACTGGCTGGCGATTGCCGGCTACTTCGCGCTGCTGGCCGGCCTCGTGTGGATGGCTGTCCGGCGGACCCGCCAGATCCTGGGCATCGCCGGATTCGTTTTTGTAGCGTCCGCCTTCAGGCGGACCTCTTCCGCCTGAAGGCGGAAGCTACGAGAGCGTCATAGCCAGCGTGAGCGTCTGAAGCCGATGAACAGCGCCAGGCTGGCCACCACCATCGTGCCGAGCGCGATGAAGTAGCCATACTTCCAGTGCAGCTCCGGTATGTTGGTGAAGTTCATTCCATAGACGCCGGCGATCATCGTCGGCACCGCAATCATCGCCGCCCACGCGGTGATCCGCTTCATGTGCTCGTTCTGCGCCACGGTCATCAGCGACAGGTGCGCTTCGAGCGCGCTCGTCAGCAGCTCGCGCTGCGCGTCGATCGACTCGTTCAGCCGCATGATGTGATCGTAGACGTCGCGGAAATATGGCCGCGTGTCGGCCGGAATATGAGGAATGTCGAACCGCAGGAGCCGGTTGCAGACATCGGCCAGCGGCGACACCGCGCGGCGGAGCGACACGAGATCGCGCTTCAGCAGATAGATCCTCGCCGTCGCGTCGCTCGCCGTCGGATCGTCCAGCACCACGCCCTCGAGCTCCTGTACTTCCTCCTCGATCTGCCGCACGATCGGCAGGTACTGATCGACGATGAAGTCCATCAATGCATAGAGGACGTAGCCGGGCCCCTGCGACAGCAGCTGCGGCGTGGCCTCGCATCGCTGCCGCACGCCGACATGCGATCGCAGCGATCCGTGCCTGACGGTCACGATGTAGTTGCGGCCGAGAAAGACGTGTGTCTCGCCGAATTCGAGACGGCCCGTTGCGGGAACCCGCTGCGCGGTCCGCAGCACCACGAAGACCGAGTCGTCGTAGAGCTCGACCTTCGGGCGCTGGTGCGCGTTGATCGCGTCTTCGATCGCCAGGTCGTGCAGACCGAACTGCTGCTGCACCTGCCGCAGCAGCGTCTGCTCCGGTTCGTACAGGCCGATCCAGACGAATTGATCGTCACGGGCCAGCGCCGGCTGGATCTGATCGACGGTCAGCGCCGCGGCACGGGTGCCGCGCGCATACGCCGCACAGTCGATGACCGGAGCGGACTGCGGAAGGTCCCCTGATTCCATGGGGGGAGGTTAATAGAAGTCAGGAGGAAGGAGGAAGGAGGTAGGAGGAGGATCAGAATCCGTAGCCGAGTGTGATCCGAACGGCGGTGCGATCGAAGGCGGCGGCCACGTTCTGATAGGTCGCCTGGGCGCCGATGGACATCCGGCCGCCGAGGCGCGCGCGCAGCCCGAGAACGGCATCGGACGACTCAACCCATGGCACGGCAGCGCCCTGCGACCAGGCGTCTTCCACCCGCTGCCGCCCGTAACCCGCACCGCCGGCGAGGACGACGGATTCGCCGAGCGGAAGGGTCACGTCCATGCGCGCCATGTGGTTCAGAAAACGCGAGGGCGAAAAGTAGCCCCCGATGCCCGGCGCGGTAATGCCGTCGCCGCTGAACTCGCCGGGGAACGCCCCGAGATCGAGGTCGTAGGACATCCACGCCAGCGAATACCCTGGTCGCAGCGTCACGCCGCCCGGATGGAATGTCCTGCCGCCACCGGCGAACAGTTCCTTGCGCGCGTTGTTCGAGATGCCGGTACCGCGAATCGCTCCCGCCGTTCCGGAGGCCCACACATCCCAACCCCTGGTGCGCGCTCCCAGCGCGAGCGTTGCCTGAGTGACGAATGACGGGCCATAGAACGTGCCCTCGACCCACTCGCCGGCCAGCGAGAGCCGCGACGAGGAGAGCTGTTCGCGCGCCACGCCGACCCGCACGTCGAATGCGTCGTGGAGCGCGAGCTGGATCTGGCCTCTGCCGGTAAACGTGCCCTCGGCGCCGGAAATCGAATGCGACGTCGCATCGGCGCTCACCCGCGCACGGTTGCCAATCGGCGCATCGACGCCGGCACCGATCAGGCGATCGGGGATTGACCCGCGGCTGTTGCGGTACGACGCGTGGGCCCAGGTCACCGCGATCTCCGTATCACGGCCGTGCGGATGGAACGAAAAACGAAACGGGACCGATGCCGTTTCGACCCTCGTCGACGAAGGATCGCCCGATTCGGTACTGAGCTCTGTTCCGATCTCGAGCGACGGCCGGACCTGTTGACGCAGCGTCCGGGAGGCGTTGAGTGCCATCGTGTTGCCCGGATCGAGGGCGAGCAGGCGCTGGTACTGATCGAGCGCGCGCGCCGGCCGGCCGAGCTGCGAATACGCCTGCGCGCGAAGCCGAAGCGCGTCGGGCGTGTCGATCGCCTGTCCGGACGGCAACAGTAGTGTCTTCAGCGATGCGCGGGCGCGCCCGTTCCAGCCTTCGAGCTCCGCGATGCCGATTCGTGCCTCCTGAGCCTCCGGATTCCGCACCAGGGCAAGCTCGTACCACGCACGCGACTCGGGAACGCGGCCGCTCCACGAGAGCACCCGCGCCAGGCCGACGGCGGCGGCGATCGAGGCCTCATCGTCGCGCAGCACGGCGACATACAACGTCCGCGATTCGTCGCGCGTGTCCGCATCCCATGACAGCACGTCCGCCAGCTTCAACCGGGCGGAGACACGAGCGGGCTCACGCTCGACAACGCTTCGCAGCCGTCGAACGGCCTCGCCACGGGTCGCCGGATCCCACGCGAGCACCTCGGCGAGCGCTTCCTCGACGTCCGGCCGCGGCTGCTGTTCGAGCACGTCGCGGATCAGCTCGATGCCTTCCGGCCGCGTTTTCGCGTCCCACGTCAGCACGCGCCCAAGCTCGAAGCGGGCGCTGGCGTTGTCCGGGTCCGCCGCCACGATCGTCCGCAACGACGCAATACCCGTGGCACGTGTCTCCAGACGCCAGGTGAGGCGGGCTGCCTCGTCCAGATTCGTCTGGCCGGACGCGCGATGCGCGGTCAGCAGCTGGCTGACGGCAATCAGCGCGGCAACGGCGGTGGATCGAGGGCTCATGCGACCTGCCTTTCCGCGGTCTCGTCGATCTCGGCATACAGATGCCGGAACAAATCGGCCTTCTGCTGTCCGTCCAGGTGCACGAAGGTCAGGCCGACCACCGCACCCTCGCGTTCGTTGCGCACGTTGACCGCGTGCGCGTGGAACGTCGTCTGCTCGTACTGGTTCCAGCTGACGAATACCGTGACTTCCGCTCCCTGCGGGATCACCCCGTCACCCTGCAGCCGAACGGCGATGCCGGCATGGCTGATATCGATCGCGCGAGCGGACAGCTGACGCCGATCCGGCAGGATCAGTACTGACGCCAGATCGCAGGAGAATCTCGGCGCGAGGCGCCGCAGTGCCTGACGGCGCGAGAAGACGGCCTTGAGCGAGCCGAGAATCCTGGCGAGATGTTCGCCCGACGCCATGACCAGGCCGTGCTCGGCGTCCCACGCGTCCGGCGCGCAGAACATCAGCTCGATCAGCCGGCGATGCTGTTCGTCGGTCCGGTCGACGAAGCGCACGGCGACGACGGAGCGGCCCTCACGCAGTTCGCTTCGCACCAGACGGCAGTGCACCATCACACGGCGGCCGTGCGGCGAGTCGATAGCCACGTCGAACGCCGGCGGAAGCGGTTGCGCCGTCGTCAGCCGCAGCGACATGCCCGTCTCGGAGAGATCGATGGAGGTCCCCTCGACGTGCATCCCCGCCAACTGCAGCCGGCACGGATATTCGCGCTCGACGCGCGGGGCCTGTCGATGCTGCGGAGGCTGGCGAAGGAGCAGCAGCCCGAAGAAGAGCACGACGAGGTTGTAGACCGCCCAGAACATGTTGATCAGGGTGCTGTCCCGATCGACGTCCGGCGTGGTCAGCGCATAGGCGCCGTTCAGCAGCCCGGCAACGATCAAGGTCAGCAGCACGGCCTGCGGCAGCCACAAGCCGTGTTTGCCGCGGCGCGGCGTCTTCGCCGCGTCCGTGCCCTTTGGCGTCACCGCGAAGTGGACCTTGCGCCCGGTGAACGGGAACGTCAGCGCCGTCACCGCCATCTGAACGGCGATGCACGATTCGTAAATGTCGGACCAGAAGATCCGCCGCAGACCGCGGTTGACCAGCTGGAACGCCGCCACCGAGACAAACAGGTGCGGCATGTAGTAGCCGATCAGATCGTTCGTGTCGCGCACGATGAGCGGATGCACGCCGAGCAGCAGGAAGAACAGCGGCGCCAGGAGGTAGATGACGCGCGGGATGCCGTAGAGCCAGTACCAGAGCGTTGCGAAGTAATGAATCCGCTGCTTGAGCGTCAGGCCCGGAAGAAACAGCCCGCCGCGCAGCAGCATGACCTGCATCGTGCCGCGCGACCAGCGGCGCCGCTGCGTGACGTAACCGTCGAACGACTCCGGCGCCAGACCCGCGGACAGATCCTTGTTCACGTACACCGAACGCCACCCGCGGCTATGCAGCAGCATCGAGGTGTGCAGATCCTCGGTGATGGTGGTCATCGGGAATCCACCGATCTCGTCGAGCGCCGCGCGCCGGAAGACGGCGCCTGATCCGCAGAAGAAGCTCGCGTTGTCGACGTCCCGGCCGGGCTGGACGATGTGGTAGAACATGTCCTGCTCGTTGGCGATGTATTCCTGACTGCGCAGGCGGTCCTGAAAGAGATCGGGATTGAAGAAATGGTGCGCGCTCTGCACTTGAGCGACGCGTGCATCGCGGAAATGACCGACGGTCTCCGCCAGGAACGTGCTCACCGGCACGTGATCGGCGTCGAAGGTCGCGACGAAATCACCCGACGTGCGGCCGAGCGCGTGATTCAGATTCCCTGCCTTCGCGCCCCGATTGTCCTCACGAGCGATGTAGTTGACCCCGAGCCGCCGGCACAGTTCCGCGATCTCCGGCCGCCGCCCGTCGTCGAGCAGATGGACCTGCTTGTTGGCATAGTCGATCGCCTGACAGCCGACGAGCGTTCGCGTGAGGATGTCGGCGCCTTCGTTGTACGAGGCGACGAAGATGTCGACGCTCGGCGAGAAGCGCGCATCCGGCGGCGTCGAGGTACGGTCGACGCTGCGCGTGGCGATCGAATAGTGATGCAGGACGACGAGGAAGCCGTAGATCTCGGCGGCGAAGGTGGCAAGGCTGATCGCCGTTCCCAAGCCGCCCTCCCAGTTGAGCGTTTCCGTGCTGCGCCACCAGAGATACCGGAAGGTGACCGCCAGATTGAGCACGATGACGAGCGGACGCCAGCGCGGGTGATACGGCACCCAGCGCGTGAGCGCCATCGTGCACAACAGGAGGAGGGCGGGAATCACAAGGATTTGCATCGTTCTCTCCGTCCTCGTATCGGGTGCACAGGGGAGAAGGAACAATGCTCAGCAGTAGCGATCCGGGCCTTCACAGAATCGTGATCCGGATCACAAAATCGGTCGGCGCGATCCGAAGCCCGAGCGTGAAAAGCCGTATAATTTCGCGTTCCCGTCAAGGCACCTCGGTTGCTGCGAGAGTCACGCTCCGGTCATCATCTGCCCCGGAATTCAAGGGAGTGCCATGCGGCGCGCGACCATCTTTCGACCAGCAATCCTGTGCGCCGCAATCGCGGTGTCCGTCGCCGCTGCGTATCTCGCCGTCGGCGTTGAAACCAGCAACGTTGAAACCAGCAATACAGCCGCGCGCGTCATCGTGCAGATGGCGCCCGGCCACGCACCTCCGGAACTGAATCCTGTCGTCGCGGCGCTCGGTGGAACAATCGGGCGCACGCTCGACATCATCAACGCGTCCGTCGTCGACCTTCCCGCTCGCGCGATCCCCGCGCTGGCCGATCATCCGCTCGTGGCACACGTCTCTCCGGATCGGCCGGTCGCCGGCACGATGGAGCGAACCTCGGCCACGATCGGTGCCACGGCGATTCACGACAGGCTTGGCTACGACGGCTCCGGCGTGGGAGTGGCAATCATCGACTCGGGCGTGACGCCGTGGCATGACGACCTGGCATCCGGCGACGGTGGTCAGCGGGTGGTACGGTTCGTCGACTTCGTCCGCAACCGGCCGAACCCGTACGACGATTACGGCCATGGCACGCACGTCGCGGGCGTGATCGCCGGTAACGCCTTCGATTCGGGTGGCGCGAGAACGGGCATTGCGCCGCGCGCGCACCTCATGATCCTCAAAGTCCTCGACGACGGGGGCAACGGCAGGATCAGCGACGTGATCGCGGCATTCGATTACGTCCTGAAGAAAAGCGCCGGCCTGAACATCCGCGTCGTCAATCTCTCGGTGGCAACGCGCGTCGATGAGTCGTACACCACCGATCCGCTGACGGTTGCCGCCAAACAACTCGTTGACGCCGGCATTGTCGTGGTGGCGGCAGCGGGAAACCTCGGCCGCACGGCCGACAGCCATGACGCGTATGGCGGGATCACGGCGCCGGGCAACGCGCCATGGGTCCTGACCGTCGGTGCGTCGAACCACATGGGATCGGCGTCGCGAGCCGACGACCAGATGGCGCTGTTCAGTTCACGCGGACCGACGCTGCTCGATTCGCTCGCGAAGCCGGACCTAGTGGCGCCGGGAGTCGGAATCGAATCGCTCAGCGCACAGGACAGCACGTTCTACAGGACGCTGTCTCCCTATCTGCTGGGCGGAACCGTTGCCACCGGATACCTTCCGTATCTGAGCCTGACCGGCACGAGCATGGCCGCGCCCGTTGTCTCGGGCACCATCGCCTTGCTGCTGCAGGCGAACCCCGCGCTGACCCCGAATGCCGTGAAGGCGATTCTTCAGTACACCGCCGAGGTCTATTCGGGGTACGACCCGTTGACGCAGGGCGCCGGGTTTCTCAACGCGGCAGGAGCGGTGGAGCTGGCGCGCTCGCTGGTCACGTCAACGGCCACGAACGGCAGCCCCTCGTCCTGGAGCCGTTCGGTGATCTGGGGCAACCAGCTCATCCGCGGCGACGTGTTCTCGACGTCCACGGCGTGGGCAAAAGGCGTCACCTGGGGCGATGCCGCCCAGACGCAGACCATCGTCGGCAATGCACCGCGGAACGTTGTCTGGGGAAGGCGATGCGGCGGTGACAACTGCCAGGAGCAGTGGACGATTGCCGCCGCCTACGACGAGAGCGTCGTGTGGGGGACGAACATCGATCAATCGGTCGTCTGGGGGACGACGTTCGGGGATGATTCGGTCGTCTGGGGCACCAGCCTCGGTGGTCGCGCCAGCCACCGTAGCTTCCGCCTTGAGGCGGAAGTCCAGCGTAGTACTATCAGCGCGCCGGTGCTCTCACGCCGGTGATCACCGTCAACCCCCGGCACGCGACGTTAGGCGATCGGATGCCCCCAGCCGAAGCCACGACGGACACTCCGCGGAGCAGCATGTCATGGGAGCTGCTCCCCGGCGCGGCGCAAGTCTACGTCGCCGCCGTGATGGGGAGCGGCGCCGCCGTGCTGGTGGCCACGTTTCCGACGGCGTTCCCGCTGCCATGGCTGTTTGCGGGCCTCATCATCGCCGCGTGCCTCACCGCGTCGTGGAAGGTCAATCTGTTGATGCCGCTCGGCAGCGGCTCGACGCTTTCCGTATCCAACGCCGCCAAGCTGGCGGCGCTGCTGCTCCTCGGGCCGGGCCATTCCGTCATCGCGGCCGCCGCCGCCGTCATCACTCAATGCACATATAAGGTCAAGCAGCGATATCCGCTGTACCGTACGGTCTTCAGTGTCGCGGCCGAGGCGTTGACGATGGGCGCGACCGGAATGGCGTACATCGGGCTGGGCGGCACCGTCGCCGTCGATGCGAATGGCGCGATGGGCACGTTCACGTTCGCCGCGCTCGCGCGCCCGCTGGTCGGGGCGATCGTCACCTACTTCCTGGTGAACACGGGACTGGTTGCCGCCGCGATTGCGCTCTCCACCGGGCGCCGGTTTGCCGATGTGTGGCGGCACGATTTTCTGTGGAGCGGCGTCACCTACATGGTGGCGGGAACCGCGGGCGCCGTGGCCGCCATCGTCATCACCCGCGGACAGCATTGGATCGCCGTGCTGCTGCTGGCACCGGTCTATCTCACGTATCGAACCTATCTTCTGTTCCTGGCGCGGTTCGAGGATCAGCAGCGCCACATGACGGACATGCGGCGCATGCACGCCGAGACGGTGCAGGCGCTCTCGCAGGCGCATCAGGCGGAGCGCGCGCTGGCGAACGAAAAGGAACGGCTCGCCGTCGCGCTCGCGGACATGACACGCCTGGAGGAGGCGCGCAATCAGCTCCTCGAGCGCGAGCAGGTGGCACGCACGAGCGCCGAAGCCGCGAATCGCCTCAAGGATCAGTTCCTTGCGGTTGTCTCCCACGAGCTGCGCACGCCGCTCAACTCGATTCTGGGATGGGCGGACATGCTGCGCCGCGGCATGCTCGACGACACCCGCCGCGACCGCGCGCACCAGACGATCTACGACAGCGCGCGGCAGCAGGCGCAGCTCATCGACGATCTGCTCGACGTCTCGCGCATCATGTCGGGGAAGCTGCGGCTTGCCCGAGCGCTGGTGGACTTCGAGGAGATGGTCCGCGGCGCCATTCAGATCGTGCAGCCGGCAGCCGACGCCCGCCGCGTACAGATCCGGCTGCTTGCAGAACAGCCGCCGGGCCAGGTGTTCGGCGACGCCGCGCGCCTGCAGCAGATCGTGCTGAACCTGGTGTCGAACGCCATCAAGTTCTCGCACGACGGCGGGATCATCGACGTGCAGCTTCGCACCGGCCAGAGCACGGTGGATCTGACCGTCTCCGACTCCGGCCAGGGCATCGCGCCCGACTTCCTGAAGTCGGTGTTCGAGCCGTTCCTGCAGGGAGACGGTTCGTCAACCCGCCTGCATGGCGGTCTCGGGCTCGGCCTGTCCATCGTCAGGCACCTGGTGGACGCGCACGGCGGGACGGTGAGCGCGCACAGCGCGGGAGAAGGCCGCGGCGCCAGCTTCGTCGTGAAACTGCCAACGGCGGTGATGACGTCGCTGGCGCGGGAACCGATCGAAGACCGCCGCAGACCGCTGCCGCCCACGCCGCTGGCGGCCGCGCAATCGCTCGAAGGCGTCTCGGTGCTCGTCGTCGACGATGACGAGCAGAGCCGCCTCGTCGTCGCGGCTCACCTCGAGGCATATCACGCGGCGGTGATCACCGCACCGTCGGCAGCCACGGCGCTCGACGTCCTGCAGCGGCAGCACGTGGACGTGCTGCTGGCCGACATCGCGATGCCCGGCGAAGACGGCTACTCGCTGATCCGCAAGCTCAGGGCGCTCGATGCCCCGTCGATCGCGGGCATTCCGGCGGCCGCCCTCACGGCCTTCGCGCGAAACGAGGATCGGCAGCAGGCGCTCGAGGCCGGGTTCCAGCTCCATCTCGCCAAGCCGATCGACGCCGACGCGCTGGTCAGCGCCGTGGCCACGCTGGGCCGCCGCGCACCCGCGTAGCCCCCATCGTAGTGTCCGCCTTCAAGCGGAACCTCGTCTCCAGTCGTAGTGTCCGCCTTCAGGCGGACCTCCTCTTAAATATCGAAGTCTAAAGAAAATAGCCGTCGCAGCCGACATGGAAGATGACTCTTCCCGAAAGGCTGCGATGCGCGGTTTTGCCGCATTTTTTGTGTTTGCGCTCACGGTGACGTGGTCTGCCCCGCTGACCGCGGACGCTCAGGACGAGCAGCCCCGCTTCCGCGCGAGCGTGAACGTCGTCACGATTTCGGCCGTCGTGCGCGACAAGCAGGGCCGATTCGTTCCGGCGCTCACGAAGCACGACTTCACCATCCTGGACAACGGAGAGAAGCGGCCAATCGTCGAGTTCCAGCCGGACGAGCACGGGCCGATCAGCGTGGCGCTGCTGGTTGATGGAAGCGGGAGCATGCGGCATTTCTCCGCTGTCTGCCGGCGCGTTGGCGAGCTGCTGCTGACGCAGTTGAACGACCACAGCGACGACGTCGCGCTCATGAGTTTCGATTCGAGGCTCGTCCGCCTGCGCGAATTCACCAGCGACTTCCACCAGTTCCGGAGCGGGTTGAACGAGGTCGAAAACTGGGGCGCGTCGTCGATTTACGACGCCATCGCCGGCGCGGCCGATGTCGTCCATAAACACACGCGCAAGCGGCGGGCGGTGGTCGTTGTGACCGACGGCCTGGATAACTGGAGCACGTTATCGCCCGCGGAGGTCGCGCGGATTGCCAGCACGATCGACGTACCGGTGTTCGTGCTGGCGGTGACCCCGCACGACGACGAAGCATCGGATGTCCAGGAGATCGGCGGCGGGCTCGGCGAAATTGCGCGGGCGACCGGGGGTGAGTACTTCTCAGCCGACACCGAAACGCCGCAGGCGCGGGCACTCGGCCGCATCGTCGAGGAGCTCCGGCATCAGTACCTCCTCGCCATCGAGCCCGCGCGTTCCAAAGGGCTCCGCACGCTGGAGATCCAGACGCGCAGGTCCTCGCTCAAGATCCGC
>DASTBV010000169.1:0-9553 GCA_035711805.1 Vicinamibacterales bacterium
ACTCGAACGACTCGAACGATTTCCCCCGACCGGGGGATGCGTGCGGTTCAGGCGCTCAATAGACTCTGCCACATGCCGCCTGACACTCACCTCGGCGTTCGCCGGGCGTACGAGCGAATCGACACCCGCTCGGTCCTGTTCGTCTACGCCGCCATAGCGGTCGTGGGCGGCCTCACCGTCACGGGCACAGGCGTTCGCGGCATCCCCGGAATGCCACTGCAGTTCGCGTCGATCATCTGGATCGCCGGAATGGCAATCTTCGCCGCCGGTTGTGCGGCGGCCGGTCTCTCGCTCAACGAGAATCCGGTCACCCGCCGGCACTCGCTGTTCTACTTTGCGACCGGCCACCTGCTGCTCGGTCTCCTTGTGTGGATGCAGTGGGGTGTCTACTGGGGCGAGCAGGGGCTGCCGGTGTTCGTGGCGCTCTTGCCGCTCGCCGCCGGCGCCGTCCTGCTCTTGACCGCGATTCCCCAACCGGCGCGCGCCGACCACGAATCCTCAGGATCGCGGTTCCGATCCGCGTACGACGAGCACATCCGGCAGATTGCCCGGCGTGAAGAGCGGGCGCGCCTCGCGCGCGACCTGCACGACGCGGTCAAGCAGCAGCTGTTCGTGATCCAGACCGCCGCGGCAACCGCGCAGGCACGGTTGGAACACGATCCGGCTGGCACGCAGGAGGCTCTCACGCAGGTGCGCAGCGCGGCCCGCGAGGCGACGACAGAGATGGAGGCGCTGCTCGACGAGCTGCAGGCGGCGCCGATGGAGAACACCGGGCTCATCGAAGCGCTGAAGAAGCAGTGCGAGGCGCTCGCGCTGCGCACCGGAGCCGATGTCCGGTTCGAGCCCGCCACGCTGCCGGCGCAAGGTCTGTTACCTCCCGGGGCGCACGAAGCGATCTATCGCGTGGCCCAGGAAGCGCTCGCCAACGTGGCGCGCCACGCTCGCGCCACTCGCGTGGTCGTGTCGGCGCATACAGACCCCGGACGGTTCGAGCTGCGCATCGCAGACGATGGCCATGGATTCGACGCCATGACACGCAGAAGCGGCATGGGAATCGCCAACATGGAGACTCGCGCGGCCGGAATCGGTGGCCGGGTGTCGATCACGACCGGATCATCCGGGACGAACATTCGGCTGTCGGTACCGCTTACTGATATCCGTGTCGGACAGGCCTGGGCTGTCGCAACGATATTCGGGCTTTGGGTCCTGAGTGATCTTGTCTACTACAGCGTTCGCGACCGGGCACCCGAACGGGAAACGCTGTTGGTCGGCGCGGCGGCGGGCGGCTGCGTGGTTATCTTCCTCGTCGCGGCGTACTGGCGACGGTGGCGTCAGAGGTCGAGGTGAGCGTCATCACGGTCGCAATCGTGGACGACCATCGCGTCGTTGCCCGGAGCCTGAAGGCGTACCTCGAAACGTTTCCCGATCTGCGCGTCGTTGGGATGGCCGCAACCGGCGAGGAACTGCTCGAGCAGATCGGGGCATGGCGTCCGCAGGTCGTGATTCAGGATCTGCTGATGCCGGGAGGCATCGACGGCATCGAGACGACGCGCCGCGTTCTGGCGCGTGTGCGGGCGGTGCGCGTCGTGGCGCTCACCGCCTCGTTCGACGAAGCGCGGATGATGGGCGCTTTGCGCGCGGGCGCGTCCGGCTACGTCCGCAAGGACGCCGATCCGGAGATCCTGCCGGCCGCGATTCGTGCTGTTGTCGCGGGGAGGACGTTTATCGATCCCGCCATCGGACGCCACCTCGCCCGCGTCCAGGAGGCCGATGAGCTGACGCCGCGCGAGGGCGACGTACTGCGCCACCTGGCTGTCGGCGCCTCAAATCGGACTATTGCCGCGGCGCTCAATGTGTCCGAGGAAACGGTCAAGACACACGTCGCCAACGTGCTGGCAAAGCTCCAGGTCGAGAACCGCGCGCAGGCGGCGGTCCAGGCGCTCAAGCGCGGGCTCGTCTCGATCGACGATTTGTCCTGAAAACCTCTGGTTTTTGCCGAAACCGGACCTCGACATCCTTCGTCCTGCGTGCGATCCGTGAGCTCGGTCCGGGGTGGATTCGTTAGTAAAGGCCGCCTAAACTGATGGTTCGCTGGTGGTCCGCCTGAAGGCGGACACTACGACGGAAAGGTCCGCCTAAAGGCGGACACTACGTGGACAAGATGGCGCTGGAAGAGAACATCACACGCAGACAGGTATTGAAGGCCGCGGTTGGCGGCGCCGCCGGGATTGTGCTGGGTGGCCGCACGCGCGCATTCGGCGCGCAGGGCGACGCGGTCCGCCTGAAGGCGGACACTGCGACGGCGGAGACGCTGAGGCTTGCCGACGATCTTTTCGTGCTCCGGATCCCCGGTGAGGCGAACGTCGTCGCGCACACGAGCAGCGCCGGCGTGCTGCTGGTCGATGGCGGATCGGCGCGGGCGGCGGATGCGGTGATGAAAGCGGCGGCTGGTCTTCCCGGCGGTGGGCAGGTTCACACGCTGTTCAACACGCACTGGCATCCGGAGCAGACCGGTCTGAACGAGCAGCTCGGCAAAGCGGGGAAGACGATCATCGCGCAGGAGAACACGCGCCTGTGGCTTGCGGCCGACGTCACCTGGCCGTGGAACGGGCGGACGTTCGACCGGCTGCCGAAGATCGCGCAGCCGAACAAGACGTTTTACGACAAGGGGCAGCTGGAGTCAGGCATTCGCTACGGCTACATCCCCGACTGCGCGCACACCGACGGCGATCTGTATGTGCACTTCCCGCAGCAGAACGTGCTCGCGGTCGGCGATGTGATCTCGGGCGAAGGGTGGCCGGCCGTTGACTGGACGACGGGCGGGTGGATTGGCGGAATGGTTGGCGGCCTGCAGCGCGTGCTGAGCCTGACCAACGAGAAGACGCGGATCGTGGCGGGACGCGGTCCGGTGCTGGGCCTCGAGGATCTGAAGAAGCAGTTCGACATGTATCAGACGCTCTACGATCGTCTGACACAGCTGCTGAACAAGGGCCGCGGGCCGAGCGAAGCGGTCGAGGCAAAGCCGGCGAAGGAATTCGAGGCGCAATGGGGGAACTCCGACGAGTTCGTGCGCCGATCGTTCGAGAGCCTCTGGGCGTATTTGTCACCGGACGCGTAAGAAATGAACAGACATTCCACCATCGTCGTTGGACTGGCAGGCGCATTGTTCATGGCGTCGCTGGCGAATGTGTTCACAGACGCTCAGGCGCCCGCGCCATCGCAGCCGGCAGCGGCGCAAGCCCCGGAGGTCCGCCAGAATCCGGAGGTCCGCCTAAAGGCGGACACTACGACAAACGACGCACAGGCACATCTCGCCACCATCAATCAATACTGCGTCGGGTGTCACAACGATCGCACCAAGACCGCGGGCGTGAGCTTCCAGGGCCTCGCCGCCGACAGCATCGGCCAGCATGCGGAGGTGTTCGAGAAGGCCGTGCGCAAGATGCGAGGCCGCGTCATGCCGCCGCCTGGCGCGCGGCAGCCGGCGCCGGCCGCCGTGGACGCCCTCGTGGCGTGGCTCGAGACCACGCTCGACCGTGCCGCCGGTCAGGCGCACGTGCGCGACAAGATCGTCCTGCACCGCCTGAACCGGAAGGAGTACACGAACGCCGTCCGCGATCTGCTGGCGGTCGATTTCGACGCCGCCACGATTCTTCCCGCGGACGACACGGCGGAAGGGTTCGACAACATCGCCGAAGCGCTGCAGGTCTCGCCGTCGTTCATCGAACAGTACGTGCTCGCCGCGCGGCTGGTGGCCGTGAAGGCGATGGGCCGCCCGGATGCGAGACCGAGCGGCTGGACGTTCCGTGCCGGTCCCGGCCAGCAGCTCACGCACGTCCCCGGCCTGCCGCTTGGAACGCGCGGAGGCATCCTCGGCCACGCCGATCTGCCCGCTGATGGTGAATACGTCGTCGACGTGGCCGACATGGCGACGCACATCTGGGGCAACGGGATGGAGTTCGAGAACCCGCTCGTCGTGACGCTCGACAACAAGATCGTCTACGAGACGGTGATCGGCGGCGAAGAGGACATGAAGCTCTACGATCAGGTGCAGAACGGCGCGCTTGATAAAGCCAATGCCAAGCTGAAGAACATCCGCTTCTTCGCCACCGCCGGGCCGCACCGGATCGGCGTGACGTTCAAGCGCCGCACGTTCGCCGAGTCCGACGACCAGCTGCAGATGTTCGCGGCCGGCGGCGGGCAGGATCGCTTCTATCGCGTCAGCTCGTTCCAGGTGCGCGGACCATTCAATACGAAGGGGCTCACCGCGACGCCCAGCCGTCAACGGATCTTCACGTGCACACCCGCGGCCGGCGCCACGCCCGAGACGCAGGCGAAGTGTGCGAGGCAGATCATCGGCACGATGGCGAAGCGCGCCTACAGACGGCCGGTGTCAGCCGAGGACGTGAACGAGCTGTTCGCGTACTACGAGGACGGTGTGAAGGCCGGCGGGTTCGACGAAGGCATTCGCAGCGCCATCACCGGAGTCCTCGCCAGCCCGTTCTTCCTCTACCGCACCGAGCACCTGCCGGCGAATACGCGTGCCGGTCAGAGCTACGCCATCAGCGATCTCGAACTGGCGTCGAAGCTGTCGTTCTTCCTCTGGAGCACGATTCCGGATGACGAGCTGCTGCAGCTGGCGATCGACGGCAAGTTGAAGGACGCCTCCGTGCTCGACCGGCAGGTGAAGCGGATGCTGGCCGACCCGCGTGCGCTGACGCTGGCCAGCAACTTCGTGCCGCAGTGGCTGGACATGAAGCGGCTCGACGAGATCGTGCCGGACTCGTCGGTCTTCCCGTACGCGTCCGGCCGCTCCGATCCGCGCGACGACTTCAACGAGGAGCTGGTGCTCTTCGCCGACAGCATCTTCCGTGAAGACCGCAGCATCGTCGACCTGCTCCGCGCCAGGCACACGTTCCTCAACGAGCGCGTGGCGCTCCATTACGGCATCACCACTGTGAAGGGCGATCGCTTCCGCCGCGTGGAGCTCGCGCAGTCGGCGCGGTGGGGTCTGCTCGGCAAGGGCGCGGTGCTGATGGCGGCGGCGTATCCGAATCGCACGTCGCCCGTGCTCCGCGGCGCATTCATCCTGAAACACCTGGTTGGCGTGCCGCCGGCGACGCCGCCGCCGGACGTCCCGACCCTCGACGAGAAGGACGTTGGCACCCAGAAGGCGCTGACCGTTCGCGAGATGATCGCGAGGCACCGGGCGAGCCCGACCTGCGCGTCCTGCCACGCGGTCATGGACCCGCTCGGCCTCGCGCTCGAGAACTTCGACGCCACCGGCATGTGGCGCGACCGCGACCGCTACGCCGGCGCCGTGATCGACGCCACCGGACAGCTGCCGGACGGCACGCCGCTCAACGGCCCGGACGACGTGCGGAATGCGCTGTTGCGCCGCCCCGAGCAGTTCGCGCAGACCTTTACGGAAGGCTTGCTGACCTACGCGACCGGGCGCAAACTTGAGTACTACGACATGCCGACCGTGCGGCGCATCGTCCGCGGCGCGGCGGCAACGGATTACCGGTTCTCGTCGCTGGTCCAGGCGGTGGTGAAAAGCGAGCAGTTCAGAACGCGGCGCGTGCCTCAGGCCGCAGCTGCGGGGTTGAAAGCGAGCAACTAAATGACAATCTTCAAGAAGCACATCTCACGCCGCGCCGTCCTCAAGGGTGTCGGGGCCAGCATCGCGCTTCCGCTGCTCGACGCGATGAACCCGGCGTCCACCGCGTGGGCGCAGACGCCGGCCGGCGCGCCGCCGAAGCGGTTCGCGTTCGTCGGCTTCCCGCACGGCGCGATCATGGACAAGTGGTCGCCGGCAGGGACGGGCGCGAACTACGAGATGTCGCCGATTCTCCAGCCGCTCGAACCGTTCCGCCAGCACCTGACGATCGTCTCGGGGCTGCGCAACAAGCCGGCCGAGACGCCGGAGCCGCACGGCTACATCGAGATGACGTGGCTGACCTGCGTCAAGCCATGGGACCGCGGCACCAACGGCGCGGACTGGGGCGTCAGCGCCGACCAGCTGGCGGCGCGGCACATCGGCCAGGAAACGCGCGTCCCGTCGCTCGAGTTGACGACCGCCCTCGGCGGCGCGCGGCTGGCGTGGCGCACGCCGACGCAGTCGCTGCCGCAGGAAGGCAACCCGCGCGCCGTGTTCCAGAAGCTCTTCGGCCACGGCGACACCGACAAGGAGCGCGCCGCGATTCTCCACGAGACCGGCAGCATCCTCGATCGGGTGAAAGATCAGGCGGCGCGGCTGCAGGCCAGCCTCGGCGTCAAGGATCGCGTCGTTGTCAGCGATTACCTCGACTCCGTCCGGGAGATCGAGCGGCGCGTGCAGATGGCCGCGCAGCAGGACATGTCGCGGCTGGAGATCCCGGATGCGCCGGTCGGCACGCCGAACGATCTGACCGAGCATTTCAAGCTGATGTTCGACCTGATGGCGCTCGCATTCCAGGCCGACATCACGCGCGTCATCACCTTCTCGATGGACCGCGAGGCGAGCATGCGGACGTACACGAACCTCGGCATCGCCGAAGGGTTCCATCCGCTGTCGCATCACGGCAACAACGCGCAGAAGATGGAGCGGCTGGTGCAGATCCAGCGGTATCACAGCGAGGTGTTCGCGAAGTTCATCGACCGGCTGTCGAAGGCGAAGGAGGCCGGGGGAACGGTGCTCGACCACTCGACGATCCTGTTCGGCAGCAACATGAGCAACAGCGACCGGCACAACAACGACCCGCTGCCGGCGGCGATCCTCGGCCACGCCAACGGGAAGATCAAGGGCGGCCAGCACGTGAAATACCCGCAGGACTCGCGCTTTGCCGATCTGCTCGTGACGTTGTTCGATCGCAACAACATCCCGGTCGAAAAGCTCGGCGACAGCGGCGGGATTCTTTCTGAGATCTAGCAATGCGGAATGCAGAATTCAGAATTCAGGCACCACGCAGACTGCATTCTGCTCTTCGTCTCCTGCATCGCCGGGACGTCTTCATGCGGCTTGAATACTTCATTGCCGCGCTCGTTGTGATCCTGGTGATGATGGTGGGGATCGCGACCGGCGCGGAACCCACACTGCTCGACGCCGCGGAGCGCGGCGATCGCGCGGCGGTGACGCGCATGCTGTCGAAGGGCGCCGATCCGAACACGCCCGGGCCGGACGGCACGACCGCGGTCATGTACGCCGCATCCAACGGCGACGTCGAGCTGGTGCGCGCACTGATCAAGGCCGGCGCGAACGTCACGCTGAAGAACCAGCTCGGGACGACCGCGATCACCGAGGCCGCGATCGTCGGCTCGGCGCCGGTGATCGATGCGCTGCTCAAGGCCGGCGCGGATCCCAATACGAAGAATCCCGAAGGCGAGACGCCGCTGATGGCGGTGGCGCGCAGCGGCAACGTCGATGCGGCGAGGTTGCTCGTCGAAGCGCGCGCCGACGTCAACGCGAAGGAGAGCTTCGGCGGTCAGTCGGCGCTGATGTGGGCGGCCGCGCAGGGCCAGGCCGAGATGGTGAAGTTCCTGGCGTCGAAGGGCGCCGACGTCAATGCCCGCGGCGTCGTCCGCCAGTGGGAGCGCAAGGTCATTACCGAGCCGCGGCCGAAGGACATGAACAAGGGCGGGTTCACGCCCCTGCTCTATGCCGCGCGTGAAGGATGTGTCGACTGCGCGCGCCACCTGATTGCCGCCGGCGCGGATCCCGACCTCGAGGATCCGGAGCGGATCACGCCGCTCAACATGGCGCTGCTCAATCTGCACTTCGAGTTCGCCGCGTTCCTGATCAAGGCTGGCGCCGACGTGAACAAATGGGACCTCTTCGGACGGTCGCCGATCTACATGGCGGCAGACGTCAGCACGCTGCCGGTCAAGGGCAATGGCGCGATGGCCGTGATCCCCAGTGAGGATTCGACGACGGCGCTCGACGTCGCGCGGATGCTGCTCGCCGCCGGCGCCGATCCCAACATCCGGCTGAAGCGTCGCCCGCCGTACCGCGACGTGCCGCAGGATCGCGGCGGCGACGCGATTCTGATGCAGGGCGCAACCGCGCTCCTTCGCGCCGCTCGCGCCGGCGACGCGCCGTTCGTCGAGCTGCTGCTGAAGAACAAGGCGCTCGTCGATCTGCCGAGCAAGGAAGGCGTGACGCCGTTGATGGCGGCCGCCGGCGTCGAGTTCGGCGACCGCGTGACGCGTGGGCGCAATCGTACGACCGAGGGCGTGCTGGCGACGATGAAGCTGCTCGTGGACGCCGGCGCGGACGTCAACGCCCGCATGGTGACCGAGCGGCGAGCCGTCGTGCCCGAAGGCGCGTCAGCGGCCGCCGAGTACGGCATTCGTCTGCGTGGCCGTCCGAGCCAGGTGCCGAGCCCGTACGCCGTGCCGCATCAGACGGCGCTGCACGGCGCCGCACAGCGCGGCTTCACGCCGTTCGTGAAGTTCCTCGCCGAGCACGGCGCCGATCTTCAGGCGAAGGATGCCAACGACCGCACGCCGCTCGATCTGGCGAAGGGCATCGGCGTACCCGGTGTCCGGCAGGCGGCCGGCGATCCGCATCCTGAAACGGTCAAGCTGATCGAGTCGCTGATCGCCGCCAAGCGCTAAAAAGCACCGACTTCATCCTTCCGTGGCGCGAACCCTTCGGGTTCGCGCGGCGAGCCTGACAAGGCTCGCCCCACGATTTGTCACTGGCGTCGGCGACACGTGCGCCAGGACCTGCAGAAACAGGTGGCTGATTACCAGGTAGGACCAGAACAGCATCCATGGCACCAGCGGCACCAGCACGATGGCGACGGCGCTCACCATCAGTGCGCCGATCCACGCCTGAAGGTACAGCGCGGGCGCGGCCGAGACGAGGCCAACGACGCGTCCGAGGTGGAACGCCGCGCTGAAACGGCGGCGTTCGGCGACCTGGAGAAATGCAGCCGGCAGCAGGACGATTGGACCGAAGAACAGCACGCCCAGCAACGCGATTTCCCCCGCTGAAAACTGCAGCCAGTCGTAGCGCACTGCATACAGCACGGGCATTCCCGGAAGCGCGAGCGGCGGAAATACCACGACGGCTGCGACGAAAATCAGCAGCTCGCGCTGATGCGCCGCGAACACGTCGAACGATCGGGCGCCGAGTGCCCAGTAGGCGATGACGAAGGGCGTGAGGTAGGCGAGGATGACGCCCGACGACGCGGCTCCGCGCCGCAGCGCGGATCCGAACAGGCCCGCCCACGACGGCAGCAGCGAGTGCTCGCGATCGACGATGCGCTGTCCGACAATGCTGCGATAGCCGAGCGCGAGCATCCAGCCGACTGGCGGCAGCAGGAGCATCAGCAGCCCGCCGGTGCCGACGCGCAGCTTCCACGCCGGCTCGCGCGCGACGAAGCCGACCGCACTCCGCCAGTCGATCCGCGGCTGACTCGCCGGTCCCACCTTATGGCTTCTGGACGGTGATCGCCGTTCCTCCGTTGCTGTCGCCATCCGGGTCGTGATTATCGGCTGCCGTGTATGTCAGGCTGTTCGTGACGCTGGTCACCGTGAACGTCGCGTTCTTCTTCGAGTTGGCGATGGA
>DASTBV010000170.1:0-43480 GCA_035711805.1 Vicinamibacterales bacterium
GGCACGCTGACGGGCACGTTGAAGGCGCACTTCGACGAATCAACGACGCCCATGCGCTCGTTCGAACCCGGAATCAGGAGATTCCGTGGACCGCTGCTCGCGGCCTGAAGAACGTCGTGCATTTCGCGCGGTAGCGGGCCGATCTGCGCCTTCGGTCGCGCCCAGTGCCAAAGCCGTCACACAATATGGATCGTGAATCGCGCGTTCCGGGCCGGGGAGTCTCTCGAAGATTACTGTCGCGCGTGCAAGACCGATCGCCTCCATACGGTCATCGTCGTGGATGGCACAGGGCGGCCGATTCGCGTCTCCTGCGACTACTGCGACAGTCAGCATAATTTCCGCGGCGGGCCACGCATGGAGAGCGGCTCGCCGGCTCCGTCCGTGCCTTCGGCGCGCGTCTCCCCCACCCCGCACGAGCCGCTTGCTCTGGTAACCGACCGGGCCGCCTTCGCCAACGCTCCGGCGGCCAAGGAAAGGTCCGGTGTTCACGTGTCTGCGAATCAGTCTGCCGATCACGATCTGGAACTCCTGCTGCGCCGCGTCATCCGTGAGGAAACGGGGTTGACCCCGGTTGCGCCCGCCGCGAAATGGCGCGGGGGCACCCTTGTGCTGCGTCCAGGTTCACCAGGGTTGCAGGAGAAGAGCTGGCCGATCGAGACGTTCTTCCACAAGATCGTGATGCTGCGGAATCGACTGCGGACGCTGGAACAGCAGGTCAACGCCTCGGACCTGCCGGACGATGTGAAGATCAAGCTGCAGGGATATGTCAGCGGCTGCTATGGGTCGTTGACCAGCTTCAATGTGCTCTTCGCGGACGAGGCGGACCAGTTCAAAGGCAGCGGAGGCGATTGACCCTCGATGATCTGCGGCGCTACGCGGTCGCGCGAAGCCTCTTTCCACCCACATCGCTGACCAGGGCGCTCGAAGCCTTCGGGTTCGTGCAGGCCGACCCGATTCGGGCTCCGGCACGCGCGCAGGATTTGACGCTCCGGCACCGGGTGAGGAACTACCGCGCCGGCGATCTGGAGCGCCGCTACTCCGGCCTTCGCGTTCATGAGGACTTCTTCATCAATTACGGCTTCGTGACCGACCGCGTGTTCCACCTGATGCATCCGCGCCGTGGGGGTCACGCGCCGTGGAGCGTTTCGCGCGGGAGGCACGTGAGACGCCTGCTCGACTTCATCCGCGATCGCGGCCCGGTGCACCCGCGGCAGGTTGACGATCACTTCGCCCTCGGCACGGTGACGAACTACTGGGGCGGATCGTCGAGCGCGACGACGCATCTCCTCGACGCGATGCATTACCGCGGCCTGCTGCGTGTGGTTCGCCGCGAGGCCGGCATCAGAGTCTACGGCGTGCACGAACAGGTCCGCCTGAAGGCGGACACTACGAACGATCCACGCGAGCGCCGCGTCCGCCTCGATGCACTGGTGGACGTCGTCGTGAACATCTACGCGCCGCTGCCGGCACCGAGTCTGTCCCAGGCCGTGCGACGACTGCGATACGCCGTGCCGCAATGGAGCACCGGGATCACCGGCGCGCTGCAGCGCGCGAAGCGCCGCCTGGCGCATGCCGCGGTCGACGGCATGGACTGGTATTGGCCGGCGGGCGAACGGCCGGAACGCGCCGAACCGCACGATGCCGTTCGTCTGCTCGCGCCATTCGATCCGGTGGTCTGGGATCGGCGACGGTTCGAGCTGCTGTGGAACTGGCCGTATCGATTCGAGGCCTACACGCCTGTTCCGAAACGCCGCTGGGGCTACTATGCGCTGCCACTGCTGTGGCGTGACCGCGTGATCGGCTGGGCCAACGCGTCGATCGCCGGCGGCGCCCTCTCGCTGGATGTCGGCCATGTCGCGGGTCAGCCGCCACGCGATCGTCGATTCCGCCAGGCGCTCGCGGACGAGCGCGGGGCGTTGTGCGCGTTTCTCGGGCTCGCCGACTGACATACGGTGCCCTCGCGAACCTGAGGGGTTCGCGCCACGCAATCGAAATCCGCGCTAATGCGTCAGGGCGTACAGCACGATGTTCGTCGCCAGCGCGTAGCCTGGCGGTGAGTACTCGGCGAAGTAATCGGGATTCTCGCCTTCCCGCTCCATCGAGTCGCCGATGTCGGTGTTGTGGGTCATCGCCACCATGACCCGCCCGTCCTTATCGGCGATCGCACGGAAATTGGCGTGCGGGCTGTCGCTGCCTCGTTCTCTCGGATCGCTGCCGGGTCCACCCCACGAGAAGATGCTGGGCACCTGCTTGACTTCCGCGATCGGGAACATCGCCTGTCGCATTGGATCCGCCGGCGCCACGTCGACAATGGGAAACTCCGGCAGCACGCGCGCGATCTGGCTGGTCCAGTGATCCCACGCCGGCGTGCCCCAGAAGTCGTCCACCCAGAGGAACCCGCCCTTCAGCAGGTATTCGCGTAGACGCTGCACTTCCGCATTCGAGAGTGCCGCGGTACCGACGTCCGATCCGATCAGGATCGGACAGTTGAACAATTGATCGTCAGTGGCCCGGACGACCCAGTAGTTGACGTCCCCGCGTCTGTCGCGACTGACGCGAACCTTGGTCAGCTCAGACAGGCGGATGAGAAGGTTGATTTCGCCAAACGGGTAGTCGGTGCTCCACCCGACGCCGCTCGGCTCAGAGCGATCGCTGCGGAACATCCATTTGCAGACGGTGAATCCACCGTCGTTGAAGTCACGCGGTGGAACGCGGATGCCCGCTCCGGCGCCCTCGATGACGCCAAACCGCTGCGCCACGGACACCGCGCCAGCACCGGCGACGAGCACGAGGACCGTGGCGATCCGGGCGGCGCTGCCAGCACGCAGGCGCGGCATGCATGAATCCTAACGCAGCCACCCAACGAAAGCGATGCCGGGAGCGTCTACTCTGCCGGGGATCTCCGGCATGCAGATACGGAGGGCGGCTGTTCTCGCGATCGTGTTCCTGCCGGTCGTGACGGCGGCGCAGCAGGTCACACCGGCACCGTCGGGACGGCCGACGGTCGAGAAAGCCGAGCGCGACCGTGTCATCGACGTGCTGGCAATGAAGCTGAGTGCCGGCTATGTCCTGCCCGAAGCCGTTGGGCGGATCATTCAGGCGTTGCGTTCAGCGAACAACGCGGGCGAATACGATGGCACGGCGCCAAGGGAGTTTGCAGACGCCGTCGGCCGGACGCTCCGGAATGCGAGCGGCGACAAACACTTTGCCGTGTTCTACGAGCCAGCGCCCGCGGCACCGCCGGAAGCCGCAACGCCATCGGAGCCGCGTGAGCGGCTGAACTTTGGATTTGGGAAACTTGAACGCCTGCGCGGAAATGTCGGGTATCTCGAACTGGTCAGCTTCCCCAACTTGAGCCAACAGTCGGCGGAAACGGCTTCTGCCTTGTTGTCGACGCTGGCGAACTTCGACGCGATCATCCTCGACCTGCGAAGAAACAGTGGCGGCAACACGCCGATGGTGGCATTTATCGCCACCTACTTCTTCGACACACGCATCCACCTCACGGACGCCTATTGGCGTGACACAAACGAAACAAGCCAGTTCTGGACGGCAACGTTTGTGCCGGGCCGGCGGGCTGCGCGGCAGCCGCTCTATATCCTGACCAGCACGTCAACGTTTTCCGCGGCCGAGGATTTCTGCTATTCGATGCAGAACCTGAAACGAGCCCTCGTGGTTGGCGAAACGACGGGCGGAGGCGCCCATTCCAGTAGAGGCCCGCAACGGCTCACGCAATCGTTCACGGCGATCATTCCGGCCGGACGATCGATCTCTCCCGTGACGAAAACAAACTGGGAAGGGACCGGTGTCACGCCAGATATCGAGACGCCGGCGGACGCTGCGCTCGGCGTGGCGCACCTGCATGCGCTGCGTTCTCTCCTGGAAGGGGAAACGGACCGGCAGTGGAAACAGACGCTGCAGCGGGTAGCCGATGACCTTGCGACATCGGCTTCAGTCCCTGTTCCAGAACGCTAAGCCAACCGGCGGCGGCGGACCAGTAATGCGCTCAGCGAGATCGCGCCAAGCAGCCACGTGGGCCCACTGTCCGGAACCTCGCTGATCGTGAGCGTCGCCGCGCCGCTTGTGTAGGTGCCAAGCTGGGTGAACCGTTGGGTGCCGAATCCGAAGTTGAAGAAGCAGAACGGAGTACCGAAGACCTCGATTTCGTTGCCGCCGGGAATAGTGCCAATGAACCCATCCGCATCGACCACGACCTGGAACACGTTGCAACCGGCGGGTTCGGTGAGCGACAACAGCGGCCCATCGGGGTTTCCATCGTACGGGTCGTTGAAGACGAAGAAGTCCTCGTTGAAGACTTCCTGCATCCAGGAAAACGAGAGCTCCGCTCCGCTGTCGAATTCCCACAACACCGTCGCATGTGCGGGTGAGGCGATACAGAGAAGCGACGCCGCGAAACATGTTGCGGCGACCAGCGTCACGCGGCGTCCCATCGCGTTCCCCTCCAGATGATCGAACAATCCTACTTCCAAAGGAACAGAGGCGGATTTCTGTCGGTATGGTTAACAACTCAGCGGGATTCGTCCCCTTCGGCCCGACAAGGCCGAATTAGCTCCAGAACCACAGCCGGACCTCCGGAAACGACTCGAAAGGCTCCCTGCTGAGCTGACGGTGATCTTTACGAAAGCGTTTCAAGAGCTTCTTAGTACGCGCATATGATGCAGCGTAAAGCGTGGCGTTCGAAAGCATTGCGCATCCTGATGGCGAAAGCGGCTCGCTGGCACGTCTTGCGCAACACACGAGGGACTGCACCAGAGATAACCCATGAAGACGTTCTCGCTCCTTGCTTTCTTGACGCTGCTCTTACCGTCGACCGCAGTTGCGATGCCGATAGGCTTCGTGTACGACGGGTCTCAGTACACTATCTACACGCAATTCACCAACACAAGGTTTCTCGGCATCAACGATGCCGGGACGATTGTGGGCGGTCAGACGCCTGGAACTCCAGGATCCTTCGGTGTGGTGGTTCAAGACGGTGTCTTGACACGCTACGAGTTCGGCTTCGGTCTTACCGGCAGTGGCGTCTCTTTTCATGACATCGATTCAAACGGAGTGATCGTCGGTAGCGGGATCATCGGAGATGGGTACAGTAGTTTCGTGGTGCGTGACGGAGAGGTGACGTCCCGGTTTCATTACGGATTTACCGGAATCAACGACGCCGGCATCATCGTGTCTCATGACAAGCTGTTTACTGCATCCGGTGACTCTGACGTGCCACACAGTGAATTGAACACCGCTTACACGTCGTTCAATTTTCCTGGTGCTGATTCAACCCATGCCGCGGACATCAACAATTCCAATGTGATCGCCGGGTCCTTCATGGATGGATTTCAGTTGTACGGTTTCGTCGGCGATACGGTGCTTCCCGCGCTTCCCGGAGGACTCTTCGTCACAGGCTTGAACGATGTGGGCCAGGTGGTGGGTTTTACCGCTGAATTGGACAGTTTTCTGTACGACTCTCACACCGGCGCATTGACGAGGTTCGCGCATCCCCACTTCCCAACCTTCGCCCAAGGCATCAACAACAACGGAATGATCGTTGGATACGTCGACGTGCAAGTTCCGGAACCATCGACACTGCTGCTGCTCGGCATGGCGGTTGGACCGCTCGGCTTTTGTCGCTGGCGGCGCCGCCGCCACGAACCCCTCGACTAGCTGACAGATAGTCGTTCACGGCAGCGCGAAGGCGACGAACTCCGCCGCGTGCTGTTGACCCCCGATCGCAAACACGACGTACTGCTTGCCACGGTGCAGGTATGTCATCGGAGCGCCGGTCGCGCCTGCCTCGAGCTGGGTCGTCCACAGCAGCTCGCCCGTCCTCTTGTCGAACGCGCTGAACTGCTTCCCGCCGAAATCGGGCGGGGTGCCGACGTTGATTTGATCGCCGACGGTCGCAAAGACGAGCGTCCTGGTCGCGATGACCGCGGAACGCGACGCATTCCCGAGCGGCGGCAGTTTGAGATGCGCGATCGCCGGATGGTTGCGGGGGCCGTCGCCGTTCGCGACCGTCCACACCTTCTCGCCGCGGTTCAGATCGAGCGCTGTAATCCGGCCGTATGGCGGCTTCACCAGCGGCAGGCCGCGCGGGCCGACGATTCGGGTGTTGTTCGAAACGCGGTACCGAAGGTTTGATGTTGCTGGGTTCCCCGGCATCATGTTCTGAGCGATCGGACCGGTCATCGAAGGGACATACAACCTGCCGGTCTCGGGATCGAAGGCGGCTCCTGTCCAATCCGCACCACCGACGGTTCCGGGTACCTGAATCGTCCCCTGCTTGTCGTCTGGTCCCGGCCCGGCCAGCGACCCCGGCGTGAATATGGGACCGAGGACGTACTTCCTGGCGATCTCGAGCGCCTCGGCACGCAGCTCCGGCGTGAAGTCGATCAGATCGTCTTCGGTGATCCCCTGCCGATCGAAGGCCGGAGGTCTCGTGGGAAACGGCTGGGTGCGCGACGCCCGTTCTCCCGGAACGGTGGAGGGGGGAACCGGGCGTTCCTCGATTGGCCACACCGGCCTGCCGGTCACGCGGTCGAAGACGTACGCGAACGCCTGCTTGGTGACCTGGACGACGGACCGGATCCGTCGGCCTCCGACCGTCAGGTCGGCCAGAATCGGCGCGGCAGGATTG
Organism: Vicinamibacterales bacterium; assembly: GCA_035711805.1. Lineage (GTDB taxonomy): Bacteria > Acidobacteriota > Vicinamibacteria > Vicinamibacterales > UBA2999 > Gp6-AA40. Next base: position 6,647 of record DASTBV010000170.1, read on the forward strand.
TCGTAATCGAAGATGTCGTGGTGGACCGTCTGGAAATGCCAGACGCGCCTGCCGGTCGTGACGTCGAGACACACCAGCGACGTGCTGTAGAGATTGTCCCCGAGCCGGTGCCCCCCGTAGTAGTCGCTCGTGGCGCTCGTCGTCGGCAGATAGACGTAGCCGAGCTCCTCGTCGGCACTCATCAACGACCAGACGTTGGCCGCGCCGGTGTACCTCCATGACTCGTTCTCCCACGTCTCGACGCCGGGCTCACCCGCCTGCGGGATCGGGTTCCACGTCCACCGCAGCGCGCCGGTGCGGACGTCGAATCCGCGGACGACGCCGGGCGCGCCCTCCATCCTGGTCGCGAAATCCTGATCGGTCATCGCCGATCCGATCACGGCGACGTCGCGGACGATGAGCGGCGCGCCGTTCCACCGCCAGCCGCGGGCGCGGGGGTCGAGGCCGGCCGAGAGATCGACGCGACCGCCCGAACCGAAGGAGGGAATAACCTCGCCGGTCCGGGCGTCGAGCGCGTAGAGGTACTGGTTGCGGTAGGAGAAGATGCGCTGCTCCTTCCCGTCGGTCCAATGCGCGATGCCACGCAGGCTCGCGGATCCGCGCAGCGGATCGTCGCCCGGTTTCTGTACCCAGATCGTCGCGCCGGTCGACGGGTCGAACGCCTCGGCGAGGCCAATTCCGTTCGAGGCGTACAGCACGCCATCCACCATGATCGGAGTCGAACGGAAGTTGTTGTTCGGCCGAAGCGCGGTCGACAAAGGAATGTCGCGCGGCAACTGCGGCCGCCGCCATGCCACTCTCAATGTCCGGACGTTGGCTCTGTTGATCTGATCGAGCGGCGAATACTTCGTGGCGGCGTTATCACCGGAGTACACGCGCCACTGCCCATCGTTCGTGCCGGTCGCCCTCCCTGTCCCCGCTATCGCGGCAACGAACGCGGCAGCCGCACACGCTCCACCCAGACGACGTGACAAGGTCATTCGGCCAACTCCTTACGCCAGACCGTATATCACGAGCCCACGTTCGCCGGCGCACCGTTCAAGGAATCGTGAGCACTCCCCGCCGGTTGGAACGAGACGCTGGCCGGCCAGTCCGATCGCGGCGGTCCGCGGCTCTTTTCAGCCCCATCAGCGAGGCACATGACTTGCTCGGGGTGCCGCGTGCCAGTCGCCGCCCTCAAAACCGCGCTGTTTACCTTCGCGAATGCTGCCGGCGTTTCCCGTCGCTTCGCCGAAACGGCATGGCGGTGCCGTCGCCTCATGATCCTCTGCTATCACGGCGTCTCGCTCGCGGACGAGCACGAGTGGAATCCAACCCTGTACATCTCGCCGCGCACGCTCACCCGCCGGCTCGATGCCCTGCGTCGTCTCGGCTGCACGGTGCTGAGCCTGCCCGAGGCCGTGGACCGGCTCTATGCAGAGAGTCTCCCCCAACGGGCGGTGGTCCTGACGTTTGACGACGGGTACTACGACTTCAAGGCGAAGGCGTTGCCGCTGCTCGAGGAACGCCGATATCCGGCAACGGTCTACGTCACCACCGACCAATGGGTCGGCAACATCGGCAGCGACGCCGTCAACAATGTGGCCGTCGTCAATCATCTCCGCACGTCGTACCTCTCGTGGCGGAGCGTACGCGGCGGGCTGTCGCCGTGTTCAGCGCGTGCGCTGTCCGCCATGACGCAGTTGGAGGTGGCTGATGTCGCAGCCCGCGGCGTCGCCATCGAGATGCACACGCACCGCCACCGGCTCCCGCTCGACGTAGACGCGTTACTGTGGGACATTCGTCTGAATCGCGATTTGATCGCTTCGACCACGGGGCGCGTTCCGCGGCACCTCTGTTATCCGGACGGCGTCTATCACACGTCCCACCTGCGACACCTGCGCGCCTGCGGCGTGGAGACGGCGACGACCTGCGATCCCGGCCTGGCGACGGCGTCCGCGCACCCGCTTCTCCTGCCGCGGTTCGTCGATTCCGAAGCGTGCTCACAGGCGACGTTCGACGCCTGGGTCACCGGCGTGGCGTCCTGGATTCCGCGGCGCACCCATGTGGCTCACCCAGTCCACTGATCTGACGCTCGCCAGGCTGGTTGCCTGGCTGAACGACTCGGAGAGCGCCGCGGCCGGCGCCGCTGCGCTCCGTCGCTGCGGTTATCGGCCCTCAGCCGTCGCGGAGACGCTGCAGTTCGTGACTGAAGCGCCGGCAAGCACCTCGCATCTGGTCATCCTGATCGAGGCGGCGAAACGGCAGGCCCGGTTACCGGCCGCAAGCGCTGCCATCGAACGCTGGCTCCTGGTGCACGCCGCGGCGGCGATGCTCTCCAGCCCGCGCCCGCCCCTTGGCGATACCGTACGCAACCGGACGTGCGCGGAAATCGCGTCGCTCCTCGACGACGCCTGGGTGGCGGATGAGACGCTGCTCGTCACCGGCATCCGCTTTCGGGAGTTCGCGAAGATCGTGACCGGACGCCGATTCAGCGCGGGGCTCTTTCACTGGGACATCTGCGGGGTCAGCCGATCCTGGCTGCTCAAGGTGCCGCCGCGCGACGTCCCCGGCCTGGTGCGCGCGCTGGCGAAGCTGCGCGGCCTCGGACCGGCGATGTTTCCGCATTTGAATCCGCATCGCCAGCCGGAACATCTCGCGGAGCCGGCGATCAGCGACGCACTTGCCGCAATGGCTGAAACGCTGGAGTCACGTCCCGATCTCCGTGGACTGGTCGCCGCGTCATGGTTGCGATCGCCGGACGTCCACCGGGTGTCGCCTCACCTCGCCGCCGTGAACGCGCCCATTGTCGCCGCCGGCGGTTTCGTGACGACGATCGGCGCGGCGCCGCCGGACTGCGGGATCTTCGAACACAGTCGCGAGCGCGGACGCCTGTACCGGGAGGGCCGGTTCACGCCGACAACCGGCCTGGTGATCTGGTCGCGTACAGACATGCTGCGTTGGTGGCGGAGCTACCGGGTCGCTGTGGCGTGAGACGCAGACGATTCCGCGCGGCGGGATGAGGGCGGGATGAACCCGGGCACCTCGGCCTGCCGGCCGAGATGCCCCACGGTTTCGCGCTAGCCTGCTAGCGCATTTGAAAAATGCGATAGCCGCAGCCAGCGAGCGATTCGGCGAAGGCTAGTGCCGCATCTGATTGGTGATGTCCGCCGTTTCGTACACCTCGCAATGCGCACGCTCGCCCATGATTCCATCGCCACCGCCGAGGCGCAGCGTTCGCGCCGGCATGACCCACGGTTCGACAAACGACTCAGGGTCGTGGATGGTCATTTCGTACAGGATTTCGTTGCCCTTCCGCGTGAGCCTCTCGACGATGCGCATGTCGCCGGAGTGGAAGAGACCGCCGCGTCCCAGCCATGTCGAATCGACGAAGGAAATGGAGTCGAGCACCAGCGTGTCGCCCTCCCAATTGCCCACCGTGTATCCGAAATACGTCGCCTGCCGTGCCTGGTTTTCATTGTGTTTACGGCCGTCGATCGGGATATCGCGGAACTCGGTGTTTCCGCCGCCGTAATCGGCATACTGCCGATAGAAGAAGATGATGTCCTTGTCCGTCTGGATGATCCGCGCTGGTGTGCCCTGACGTGGAATGCCCAGCGGCTGACATGTCATGACGGGGTCGTACTTGTTCGTCCACATGTCGAGCTCCTGGACCTTGTCCCAGTATTCAGGTTTGTAGATCGGGCCGTTGGCGCCCATCCAATACCTCGAGGGCGAGATCCACGCGTAATCGACGACGAAGTTGTCGTTCGGGACTTTGCAGCGGGTCTGCGTCGGACCGCATCGGCGGTTCCCGCCACCCGGTGGGCCCACAGGGGCCGCATTCCAGACACCGGTCAGGTCCGGCTTCCCGTTGGCCAGCCTCGGCGTCACGACATCCGCCGCTTGTGCGGCCGGCGCCGTCTGGCGGAATGCATAGACCCAGTTCGGTGGCTGCAGCGTTGGCGTGATCGCCGCTTTGACGCTGGCGGGCACCGGCATCACGACATACATCTGCCCTGTTTCCGTCAACGTCGTCGTGATATCGCGAACGACCGTCCCGTTCCGCCGTTCGATCATCCGGCCCGCGACAAACGCCTCGGCCGGGTGCAGCGGATTGTTCCAGTCGCGATAGTCGCTGTAGGTGAACTCGGTGGTGTTCGTGCCGTCCCGCACGACGACCTTCTCGGCCATGAACTTCGCGTCGAGCGTCGCTGTGGCGGTCGCCCCGGGCACGCCCGGGATCGGGAACGTCACCACGGGCTTGCCGCCCTCCCACACGACCGACGTCTTGCCGGCCGTGGCGACATCCGCGGGCACCTGCGTGCCCGGCCGGACCGAGAAGAGCGGTGGATCCTGGATCCCCGCCAGCGCCGACTTGAGCGCGCCCTGCGGACCGGCCCACAGGCGAATCATCCGCTCGCGCGTGGCAGCCGCCATGGGCGTCGCTTTCCCTTTGCCCTTGATCAGCTCCGCACCGGGGATATCTTCGTTCCACGCGTACGCCCCGCTGAGGACCTCGATCGTGGAACAACTCTGGCCATTGGGCCGCGTGCCGGTGATCTGAATCCGCTCACCCGACACCTGGTAGTTGATGCTGCTGCGGTACTTCGTCACGTTGCAGGGCTGCCCACCGACCTGCATGGTGCCCTTGCCCTGATATTCGAGCGACGCGACCAGGTCGAGTTCCTGATCGCCGCGCAGCATGCCCAGATGCCAGCCCCAGTTATGGAGCACGGAACGCAAATCCCGGGCGCCGGGCGCGGGCGTGTACGGTGGCGGGCCACCGCGACCGCGGCCGCTGCCTTGCGCACCGGCCGGTGGTGCGGCGCCGCCCTGTGCCGGGCCGGGGCCGGCGCCGGCACCCGCCTGGGCACTCGCCGTCAGCGGGGCGCCGAGCGTGATCGCAAGTCCCAGCGCGAGAGCTGTACGGATCATTCCTGTTCGAGACGTCATCACTAGGCTCCTCTCGTCCCGCTCAAACCGCGCCGTCAGTCGGGTGCAAATCCGACTTCCTTCTTATCTGGCAACACGATCGATCGGAGAAACCCGATGGTGGCGCCGTTGAGCGCCGGATTGAAGGTGACCGTGATCTCATCGCCGTTCTTGACCCGGTTCGGGCCCGTGGCGCTGACCCCCGCGTTGGTCAGGACGTTCGCCGACCCCGTCGTCAACTGCCACACCTTGGCCTCGCCCTGCTTGTCCTTGATGGCGATATGCAGCGCGCCGTGCGGGTTCGTAAACGCAAACTTCTGCACGATGCCGGTTGCCCGCTCGGTCTTGTTCAAGTCGTACACGCCAGCAAGGGAATGATGCGCCAGCAACGGACCGGCAGCTATCAGCCCCAGGAAGACGACTGCGACGAAAGCCCGCTTGTTCATCGTAAGCCTCCGGAAATATTGGACAAAATGGATATTGCTGTTGCGGAGTGTACCACTGCGAGACCGCGCTGTCCCGGGCGGCGCGGGAATGATGTTTTGGCGGGCTTGGGATGAATCTGGGGCACCTCGGCCTACCGGCCGAGATGCCCCACGGTTAGCGCTAGCCTGCTAGCCGTAGCCAGCGAGCGAAGCGAGCGGTTTGGCGAAGGCTAGTGCCGCATTTGATTGGTGATGCTTTGCTCTTCGTAGATCTCGCAGTGCGCACGTTCCGCAATCAGTGCGTCGCCGTTGCTGAGCGTCAGAGTACGCGCCGGCATGACCCAGGGCTCGACCAGCGACTCGGGGTCGTGAATCGTCATTTCGTGAAGGAGTTCATTGCCCTTGCGCGTAAATCTCTCCACGATGCGCATGTCGCCGGAATGGAAGAGGCCGCCACGTCCGAACCATGTCGAATCGACGAACGAGATCGAGTCGATCACCAGCGTGTCGCCCTCCCACTTCCCGACGGAATACCCGAGGTAGGTGGCCTGTCTCGCCTGGTTCGCGTTGTGCTCACGGCCGTCCGTCGGGATCATGCGATATTCCCTGTTTCCGCCGCCGTAATCGCTGTACGTATAGAACAGGGTGATGTCGTTGACCGTGTGGAAGATGCGGCGGGGCTCACCCTGGCGCGGAATCCCCATCGGCTGGCACGTCATGATCGGATCGAACTTGTTCGTCCACATGTCGAGTTCCTGGACTTTGTCCCAGTGCTCGGGTTTGTAGATCGGGCCGTGTATGTTCATCCAATATCGCGAGGGTGAGATCCACGCATAATCCACCGTAAAGTTGTCGTTCGGGACTTTGCACCGGGTCTGCGTTGGGCCACATCGGCGGTTCGCGGGAAACGGTGGGTTATAAGCTCCAGCACCGCCATTGCCAATGCCAGCAACCGCATTCCAGCTACCCGTCATGTCTGGTTTTCCGTTGGCAAGCCTCGGCGTTACGACTTGAGCCGCGGGAGTTGACACCGGCGCCGATAGGCTGGCCAGGGGAACACTTGGACCAAACGCGGAAACCCAGGCGGGAGGCTGCAGCGTTGGTTTGATCGCCGCCTTGACGCTGGCTGGCACGGGCATCACGACATACATCTGCCCTGTTTCCGTCCACGTGGTCGTGATATCGCGAACGACCGTGCCATTGCGGCGTTCGATCATCCTGCCGGCGACAAACGCCTCGGCCGGGTGGAGCGGATTGTTCCAGTCCCGATAGTCGCTATAGACGAACTCGGTGGTGTTCGTTCCATGCCGGACCACAACGCGCTCCGCCATGAACTTCGCGTCGAGGGTTGCCGTCGCCGTTGCCGTGGGGACACCCGGAATCGGGAATGACACAACGGGCTTCCCGCCTTCCCACACGACCGACGTCTTACCTGCCGTTGCGACATCGGCGGGCACCTGGTTGCCCGGGTCGACCGAAAATATCGGAGGATCCTGGATCCCCGCCAGCGCGGACTTGAGCGCGCCCTGCGGACTTGCCCAGAGGCGGATCATCCGCTCCTCCGTGGCAGCCGCCATCGGAGTCGCTTTACCTTTTCCTTTAATGAGCTCCGCGCCGGGAATATCTTCGTTCCATGCGTACGCTCCACTGAGGACTTCGATGTTGGAATACGTCTGTCCATTGGGCCGCATGCATGTGATCTGAGTCCGCTGACCCGATATCTGGTAGTTGGTGCTGATGCGATAGGCCGTCAGCTTGCAGGGCTGCCCGTCCACTTGCATAGTGCCCGTTCCCTTATATTCGAGCGATGCGACCAGATCGATTTCCTGCTCGCCGCGCAGCATGCCCAGATGCCAGCCCCAGTTATGAAGCACGGAGCGCAAATCCCGGGCGCCGGGCGCGGGCGTGTACGGTGGCGGGCCACCGCGACCGCGGCCGCCGCCTTGCGCACCGGCCGGTGGCGCGCCGGCAGGGCCGGCGCCGGCACCCGCCTGGGCACTCGCCGTCAGCGGGGCGCCGAGCGTGAGCGCAAGTGCCAGGGCGAGAGTTGTACGGATCATTCCTGTTCGAGACGTCATCACTAGGCTCCTCTCGTTCAGCTCAAACCGCGCCGTCAGTCGGGTGCAAAACCGACTTCCTTCTTATCTGGCAACACGATCGATCGGAGAAACCCGATGGTGGCGCCGTTCAGCGCCGGATTGAAGGTGACCGTGATCTCATCGCCGTTCTTGACCCGGTTCGGGCCCGTGGCGCTGACCCCCGCGTTGGTCAGAACGTTCGCCGACCCCGTCGTCAGCTGCCACACCTTGGCCTCGCCCTGCTTGTCCTTGATGGCGATATGCAGCGCGCCGTGCGGGTTCGTAAACGCAAACTTCTGCACGATGCCGGTTGCCCGCTCGGTCTTGTTCAAGTCGTACACGCCGGCAAGGGAATGATGCGCCTGCAGCGCACCGACCGCCATCGCGCCGAATAAGACGACACCTGCCAGAAATCGCTTAGTCATTTCTGCTCCAGAAAAAAATCGACCGCTCCTGCCCCCACTTGCCCCCCTGGCAGGGGGTGGATGACGGGATAGCCTGGTCCAACGCGCCGATGATGGCTCTGGCGCCCGTTTGTGTCAACGACGCGGTGCAAGAGAACGAAACGCGGCCCAATCGCGTCGCCTCAGGACTTCGCCAGCGATAGAGCGTAGGACCGGGTGAATTCGAACACACCGGTCGGCGTGTTGCATCGCTGCGTTTCTGAGCCCGTTGCCGAGACCGAGGAACCGGACACTGTGCCCGTCATCGTTCCACCGGCCAGCCTGGTGCAGACGGCGTCCAGCGACAGCGGCGGGCCGGTACTCAGCGCACCAGCTTCACTGACCGTCCCCGATACGGCGCCAGAACCTTGCCTGCACCCCTCTCCCACTTCAAACGAACCGGAGAACGAACCACCCGTCTGGCTCGTGATTGACCAGGTATAGGAACAAATGTTCACGCGTGAGAGAAGACCCAAAAGGCAGAACCACAGGTTGTACCCGCGGGTGGCAATCTTCATCGCCGAAGGCCTCCGAACGGTTAGGGTCGAAGGAGCGGATGGGCCGAACGATTGTGGCACAACTACGTGGTTCGACCCCGTCGATAGACTTGCGTCCAACACGGTGGCACTCGCCTACAGGGTGCTCGCCAACGAGGAGCACCTTTGGCACGTCCGGAATTAAACGAAGCCACACAGCGCTGACCTCGCGACGGGACATTTCTTCCGGCGACGGCCCGCGCGCCCGTTCCCGATCGGCCCAAAGATGGTGTGCTTCTTCATCACGCCCGTGGCACGTGCCTTGTTTCCACCGGTAGTTCCCGCGTCGACCGTCCCACGTCTACGACTGACTGAAACATCCTCGGCGATAAAGGTTGAGGTAACCGAGCGTCATGACAGGCGGAGTCGACGATGTCGTGTTGTGGATCGGGTTGGCGCTGGCGCTCGCGCTGATGGTCTCGGGTCTTCATGACTATGTTCGCGATCGGAGAGCGCCGTTGCAGCGGTTCGGTGAGCGGTTCGTGTACGAGTTCGCCCGGCCGCTGGTGCGGGTCCGTCCCTCGGAACCGGTCGTCGAGGCGCGACTGCGCGTCCGCCCGTACCGGAGGCAGGTCGAGGTGCTGCTGGCTCCGCGCGGCGGACGGCCATACCCGAATCTCGTCGATCACAAGCAGAACGTCGAGTACGACGTCGAACGAGTACTCCGGGTGCTCGAGGATCAACGGTTCGTAGCCGGACCGTTGTATGCGCAGGGACAGTGGGTCGTCGTGCCGCTGTACCTGCAGGTCTCCCCCAAACAGGCAGGTGGCACGTGAAGATTCTTCTTGCGAGCAGCGGTGGCGGCGGCGGCAACATCCTGCGGTCGATCAAGACGTTGTTTCGCCAGGACGTTGCGCTCGCCCAGAAAACGGACGCGCGATACGCGGAACGCCTTCGACGTGCGCTGACGACACGGTTTCTCGATACGAACGAGTTCTCGGTCGCCGACGTGCCGGCAGAAGAGCGCCTGCTGATCGGCGCACGGAAGACGCGGCACCTTGGTTCGCGGCACAACCCCGACGTGGCGCGCGAGGCGCTGGAGGAATCACGGACGGAGGTCACCGCGCTCTTCCGCGATTACTCCGTCATCGTGCTGATCGGCACCGGCGGTAAAGGCACCGGCGCGGGGACGATGTTTCCGCTCGCGCAGATCGCGCGCGAGCAGCGAAAGCTCGTGATTCCGATCTTTGTCAGGCCGTCGTTCGAATGGCATGAGGTGGACAAGCGCCGCTACGATCATGCCCTGCACGTGGTCGATCAGTTCGACGCCGCCCGCATCCGGTTCATCGAAATTCTCAACGACCGCGGGTATTCGCAGGCCAGTCCGGCGTCGCAATCGGTCGTCTGGGAACGCATGAATGTGCCGATCGCGCGCGGCCTGCGCGGCCTGCTCTACGTGCTGTCGGACCTGTCGCAGGTAGACCCTTCCGATCTCTGCACGCTGGGCGCGGGCCCCGGCCGACTCCGCATCGGCTTTGGCGAACTCGATCCGCCGCCCGGCGCCGATCCGACCGACGCCCAGATCGACGAGGCCAGCCGGCAGTGCTGGGACAACGGCTTCTGCTCGTTCACCAGGCCGGCCGGGACCTCGCTCGTCTGCATCCAGGGCGACTGGTCGAACATCGCCGACGGCAAGATCAAACGTCGTCTCGGTGCCTGGGCCGCCGAGGAGGCGAAGGAGGGCGTCTACAATCCGCTGTACGCGAGACCCTCGCATGGCCCGCGGCCATGGGGCATCACCGCGCTCTTTGCCGAGCACACGGGGATTCACGATCCGCTCGACGTCGATTGGCCGCTGGACAATCGAGTGCCCCTTCCGCCGCCGGCGCAGGCCTTCGCGAGAGCGCGTGCCGCAGCCGCCGCAGACAGCGTAGCCGCGGCAGCACCAGCGCCGATCGCGGGTGGCGGCGCGCTCGCGCCGCCACCCGTTCCCACGTCGTTTCAGACGTTTCGGGAACTCTGCCTCGGCGTGAACCGTCGCGACGCCGCGGCGCTCGCGATCGCGGGGAACGGCGCGACGTCCGAGATCCCGCTCAACTGTACCGAGGTTCGAAAGCTTCTCTGCACCGTGTGGTTCCGCTCCGTGTTTGCGCAGCTGTCGGAGGACTGGCGCAGCCGAATCCTGGAGACGCTGGTCCAGGCGTCGCCGATCACGGATCACCTGGTGCGCATCGGTCGCCAGAACGTTCGTGTGAGTGAGACGACCTGCGAAGAACTGAAGCGGGTGGTCACGGAGACCGTTCTTCCAGACGCGGTCCGCATGGACCTCCAGCTCCTGGTCGGCGTCGGCACGCTGTGGGGGACCGAGGCGATGAAGCGGTTCGCGTTCGCGCCGCTTCCGTCACACGAATCGTCGAGCAGGCTCTTCTCGCTCGCCGCGTTCAATCCGGAGCAATAAGTCGTACCGCTGTCGAGCCAGAAAACTGTTGCACAGCTTGCTTACGTAAGGTCCTTTCACTAGGCTCGCCATCGGACTGCATCCGTCGAGGACGGACGCGATGCCTCTAGTGAGGAGATCGAACGTGGCAACGCATCGCGCCCTGCCTCTTTCATCGACGGTTGTTGCGTTCGCACTCCTTCTCGCGCCTGCGGCCTCGGCGACGACAATCTCGATACCCGTCGGCGCCTTTGGTCCCGGTTCCACGCTCACGACTTTTTCTGGACTGCCGGATGGAACCCTGGTCAACGGCTTGACCGTCGACGGGATCCTGTTTCAGTACAGTCGGGGCGCCGGATGCGAGATGCCCTCACCTCCCTGCGGGGGCAACCTGGTCATCGCTAATCTCCTCGGGACCACGAACAACCTCAACCCGCCAAGTGCTATCGCAGTGGTCGGCGTGGCCGGAAACCCTACGGTCACATTGACGTTTCCGTCTCTACTCGATGCATTCGGATACGGTTTCTTAGTGGGGTCGACCACGACCGTCCCGAACGTAACGACAGTGACCTTATTCAGCGGTGCAACCTCCGTCGGATCGCTTTCGTTCAACGGCGCTCCGGACCCGGTCAGCACCGGAGGGTTCGCGGGGATTCAGAGCACCATCCCATTCGATTCCGCGCAAATCACATTCAGCCCACACTTTGGGTTAATCGCTCTCGACAACCTTCGAACGATCCCCTCCTCGACGGCGGCAGTTCCCGAACCGGGTACCGTGCTGCTCGTGGCCGCTGGTGTGTTAATGGCGACCCGATGGCGGCGGAGCCGTGGCGCAGAGTTCCGTTAAGAAGTAGAGGACCGTTCTACCGGCGGAACGAGCGTTCGGCGGTGTCGCGCGGATCCACGGATACCGGCTGGTCGCGCCAGAGCCAGCGCATCATCTCCGGCAGCATGGCGCCGCCCATGTCGTGGCTGTGGACGCCGATGCCCCAGGCGTAGTTCACGTCGTAACCCTTGGCGACGAGCGCGTCCTTCAGCCGTACGTTCTGATAGAACCAGTCGCGCGCCGGATTGTACTGACCGTCGGCGTTCAGGCCCCGATTGTCGTTGCGACCATCGATCATGAAGATGCGGATCGGCTTGCGCTCGCTGGCCATGACCTTCTCGGGGTACACGTGCCCGCCGGCGAGATCGACATAGGTGCCGATGCCGCTGAGTACCTTGCGGAACTGATCGGGCCGCTCCCAGGCCACCGTGAACGCGGCAATGGCGCCCGAACTCCAGCCGGCGATGCCATGGCGATCCGGATCGCGCGAGATCCGGTACTCGGCGTACAGCTTCGGCAGGAGTTCGCCGACAACCACGCGCGAATAGCGATCGGTGACCGGGTCGTACTCGGCCTGCCGGTTCGACCGGCCGTCGGCCGTGAATTTCCCGGGATCGATGAACGCCGCCACCATCACCGGCAGCTCGCGGCGATAGATCAGGTTGTCGAGCACGTTGACGGCGCGGTAATACCCGTCGGGCTGCATGTAGGTGGCGCCGTCGTTGAAGACCATGAGGCTGACCTCGGTCTTGCCGTCGTACTGCGCCGGCACGTAGACCCAGTAGTCGTGCGCCACGCCTGGAAACGCGTCGGACGGCAGCGTGAAGGGGCCGGCGACCTTGCCCTTCGGCACACCGCGGCGGACGAGGGAATCAGGCCCGAGCTCGTAGAAGGCGTCGTAATTGGGCTGCGCGGCCGGGCCGCGCTGGGCAGCCGCAATCGACGTGGCAATCAACGTGGTCATAGCGACGGCCATTACCGCGCTCACGCCAGGCACAGATGGTTTCTTCATTGTTGGAATCTCGCGCTCAGTTGACTGCCTCAGTCGATCTTCCGCGCCCGGCCTGCTTCGCGTCCGTTGTTGACGAGGATGAGATGGGTGACCTTGCCCGTCTCGTCCTTCACGAAGGTGATCGTCACCGGCAGCCCGTTCGAGAAGAAGCTGTTCTCGCTTTCCGGCAGCAACTCTACTTTGCCGCCGGCGCTTTCGAACATCAACTTGTCGCCTTCGCGGGAAACAGTGACCGTAATCGCCGGGTTCGGCTGATATTTCCCGACATAGGCGTCGAAGGAGCTCGGATCGACCTTGATCGCCGTGCGTTGTGGCGCGGCAGCGCGCGGCTCGACGAGCGCGGGTACGTAGGATTCGGCAATCAAACGCGCGAATGAACCCGGGTCGGCATTTCCAGCGTTCGTCAAGACGATGACCGTGAGCTTGTCGTCCAGGTAGCGGTGTATCGTGGCCCGGAATCCTGGCATCGTGCCGCTGTGGTGCACGCGCTTGTGACCGGCGACGGTATCGACCTGCCAGCCAAACCCATACGGGGAAGAGCCCCCGCCGTTCAACCTGACCGGCTCCCACATCTGGGTGAGCGTAGCGGCCGACAGAAGCGACCGTGCATCGAGTGCCGCATCCCATTTCGCCAGGTCCAGCACGGTCGAGAGGAAGGCACCACTCGGACGGACGGAGAGGATGGGCGGTGCATTGCTCATTCTGCCGTTCATCAGCGCGTAGCCGCTGGCACGGTTCGGCACCATCTCCATGGTGGTCGTGCGGGTGGACGTCATCGCCAGCGTCTGAAACAGACGCTTCTGGAGAAACGCGTCCCACGGCTCGCCGCTGACGGCGCGGATGATCTCCGCGAGCGCGAAGTAGCCGGTATTGCTGTAGGCCCACTCTGCGCCGGGTACAAAGAGCAAGCGAGCGGAATACGCGCTCTTGACGAGGTCGGCGTCGCTCTGGAGCTTGAACGGATCGAAGGCGGGCGGTTCGTTGACGATGCCTGCGGTGTGCGTCAACAAATGGCGGACGGTGATCGCCTGCCACTCGGCCGGCGTGTCTGCCAGATACTTGCCTGTCTTGTCGTCGAGGCTCATCCTGCCGTCCTGCACCAGCAGCATGATTCCGGCGGCGATGAACTGCTTGCTCACCGACCCGATCTGGTAGACGCTCTGCGGTGTGGCCCGAACATTGAGTTCGGCATTCGCCACCCCGTAGCCTTCCGCTTTGACGATCGTGCCGTCCTTGACGACCGCTACAGACACGCCGGGGACGCCCTGACGTTTCAACTCGGCGTTGACAATGTCATCGACCGGGTCCGCGGCCGCGACGCGAGGAAACACAAGCAGGAGCGCGATGCCGATCGCGCAGGTGGTGAATCTCATGGTTGATCTCCGTAGGTGTTGCTGGATGTGAGTGATGCGGAACACGACGGCCCGCCGAGTAGGCCTCGGACATCGACAGATCGCTCGACGTGCGCGCGCGCCTCGTACGCCGTCAGCGTGACGCGCGCAGCCGTGCTGTCGCGAAATCGGGACAGCGTCAGACGGTACGGCGCGCTCAGCATCGGCAACGCCGCCGGCGTGTAGTCGGGGCGCGTCATGGTTTCGCGGGCATCCGCCCCTTCCGACCATCGCGCGGTGACCAGCGCCGGCCGTCTGCCGCGCACGAAGCAGTCGATGCTGACCGTGTCAGACGAGGCGTCGATCCCGGTGCTGCAGTAGCCGAAGCGCGAGACGTACTGCCGCCGGCCGTTCACTCCGATCTCCGTCGACGCGACCGGCTCGAGCAGGCTGACGAAATACTTCAGCCGCAGCCGTGCGGACCGGCGCGCGGCGTCTTCGTAGGCGTTTCTCGGAGCAAGCCAGAAGTGCGTGGCCGACCGGGACGCGTCCACGCCGTCCGGCCGGCCGAACACCGCGCTTGCGCCCTGCAGGCGGTACAGGACGCCACCGCTCGCATCGACGAAGAACGCCTGTGCGAAGCCGATCATCGCCTTCCATCCACGGGGCACACCGGTGGGAGCAGACGTGGTCGAGAAGGCGATCGCACGGGGACCCGCGCTGGCACGCTCGTCGCTGTTCCACAGCCGTCGCGCTTCGTCCGTGATGTCGCCGGATTCGGTCTCGGTGGCGATGCGCGGGAAGCATCCGGGTGCGAGCGCTGCGCCGGCGGTCCGTCCCACATCAGTGGCGGGGGTCAGCAGTCTCATAACGCCGAACATCGCGGACGGCGGCGTGAGCACCGGGATCATCGTGGCCGTGCAGGCGCAAGCGACGATCGCGCGCGCCAGCAAGGTGCGGCGCCGCCCATATTGCAGCCAGAGCACCGGCGTCGCGATCACGATGGGCAAGTAAAGCGCGGGCGCGAAACTGAACCACTCGGCGCCGGCAACAAGGATGCCCTTGCCGTCGGGCAGAACCGAGCCCGAGATTGCCTGCGCCAGGATCGCGGCGACTGCAAAGGCCACGAGCGCGCCCACCGCCTCGAGCAGCGTGGATGTGACCGCCGCGAAGACGACTACTGCCAGCATCGCTCCCAGCGTGGCGTGGCTGACAGCGGTCGCAGGCGCGATCGCTTCGCCCGCTGAGCGGCCATCGGCAAGCGCCGATACGAAGTCCGTGGCCATCGCCGGCACGCAGACCACGGCGGCGATGAACACCAGCTTGGCCGCCACCATCGTCCAGCGCGGAATCGGCCTGGTGAGCCAGTCGTCGCGCAGGCTGGCGCTGGCATCCTGATGCATGACGGAGACGATCAGCAGCATCGTGGCGAGCACGGAGATCCCAATCGTTCCGGCGCGAAGGTTGTCGTTGCGCAGGTTCTGCAGCACGGCGTCGCTTCGCAGCACCGGCAGCAGCACGACGATCACGGCCAGCGGCCATAAGACCGCGAGATCCTTGCGGAGGATGGCCGCGATGATACGGAGATTGCCGCTCACTGCGGGCGTGCCGTGCGCATCGCGCGCATCAGGGACTTGGCGATTTCGCGGAGCGACATCGGGCGCACGTCGACGTTGCCGACGGCACCCACATGCAGGATCAGCTTCTGGAGGACCTCGGCGTCGCTGACGAACGCCGTCTCGACGCAGCGGAACGTAGTTCTGGATCGTTCCGCAACGAACCAACTCGCGGGCAGGTCGCCGGCGACATCGCTCTCGTCGCCAACGGTGGCCGTAATCTCACGGAAGCGGGATCTCACCTCGTCGACCGGCTCCTGAAACAGCACACGACCCCGATCCATGAACGCCATGTGCGTCGCGGCGCCTTCGATCTCGGAGAGTTCGTGGGACGAGATCAGGATCGTGGTGTGCTCGGCCTGATGCAGCAGGCCTTCCATCACCTCGTCCCGCACCAGCGGATCCAGGCCGCTCAGCGGCTCGTCGAGAATCAGGAGCTCCGGCCGGAACGACAGCGCGCCTGCGAGCATCGCCTTCATCCGCATGCCATGCGACAGCTTGCCGAGCGGACGATCGGCGGGCAGTGCGAAGCGCGCCAGCAGCTCCGCTTCCAGACGTGGGTCCCAGTTGGGATACAGCGATCGGAGGTAGCGGAAGTACTGAGCGACGGTCAGCCGGTCAGGGATGGTCTGGTTCTCGGAGACGTAGCCGAGCCGCAGGAACTCGCGGCGCGCCAGGCGGCGCGAGTCCACGCCGAGGACACGCGCCGAGCCGCGGTCGGGAGTGAGGATGTTGACCAGCATCCGCAGCGTCGTGGTCTTGCCGGCGCCGTTCTCGCCGACCAGCGCGTAGACCGCACTTTGCGGCACGCTCAGGCTTACGTGCCGGACGGCGTCATGACGTCGAAACGTCTTCGAGATGCCGTCGGTTTCGATGATCATGACGGGCCCGCATGGATTCCCATGCGTCGCGGAGCGCCTCCACGATTTCGTCGAGGTCGGCGCCGACACGGGCCGCTTCGACGACCAGTTGCTCGACCTCGTCCTTCAGCAGCCGCCGGCGGTCGCCGGGACGCGCCTTCGGTGGTTCCGCGACCACAGTGCCGATCCCCGGACGCACGTCGAGCCAGCGCTCCTGAATCAGGTGCTGCACCACCTTGTGGGCCGTGTTGGGGTGAATCTTGAGGTCCGCCGCGAGCGTGCGGATCGACGGGAACTCGTGGCCCGGTCGCAGGACACCGCTCAGGATCGCGCGCATCACCGCGAAGACGACCTGGTCGAAGATCGACTTGCCCGGCGCGAGCGTGAGCCTGAATGGTGTCACAGTAGTAATGTGACACATGGGACAGTGACGATCAACCCGCCGCGAAAGTTCCTCGGGCGCTCAGCGCCTCCGCCGCGCGCCTCGAAGGGCGCGCGGCGGCGTCACTCACCGGCCGAGCACCACGAGACCCTCGTACGGCTGGGGGCCAAAGTGATCGACACCAGCTCCAGTGAAGGTCATCTTGATATTGGAATAGCGGATCGTATTTCCGCCTGTGATGTCGACTCGAACCGTAGAGCCGCTGTACGGGGCAAGCGCCCCGTTTGCGGTGATCGTCGCAACTCCCTCGAGACGGACTCCATTGGGAAGGATCGTCACGTCGGCATCAGCCAGACCAACATGGTGCGTGTGCGGTGATCTCAGAGCGGGGTTCGCCGGATCGGCGAATGTCTGCAGTACCCACAAGTCCGACCGGACGCCCAGGAGCGAGCCGGTAAAGTCGCCCTTTCCGCTGTTCCCTCTCACCTGTGCCGCCCATTCGCCGCTGACGTGCCAGGCGCCGGCGCCGGCGCCGCCTTCGACCCAGACGTAATCGTTGAACGTGCCGGAGACGCGGAGGGGCGGCTGGACCGCGTCCTGAGCCATGGCGTGAGCGCTCATCGCTCCGGCGGTCGCTGCCGCGACGGACAGCGCCAGAATGGTTTTCCTGATCATTGGTGCACCTCGTTAATGGGTTGCCTGGTGGCCTCGTACGAAGCTCGCAACCTAACGCGCAGCCGGCGAACGCACCATAAACGGCTGCTGAAGCCGCCCTTAATCGATAAGTCCCAGTCCGATCAACACTTTGCGACTGACCGTTAACCGGACTGAGTTACACTAGCGCGGATTTCACTTCCGTGGCGCGAACCCTGCGGGTTCGCGAGGCGAGCCTGCAAGGCTCGCCCCACGAAATCCGCGCTAGGCGCATTTGAAAATGCGATAGCGGCCCGTCCGGGAGGGGCTGCGACTCGTGAGCGAACCCCGCTGGGTGCGATTCGGCACCTTCGAATTCGATTCTTCAACGCGCGAGTTGCGCAGCAACGGCCGGCGTGTGCCACTGCAAGGTCAGCCCGCCCAGGTCCTCGCCCTCCTCCTGAGTCGCAGCGGCGAGATGGTGACGCGTGAAGAGCTGCGCGCCGCGATCTGGAAAGAGGACACCTTCGTTGAGTTCGACACGGCACTGAACGTCGCCGTGAACAAGATCCGGCAGTCGCTGCGCGACTCGGCGAACGCCCCCCGATTCGTCGAGACGATCCCCAGACATGGCTATCGGTTTCTGGCGGACGTGCACCCGATCGTCCCGTCGCCGGCTCCCGTCGCTGCGCCGCTGACTCCGGCGACGACCGCGGCCGCGGTTCCAGCGGCCCGCCGTCGCGTAGCGTCAGTCTGGGTCGCGCTGGCCGGAGTAATCGCGAGTGTCGCCGCCGCCGCCATCTGGAGCGTGACTGGTGCGGGCGAATCGCCGGCCCCGATACGATCCGTCGCCGTGCTGCCCTTCCGTCCATTGGTGGCAGGGGCGGGCGACGAAGTGCTCGAAGTCGGCCTTGCCGAAGCCGTCATCATCAGACTCGGCCACATGAAACAGTTGCGCGTGCCGTCGATTCACGCCGTCCAGCGCTTTGCGCGGCAGCAGCCGGACCCGCGCGCGGCCGGACGGGACCTTGGTGTGGAGTCGGTCCTTGAAGGCAGCCTGCTTCGATTGAATGGGAACGTCCGATTCTCGGCGCGGCTGCTGGACGTGGCAACGGGGACGACTTTGTGGGCCCAGCAGTGGGATCTTCCGTGGAGCGACATCTTCACGGTGCAGGACGCGCTGGCGCTGGAGGTGAGCCGGGCGCTGGCGCTCCGCCTGACGAACGCGGGCCCGGCGCTACCCGAGCATCCGACCAATGTCGCGGCCTATGAGCGCTATCTGCGCGCCCGGTATCTGCTCCTCCGGCGCACTGTCGCAGACAGCCAGCGCGCCGCTGAACTACTGGAAGAGGCGATTGCCCTCGACCCCAACTCCGCCGCGGCGCATGCGTCGCTCGGGTTTGCCTACGTGTCCGTCACCTTCCTCGAGGGACCCAGAGACCCATTTGTCGAGAAGGCGCGCGAGGTGACACGGCGTGCGCTCACGCTCGATCCGGCGATTGCCGAGGCTCATGCGGTGCTGGGACGAATCCTGCTCCACTTCGACTTGGACGTCGAAGAGGGACACCGGGAGATGCGCCGCGCGTTCGAGCTGGATCCAACCAATCCGTTCGTGCTGCACTGCTACTCGCAGGTTCTGGCCGACGAAGGGCGGTTCGCGGAGGCACTGCAGGTGGCCGATCGGGCACTGGCACAGGATCCGACCTCGGTCCTGGCAACCAGGGATAAGGCCTTGATCCTGCACCTGGCAGGCCGCTACGAGGAAAGCGTCGCCATGAGCCAGAGGACGCTGGAGCTGGATCCGTACACCCCGCAGGTCCACAACTATCTGGGGCGGGCGTACGAGCAGTTGGGCCGGGAGCGGCAGGCCGTGGAGGCGTACGTCACGCCGCTCACGTTCTCCGAAAGGAACCGCGACGTCGTCGCGGCGATCAGAGCCGCAGCTGCCAAAGACGGGCTCAGGGGATACTGGCAACAGCGCCTGCAGTACCTGCTCAAGGAACCGCAGCCCCGCGTGTATTCCATCGCCACGGCGTATGCGCGTCTCGGCGACCACGACCGCGCGCTGGCATGGCTGGACAGGCACTTTTCGGAACGCGGTGCATGGATCCGCGGTCTGAAGGTACATCCGCAGTGGGATCCGTTGCGCGCTGACCCGCGATTTCAGGATCTGCTGCGGCGCGCGCGGTTCGCTCCGATCCCTTCGAACGGCTCTTGATGCGTGCGCTCGAGCGCGAACGTTCAGTTCGATGCTCGGTGGTCACTCTCCCTGCGGCCCCCTATCAATCCCACTTCCGAATTCAACTTTCGTGGCTTGACAGCCGCGGATAATTGTATCAGTATACCCATACACTTGAACACCGCAAGACAGTAGCGGTTTCCCCATGGACATCACCATCAACCTGACCGACGGCGTGCCGATCTATCGACAGATCGTCAACCAGGTCAAGTACTTGGTGGCGTCAGGGCTGCTTCTGCCGGGCGAAGAGCTGCCGCCCATCCGGACGCTGGCGCTGCAGCTGAAGGTCACGCCAAACACGATCGTGAAGGCATATGGCGAGCTGGAGATCTCGGGAGTCGTGCACAAGCGCCGCGGCTCGGGCACGTTCGTCTCGGACGCGCGTCCGCAGCTGGCGCTTCGCGAACGGCGCCGCATCATCGAGCAGCGCATCGACGCCCTGCTCGCCGAAGCACACCAGTTGAACTTCTCCGGCGACGACATTCTCAGGATGCTGCACGAGCGTAAAGCGGCCATGGACGCCGGGACCGACGAGGAACCGGCAGAAGTCAAGAAGAAGTAGAGGAATAGAGATGGGACAGACAACAGTTGTCGACGTCAACGACCTCTCGCGATCGTTCGGTTCGAAGCGCGCGCTCGATGGAGTGTCGTTCCACGCCACGGCTGGACAGGTCTACGGACTCGTCGGCGCCAACGGCGCCGGCAAGACGACGCTCATCAAGCACCTGCTCGGGCTGCTGCGCGCCGCGACCGGTTCGGTGCGCGTCTTCGGCCTCGACCCGGTTCGCGACCCGGTTGGCGTGCTGGGCCGTGTCGGCTATCTCTCCGAGGAACGCGAGCTGCCGGAGTGGATGCGCATCGACGAGCTGATGGCCTATACGCACGCGTTCCATCCGACATGGGACGTGACGTACGCGCGCGAGCTGATCGACACGTTCGCGCTGGACCCGGCCAAGAAGATCAAGGACCTCTCGAAGGGCATGCGCGCCCAGGCGGGCCTGGTGGCCGCCGTCGCCCACCGTCCAGCGCTGCTGATTCTGGACGAGCCTTCGTCCGGCCTCGACGCGGTTGTGCGCCGCGACATCCTCGATGCCATCGTCCGCACCGTGGCTGACGACGGACGCACCGTGATCTTCTCGTCGCACCTGCTCGAAGAGGTGGAGCGGATGTCGGATCACGTGACGCTGATCCACAACGGCCGCGTGACGTTGAGCGGCCCGCTCGACGAGGTGCGGCGCGGATACCAGCGCAGCCGCGTGCGGTTCGCGGAGCACTTCGAGCAGCCGCCCGTCCTCGTCGGCGCGCTCGCGATGGAAGGTGGGGGCCGCACCTGGAGCGTCGTGCACAGCGGATCGCTCGAACAGTTCCATCACTCGCTGCTGGCGTTCGGAGGCGAAGTCGTGGACTCGCGCGACGCCACGCTCGAGGAGATCTTCCTGGCCCGCGCCGGCCGCACTCGCCAGCCGGTGGAGGCTGTGTAAGCGCAAGAGATGCTGCGGAGCGCGTGAGGAGCCGATGACATGAGGTCACCCGTCGTCGCGATGCTGTGGGAGAACTGGCGTCTGATACGCGCCGAAGCTGCCTGGCGGTTGTCGTTGAGCATCGTCGGAGGCCTGGCCGCGTTCGTCGTGGTCGCCGCCGCTGCGCCGAACCAGGCAACGAGAGACTTCAGCGCAAGCGTCGCCCTCTTCGTCCTCATCAGCCTGAACTTCATGGTCTGGGTAGCGATCGCGAAGCTCAAGGGCGGGCGATTGATGGATGGGTACCGGCCCGGCTTTCCGCTGTATCTCCTCTACACCCGTCCGCTCCGTACGACCGTGCTCGTCGCGGTCCCGATGGTGTCGCAGGCGGCGTTGGGCGCGGCCGTGTACCTGGTATCGGCGCTCGTCCTGCGGTTGACCCTCGACTATCCGTTTCCTCTGCTGTCCGTCGCGGCGCCGATCGCGGCCGCTCACCTGGCCTACAACGCCGCGGACTGGGCGACGCGAAGCAAGGCCGTCCAGTGGCTGGCGTCGACGGCGGCTATCGGGACACTTGGTGCGATAGCCGCTCGTCGCTGGCAAGGGTGGCCGACGTTTTTCGACTTCTCCTCCACCGACTACGCGTTCATGGCCGCGATGAGCGTGGCGTCGTTCGGCGTGACGGTCGCCGGCGTGGCGCGGCAGCGTCATGGCAGTGCACCAGCGGCTACTCCACGGGTTGCAGTCGGGGGATTCCCGGATTGGCTCGTCGATCGGTTCCAGTTCCGCTGTCCTACGTCGTCCGCGACACGGGCGCAGGTGTGGTTCGACCTGAGGTCGAGTGGACTGCCGGTGCTGACGCTCGGAGTGGGGCTCGCCATCGTGATTCCGCTGGTGTTCGTGGCAACCACACAACTCGATCTCGTGCTCTCCAGGTTCATCACCCAACCAGCCACCCGATTGGTCGCGGTGGTCGTGGCGGTGTTCTCCGTGCCGACCGTGCTGATCCTCCTCGCGGGCAATGCCTTCGGCATCCGCGCCAAACAAGGACGCACGTACGCCAGCGCGTTCGAGGCAACCCAGGCGTGCGGAACCGCGCGAATGGCCGGCCTCAAGGTGCTCGTGCGCTCGGTCTGCCTGCTGGGCGCGCTCCTGGCAGTCGGCACGAGCATCTGGACGTCCGCGTCCGTCATCCCGTTCGACGTGCTCGGGGACAACGACACGCTCATCGAAAAAAGCCGCGCGCCTTTGAGCGGCTGGATGCGCGCGATCAGGAGCGGCGTCGGAGCGATGAGCGCCGACGAGGTGCTAATGCTGGCATTCGTCACCTGCACCTTGGTGGCTGTCATGGTCGCCTGGCGCGCGGCCGACGCGGCGCTCCGGGCACGCTATCAACGTCGCCAGCGGATCGCCGGATCGGTGCTGTTGCTCTACGCGCTCGTGCTCGGTCTGCTGGCGGTGGCCGGTGAACGCGGGATCGGCCCGGAGATTCCGCTGGGCGCAATTCTCGAGGCAACAAAGTGGATCGCCGCGGTGGCGATGGTACTCGCGACCGGCTATCTCTCCTGGAACGTCTTCGAGGAACGGCTGCTGACGCTGCGACAGGCGTCGAGCGCCATTCTGTTTTCAGCGGCGTTCGGAATGGCATGGGTGACGGTGCTCGGTGCAACCGGCGTGTCGCTCGCCGGAATGCCCACGACGGATGCCGCCTGGATGCGGTCGCCCGCACTGCTGCCGCTGCTCGTCAGCCTCCTGGCGCCCTGGTCGCTCAGCCGCGTTCGCCACACGTGAAGGGAGCCAAGGCCATGCGATCACCGGTTGTCGCGATGCTGTGGGAACTCTGGCGGGTGACACGTTCCGAGGTTGCGTGGAAGCTTGCTCTGCCGATCGGCGGAGGCCTCGCCGCATTGGCCCTGGGCGCTGCCCTTGCACCGCCGGACAATCCGAAGGCGTATGAGGACGTCAACGACAACGCCGCGGCATTCGCCCTCATCCTCATCGTCATACCGCACCTAGTGGGGTGGCTGTCGATGCGGAAGCTCAATGGTGGCCAACCAGGCTTTCCGCTCTATCTCACTTATACCCGCCCAGTTCGGACGGCAGTGATCGTCGGCTTTCCTATGGCGTATCTCACCGCCATGTCGTCGGCGATATATCTCGTGTCGGCGATTGTCCTGAGGGTGACCTCGGGCTATGCGTTCCCACTGCTGCCCGTGGCCGCATGGATCGCGGCTCTCGCGGTGGTCTATCTTGCGGCGGCCTGGTCGACACGCAACGGGGCAATCCAGCTGTTGGTGATGATGTATGCGATCACGAAAGCCCTTGGGTTGGCCATGCAGCGCCTTACCTCAGTGGAGATCCCGGACACATTCGACTGGCCGCCGCGTCTGTGGCCGACGCTGTTCGACTTCCCGCTCACCGACTACGCGTGGATCGCTCTGATTGGCCTGGCATCTTTCGCCGTCACGGTCGCCGGAGTTGCGTTACAGCGTCGCGGCGATCAGCTGGCTGCTATCACCTGGATTCCACGCGGCGGATTGTGGGACCGGCTCGTCAGTCTGTTCCGCTTCCCGTGTCCCACCTCGTCTGCGACGCGGGCTCAAGCGTGGCTGGACCTGAAGTCCAACGGATTGCCGGTGCTGACGATCGGCATGACGCTCGCGATCGTGATTCTGCTGGTGTCGGCGGTCAGCGGGCCCATCGATGCTGCGTGGAATGCGGACCCTGCTGTGTCGTGCCCCATCGGGGAATGCTTTTGGGTCCGAGCATGGCCTCCGCTCATTGCGCCGCTTTCACTGTTCGTCATGTTGTTGCTCGGCGGAAATGCCTTCGGTATTCGCCGGCGACAAGGACGCACGTACGTCAGCGCCTTTGAGGCGACCCAGGCGCACGGCGCCGCGCAGCTGGCCGCCCTCAAAGTGCTCGTGAAGTCAGTCTGCGTCCTCGCCGCGCTCATCGCCATCGGCGTCAGCGCATGGATATCAGTGCCACTGTTGGGCGACGCGGTCTTCATCCAGATGATCGGCGTGCCTCTGAACAGTCGACGGTCTGTCTTCAACGACGCCGTCGGGGCGCTGACCGGGTACGAGCAGCTCGCACTGGTAGTCATGGCGGCGGCCGGTGTCGTCACCTGGGTCGCGGGGTTCGCCGTGTTCGGAGCGCTTCGGACCCGCTATTCCCGCCGCGTGAACATCGCGGCATCGTCGCTGCTGCTCTCCGGCCTCGCGCTCGCGCTGCTGGCGCTGGCGGAACGAAACGGGGGTGTGTCGCCATTCGTGTTCGACGCGCTATTGGCGGCAGCCCGCTGGATCTTCGTTGGTGCGATGGCGTTTACCACCGTCTACGTCTTCTGGAGCGGCTTTGCGGAGCGCGTGCTGACCATCCGCTACGCGAGCGGCGCCGTCGCGATGTCGGCGGCATTCGGGGCGGCGTGGCTGACAGTGCTGCATATGGCCGGCGTGCAGCTTGCCGGGATGTCTGCGATCAACGCCGTGTCGATCCTGTCGCCGGCCCTGCTGCCGCTGCTGGTCAGCGTCCTGGCGCCCTGGTCGCTCAGCCGCATTCGCCATACATAAGGATTTGTCAGATGAAGTCACACCTGTCCGTTCGCACAATCTTCTCTGGCCTGCTGCTCCTGGCGGGAATCGTTGTCACCACGCCCATCGCGGCGCAGCGGGCCGACCCGCCGGTCGTCACCGCGCCCGAGATCCAGTTTACCCAGTGGAAGCTCGCCAACGGCCTAACCGTCATCGCGCTGCCCGACCCGACCACGGCCACGGTCACGACGTCGATGTGGTACCAGGTCGGCGCGAAGAACGATCCCGAGGGACGATCCGGCTTCGCCCACCTGTTCGAGCACATCCTCAACCGCAAGAGCGAGAACATGCCTTACGGCATGATCAATCAGCTGGCCGAGGATATCGGCGGCAGCCGCAATGCGTCCACCGGCTATGACCGGACCAACTATTACGAAACGGTTCCGGCCCAATACCTCGAGACCTTGCTCTGGACTCACGCCGAGCGGATGGCCCGCCCGGTCATCGACCAGGACGTGTTCGAGAATGAGCGCTCGGTAGTGAAAGAGGAGCTCCGCCAAGGGGTGCTGACGCCGCCGTACGGCGTCATGCAGCGTTATGTGTTTTTCGAGAACGCGTACGACCTGCTGCCGCAGCGCCGCAGCAACATCGGCATCGTCGCGGATCTCGACGCCGCCACGCTCGACGAAGCGCGCGCTTTCCATCAGGCCTATTACGGGCCGGACACGGCCGTGCTGATCGTGGCCGGCAACTTCGACGTCGCGAACTTGCGTGCGCTGGTCGACAAGTACTTTGCCGCCATTCCCGCGCGCGCGCGGCCATTGCCGATCGCGGTCGCCACGCGCGAAGCGCGCCGTACGACGCCACGCAACGTCGCTGCGACCGCCCCGACCGTGCCGCTGCCCGCGCTGGGCACGATCTACCAGCTGCCCGAAGCGACTCATGCGGACTGGCCCGCGCTCACCGTCCTCGACGCGGTGCTGTCGGCCGGCGAGAACAGCCGCCTGCAGCGGGCGCTGGTCCGCACCGGCAAGGCCGTGCAGGCCGCCGAAATGCTGTTCAGCTCGCGGGAAGGCGGGTTCCTGGCCACTTTCGCGCTGGCCAGTCCGGCCGCCAACCAAAAGGAGATCGCCGGCCTCCTCTCCGCCGAGCACGAACGCGCCCGCACCGAGCCGATCACCGAGGAAGAACTGCGCGAGGCCAGGAACCAGCTCTTCTCGGCCGCACTGACCAGACGCCAGACTCCGGCCGGGCGCGCCTTCGAGCTGGGCGAAGCCCTGATGACCCAAGGCGACGTGCGCGCCGCGGACCGCCAGCTGCGGGCTATCGGCCAGGTCACCGCCGCCGACGTGCAGCGGGTCGCACGCGAATGGTTGCGGCCGGATGGCGTGGTGACGTTCACCTACACGCAAGGTTCGGGCGGGGCGGCGAGTTATGCCAACCCGGTGCCGTTGCCGCGCTTCGGCTCGCTGCCGCCAGCCGTGGGAAAGCCCACCGTGCTGCGGGACGAAGCCAGCCGGCAGGCGCCGCCACTGCCCGCGGCGGCGCCCCGGGTCGCGAAGCCGGAGATCGTCGACGCCACGCTCGCTAATGGCATTCGCGTGGTCAGCGTGCAGACCGGCACCGTGCCGCTCGCGACGATGAGCGTGGTTCTGCCCGGCGGCACCGCAACCGACCCGGCAGACAAGGCCGGCCTTTCCGAGCTGGCGGCGGTGATCGCCAACAAGGGCACGCCGACGCGTACGGCCGAGCAGATCGCCGCCACGCTCGAGAGCCTGGGGGCGTCGATGGGCGCTTCACCGGGCCCCGACGGCGTGGTCTTCAGCGTGACCGCTCCGGCCGCCAACCTGGCCGCCGCGGGAGAGGTGATGGCGGACGTTATCCGCAACGCCAGCTATCCCGACGCCGACGTCGAGCGTGAGCGCGCGCGCATCGTCAATGGTTTGCGCGTGGGTCTGAGGGATGCGGCCACCCTGGCGGCTTTGGCGGCACCGCGGGTATTTTACGGTTCGGCCCCCTATGGCTCGATCGCGACTGTGGACTCGATTCCGCGGATCACCCGGAGCGACCTGTTGGCTTGGCGCGAGGCCAATTGGCACCCGGCGACGGCGCGGGTCGTGGTCAGCGGCGGGATCCCGCCGGCGGAAACGCAGCGGATCGCGGACCGTCTGTTCGGCGGCTGGCGTTCGGCCGCGCCGGCGCCGCGGGCGGTGGCGAACCCCGCGGGCACCGCGCCCGCGCCGCGCACCGTCGTGATCGACCTGCCCGGAGCCGCGCAGGCGATGGTCTATGCCGGCGTGCGCACGACAAACCGGGCGGGGAAGGACTATTACCCGCTGGATATCGCCAACAGCGTACTCGGGCTCAGCTCGACCAGCCGGCTGAACACGGAAGTGCGCATGAAGCGCGGGCTCAGTTACAGCGCGCGCAGCTCGATGCCGGCGCGCGCCGGGGAGGCGGTGCTCAGCGCCACCGTGCAGACCCAGAACGCCACCGTTGATGAGGTGGTGCAGATCGTTCTCGACCAGTTCGCGGCGCTCGGTACGAAGCCCGCCGACGAGGCTGCGCTGCAACTCCGGCGCGTGTTCATGGCCGGTGCGGTCGGCCGGGCGCTCGAGACCAGCGGAGGGTTCAACGCGGTGGTGACCGGCCTGTTGCTGCAAGGGCAGGAGGCCGGCGAGGCGACGCGGGTCGCGGAACGCTGGGCCGCGGTGACGCCCGAGGCGGCTGCCGCAGTGGCACGGCGCTACGTCACGCCCGAACGCACTTCGCTGATCGTGGTCGGCAATGCGGCGGAGTTCGTCGAGGACTTGCGCAAGATCAGGCCGGACCTGGTGGTGATCCCGGCCGCCAAACTCGACCTGTCGAGCGCGGCGCTGAGCAAATAGCTTACCCGTTGCGCTCGCACTGGCGGATCGCAACGGATCGTGAGAGCACTGGCGGGTACTCGCGGTTCGTTCGCACTGGAATGACGTCTATCCCGAGGTCCGTAGAAAAACGTACGGGGGCCTAACTAAGCGAGAGTTACAAGAAGGTAGATATGAACAACGTTCGCTCAACGTGTGCCTTCGCCCTCGTCACCGTGCTTACTCCGACGCTCACGGCGACGACGGCATTCGCGCAGAATCCCGCGGCGGCTCCGGCCGCGGCCTTCGACGTGGCCTCGGTCAGACCGAGCAACCCGAATCCTGATCCCAACAACCCGCTCAGCATGATCGCGCTGATGCTGCCGCAGCCGGGCGGCCGGTTCACGGCCACGAATACGCCGCTGCAGATGCTGATCATGGTGGCCTTCGAGCTGCAACAGGAGGCACAGCTCGTTGGCGGGCCACCGACGCTGATGGCGGCGAAGTACGACATCACCGCTCGCGTGGCGAACACCGCGACGATCGCGATGAAGGAATTGCCGCAGCTGCTGCGGACGCTGCTGGCCGACCGTTTCAAGCTGACGACGCACACGGAAACGCGCGAGCTGCCGGTCTACGACCTGGTGCTCGCCCGCAGCGACGGCCGCCTCGGTCCCGACATGAAGCCGTCGAAGTCCGAGTGCGCGAACGACGAGATCGTCGCCCAGCAAGGCGCGGCGCTGGCGAAGGGCGATGTGGCCAACTTCGTCGGGAAGCCCGGGCCCTGCATGGTCACGACTGATACATCGGGCGGGCCGCTCAACCTGGTGATGCGCGGTGACGGGCAGGAGATGAAGCAGCTCGTCGAGCAGCTGTCGGCACTGACCGGCCGTACGGTGCGCGACAAGACCGGGCTGACTGGCCGCTACGACTTCGCCATGAAGCTGGACCTGCAGATGGTGCTGGCGCTGGCCAAGAAGATGGGCGCGCCTGTCCCGGCGGCTGCCGCGAACATCCCGCAGGCCGACGGCTCGTCCCTGATGACGGCGCTCAACGAACAACTCGGGCTCAAGCTCGAGTCAACCCGTGGCCCGGTGAACGTGGTAATCATCGACAGTGTCGAGGCAGCAGTCGCAGACTAGAACTCGCCGGGCGGTAGCCCAGACGGCCGCGCTCATCTTCCTCGTGAGCGCTGCCGTCGGCGCCGAGCCGCTCGGCAGTATTCCCAATCCGCGCACCCGCGACGGCACGTGGGTGACCGACATGCCCGGGGCGCTGCGCGCGGACACGATTGCCCGGCTCAACTCCACCATCGGCGAGTTCGAACGGACGAAGGGCGCCGAAATGGCGGTCGTCGTGATCCGCTCGCTCGATGGTCTGACGATCGAGGAAGCCGCCGTCGAGCTCTTCGAGCTCTGGAAGATCGGCAAGGAGAGCAACGACAACGGTCTGCTGCTGCTCTGGTCCACCGGCGATCGCCGCGTCCGCGTGGAAGTGGGCTACGGGCTCGAGGGCGCGCTGCCCGACGGCAAGGTGGGAGCGATTCTCGATGCCCGCGTGATCCCGAAGTTCAAGTCTGGCGAGTTCGATGAGGGCCTGCTTGCCGGCGTCGATGCGCTCCTGAGCGCGGCGCGCGACGAACCGATGGATCTCCCGTCTCCGCGGAGCGAGTCCTACGGAAGCGCCTGGCCCGGCATCGCTGCGGTAATCGGCCTGCTTGCCGGTCTTCCGCTCACCGTCGTGGGCTCGATCGTCGGCTTCCGGACCTGGCGCCGGCGCCACCGGCGCCGCTGCCCGCAATGTCAGACGCTGATGACGCTCGTCGACGAGTCGCACGACAACGCGATGCTCGAGGAGGGGCAGCAGGCAGAAGAGCGCATCACGAGCGTCGACTACGATGTGTGGAAGTGCCGGTCCTGTGGGCATCATTTCTCGCTGCGATACCCGAAGTGGTTCAGCAGCTACTCCAAGTGCACGCAGTGCCACAACCGCACCAGGTCGTCCACCGAGAAGGTCCTCGCCGCAGCGACCACGGCCAGTGAAGGCAGCGCGCTCGTCGTCGAGACGTGCGCGTTCTGCACCTTCCGCCGGGAGTACACGAAGGTTCTTCCGCGCATCGAGTCGAGCGGCTCGTCAGGCGGCTCGTCGAGCGGCGGGTCGGCCGGTGGGTCCAGCAGTTTTGGCGGCGGCGGATCGGGTGGCGGCGGCGCCAGCAGGGGCTATTAGCCGGGAAGCAAGACAAGCATCTATCGTGGAGCACCGATCCGCCACCGATTGGCGGAGTGCAGGTCAATCCGGGGTGGGTCGCTCGACTGAATCGATCACGAGCACCTCCACCGGGCCGCGTGATGCCTCCAGCTTCAAGCCAAGCTGCTCCTGCACGG
This sequence comes from Vicinamibacterales bacterium, assembly GCA_035711805.1. Classification (GTDB taxonomy): domain Bacteria; phylum Acidobacteriota; class Vicinamibacteria; order Vicinamibacterales; family UBA2999; genus Gp6-AA40. Next base: position 36,545 of record DASTBV010000170.1, read on the forward strand.
CGGTGAAGATCGAGGGGAACTCAGGCGCCGCGGCGGTCGACGAATCCGGCGTGAAGCGGAGATCGAGATCGAACTCGCCACTGAGGCCGGTGCGATTGATCACCCGCTGGTTGAACACGGAGCCGGTCAGCATGATCGCGAACCCGTCCATCGACACACGGCCGTTGATCCTCGCCGTTCCATTGCTCACCGAGGCGGACGGGAATCCGGACGATGATCCGCTTGCCGGCGCTGTCGGCTTCAACTGCGGACCAAGCCGGCCGTCGCCGCGCAGCAGGGTGAGCGAATACACCTGCTGCTCTCTCGTTTCAACGTGCGCCACGAGCTTGAAACGCTCAGCGAGCAGTGTCCGCAGCATCGCCGGCCGCAGCCCGTCTGGCGTCCCCTCGCGGCCCCGGGCAATGATGTCGAAGCGCTCCCTCGTCAGCCAGTCCGGGCCGCCGATAATCTGAAAGATGCGCATTTCGTAGGCGTTCGCGATGACGGATTTCAATGCAACATTCGACGCGCTGAAGCTGCCATTGGACCGCGAAGGCGGGATGGCGTTCGAAATGCCGTTCGTATTCGGTTTGACCGAGACGACCTCGAACGAGTTCGGCGGCTGAGCCTGAAGCGGCTGGATAAGCAGTGTGGCGGCCAGAACGAGCGGCAAGCGCATGGGGTTCTCCCGGCAGACGTCCGATGGCTATTGGACGATGGGAAAGCGAAACAGTTTGCCGGGCGTCCGGCGGGTTGGGAGCCAATGGGACGACAGTGTTACAGTGCCTGCAATGCCCGACGGGTGTGACCCGTATTAGAAGCGGAGAGACCTCAAGAATGCGCCGCGGCTCGATCCTCTTCTTCTGCGTGTGCTGGGCGGTCAGCGTGGCCTCTTTCGGCCTGCGCGCCGGTCACCCGTCTGCCCAGGCGCAGGCCGCGGCCCCCGGGCAGAGTCTCGGCCAGGGCGGCGCGCCCGGCGGGCAGCCCACGACGCCCGAGAAGCAGGGCGCAGCGCCGCAATCCGAGCAGGCGCTGGTCAAGCAATACTGCGTCACCTGCCACAATGCCCGCACGCTGACCGGCGGGCTGTCGCTCGAAGGGCTCGACCCGGCGGCGGCCGCCAGCCACTCGGACGTATGGGAAAAGGTGATCGTGAAGCTGCGTGGCGGCATGATGCCGCCCGTCGGCATGCCGCGACCCGGCGAGGCCGCACTGCAAGGGTTCGCGGCGTCGCTCGAGCGCCGGATCGACGCGCAGGCACTGAAGTCGCCGGACCCGGGACACAAGCCGATCCACCGCCTGAACCGCACGGAGTACGGCAACGCCGTACGGGATCTGCTGGACCTGGAGGTCGACGTCATGGACCTCCTGCCGCCGGATGACGAGAGCCACGGCTTCGACAACATCGCCGGCGTGTTGCGCGTCTCGTCGTCGCTGCTCGAACAGTACCTCACCGCTGCCCGGCGTGTGAGCAGCGTGGCCGTCGGCACCGACACCGAGGTCGTGCGGCTCGCCTACCGCGTGCCGCCGGACGATTCGCAGCAGGACGAAGTGGACGGCCTGGGCCTGGGCACCCGCGGCGGCATGCGCTTCCGTCACAACTTCCCGCAGAATGCCGAGTACGAGCTCGCCATCAGCCTGATGCGAAACTTCCACGGCTACATCACCGGCCTGGAGTTCGCGCACCGCGTCGAGATCGCGATCGACGGCGAGCAGGTGTTCAGTGCGCACGTCGGCGGCCCCGCGGACAACCTCGCCAGCGACAGGAACATGTCGGCGGCGGCCGACGACATCCACAAGCGCCTGAAAGCGCGCGTGCGCGTCGCAGCCGGTCCCCATGACGTCGGCGTCACCTTCTACCGGCGGAATCGCGCGCAGTCGGACGAGCCGCTGCAGCTCCACGAGCGCCATCACGATCTGCAGGACATGAATGGCCTGCCGATCGTCGATCAGGTCACGCTGACCGGCCCGTTCAACCCGACCGGCCCGGGCGACACGCCGAGCCGCCGGCGCATCTTCACTTGCCGTCCTTCGACGCCCACACAGGAAGCCTCCTGCGCGCGGACGATCCTCACGACCATGGCCCGCCTCGCGTACCGGCGGCCGGTGACTGCAAACGACCTGGACCCTCTGCTGGCGCTCTATGAAGAGGGCCGGGCCGAAGGCGGCAGTTTCGACGCCGGCATCGAACAGGCGCTGCGACTGATCCTGGCGAGCCCGAAGTTTCTGTTCCGCGTCGAGGCACCGCCCGCGTCAGCCGCTGGCGTCGGGCGGGTCTCCGATCTGGAGCTGGCGTCGCGGCTGTCGTTCTTCCTGTGGAGCTCGATCCCCGACGACGAGCTGCTGAAGGTCGCCGAGCAGGGCCGCCTCGACCAGCCACCCGTGCTCCGGGCACAGGTCGAGCGGATGCTCAAGAACCCGAAAGCCCGGGCGCTCGTCGACAGCTTCGCGACCCAGTGGCTGCGGCTGCGGAATCTCCGCAGCCTCTCCCCCATCGCGCGCGAGTTTCCCAACTTCGACAACGAGCTGCGCGAGGCGTTCCGCATCGAGACCGAGCTGTTCTTCGCGAGCATCGTCCGCGAAGATCGAAGCGCTCTCGATTTCCTGAACGCGGACTACACCTACGTGAACGAGCGGCTGGCGCGCCACTACGGCATCCCCAACGTGTACGGCAGCCACTTCCGGCGGGTACCCGTGCAACAGGACGCGCGCCGCGGCCTGCTCGGACAGGGCAGCATCCTGACGGTGACGTCCTATCCGAATCGCACCTCGCCCGTGCTGCGCGGCAAGTGGGTCCTCGAGAACATCCTCGGCACGCCGCCGCCGTCGCCGCCGGCGGACGTCCCCGACATCGAGGAAAACCACCCTGGCGAGGAGGCCCGGTCGCTGCGCGCGCGGCTCGAGGCGCACCGCCGGAACCCGACATGCGCCAGCTGTCACCGCGTGATGGACCCGCTGGGCTTTGCGCTCGAGAACTTCGACGGCCTCGGCCAGTGGCGCGAGAAGGAGCCGGGCGGCGCGATCGATCCGACGGGACAGCTCGCGAACGGCACGAAGATCGATGGTCCCGTCGCGCTCCGTAAAGCCGTCCTCGAGCGCCCCGAGATGTTCGTCCGTGCGCTCACGGAGAAGCTGATGACCTATGCGCTCGGACGCGGCATCGAGCTCGACGACAGACCGCTCGTGCGTGAGGTGGCTCGAGCGGCCGCACCTGACTACCGCTGGTCGTCGATCGTGCTCGGCATCGTCCGGAGCGCGCCGTTCCAGATGAAGAAGGCACCGGCTGAGGAACGCCGTTAAGGCGTCCCGGGAGACAAGGAGTGACCATGTTCGTCACCAGGAAGCATCTTCCCCGGAGAACGTTTCTGCGAGGCATCGGCGTGAGCCTGGCGCTGCCACTGCTCGACTCGATGATTCCCGCCCGCACGCTGCTGGCGCAGACGGCGGCGCGCCCGGTGACGCGGCTCGGTTTCGTCTATTTCCCGCACGGGGCCGTCATGCGCTCGTGGACGCCGGCGGCGGAGGGGGCAAACTTCGAGTTCACGCCGATCCTCAAGCCGCTCGAGCCGTTCCGTCACCAGCTCAACGTCGTCACCGGCCTCGCGCACGCGGCTGCGGACACGACGGCGGTGCACTCGCTGAGCCCGACGACCTGGCTGAGCGGCGTGCGTCCGAAGGCGACGCAGGGCGTCGATGCCTACGCGGGCGTGACGGCTGACCAGATTGCAGCACGGGCGATTGGACAGGGCACTATCCTGCCGTCGCTCGAGCTCGCCTCGGAGGATCCGTCCGCGCTCTTCGGATCGTGCGACGTCGATTACGGCTGCATCTACCTCAACACCCTCTCGTGGGCGACGCCGGAAACGCCGCTGCCGATGGAGATCAATCCCCGCAAGGTGTTCGAGCGGCTGTTCGGGCAGGGCGGAAACGCGGCGCAACGCGAGGCGCGGTTCCGGCAGGACCGCAGCCTCCTCGATGCCGTGCGCCGCGACGCCGCGAGCCTGCAGCTCCAGCTCGGGCCGTCGGATCGCCGCGTGATGAGCCAGTACCTCGACAACGTGCGCGAGATCGAGCGCCGGATCCAGCTTGCCGGGAAGACGCAGGACGACCGGGATCTGGATCTCCCCTCACGCCCGGCCGGCGTGCCGTTCGACTACGAAGAGCACATCGAGCTGATGTACGACTTGATGACGCTGGCGTACCAGGCCGACATCACGCGGGTCATCTCGTTCATGGTGTCGCGCGAGGTCACCGCCCGCACGTATCCCCAGGTGGGCGTGTTCGAGGGGCACCACTCCGTCTCCCATCACGCGAACCGCGCCGAGAAGATCGAGCAGAACGCGAAAATCCAGACCTACAACGTCGGCGCGTTTACCCACTTGCTGGAGCGGATGCGGAACACGCCGGATGGCGACGGGTCGCTGCTGGATCACTCGCTGCTGCTCTACGGCAGCAACATGAGCAACAGCAACGCGCACGATCACTTCCCGCTGCCGAACGTCGTGATCGGCGGCGCGAGCGGCCGGATGCGGGGCGGGCGGCACCTGCGCTACCCGGACCGCACGCCGATGACGAACCTGCTGCTCTCGATGCTCGACAAGGCGGGCGTCGACCTCGAGCGGCTCGGCGACAGCACGGGACCGTTGACGGATCTCTAGTTGGTAGTTGGCTGGTTCGTAGTTGGTTGTGGGACGCGCCTTGTCAGGCGCGTCGGTCGTTGGTGGTTGATGAACGGGGCGACCATGCGTGATTGCCGTAGAGTCCGGCTTCAGCCGGATTGTTTGCTGCTCGTAATCGGGCTTCTCGCGACGCTCGCCGCAGACGCGGCGGCGCAGGACCTGCGGCTCGTGCAGGCGGCCAAAGCCGCCGAACACGCACAGGCGATCGCGCTGCTCGGCGGCGGCGCCGATGCGAACCAGCGGTCGGCCGACGGCACGACGGCGCTGCACTGGGCGGTCAGAAACAACGACGCGACGCTCGTCGACCGGCTGCTCCGGGCCGGAGCCAGGCCCCATGCCGAGAACCGCTACGGCGCGACCCCGATCGCGCTCGCCTGCGAAAGCGGGAGCGCAGCCATCATCGAGCGCCTGCTCAAGGCGGGCGTCAGCGCCAATGCCACCGGCCCTCTCGGCGAGACGGCGCTGCACACCTGCGCGCACGCGGGAAACACCGCCGGCGTGCGGGTGCTCGTTGCCGCCGGCGCGTCCGTCGATCCCGGCGACAACTGGCGCGGGCAGACGCCGCTGATGTGGGCCGCGGCGGAACGTCACCCCGAGACGATGCAGGTGCTGATCAAGGCGGGCGCGGACGTCAATGCCCGCTCGACGATCATCGAGTGGGAGCGGCAGCGCACGGACGAGCCGCGCGACAAGTGGCTGCCGCCGGGTGGATGGACGCCGCTGCTGCTGGCGGCCCGCGAAAACTGCGTGGCGTGCGTGGACGTGCTCGCTGCGGCAGGCGCGGACCTGAACATCGTGGATCCGGAACGGCACACGCCGCTCCTCATCGCGCTGACCAATGGGCATTTCGACGTGGCGGGCCGCCTGATCGACCATGGCGCCGACCTCAATATGCAGGACAACGTCGGCCAGACGGCGCTCTGGGCGGCCGTCGATGCGCACACGATGCCCGATTCGAACCGCCCCGCGCCGACCGAAATGGACGACACGCTGACCGCCTGGGACATCGTCACCAAGCTGGTGAAGGCGGGGGCGAAGGTCGACGTTCCGCTGCGCCAGCGCGTGCCCTATCGCACGAAGATCGACCGCGGCGCGGACGGTATTCTGGCCGCGGGCACGACACCGCTGCTGCGCGCCGCGAAGACGGGCGACGCCAAGGTCGTCAAGCTGCTGCTGGAGCACGGGGCGAACCCGAAGGCCGTCGGCAGCCGCGGGGTGACCGGCATCCTGCTGGCGGCGAACGTCGGTACCAGCGAGTCGGACCGGACCGGTCGCCGCAAGACAGGCGCCGGGGCGATCGAGACGATCCGTCTGCTGATGGCGGCGGGCGCCGACATCAACGCGGCCGACGGCCAGGGTCGGACCGCGGCGCATGGAGCCGCGCTGTGGGGCATGACCGACGTGATCCGATTCCTGCACGAGAACAAGGTGGACCTGACTCGCAAGGACGGCCGGGGCTTGACGCCGCTGCAGACCGCACTTGGCCAGGCCGGCGGCTTCGGCTTCGGCGGCCGCGAGGGCGTCGTGCGCGAGGAGACCGCGCGCGTCATCGCCGAGCTGACCGGCGTCCCTCTTCCGGACGTGCACGCGCGAGCGGCGTCGGCCGCCGCGACGCCGCAGGGCGGCCGCGCTCAGGACGACGACGACGACGATCCGAACAACAAGTGATCTCGTGAATCCCTGCGCTGCGCGGAGCCGCTAGCGCGGGTTTCGATTGCGTGGCGCGAACCCTTCGGGTTCGCGAGGCGAGCCTGACCCCGGGGTCCCCATCGCGCCCGCGCGATGGGGTGGCGTGGCTCGCCCCACAAATCCGCGCTATACGGCGTTATCATCCTGGCGTCGTGCCATGACGCGGGCTATCAGCTTCGTCGTCGCCGCAGCGCTTCTCGCCACGGCGGCCCTGTCGGGCCAGGGCGCGCGTGGGGGGACGACTGCACCCGCAATCGACGCCGCGGGCGCCAGGACACTCCTCGATACGTACTGCGCGGGTTGCCACAGCCCGGCCGTGAAGGCTGGCGGGCTGGGCATCGAGGCGTCCACCCTCGCCGGCGTACGCGAGCACCGCGACGTCTGGGAGAAGTCGCTGCGCAAGCTGCGCGGACGGCAGATGCCGCCGCCCGGAAGCCGTCAGCCGAGCCAGACCGAGATCGACGCGTTTGTCACCTGGATGGAGGCGGCGCTCGATGCCCCCGATCCGGGACGGGCCGTCGCCGGCCATGTGCCGATGCAGCGGCTGACGCGGACCGAGTTCGCGACGGCGGTCAACGATCTGCTCGCC
>DASTBV010000171.1:0-22793 GCA_035711805.1 Vicinamibacterales bacterium
GCATCGCGCACCAGCACCGGCTGATCGGCGGCCGTGTTCTTCCACAGCTCGTCGAGAACGCCCTGGATCTGTGCGAGTCGTTCGCCTGGACTGCCCGGTCCGGCATCCCACAGGCGCATGCTCAACAGCTCGAGGTACCGGATCACGTACAAGTTGAACAGCGTGTGCGCGTAGCGGACGCGACCATTGCGACCTGGCCAGCGCGTCTGCTCCCACAGATGAAAGCCCCGGATCATCATCTCCGCCGGATCGACGAGGCCGTTATGCAGACCCGGGATCTCACGGGGCCTGAAGCCACTTGCCCGGTGCGCTTCTTCCAGTTGCCCTCTCAGGCGCGACTGGCTCCGGCTGACGCCGGCGAGTGTGAAGAAGCAGTCCTCGAAGAGACGAGACAGGAGCGCGTCATCTCGCAGGTACTCGCCCGGCTTCCGTTGGGCGTTCAGAACGCCCTGGATTTTCTCGACGGCTTCATCGCGACGGGCGAGGAAGAACTGGAGAAGGTCGATGTGCGCCTGGAACCCGCCCCCCATCCCCGCGCTGTCGGTGATGGTCACTATGTCAGCGATGTGTCACGCGTTCATCGACGGAGCCATACGTCGAGGTGAGCAGTTGTTTGAAATTCTCCACCAGCGCAACCGGTGTCGGGTCGAATCCGTCGAGTAGAGCCGTCGCGTAGGAACACCAGTCGGCAAACATGACTGCCGAGAACACCCGCTCGGCGCGCGAGTCACCGGGCATTTCCCATTCCATGAAGCTGACGTGGTGCAGCCCCTCGGTGGCGAACACCTTCTTCATGACTTCGTATCGCTCGCGGATGCGCGGGTGGCTTGTGGGGTCGTGAAGGTACAGGACGGCGAACTTCCCCAGCGGCGCCATGAAACCGATCATCTCGTTGTGATTCAACTCGGGAAACGCGTTGAAGAAGGAGGCACGCTTCCCGTTTTCGTTGAACTTGATCTTGGCCACGCGGGCGACCGACAGATAATGCGACTCGTCCGTGTAGACGATGGGGATGCGATCGGCCAGCCAGGCTGCGACTTCTTCAGCGCGCGATCGGACGTTCTGAGCCCGCAGCGACACCGCCAGTCGTTGCAGCGTCGGGGTTGGATCGTTCATCAATCCGGTTCCGTGGAGGATTCGCGCGAGATAGGTCACGATGTAGCCGAACGCCGAGCGCGGCTGGAAGCCTTTCGGCTCGCCGGCCGTGGAAATGAGGACCAGTGAATAACCTCTCTCGGCGGCGATCCTGGCCAACGGGCTCTCGGCGCCGGCGGTAATCACCACGACATTTCGCGCCGCTTTCGGAAGACTCGATACCGTCTCTTCCGTCGTGCCGGAAAACGAGCTGACGATCAGCAGCGTCGAGTCGTCCATACCGCTCGGGACGCCGTACTGTCTCCACACGCGTACTGGTGAAGACATCTCGTCGGCGAACGCATCGTTGAGTACGTCTGCCGGCAATGCGGAGCCGCCCAACCCCGAGACGACCGCCTTGTTGAAATGACCGGTTGGCAGGCTCGGTAACGCCTGGGCCAGTGCGGTATCGATCTGGTCCGGGAGACGGCGGATGACCGTCTGCATGTTGAACCGGTCGTACTGCTGTGCGAGAAGCGGGAGAGGTTTCAGGGGGTCGACGTTTTCGCTATGCATGACTGCTAACTGTAGCTTACGCGCTGAACACGCGTGAACGGAGCTTCTCGATCGTCGATGCACGCCGGAGAACGTTTTCCGCAAAAAGTCCGCGGAGCAAATGCTGCTCTGCATTGAACCCTGCGACGGTAGGATAGGGCCTGTCATGAGTCTAGATACCGAAGGCCGTTGGGGCACCGTCACGAGATTTAACGTGCCGGACCAGAAACTCCACGACGGGCACGGGCGGACTGTCGATGACAAGCGCGGCTTGTTCGTCATCCATGCCGTTCTGCTCTACACGGGGAAGTTGCTCCTCTTCGGTGGGCACGCCGAGTTCGCGTTCTATGCGCCAGTCAGCTACGAATTCGATCCCGAAAACCCGACCGCGCTGCTCACTCCCCGCAAGTTCCCCGCCGGTATGGACCTGTTCTGCTGCCACTACGTCCAGCTCCACAATGGCCGCATCCTGGTGGTCGGCGGGTCCGACCCGGATTTCGTTCACCACGGTAGCAGGGGAGCCAGGAACATCTGCACCTACAATCCAGACCCGAACGCGGCGGCCGAGGACAAGGGATGGCGCACCAGTCGGAAGAGCGGCAAGCGCAATTTCCTGCACAAGGCACGTTGGTACCCGACCGCGGTTATGCTGCCTGACCAGCGCGTGTTGGTGGTCTCCGGCCGCCCTGAACATAACGCGGGCACAGCGATCGTCGAAGAGGCGGAGGTCCTGGAAGAGGGCCGCAGCACTCGCGACTGGAGCTCGAAGATACTGGCTGGCGCCAACAAGTTCTTCCCCACCTATCCAGGGCTTCACCTGGCTCCGGACGGCAGGGTCTATTTCAGCCATACGACGTGGGGGTGGGAGATCGACCCTCCTCAGAATACGCAGTCGATCGAGGTGGCTAACGGTGCGACGACCGCAAGTTGGAAGGACCATTCCATCCAGCCCGCCCAGATCCGCCGCGAGGAGGCGATGAGCGTGCTCCTGCCACCGGCCCAGGACGGGAAGATCCTCGTCGTGGGCGGAGCGCTGGCGCTCAGGACCAACCCCGCGCCGCCGCCGGATTTCCTTCCGGCGGCGCGATCGGTGAACGGCGACGAACCTGGGCCCCCGGTGTTCAGCCAGGTCGACACCGGTAGTGACCATTTCAGCGCCGAGATCCTCGACACCAAGCAGTCGCCGCCGAAGTGGACGGCGACTCCCGGCAAGCAGATGCAGCGCGCCCGCACCAACGGTCACTGCGTGCTGCTGCCCGACGAGACCGTGTTGATCGCCGGCGGTCACAACGGTTACAAATGGCAGCCCCCTCCCCCTCCCGGCACGAACCTCACCGGCACGAACCCTACCGTCACCGCGGAGATATTCACGCCAGGCACCGGGTTCGAGCTCGCCGCCGTGATGGGCGCATCGAGGATGTATCACTCGGTCGCCTTACTCCTTCCCAACGGCCGTGTATTCGTCGCCGGCGGCGCGGATCCGAAGCTCCACGAGGATCGGCTCACCTACCCGACCGGCTGGCAAGGACCCGTGTATGGCGATCCGTCGAATCCAGACCCGCGCCGCCAAGCCGACATCCCTCTGAATCAGAAAACCTTCCAGATCTACGAGCCGCCGTACTTCTTCAAGCCCGACCGGGCGTCTCAACCTGTGATCACGGACGTGCGCAGGGGCGGGTCGTCGACCCAGCAAGTCCGCTACGGTCAGACGTTCACCGTGGTTACTCCACAGGCGGCGACCATCAAGAAGGTGTCCTTCATGCGCCCTGGCGCCCCGACACACCACACGGACACCGAGCAGCGGTACGTGAAGCTGGAGTTCACCGCCGGCACCGGTGAGCTTACGGTTACCGCCGTTGCGGATGCCAAGCTGGCGCCGCCCGGTTATTACATGCTCTGGATCGTGGACGACAAGGGGCGACCGTGCCAGGATGCCAAGTTCATCCACCTAGTGAAGTGAGAGGCATGGCGAATGCCTTCTAGTCGACCCGGCACTTTCGAGCTCATCGTCCTCGAGCTGGCACGTGCCCTCGAGCCGGTCACGGAACGGCTGGAGCATCACGCGAGTCCGATGCCGTTCCTCGCCGAGCTGGGGCTCGCGCTCCCCCACGGCGTCATGTCACCGGCACTGGGAGAGGCTCTCCACGAGGCGATCGACGCGGCGACGGAGCTGCCGGACATGATCCAGGAGCTGGCCACGGCCATCGACGGGGGGAACGCCAGCGAGATTCTCGATCAGGGCGTGGCCCTGGCCCAACGAGTCAAGACGGTGGTCGCCGCGTTCGACACCATCGCCGCCGAGCTCGGCGCACTGGGTCCCATTCCGGGCCTGAGCCCGGCCGATCTGGCCGCCTTCGTCGCCGAGCTGCCGCGGCGACTGCTGGACACGCTCCTCATCGAGTACCTGGAGAACGCCCATCCCTTGGCGTTCGCCATGGCCGCGCTCGTTGGGCTGGTCGAGCAGACCGCGCAAAACATCGGCTCGACGGATCCGCTGCGACCCGAGCACGTCCGGAAATCGTTGCGGCTCGATCGCCTGGGGTCGCTGCTGCGCTCGCCGGACCAGGTCGCCCGGGATGTCTACGGTTGGGGCGAGCCGACGTTCGACGGCGTGCTGCCGATCCAGCGCCTGACCCAGTTGCTCGAAGCGATGGGCATCGTGGTCACCCACAGGGACCCGTTGGGCGCGCCAGCGCGTCCAGCCATCGAGATCGGACTTCTCACCATCGCCCCTACCGACGGCCTGGTGCCGCCGGGCCTCGAAGCCACGTTCATGCTGGACGTTCCCGAAGGGGTCGATCTCGAGCTCCCTCTCGACGACGGTTGGCTGGCCAAGCTGACCGCGCGCGCCGCGCTGAGCGCGTCGGCCGGCATCCAGCTCCGGCCTCCCGCCGAGGTCACGTTGGTGACCAGCGGCGCGGTGCAGGGCCAGCTCTCAGCCGGACTCGTCCGCGTCCCCATCCCGCCGGAGACGGGTCTCGTCCTTCTCGGGCTCGGCGGCGGCAGTGGGCTCACGGCACAGCGCGTGGGGATCGGCTTCCTATCGAGCTTCCAGTGGAATACGGCACTGGGGCGCGCAGAGGGGGACTTCGGGTTCGAGGGACGGATCCAGGGTGGAAAGCTCCTCGTTGCCGCCGACAAGGCGGACGGATTCCTGGCCACACTGCTGTCCGGCCGCGCGCTCGAAGCCGGCTTCGACCTGGGGTTCGGCTGGACTGCGGGGCGCGGCGTCTTCTTCGTCGGCAGCAGCGCGCTCGAAGTTGACTTGCCGGTGCATGTGAACCTCGGCGCGATCGACCTCAACGCCATCACCATCAGCGTGGGCATCGAGGGCGACACGCTTCCCATCGCGCTCAGCGTGAGCGTCAAGGCGCTGCTCGGCCCGGTCACGGCGGTCGTCGAGAAGGTCGGCGCGGTATTCGTCCTCGGCTTTCCAGACGATCGCTCGGGCAACCTAGGCCTGCTGCAATTGGACGCCGCCTTCAAACCTCCAAGCGGCATCGCGCTCGCGGTGGACGGCGGCGGCTTCAAGGGCGGCGGGTTCCTGCGCTTCGAGCCGGAACAGGCGCGCTACTCCGGGATGCTCGAGCTGGAGTTCCAGGACCGCATTGCGCTCAAAGCGATCGGACTGCTCGAAACAGAGCTGCCGAGCGGGCAGGACGGATTCGCGCTGCTCATCATCATCACCGCGGAGTTCACGCCGATTCAGCTCGGATTCGGTTTCACGCTGAACGGCGTGGGCGGGCTGCTCGGGCTGAACCGCCGCGCGGATCTCGAGCGGCTCCGCACCGGCCTGCGGGACAACACGCTCGGCAGCATCCTGTTCCCACAGGACATCGTCGAGAACTCGGCACGCATCATCAGCGATCTGCGACAGGTGTTCCCGGTCGAGGAGGGCCGTTTTCTGTTCGGCCCGATGGCGAAGATCGGCTGGGGCTCGCCGACGATCATCACGCTCGATCTCGGCCTACTGATCGAGGTGCCGCACCCGGTGCGTCTCGCCATTCTCGGGGTGCTGAAGGGCATCCTGCCGCGTGAGGACGCGCCGGTGCTGCGCCTTCAGGTCAATTTCCTCGGCGAGATCGACTTCGAAAAGGGGCAGCTGCTGTTCGACGCCTCGCTCTACGACTCGAAGCTGCTAGCGTTCACCCTCACAGGCGACATGGCGATTCGCCTGTTCTGGGGCGGGGATCCGAACTTCCTCCTGACGGTCGGGGGCTTCCATCCGGCGTATCAGCCGCCGCCGATGCGGCTGCCAGAGTTGCGGCAGCTGACGCTGTCGCTGACCGATGGCGACAATCCGCGACTACGGCTCGAGACCTATTTCGCGATCACGTCGAACACCGTGCAGTTCGGCGCGCGCGTCGAGGTCTACGCGCGGGCCTCCTCGTTCAACGTCTACGGCTTCATTGCCTTCGACGTGCTGTTCCAGTTCAGTCCGTTTCACTTTATCGCCGACGTGTCGGCCATGCTGGCCTTGCGCGTCGGCTCGTCGGCATTCGCGTCGATCACGCTCGCGTTCACCCTCGAAGGGCCGACGCCGTGGAGCGTCAACGGAACGGCCAGCTTCAAGATTTGCTGGTTCTTCACGCTCAAGGTCCGGTTCAGCAAGACGTGGGGTGAGCAGCCGAACGAGATCGCCGGCGATGCGCTCGTGATGCCGTTGCTCCTCGCCGCGCTCAACGATCCGAACAACTGGAGCGTCGAGCCGCCGGCCGGCCGGCACCTGCTCGTCAGCACGCGCGAGATCGTGCCGACGCCTGGTGCGCCTGCCGCAGTCATCGCCCAACCGTACGGCGTGTTGACTGTCAGCCAGAAGGTCGTGCCGCTCAACCTGACGATCGAGACATTCGGCAATCTTCCGCCGGCGGACGGCACCGTGTTCCGCATCGGTGACGTGCGGTTGGGCGAGAGCACGACGATCCCCAATCCCGATCCGGCGAAGGAACACTTCGCGCCCGCGCAGTTCTTCAAGAAGTCGGACGCGGACAAACTCAGCGACAAATCGTTCGAGCGGTACGACAGCGGGATCCGCATTCGCGAGAACGGCCGGCTGAAGACCGCCTACGCCGCGACGCGTCAGGTGCGCTACGAATTGAGCTACATCGACTCCCAGCGCGAGGCGCTCGCATCGCCTCCAGTCAGCGAGGACACGTTCCGCCCCGACGCAACGGCCTTCCTTGCCTGGGCCGTGCACGGCGCCACGTCGAAATCCGATCTCTCGCATGCGCGAAACCGCCGACCGGCGCTGGCGCCCGAACCGGTGGCGGTCGCCGACGAGCGGTTCGCGGTGGTCGAGGGAGATCTGCAGGTGGTCGAAGGCGCCGCGGGGCTGACGGAGGCCGAAGCGGTGGCACGTTTGCGCGCGCTGCAGGCCGAGGGGCGGCATCGCCGGCTGCAGGTGGTGCCGGCCTTCGAGCTCGCGACGGTGGCGTAACCCGACATCGGTGGCGGTGGTCGAACATGCACGAGACAACGCTCGCTGATTACACGTTTCTCCCATGGCTCCGCCAGGGGATTGCGTCGGAGATTTCGAACCCGGACGGCGTCGCGCTCCCCGGCGAACGCGCGTCGGTTGACGTTCGCTTCAACGTCAACGGCGAGCCGGTGGGCCGCGCGGTCCAGCTCCTCGGTCCGGGCGACATCATCGGCATCAACCCGCGCGCAATCAGCAAGATCGAACCGCAGCCGTCGGTCACCGACTTCGAGTCGAACTACCTGCCGTACATCGAGTTCTACGAGGAAGACTTTCCGTGGCGTTATACGCCGGCGCGTGCGGCCGGCGCGCTCGAACAGAGCCGGCTGCGACCATGGGTGTTTCTCGCAGTGCTGTCGGACGACGAGTTCCGGGACAAGATCGCCGACGGACCGCTGCCCGCGATCGAGCTGATTGCCGCGGCGGAGACCGTGCTCCCGCCGCCGGATCAGACCTGGGCATGGGCCCACGTGCACATCAGTGGCAATGTCCTCAAAGGCGCGACGACGAGCGCCGGGGCGGTCGAGGCGCACGCGGCGGCCGAGCGGCTGGAAGGCGTGCTCGTGGAAAACGCCGACCGCGCGGTGTCGCGACTGCTGTGTCCGCGGCGCCTGCGACCGAACACGGCGTACCACGCCTTTCTGATCCCGGCGTTCGAAAACGGGCGGTTGGCCGGGCTCGGCCGGGACGTCACAACTGTCGATGCGCTGGCCGCGTCGTGGGGCAACGGCCAGACCGAGTTTCCCGTCTATCACCGCTGGTCGTTCAGAGCCGGCGATGGCGGCGACTTCGAAGCACTCGTCGACCGGCTCGTGCCGCGCAAGGTCGATCCGCGGGTGGGCGTGCGCGACATGGACATCACCGAACCTGGCTACGACGTCGACGGCATGAGCGGCACATTCGCGGTGATGGGACTCGAAGGCGCGCTGAGGAGTCCGGAAACCGTTGCATCCCCGGTGCAGTGGCCACCTCAAGGAACGGACTTCAACAATCCGCCTGCGGGATCGCCGGGCCGCTTTCTGCTCGACCTCGAGCGCGTCGTCAACCTCCAGTTCGCCCTGCGACAGAAAGAGGATGCGACCCAGCCTCATCCCGATCCAATCGTCAGTCCGCCGCTCTACGGGCAGTGGCACGCCGCCGTCGAAAAACTGGCCGCGCGCGATCCCGGTTGGGTGAACGAGCTCAATAACGATCCGCGCAACCGCGCGGCCGCCGGCTGCGGCACCGACGTCGTGCAGCAGAACCAGGAGCGCTACATGCAGCAGGCATGGGCGCAGCTCGGCGACATCATGAACGCCAACCAGCGGCTGCGGCAGCTGCAACTCGGGCTCACGACGTCGTTCCAGCTGTACCGCAAGCACCTCCTGCCGATGGCCGACGCGCAGCTCCTTGCGTTCACGCTGCCCGCGCACGCACGGATCGCCGGCGGCGGGGTGACCATCGCCGGCGAAGTCCGCGCGAGCAAGCTGCCCGCGGCTGCGCTGGACCCGGCGTTCCGCAAAATCACGCGGCCGCGCGGGGCCATGATGAAGAAAGCCGCGCCGGTCGGCGCTGTGTCGCCCGCGGGGGTGATCGCGCGCCTCAACGACAGCCGCTCGAGCGCGGCGCCAGCGCTGCCACCGAGCGCGCACCTTCTCAATCTCGAGGAGTTCGCCGGAGTCCGCACGGCGGACCTCCGTGAATCACGCTGGCGGGCGGCACTCGATCGCATCCCGAGGCGGCCGACGTTTGCCGTCGCCACCTTCGGCCGCGGCATGCGCAACGTTGCCGGCGCGCCGGCGCGCGACAGCACCGAGGCCGACCTGTTCCGCCGCGCCCTGACGGCTCTCGTGGCCGCGGGCGAAGCGGCTCCGCCAAACCCCGCGCCGCGGCCGCCAGTCAGCCTGGCGGGCGCCGCGCACACGATTCGCGCCGCGATCGACCCGGCCCGCGCCCTGACGCTCCGCGCGCGCTTCCTGGTGAAGATTCCAGAGTCGATCGCCGACAGCCGCGTGCGGCCGCCGAAGACGATTGCGCCGGTGATGGCGCATCCCGTGTTCGCCGAACCGATGTACCGTCCGCTCCGTGACCGGTCGCCCGATCTGCTCGTCCCCAACCTTGCACTGATTTCGAACAACACCGTCTCGCTCATGGAGGTCAACGACCGGTTCATCGAATCGTACCTGATGGGCGTGAACCATGAGATGTCGCGCGAACTGCTGTGGCGCGAGTTCCCGACCGACCAGCGCGGCAGCTACTTCCGCCAGTTCTGGGATGTCGGCGATCGGATCGAGCGGGACCCGTTGATGAGCGCACGCGACATCGAAGAAGCGTTCGTCGACGTGAAGGCGCTGCACACCTGGGAGTCGACGACCCTGCTCGGCAGCCACGGCAACCTTCCCGCCATCCCGGGTGCTCAGCCCGGTGAAGCGCGGCTCGTCGTCGTGGTGCGCGGCGACGTGCTGAAAACCTACCCGACGGCGGTAATCTTCGCGCAGAAGGCGGTGTGGGCGAAAGACGAGCAGGACCGCGACATTCGCGTCCTTGACGATTCCGATCCGGACAGCAACCTGCAGACGCCGCTGTTCAAGGCGGAGATCGAGCCGGACATCCGCTTTCTCGGCTTCAACCTGACCGCCTCTATCGTGAAGGGCTCGCCGATCCGCGCCGACAACAACCCGGGCTGGTTCATCGTGATTCAGGAGCGCCCAGGGGAACCGCGGTTCGGCCTCGATCTCCGCAGCCCGGACACACCGGATCTCGCCGATGAGTGGAACGACCTCGCCTGGGAGCACATCGACGGGTTCGAGGCGCTGGGCGCGATAGATCTCACCAAAGCCGTGTCGACGACCACCATGCAGGCACCCGACAGCGAGCTGACGTGGGGTCGCAACGCCGCCGACATGGCATACATCCTTTACCAGGTCCCGGTGATGGTCGCGTTTCACGCCGCTGACATGCTCGACACCGCTCGGCCCCGGGTCCCAATTGGCGTACCGCTATGAGCGACGAGATCCGCCAACTGCAACAGGCCGTCGTCGCGGCGGAAGACGGCCTTTACGCCGATCGCAATCGGCTGCGTGCGCTGCAGTCACGACTCGCGCAGACGCGCCGCGCCGCTGACGCCGGCGCGGCGGCGCAGCTCGTACAGGCGATTGCGGCACTCGAGCAGGCGATCGGCGGCCGCCGCGAGGCGCTGACTGACGCCCGCGAGCGACTGACGACCAGAAGCGGCGAGCTGGTGCTGCCCAGGACCCCGCAGCAGCTCGCCGCCGAGCTCGACGACGACCTGCCGATCCTGATGTTGCCGGTACGGATCGAAGCGCGCTTCATGCGAGTCAACGGCGGCCGCGAACTCTGGGTCCGCGTGTTCCCCGACGAGATCGCCGTCGAGACGCACGAGAAAACGCTGACCCGGGACGAAGCCGCGGCCGGCATTGCCTATTGGACAGCGATTCACCGCCTCGGCGGCCTGCCCGTGGGCGACGAAAGAACCGGGCGCGAGAAAGCCGCCTGGCGGCTCGTCGCTGATCCGTACGGCGGCACCCGCGCCGGCTGGATCCGCCGGGAGATCGAGCGTGCCATCCGCGAACAGCATCCGGATTTCGATCTGTCGTTCCTCGAAACCGTGAGCGGGACGGACGAGGTGCTGCGCCACCTCGGGTTCGATCCCGACGCGCTCGCACCCGAGAGCTGGTCGCGCGCGCCGCGCTCGACCGTGATGCCCGATCGGTTCGTGCTCGTCGGGCAGTCGGGCGATCAGCAGTTCGAGCTGCCGTTTCCCGCTGTCGTGCCGTATCCGCTGATCGTGGGCCCCAATCCGCAGGAGATGGAGTCCGAGCTGGCGCGAGACCAGGGCAGCTTGATCGTGGGCGAGGACTTCGCGTGGATCTTCGATTTCGACAAGGCGATCGCCATGGGCCTCGGTGTTCGCGCACCGTTGCCCGAGCCATTCGCGAGCGGCGGATTCGATCGCGTGATGGTGCTCGGCCTGCGCCTGACGACGAGTGCCGCCGAGAACGGCCAGGCGGTCAAGGCGCTCGTCGACAGCCACCACTATTCGCCCGACGGGATGAGCTTCCTGGCCCAGGGCACGCCGACCAACAACACCGCGGCGCACCGCTCGGGGTTCACACAGAGCGATCCTGGCGCGGAACGCAGTTTCAGCGTCGAGACGGGCGCTGCGAACTTTACGGCGACAGCCGAGGACCTGGAAAAATCCGACGCGCAGCGCTTTGCCGAGGCGCTCGGGATCGAACCGACACCGCTCGCGTTCCTTGAACACGCCGGCAATCACGACGTCGCGGAAGCGAAGGCGATGAACCGGGCTCTCTGGCCGGCCACCCTCGGCTACTATCTGGAGGAACTGCTCGAGCTCGAGGATGCCGCGATTCTGGATGTCCGGCGGTTCTTCCTCGAGCACGTCCAGGCGCGCGGCCCGCTGCCGGCGCTCCGCGTCGGCAAGCAGCCGTACGGCGTCCTGGTGACCAGCGCCTTCAACAGCTGGCAGCCCGACAGCCGGGTCGATGGGGCGCTGACGGCGTTTCTCAGCGAGCTCCATCCGATCCTGCTACGAATCGAGGGACACTGGCAGACGCTGTCCCAGCAGGTGCGTCACGTTGACGCGTCGGGAGACGCGTTCGACAACCTGCTCGACCTGCTCGGTCTTCAGGCGACGTCGGCGAGCTTCGCGCGGCGCCGGGCCTATGGCAAGAGCTACCTGTGGAACTATGCGCACTTCACGGCGGGGCGATCGTTCAACGTCGCCAACTCCGGCGCATCCATCACACCCGTCGAGCGCTATTTCCAGAGGCTGGACGCGAAGGTGAAACAGCTGCGCACCGACCTCGGATTTCACTTCCCAGAACCGCCGCGGATCTTCGAGCTCCTGTTTTCCACGCAGCAGACGACGATCACCGACCCGCTGGTCGACGACGTCGAGCGCGCCGAGGATGAAGACTGGTCGGAGCGCGACGAGCTGCCGCGCAAGTACACGATGCCCGCCAGCGACAGCGCCACCACCCCTCCGCCTCTCGAAGAACGGAACTACATCGGCTGGCTCGTCACGCGCGATTTCGCGACGCTGAAAAGCGAGGCCTTCCGCAATGCGCAGGACGAGGTACTGCCGGTACCGCGAGCGCTGCTGTACCGCCTGCTCCACCGCGCGCTGGTGCTTGCCAATTACGACGCGACGATGAAGCTGTATGAGGCGAACGGGCTGGCCCGCTCGGTGCGTCGTGAGTCGGACTTCGTCAACGTCGAGGCCGGGCGGACCGTGACGCGCTGGGAATTCATGGAGGCCGGCGTCGCGCGCGTCCTGCCGCAGGTCTCACACGCCGACCTGACGGTCGCAGGGTTTCTCAATACGCCCGACGGCCTCCGACTGCCGGCGGCGCTGCCGCTCGCCGACGTCAAAGCGGCAATGGCCACCCTCGAGCATCTCCCGACCGCGCGCCTCGAACGGCTGTTTGCCGAGCACATCGACCTGTGTGCGTACCGGCTCGACGCATGGCAGACGGGCATGTTCGCCAACCGTCTCGCCGGGATGCGCCGGCTCCGCCCCGTGGCCGAGCCGGGCGTCCACCTCGGCGCGTATGGTTGGCTGGAAAATCTGCGCCCGGCGCCCGATCCCGAGGCGGTCGAGGCTGCGGCGATCCCCGAATCGCTGCGCGAGGACGGGATTACGGTGGTCAGCCAGGCTGGCAACGCCGGTCACATACACGCGCCGTCGATCAACCACGCCGTGGCGGCAGCGGTACTGCGCAACGCGTATCTGACCCACCAGGACGAGGCGCGGCCGGAGCAATTTTCGGTGAACCTCACCTCGGAGCGGGTGCGAATCGCGCTGCAGTTCGTCGAAGGCGTTCGCAACGGCCAGGAACTCGGCGCGCTCCTCGGCTACCAGTTCGAACGCGGGCTTCACGATCGCTACCTCGTCGCCGGCGTCGCGCTCGAACAGTTCATCCTCAACTTCAGGAACCAGTACCCGCTGGTCGCCGACAAGATCACGCCGGGGCCCGACGATGCTCCTGTGCAGACGCGCGAGACGTACAACGTCCTCGACGGCTACGCCCTGGTCGAAGCGGCATTCCTCAACGAGACGCCGCTCGGTTATCCGTACGGCGTCGACGGCCTGCCCGATGCCGCGTCGGCGGCCGGAACGGCAATTCGTACCGAGGTTGAGCGCCTGGCGGCGTCGCTTGACGCCATCGCGGACCTTGCGTTGGCGGAAGGCGTGTATCAGGTCGTGCAGGGCAACTACGACCGCGCCGGCGCGGTGCTCAAAGCCCTGTCCGAGGGCGCGCCGTTGCCTGAGCCTCAGGTCGCGAACACGCCACGCAGCGGCGTCGCCGTGCATCACAAGGTCGTCGTCCACTTCGAGACCGGTGCCGCAACGAGTCCGTGGGGCGCGCCGACACCCCGCGCCGTGGCGGAGCCCGGGCTCAATCGCTGGCTTGCCGAAGTACTCGGCCTGCCGTCGGCGATCCGCGTTGCGGTGTCCGATACCGTCGACGGTGACAGGCGCATCATTCCGCTCGCGGATCTCGACATACAGCCGATCGACTTGGTGCTGCTCACCGGCGACCAGGCGGGAATGGGCGATCTGACCGAGCTCGAACGCCGGATTGACCATCGCTACCGTCAGCTTCGACGCGGTGCTGATCCCGGCTGGGACGCGTCGCACCCGGTGAGCATCGCGTTCGTGGATCGTGCGGGCTTCGCCGCTGACGACAGGACAGTCTTCGAGCTGCTGCCGCTGCTGAAGACGCTGCGCCGGCTCGTGACCACCAGCCGGCCGCTGGCTGCAAGCGACTTCGTGCTGCCCTCCGAGCAGACGCGTCTGACGGACCCGACGGCCAACCCCGGCGCCTGGGACGCCGAGGAGCTGCGTCAGCGGCTTGGCGTCACGCTGAATACGTTCGATGGTGCCCTCGACGATCTTCAGGACTCGATCAGCTCATTTCCCGACGACGTATTGAATACGCCGCCGGAAGCCGTTCCCGATCTCGATGTGATCGACTTCGAGCTTCTGCGCCAGCGTCTCATCCGGCTGTCGAACTTCGGCCTTCCCGACGCGTTTCCCGTGCAGCCCGTGTTTCCTCTCGCCGGTCCGGACTCTTCAAGCGCCGTTGAGCGCCAACGCCGCCAGCAGCAGCTCATTCGTCAAGCGTTGCTCGTCGCGGCAGGTGGACGCGGCCGTCACGCTCAAGCGGTTGCGCTGGCGAATCTCCAGCACGTGGCTCCTGACGCTGCCGCCGGGCTGTCGATCGCGGCCAAAATCGAGGCGTACCGCGCGGCCGCGCGGCTGGTATTGGGGGACGCCTTCAACCTGCTGCCGTTGTTTACCGCCACCAAACCGCAGGAATGGCGGACCGCCTGCGAGTTCGGGCGGTTGCGCCAGCTCACACGCCATCACGCCGCCAATCCACAGCTGGTCGAAGAATGGGTTCAGGGCGTCGCCGCTGTGCGCGACAACGTCGCCGCGCTCGAGCGGATCCGCGGCTTTCATGAGGCGCTCAACGACCGGGAACTGCCGCTCGTGCCGGTCCAGCTGCCGCATGCGACCGCCGCTCACTGGGTCGCGGTGGCCTATCCGCACGTGCCGCCGGAGGATCTGAACGCGCCCGGCGTGTTCGTTCCGAGCGGCGACTACCTGTCGATCGCGATGCAGGTGCCGGCGGGCTACGACCCGAACGGCGTACAGGTCGGGCTGGTCGTCGACGAGTGGTCGGAGCTGATCCCGAACCGCATGGAGACGACCGGCATTGCCGTACATTACAACCAGCCCAACACCGAACCGCCGCAGAGCCTGCTGCTCGCCATCAGCCCAACGCTCACCGGCAAATGGTCGTGGACCGACTTGGTCGCCGTCATCACCGATACGTTCGATCGGGCGCGGCGCCGTGGCGTTGAACCCGATCACCTGGCGGCGACCGCGTACGCGCAGCTGCTGCCAGCCGTGATCACGTCGGTGACGAGCGGCAGCAAGTTCGGAACGATTTCGACTTCGCTCATTTCCGCGGAGCTCGCTGACTCATAACCACTCAGAAGGACTATGCCGCAGGCCATCGATCCCGCGCTCAAAGCGGAACTCCTTACCGGGCTCTTTCAGCCCGCCATCACGACCTACAACCGCCTCGACGTGCGCGCCCGCCGTGAGGAGTTCGATCGCAGCTTGCGTGCGGAGGTCCGCGACCCGCTGTGGATGCTGTGCCGGCAGTGGCAATTCGGCGAGTTCAAAGGTGAAGACGGTGGTTCCGCGATCCAGGCAAAGGTTCAACTCGACACCACGTGCCTCAATCGATTCGCGGTCAAGACCGAAGATCCGACGGCTGACGGCGGCGAAACCTGGTTGCCGGCGACGGCCTATACCGATGCGTTGCCGCTCGAAACCAAGGTGGAACGCGAGCCCGTTCTCAGCGCCGGTCAGGACCGCCTGGCCGGGCACCTCGAACTGCGCATCCAGAGCGGGCGGCACTGGGTGCGGCTGTTGCGCCAGGACAACCTCGAGGGGTTGAAGCCGCTCTTCGTTCAGCGGTTTCCGTTTGCCGATCCCGCCGCGCTCGACGAGAACGATCCCGGCGAGGCACTGGAAAAAGCGCACATTCAGAGCGAAGCTGCGGCGTGGCAGATGCTGCAAGCGCTCCGCGGCCGGTTGCCCGACGGCGTGCAGATCCTCGAACTCGTCCTGCGCGGCAAGTTCGATGCGTGGGTTGATGACGAAGCGGCGCTTCCCGACGCCGGCGTGAAGAACCGCATCCGGCAGCTCGGTGCCGTGTATCGCGCCTGGTTCTTCCGCGTCTACAGCCAACCGGACGCGGGTGTCGAAGACGCGTGGGCGCCCTCGTACCTCGAATATCAATTCGCAGTCTCGGCGCCCACCGAAGCCAGCAACACCACGCAGGGCGTGCTGCAGGCCGAGGGCTACCATCATGGTCATCTCGACTGGTACTCATTCGACGCGGCGCCGGAGCAACAACTGACCGACGTGAGCGGTGCGGTTTTTGAGGCTGGCTGCTTCAGGGCGGCGCCGCCGATCGGGTTCATCCCGACGCAGATCGAGTTCAACGGCATGCCCAACGTCCGGTGGTGGGCGTTCGAGGATCAGCGCACCGATTTCGGTCGTCTGCGCGCCGGTACGACCGACCTCGCGCAGCTGATCCTCGCGGAGTTCGGGCTCGTCTACGGCACCGACTGGATGGTGCTGCCGTACAACATCGAGGTTGGCTCACTCTGCGCCGTCAAAGGAATCGTCGTCACCGACGTGTTCGGCGTGCGGACGTTCGTTCGACCGGCGCTCGATGAAGGCGAACCGCGCCAGGCGTGGAGCCTGTACCGACTGGCCGTGGCTGGGAAAGCCGGCGAGATCGACCACCGCCTGTTCCTGCCGCCGGTGCTCGCGAAGGTTGAGGAAAGCCGGCCCGTCGAGAAGGTGTTGCTGGCACGAGACGAGATGGCGAACATGGTCTGGGGCGTCGAGCAAACCATTCCAGGCGTGCTCGGGTCTGGCGTCGACGGCTTCGAAACTGCCTTGGCGCTTTCGAACTACTTCCGGCAGCAGAATCCTGAGACTGCGGTGGCGCCAACGGAGGAGCACCGCATCCAGTATCGACTCGGCACCAGCGTTCCGGAAAACTGGATTCCGTTCATCGCTCGGCACAAGCCTGGGTCCAATCGCGAGATCCGTCTGCAACGCGCGTCGATGCCGCGGCTGACGGACCAGGTTATCGGTACACGCATCGAGCCGCGGGGGCGGATCCTGCGTCCGGGCCTCGACCACGTCGACAAGCAGCCGTATTTCGTTCATGAAGAAGAAGTGCCGCGCGCCGGCGCAATGATCACCAGTTCCTTCCAGCGCGCGCGCTGGTTCGATGGGCGCGTGTTCACATGGCTCGGTCGGCGTAAACAGACCGGGAAAGGCGAGGGCGGCAGCGGACTGCAGTTCGATCAGATCGTCAACAAGTAGCGCGATCGAAGCGATTCCAACTGAACTGACGTGCAGTCAACCTCGTAACACGGTCACTCCGGTGGCGAACTGCGCAACGGTCTGGCGGAAGGACGCAGAGTCCACCGAGTCCTCCACTCTGGTCGAAGGTCTCATGTCAGAACTGGACGCCGCTTGTGCCACTCGGTCGCCTGCTCATAGGCGTGGGCGAGCGCGAGAACTGCTGCCTCCGCGACCCGCGGGCCGGCGATCTGAAGTCCGACCGGGAGACCCGCTGCCGTGAACCCGCACGGCACAGAAATCGCCGGCAGGCCGAAGTAACTGAAGTACGACGTGTTGCGGAATCCGGGGGCACCGCCTCCGGCGGCAACCGGGGCGCCCGCCGGATCGGTGCGCCCAGCAGGTGGCGACGTCAGGCCCGGTCGCGGAATCAACGACGTGACGCTGTTGGTCGTGGGCATCACGACTACGTCAATGGCGGTGAATGCCTTCGCGATGTCTCGCCTCGCGAGCTCGACTCGACGGAGACCGTGAACGTATGCATCGGCGGTACTCTTGGCGCCGCCGAGGACGATACGGCGCGTCGCCTCCTGGTACAGCTCCGGCGTCTTCGTCACCCACGGCGCATGGTACGCATAAATCTCGGCGTTGGATACCGCGCCGAGTCCGGGGGACGCGGGTAATTGAACTCCGTCATCGTGACGAACGCGTTCAGCGATGGATTGTGGAGATCGATGCGCCGCAGGCAGGCCTCTGTCAATGCCAGCGCTGACACATCGCGCCGGCGAATCAGGTCGGACGCCTGCTTCACCGTCAGCGTCGCGAGGTCTCCGGCCTGGCTACCTGCGAATGATGGAGAAGCCGCGACAGCGAGACCGGTCAGCAGGAATTCACGGCGTGTCGGCTCGTACAATGCCGGTTCCTTCCTCGTATCCGGGCAGTTTTAATTCGCGGGCAACGCGAAGACGAACAGTGTGTTGCTCGCTCCGGGGCGCAGCTCCGGCGTCAGACCGTTCAATCCGCCGGTCGCCAATGAACCACCCGTGCTGACGGCGATGTACTGGCGGCCGCCGGACGCGTAGGCAATGGGATATCCAGTCACCGCCGAGCCGAGGTTGACCTCCCACAACACCTTGCCCGTCTCCTGGTCGAAGGCGCGAAACCGGCCGTTGGCGTCGCCGCCGAACAGCAGCCTGCCGCCGGTGGCGACGAGCGATGTCGTCGCGGCTCGCTGCTCGTACTTCCACATCGTCTTGCCGGTCTCGACCGAGATCGCGTGTACCGCCCCTACCCGGTCGCCGCTGCCTGCCGCGATCTGATTGCGG
Source organism: Vicinamibacterales bacterium (assembly GCA_035711805.1). Taxonomy (GTDB): domain Bacteria; phylum Acidobacteriota; class Vicinamibacteria; order Vicinamibacterales; family UBA2999; genus Gp6-AA40. Next base: position 18,356 of record DASTBV010000171.1, read on the forward strand.
CTGCTGAACCCGTAGAGTGACGTGAGCGTCGGGCGGTCGATTTGCGACGTCATCGCCATGCAGGTGTTCTGCAACGGGAAGTACATCGTGTTGGTCAGCGGGCTATAGGCACCCGCCGGCCAGTTCTTCCCGCCATTCAGACCAGGGCACACCACCCGCGACTGACCGACCGCGGTGAAGATCATCTCGGGGTTGACCGTCACGGCCCCCGTCCCGCCGTCGATATCGGCGATCACGTTCTGCTCGATCGTCGGCTTCGCCCAGAGAAACTCCCCCGTCTGCCGATCGAGGGTGTAGACAATCCCGGTCTTCCCTGGAATCCCCGTCATCACGCGCCGCCGCTCGCCGTGGCGTAGCCGTGGATTGATCCACGGGACGTCACCATTCGGCGCCACGGCGGTATCGACGAGCAGGCGCTCGAACGGGTGATCCAGGTCCCAGTGATCGATCGCATGCTGGTAGTACCAGGCGATTCGGCCAGTGTCGGCACGCAGCGCGAGCGTGGAGTTGTGATAGAGGTGCTTCTGTCCGTTGCCGCCGAGGGCGAACTTCGGCGCCGGCGACGTGACCGACGTGCCGACGTAGATCAGATCGAGCTCGGGGTCGTAGCTCGGAACCATCCATGTCCCGACGTGCCAGCGGTTGTCGAACGGCACGCCGCCCCACGTGTCATCGCCCGGCTCGCCCGGCATCGGAATGGTGCGTGTGCGCCACAGCTCCCTTCCCGTTCGCGCGTCGTGCGCGGTGACAACACACGCCTCCGGCCCACCCTTGGGCTCGCAGCCGCGGCCAGACACCACCCGGCCCCGCGCGACGATCGGACCCGACGTCTGCTGCGCCGCATTCTTCTGGTAATCGAGGATTCGAGTCTCCCAGACGAGCTTCCCCGTCGCCGCGTCGAGCGCGTAGACGAAATCGTCGGCGCTGGTGTCGATGATTGTCGAACCGTAGATAGCGAGGTTTCGATTGATCGCCGGAAACGGCACGGCCTTGCCGATGTCGGCTGGCAGCTGCCGGCGATACTCCCACAGCAGGTCGCCCGTGGCGGCATCGATCGCGTGGACGATGTCCAGTGGATTGGGCATGAACATCACGCCGTCGTGCACGAGCGGGGTGCCTTCCTGGATCCCGGCGGTGAGTCCGCGGGACCAGACCAGCGCGAGGTTCCGCACGTTCGATCGGTTGATCTGATCGAGAGGGCTGTATCCCCGCGAGTCCAGGGTCCGCCGCCACATCAACCAATCCTCGGGCGGAGGTGCCTCAAGCATCGCGTCGGTGACCGGCGAGATCCGCCGCTGGGCCGCCGGATCGTGAACAGTCGCGGCCAGCATCACCGCGCTCATGACGACGACCTGAACGATCGGCGGACGAATGGCGTATTCAGCGCAGCGTCGGGTACTTAATGCCAAGTTGGTCCAAGTAAGTCTTGTACTTCGTCGGGTCGTAATAGTACTTCCTCAGCTCCGGGCGATACTTCGCCATCGTCTCTTCGTTCAGCCAGATCGCGGGCGTGTCCTGCGGACGAATCAACGGCGTGTACTTGGCATCCTTCGTCTGCACGTTGCGGAAGTAGTCCCACGCCTGCGACACGATTTCCGGCCGGGTCAGCACATCGAGCATGGTCATCGCCTGGACTTTCGCACCGGCCACAACGCCCTTGTGCGCGATGGGGGTGGCCATGGCGATCGCGTTGGCCCAGTTGTGCCCCGGACCGGCCTGGAAGTTCGCAGGGAAGTTCAGGCTCACCGTCGGCACGTTCCACGAGATGTCGCCGATGTCGTCCGATCCTCCGCCGCGCTTCTCATCGTCGGGTATCGCCTCGCGGCCCCGAAGCTGGGGAATCTCGGTCGACAGTCCGATCTCCGGCACGTTCAGCTCACGCTGGACGCCTTTCGCCAAGGCGATATCAGCATCGGTCCACTTGGGGAGTCCGACGGTTTTGATGTTCGCGTACACCGTTTCCGCAAGGACCTTGTTCGTGTGAATCGGCCATGCTGAGCCGAGCACCCGCGACGAGACGCTCGTGTCGGTCATCAGGGCCGCGCCCTGAGCGATCTTGTCGGCCGTTTCCCACATGCGTTTGATATCGGGATACGAGGTTTCCCGCAGGTAGTACCAGACCGACGCGTTGCGCGGGACAACGTTCGGCTGATCGCCACCGTTGGTCACGACGTAGTGTGAGCGCTGCTGGATGCGCAGGTGCTCGCGGCGGAAATTCCAGCCGACGTTCATCAGTTCCACGGCGTCCATGGCGCTCCGCCCGCGCCATGGCGCCTGACCACTATGGGCCGATTCCCCCTGGAACGTGTACTCGACGGAGACGAGGCCGTTCCCGCCGCTGTCCCCCCAGTTCGTTGTCAGATTGGTGCCCACATGGTTGTAAAGGACGACGTCAACGTCTTTGAACACACCGGCGCGTACGTAATAGGCCTTGGTGGCAAGGAGTTCCTCGGCGACACCGGGCCACAGCACAAGCGTCCCGGGGAGCGTGTCGCGCTGCATGATGCGCTTGACCGCAATGGCGGCAACGATGTTGACGGGCACGCCGGAATTGTGGCCTTCGCCGTGACCTGGAGCGCCGTCGACGATTGGATCGCGGTAGGCCACGCCGGGTTTCTGCGATGCCTGCGGGATGCCGTCGATATCGGACCCCAGTGCGATCACCGGCTTCCCGGAGCCGAAGCGAGCCGTCCACGCCGTCGGAATACCGGCGACGCCGCGCTGCACGGTGAATCCCTCACGCTCCAGAATGCCCGTGAGGTAACGCTGAGTCTCGAACTCCTGGAAACCGATCTCGCCGAAGCTGAAGACCGAATCGACCATCTGCTGCGCGAGGTCGTACAGTCCGTCGACGCTCGTCACGACTTCCTGCTTGTACGCGGCAAGCTTCGGCGGCATTGACGCGGCGGCAGCCGGCGCGACAGGTGGTGCGCTCTGTGTGGCGGGCGCGGCCGTCAACGCCAGCAATGCAACGGCAACAATCAGCAACGAGGCAGCCTGTCTGCGCATCTCGCCTCCGGATTAGAAGTCGAACTGGGCGCTGATCTTAACGAATCGGGAGAGCAAGACAAACAAACAGTCGATCAGCGCTGCGCGGGAACGGAAACGGATACAATTCGCCGCGGAGGAAGTGCATGGCCAAGACGCTTTGCGCCGCCAGCCTCATTGCACTGCTGTGCGGTGGGGTCTCCACGCCTGCTCATCACTCGGTCGCGGTGAATTTCGACAGTTCGCAGGCGCTCACGCTGACCGGCCGGATTACTGAGCTGGACATTCGAAACCCTCACTCGCAGATCACGCTCCAGGTCACCGAGCGCGACGGAACGGTGAAGGAGTGGTTCATCGAATGGTCCGACCGCAACGCGCTCGTTCGTCGCAAAGTACCCTTCCACCTGCTGCGCGTCGGTGACACGGTCACCATCAACGCCAGCCCGAGCCGGCGTCTGGACAACCTCGCCTATTTCCGCAGCGCGGTACTTCCGGACAAGAGCGTTCTGCGCGACTGCGGCTTCGACGCGTTTCGCCAGGCCATTGCCAAGGGCCAGTTCATCGAGTGCGAGCCGGGGCGGCCGTCGGGTGGTCCCTCCCCACCACAGAGTCAAGGGAGAGAACAGAGATGAAGCTCCTCACGATTCTCGCGATGCTCGTCTGCGTGATCTCGGGAGCAGACGCGCAGGGCAACCGCGCACAGTTGGACGGCGTGTGGATCCTGTCCGGATCGCCCACCATCGAGATGACGCTGACGTCGGCAGGCAAGGTGGCTCGCGCGCGCTACGACTACCTCAGGGACGACCCCGCGATGCAATGTATCCCGGCGAGCTTCACGCGCGTCATGCACACGCCGTCGCCGCCGATCGAAGTGCGTCAGCAAAAGAACGAGGTCCACATCAATTACGAATTCATGGACATCCGCCGTCGCGTGCCAATCGCGCCTGGCACTCCGCTCGCGAAGGCGCCCGTGTCTGTGCCCGCGCATCCGCACCTGGGACGTTCGATCGCGCGCTACGAAGGTGACGTGCTGGCAATTGAAACCATCGGGCAGCGAGCTGGCATCCTCGATACGCTCGGCGCGCCGGGACTGGTGCAGTCAGATCAGATGCGCACCGAGGAACGCTTCATCCCTGATGGCGATCGCATGCGCGTCGTCGTCACCCACCACGATCCCGTGTACTACGAGAAGCTCGTCGTAACCTATCCGTATCAGCGGCTGCCGGACGGCGAGATTCTCCCTTGGGACTGCACGCCTGAGGAAGCAAACTACAAACGCTTCAGAGAAAAAGAAAAATAGCTATCTCGCAACTAGATCGCCGGACTGGGGTCGCACGTTCCGGACAACGCCGCGCGAGACGCTGAATGCGGCTTGCCAACCGAAGCTCGGGATGGTTCGACCGGCCCGCCTTGCGTGGCTCCGGAGCGAAGGTTGGCGGAGAGAGTGGGA
>DASTBV010000172.1:0-2925 GCA_035711805.1 Vicinamibacterales bacterium
TCGAGCGCTTTCGCAAACATGTCGGCGAACCGTGCGGCCGGCTTGAGATCGACACGCGCCGTCCATGTGCCTGAGTACTCGCCGGATCTGCCTTCGACATTAGCCCGCCAGCTCCCGGTCCAGCCCGATGCCGCCTTGGCCGCTGCCCACGCACCGCGCCTGACGACGCGACCCTGCGCATCGACGAGGGTCCACGTGCCCGTCACGGCTCCGGTTTTCGCATCCTCTGTGGCGGTCCATGTTCCGCCGAGCATCAGCCCGGTACTGCTGCGCGCCGCCCAGGTGTTGGCACGGGAACCTCTCGGGGCGCCCGATGTCTGTTCGCCGGCGTTCGCGGCGTACGCACCGGCGACGAGAAGCAGACAGGCCGCCAGCAAGGACTTCATTCTTCGCGATCTTAGCGATCCTTGCCGATCTTCGCTGTTTCCGGTTTGGTCCGCCTGAAGGCGGACACTACGTCTGAAATTCAGTTACGATTGCCGCCATGCGCCACTTTCTTACCGGCTTTGCGCTCGCCAGCGCCCTCCTCGCGCCGTGCGTCGCGTCCAGCGCCTGGGCGCAGCACGAGACAGCCCAGGACCTGCTCGACGGCGAACGGGCGTATCGCGACCGCGGCTGCGCCAACTGCCATGGCCCGAACGGGGATCTGATTCCCGGCATCAACTTCTCCGCCGGTCAGTTCCGGCGGCCGATGACCGATGCCGAGCTGTCGCGCATCATCCGCCAGGGCATCCCGAATACCCCGATGCCGGCGACGAACGTCACGGAGGCCCAGGCCGGACAAATCGTTGCCTACCTCCGCTCGCTTGCTGCCGGCAAAGCCGCGGTGGCGATCACCGGCGACGCCGCGCGCGGAAAGCTGGTCTACGACAGCAAGGGCAACTGCGCGTCGTGCCATAGCGTCGGCGGCATCGGCGGCCGCAGGGGACCGGATCTGTCGAACGTCGGCCAGGCGCGCCGCGCGCCGGATCTCGAGCGCGCGCTTCTCGATCCGAAGGCGGACGTCCAGCCGAACCACCGCTATTACCGCGTCGTCCTCCAGGACGGAACGACAGTGACCGGCTGGCTGCTTGGTCACGACACCTTCAACGTCCGCCTCATCGACGGCAAGGAGCAGCTTCGCTCGTTCGCGAAGAGTGATCTCAAGTCGCACGGCTTCGTCGACACGCCCATGCCTTCATACAAGAACACGCTGACGCCGCAGGAGATTGCCGATATCGTCAGCTATCTGTCATCGCTTCGGACTGCGCCGGCGCCAACGGGCGGCCGCGGAGGTCAGGCAAAGTGAGGAAGTTCATGTTGCTCAGACTCGTCGTCATCCTCGTTCTCGCCGCCGCGTCGCTGCAGGCGCAGGTGACCTACGACCGCATCCTCGCCGGCGTCGACAAGGAGCCGCACAACTGGCTCTCGTATTCCGGGACCCCGAAGAACCAGCGCTTCAGCCCGCTGACGCAGATCACCACGGCGAACGTCAAGAACCTGCAGCAGGCGTGGATCTGGCAGGCGCGCTCGCTCGAGAAATTCCAGGCGACGCCGATCGTCGTCGACGGCGTGATGTACACGGTTGAAGCACCGAACAACGTCGTCGCGCTCGACGCGGCGACCGGCCGGCCGTTCTGGCAGTTCAACTACACGCCGGCGCCCGAGGCGCGCGCGTGCTGCGGCCGCGTCAACCGCGGGGTGGCCATTCTCGGCAACACGCTCTACCTCGGGACGCTCGATGCGCATCTCATCGCGCTCGACGCGAAGACCGGCCAGCAGATCTGGAAATCGCAGGTCGCCGTCGCGAAGGCTGGCTACTCGATCACCCACAACCCGACCGTCGTGAAGGACAAGGTCATCGTCGGAACCGGCGGCGGCGACGGACCGATCCGCGGCTACATCGCGGCGTTCGATGCGAAGACGGGCGCCGAGGTCTGGCGGTTCTACACGATTCCGGGACCTGGAGAACCCGGAAACGACACGTGGGCCGGCGACTCATGGAAGGTCGGCGGCGTGGGTGTCTGGAATGCGGGCGCCTACGATCCGGAAACAAATCTCGTGTTCTTCGGAACCGGCAACCCGGCGCCGGACTGGGACGGCTCGACGCGCCGCGGCGACAACTTGTACAGCGACAGCGTCGTGGCGCTGGACGCGGACACGGGCAAGCTGAAGTGGCACTACCAGTTCACGCCGCACGACGAGCTCGATTACGACTCCACACAGGTGCCCGTCCTTGCCGACATTCAGTGGCAGGGCAAGCCGCGCAAGGTCATGCTGTGGGCGAACCGCAACGGCGTGATGTACGTGCTCGATCGCACGACGGGCGAGTTCCTGAAGGGCAAGCCGTATGTGAAGACGAACTGGCTCGACGGCTTCGACGCAAAGGGGCGTCCCAATCGCGTGAAGTTCCCGTCGAAGGAAGGCACGGCAATCTATCCGCACGTCCACGGCGGCACGAACTGGGCCCCGCCGGCGTTCAGCCCGCGCACGGGCCTGTTCTACGTCGCCACCTGGGAGAACTCCGGCACGTTCGCTGTGGAAGGGCAATTCCCGCGCGCGATTCCTGGTCCGAACACCCGTCAGACGACGATGGGCGCGACGAACCTGGTGCCGTTCTACAACGATCCCGATACGGGCGAGGCGTACGGGGTGGTGCGTGCGTACGACCCGCAGACCCTCGACCAGAAGTGGGAATTCAAGCTTGGCGACATCACGTGGGGCGGGACGCTCGTGACGGCGGGCGATGTCGTATTCAGCGGTGGCCGCGACGGATATTTCCTGGCCCTCGACGCCAGGACCGGCGCGCTGCTGTGGAAGGCCAACGTCGGCGGGCAGATTAACCACGCGGCGATGAGCTACGCGGTGAACGGCAAGCAGTACATCGCGATCAACGCCGGCAGTGCGCTCTTCACCTACGCGCTTCCCTAGTCGCAGTGCCCGCCT